>JBKBMG010000049.1:0-37032 GCA_046295975.1 Rhodocyclaceae bacterium
CTGATGCAGTTCATGACGCAACGCCTCAACCCACAACCGATAGACTCTGGGTAACCTCCACAGCCCGTACCAAATTAAATCCCCACATACTTCAACCTGATTTTGAAATGAGAACTGCTGTCGTGCCTCAGGGGGGCCGCGTTTGCGGTTCTGCGCGGTGATTGAAGCGCGTCGCGATAAATGACGATGCCCGCGTGCGATAAATGATGCTTTGTGCGGTTGCGCACAGTGCAATGAATTTGCACTGTTCGGCCAGATAAAAAAAGCCGGCGTGAGCCGGCTCTGCTTTGTGGAGTGTGGCTTGCGACTAGTGTCTCTCGGTGACCGCCGCCAGTTTGTGGCGACCCTCGCCGGTCCACCTGCACGGTCCGTTGCCCCTCATCGCCTCATCCGTCCAACGAGTGACGATCTCATCGTCAGTCCAGCCCTTGGCTCGCAGGTAGGCATGGTCGTCCGCGTCGTAGTTGCTGTGGTCCTGGATGCGCATCTTAATCTCCGGTGCTGTGTTGTCGACGGCTCCAGTACCGCTCCACGTTGAACCGCAGTCCAGTCGAGCTGCCCTACCAGTTGCGGATCAGCAACTCGCCGGCTGGCACGGACTTGCCGCTGCCGCCAACCGTGTAGCGGATGGCTAGGCGCTCGATTTGCAGCCCGGCGAACGCCTGGTGCATCTCGGGTATGTCGTTGACTGACACCAGCATCCTCCCTTTGATCGACTTGGCCAACGCGGCCATCCGACTGTAGTTGGCAAGCTCAAACTCGACACCGTAGCCGGTTGTGCCCCAGTACGGAGGATCGAGGTAAAACAGCGTGTGTGGCCGGTCGTAGCGCTCGACACACGTCACCCATGGCAAGTGCTCAATAGTGGTCTGCGAAAGGCGCAGGTGCGCGGCGGACAACTCGTCCTCGATTCTCGTCAAGTTAAAACGCGCGCTGGACGTCGTGGTCGTGCCAAACGTCTGACCTACGATTTTGCCCCCGAACGCTAGGCGCTGAAGGTAGTAGAAGCGGGCTGCCCGCTGGATGTCGGTTAGCGTGGCTGGCGCGGCCTGCTGCGCCCACTCGAACATTTCCCGACTTGTCAGCGCCCACCTGTACTCCTCAACGAATGCGACCAGGTGATGCTTTACGACACGGTACAGATTGACGAGATCGCCGTTGATGTCATTGAGCACCTCCGCCTTGACCGGAGGCTTCATGAAGAAAAGCGCCGCGCCACCTGCGAACGGTTCGACGTAGCAGCTATGGTCCGGGAACTTCGGGATGATGTGCTTTGCCAGCCTGCGCTTGCCGCCGATCCACGGAATGATTGGGCCTTGAGTCACTCTGCTTGCCTCCGGGCGATCGTGTCGCTCGACATGGAGGCTCAGTGGCCTTCGGATTGTTAAAGACGTTGAGCGCCCGACACCTCGGGCACTTGATCTGCAGCGCGATGGCCGTGCCTCGCGCGAGCAGCTTGCGGCAGTTGCCGCATCTGATTTCATCCATTGCAAGTCCATTGCAGATAAGGGTAGGCTTCGCCCGCCTGTGCACAGGTGGCGGGCCTTGCCTGACTTGCTGGAGCCATCAGCGGGAAAGGGGCTCGGGTGGGTGTTGCAGCACTTGCCCGGGCCGCCCGTTTCTCATGTCTGGATTACGTAGATATCGAGCCCGGCGAACTGCATGTGCTGCTCGGGCGGCAAGCCGCTGTTGATCGTCTCTTCGCGGATCTGCCAGCAACCGGACTCGCCTACCGTCGTGGTAATCGTCGCCGCGCCGGCCGTGAAGACGGCCAGCAGAATGCGTTCGCGACCATCGCGCGCCCGGAAGGGCAGGCGAAACGTTTGATCCACCGGCAGTACGGTGGCGGTGATCGGGTCGCGGATCTCGACGGATACGGCGAGCTGTGTCTCGGTCGCGCATGTCACGGTGCGCATGTCTTCGACGACGATGTCCTCCTGGCTGGAGATACCGGTGACGACGACCTGCGGGCGCAGGTCAGGGCCAGGTTCGGGCACGGGCGAGACCAGAATGCGCTCCACCATTCCGTGCTGGTGCTGACGCACCAGGTACTCGCCATCCATGTGTTCGCTATACATCACTGCCTCCGATCAAGGGAATGCGTCCAATAGACGGTCGCCGACTGCGCCGCGGAGCGGCGGGCCTCGATCCGCAGTGACTCGCTGAACCGGAACGCCCAGGTCGACGACGTCAGCCCCGAGCTATCCCCGACCCCCGCAACCGCAGGCAGGCCAACGTAGCCCGCGTTCGGGCCGATCAACGCCCGCGACTGTTCGACCCCGTCTATCGTCACCCTCAGCTCGATGTACGCCGGTGCCGCACCAATGCTTCCGCAGTACATCCCCAGCCCGCGCAACATCCCCGCCCCCTGGACGTCCGCGATCGTCTGCCATGCCCCGGCGCCGGCCGTAAGCGTGGCCAAGTTCTGAAAATCAAGCGAACGGGGGTAGGTGTTCGACCCACCCGACGCCCATGTCCCACCAACAAGCGGCAAAGCCGCTTCGTCGTAGCCGCCTTCCCGATACAGATCCGATAAACGTTGCACGTCAAAACCTCCATCCAGTGCTGCCACCCACGAATACGCACGCCACCACGCGCAGCCAGCGCGAATCGAAGACCCAGGTGTCGTCCTCACCCATCATCAGCGCCCCGTTTCCGTGGAGCACCGTGTCGTAGAAGTCCCCTCGGGCAATCCACACCGTCGTGCCAAGCACCGGGTCGGCCGGCAAGGCAACGGTGCAACCGGGGGCTTCGACCTCGACCCAGTCCCGGCCCTGTGCGGTGTAGTCCGTCCCGACGCGGATGATGTTGAAAGGGGCCGATCCCAGCGGTGCAAGCGGCACCCACGCGGCCGAGACGCCGGGTTCATGGGCGGTGACATCCTCGACCGGCACATCGAGAATCCATGCCCGGCCCGCGTGGTTCGCCGAGGCGGGCGGAGCGGCCGGCCCCGTCAATGCCGACCAGGCGCCCCGGTTGTTCGCCGTGGCCAACGCGATCGCGGCAGAGTCGCCCGCAGCATCGGCATTCATGCGAGCCGCGGCCTCCCAGCCGGACACAAGCCCCCCGAGCGTATCCAGTTGCGTGGCGAACGGCGGAAGCCTGGTCAGGAACGCATGCATCTGTGCCGAGAACACCTCGGGCGCGATCTTGCGTGGGGGCGGTTGCCCGATTGGATCAACAAAACTCATGTCATGCCCTCGATTTCGACGAAGAGATTCGTCTCCCTTGGATAGTTGGCGATCACGCCATAGTCCTTGTAGTGCCCGGCAAGCAGCGTGATACCGGGCAACCATTCCTCGACCGTGGCCCAGACGAGCAGATCGCTGCGGCGGCGGGCCAGCTCCTGGAACACTCCTTCCACCAGCCCGTTCTTCACCCACAGTTCTGCGGTGGCGCGTTTGGCGTAGTTGCGCTTGCGCCGGATCTGCCTGCCGAAGGTGTCGTACTCCTTGATGGAGAAGTCGGTGATCGAGAACTGCGCCCCGTAGCGGGTCGCCCCGATGTACCGGGCGGGGCCGAACGCCATCCAGCCGATCGACACCGGGCCAGACGGCGACGAGATGCGAATCCGCAAGGTACCGGCCCCATACGGCGGCACGTCCAGCGCGATGAAGTCCGTCTGCCGGACGGGCGGATCGAAGAAGTACTCGTAGTAGTCATCGACGTTGCTGTCGAACACCAGGTTGGTCGTGCGCGACCACACCACGCCCTCCTCGGGTGACGTCAGCTCCATCTCGATCTGCGCCGCATCCACCGCAAAAAACGCCACCCCGCGGATCAGCCCGACGGCAAGCTCCACCACGATCTCCGTATCGCACGTCGTCGTGTCTTGTATCGGCTCGCGGAACATCGCATAGCGATTCGTCGAACCCAGCGCGAGCCACCGCGGCGGGTCGGCCTCATCCTCCTCGGGATCGATCCCGGTGTTGCCATCGATCACCGACTCCCACTTTCTGTGCGAGGAGGCCTTGATCACGACGTCGCCCTTTTCGTACGTCGCCCCCGCATCCCATTCCGGCGCGTCATCCTCCGCGACGTTCGACGACAGCAACACCTCGTCCGTCACCTCGACGGGAAAGATCACCATCATGACCGCACCTCAGGCATGCCCTCGTCGGTCCACTGCTGCAGCGTGCGTGCGGTGATATGGCTCTTCATTATGAGCGACGACATCGCCGCCCGCATATCGTCCCGCAGGGCGGCCAGCTCCTGGACAATGGCCGCCACGTCGATCAACCCCTGGGCCTGGGCACGATTGAAAATGGTCGACGGCCCCGTGTATTCCAGCTCCGGCCCATGCTCGCCCACCACCCGCCAACCGCCGCCAAAGCCGCCCCCGTTGGCAAAGCCCGGCACGCTGCGTGTCCGCAGATACTCCTCGCGCTCGTCTTCGGACATTGCCGAAAGCGCGGCGGCCATCGCCTCGGCCTGTTGCCGACTGAAATTACTCAGGCCGTCCCACAAGATCTCGCCCGTAACCGGGTTCATCACAACGCCCTCGGCGCCGGTGTCGATTGAAATGCCCGCGCCGTAGCTGATCGTGTTCGGACGCTCGGCGCTGCGCGGCTGATCCTCCTTGCTAATCAAACGCAGCGACTGGGCCATGCTGTCGAGGATCGTCGTATGCGACGTCAGCGCCTCCGCGGCAATCGTCTGCTGCGCAATCTGCTGGGAGAACACCAAATCCTCGGTCTCGGCGCGATCCTTCAGCCACTTGAGCGTCTGCTGCTCCACGCTCAACTGCGCGTCCGTCATCTCCGCCAATGCCGAAACATCGTTGGCGGTAATCAGAAAGTCCCGCGCATAGTCCGTAAAGCTGCCAAACAAGTGCTGGCTGGGTTCCGCCACCCGGCCGAGTGCGGACGAAATTTGCTCGGCCTCGGGCAGCACCCGGCCGTCGCTTGCGCGGGCGATCGCCACCGCCGCCGAAATCTCCGCCTGGGCGCTGCGGCGGCGCATGCTCTGTGCCTCGACCGTGCCGATGTCCATCTGGTCGAGCGTGCCGCGCAACAAACTGGAAAGCCGCTGCAATCCGCTGATGCTGTCCTGCGTCGAGCGCTGCGCCTCCCGCAAGGCATTGCTGTAGCCCTCGTTGGCCGTGGTCGCACCGTCGGCGGCATCGGCCTGATCGTCGAGCAGGTCGATGTACCGCGCCATCTCCGGCGCAATCGACAGCAGGGTCGCGTAGGCCGCGCGCCCTTCCTCGGTCATCAGATCCAACCCGTCCACAAGCGCGCGGTACTGCTCGCGCGAATGCACCATCTCCATGCCCAGGTCGCCAAGCGCGGCCGACAGATCCGCGCGCAAGTGCAATAACTTTTCTTCGTCGCTGAAAAACTGCTCGTAGTACTGCCCCTGCAGCTGCGCCAAGGCCTCGACCCCGCCAGCAAGCTCCGCCAGCGCCGCCGCCGCATCCGCCCCGCTGACCGAAACATCGAACGCCGCAACGCCCAGGCGCTCAAGCGCCCGGTTCAAAGTGTCGAGTTCTGCCACCCAGGCGAGCGCCCCGATCACGTCGCGGCCGGCCGCGCGCAACTCATCCACGATCGCGCGCGTACCACTGTCAAAGGTCTCGTACGCCCCCGCAATCAACCGCTCGGCAATCGTGCGCATCGCCGCTTCGCCATCGCGTCCGAGTTGCTCAAGGCCGTTGCCGAAGTCGGCCTGGTAGCCATCGCGCTCGCCAACATCCACCCGCAGCGTCGAAAGCCCCGCGTCACCCCCCAGTTGCTGAATCACCACAGCCGCCGCGGCCGCACCGCTCAACAACGCCGAACGCGCGTTGAGCGTTTCGTCGCTGGCCTGCTTCTTCCCGGTCATGTTGCCGAGATTCATCAACTCGCCGCTGGTCAGGTCAACTTCGCCCCAGGCCGCCTTGTTGCTCGGCTTGCCGCCGAACGCCCCCAGTGCCGCGGCAATCGCCAACACCGCGCCGATCGCCGGAATGGCCGCCCCCACCATCATGCCGGCGCCAGCCGCACCACCCCCTGCCACACCAGCCAGGCTCGCGCCCGCACTGAAGGTGCCGGCCATCCCCGCGCCGCTGCTCAACGCCGTGCCCAAACCGGTTGCAAACCCCCCAAGAGCGCTGCCGGCGCCAAGCGCACCGCCAGCCGCTAGCAACCCCGAGCCAACCAGGCCACCCACACCGCCGATGCTCGACACCGCCGACCCAAGCAGACTCCCGCCACCGCCTGCCGCACCGCCAGTGCCTGCACCGGTCAGACTGCCCGCAATCGTCCCGGCCACCGGCTGAACGACTGCCTGCACCACGGGGCGCAATACCAAGGTATTGATCATGTTCCGCACCGTGTCGCGGAAATTCCTGGCAAAGCTCTTGCCGTCCTCGAAGCCCCTCATCAAGGCATCCGTCAGGCTTTGCTCAATGCCCTGGGCCGTGCGCCGCCATTCATCCTCGGCGGTGCGTGCGGCGTCCGCCGCCGAGCGCTGCATCGTCAACGCCGCCTGGTCCGACAACGCGGCCGCCGCCTCGCGCCGGGCAGCGGCAAGGCGCCGGTACTCGCGCGCCACGTCCGGTAACGTGCCCGCCTGGTCCAGCAACGCTGCAGCAGCTTCGAGTTCGGCCGCCGCATGTGTCTCGGCGGCCGCCGCGGCCGCGAGCTTGTCCGCACGATGGCGGGCCAGCGCCTCGGCACTCAGGCCAATCGTGGCGATCTCGTCGCGCAGGCGCTCGTTGGCGTCCACCAGCGTGGCCGCCCGCCGCACCTCAGCATCCACCGCAGCCCCCAGTGCCTGGGCGCGCGCCGATTCAACCCGTGCCTGTTCCTGGGTTGCGGCCCGGATACCCGGCTGCTGGGCGAGCAAGCGGGCCTGCGCAAGCGTCAGCCGTTCCACCGCCTCGGCGCCCCGGCCAAGCCGGCCGGCCTCAAAAGCCTGGGTCAGCGTCGCCCAGTCATCCGCGAACGACTTCGACAAACCAGCCTGTTCGGCCATCATCGCGGCAAACTCGTCCTTCACCGCCCGCACCGCGGCGCCGGACTTTCCGGCCGCTTCCTGGTCGGCCAACCACGCCTGCTTGCGCGCCTCGATATCGCGTGCCAATACCTCCTGGCCATCCGCACGCGCCTGCGCCGCCTGCTCATCGAAGCGCTTCATTTGCTCGGCCAGCCTGGCCGCCTCGCGCTGGGCGCGCGTCATGTTCTCCGGCGCATCCAGAAACGCCCGGCCGCTCGCCGTACCCACCCGGTCAACGCCCGCCTCGAGCTCCGCCAGTTGAGCGCCCAAGCCCGCCGCGGCCTCGCGGGCACGCGCCAGCTCGGTCGTCATCGCGTCCGCCCCGCGAATACCGCTGGTTTCGGACAAGAACAACTTGCCGACCAGGCCCGCCTCCTCATAGCGCTGGCGCTCGGCATCGAACTGTGCCTGCAACCGGCCGACGTGCTCCTCCGCAGCGGCCAACTGACTGCGCGCACGCGCCACCGAACGGTCGTAGGCCGCCCGACCCATGCGGTCGATCGCATCGATCGCCACCTTCACATCATCCAGCGCCTGCTGCGTCTCGTTGGCCGCGCGTCGCGACTCCGACGCCGCCGAGTTGGCAAAGGTCACATAGGCGGCGCCAGCCACCCCCAGCGCCGTCACCAACAGCCCGATCGGCCCGCCGGCCATGGCCAGCAGGCCCGCGCTTGCGCGTGCAGCCGCAGCCGACGCCGTTTGAGCGGCAGCCAGCCGCTGGTTCGCGGCCGTGAGCGCCGCGTTGGCCCCGGCTGCATTGCCCATCACTGCCGACTTCGCCGCAATCGCCGCCGCCTTGGCCTGCGCCGTGCGAGCCGCCTCCAGCTCGCTGCGGGCAAGCAGCGCATTGGCCGTGGCCTGCGCACGTGCGGCCACGGCCGCGTCGATCAACGCCTTGACCTTTATCGTCCCGACCACCCCAGCCGCAGCAAGCGCGCCATTGGCCACCAGGTCAAAGTGATCAGCCAGCACCTCCATGCCGCCCGTCAGCAGTTGCGTGGCACCCAGCGCCTCGTTCGACTGCCCGGCCCAGCGCATGAACGCATTACCGATCCGGGTCGCCGCGTCGGCCATGGTCACTGGCATCTGGTCGGCTTCCGCCCCCATGCGCTCGATCTGGGTCGATACCAGCATCAGCTTGTCGGCCGTCAGCTCGCCATTGCTGACCATCTGCATCAGCCCCGCATTGGTCGTGCCCAAGGCATCCGCAAGCGCCTGCTGCAGCCGCGGCGCATAAGCCACCACGGTGTTGTACTGCTCCATGCCCATCTTGCCGAGGAGCACCGCCTTGGACCACGCGTCCACGACCGATGCCGAGCGCTGGCTGTCCGCCGCTGAAACCGTCAGGCCGTAGGACAACGCCTCCACCATGTCCAGCGTGTCGGCCGAGGCGTAGCCGATCTGCCGCAGCGACTCCGCACTGCGGATGTACAACTCCGCCGACGCGCCAAACGCTTTGTACACGCGAGCCGACGCGTCGTAGAGCCGTTCCTGGGCAAGCGCGGCCGTGCCGATGCTGCCGGCCGCAATGTTCAGCCGGCTCGCGTACTGCCCCCAATCATCCGCCGCCGCGCCCGTACGCCCGGCCGACACCAGCGCCGCCAGCCCGCCCGCCATCCGCGCCAGCGTCGCCGTGGCCGCCTGGGCCGAGCGCTCGGTGCGCTGCACCCGCGCATCAACGCCCTCCAGCGCACGGCCGGCGTCGTTCGCGGCCGCGGCAAACTCGGCAGAATCGCCACGGATTCGGATAACCAGGTCGTTCATGAATTCTTCGCAGTGAGAATGCGCAGCTCATCAACAGCCGCGTCTTGCATGACCTTCAACGCGCGCAACAAAGCCGGGCGCCGGCACCGCTTCACGCCGAGCATGCGCATCACCGATTCAGCCTGGCCCCAATCCAGGCCTTCACGCCAGGCGGCAAACCCGGTGCCAACCCATCGCCACTGCCGCCACACCAGCGACCACACCTCGAACGCCGGCCAGTTGTGGGCATACACCCCAAAAGCCGTCTCGGCTGGCGCCGCGCGCGCCTGCGCGGCCGCCGCGGTCAGGCCGAACGCCGTCAGGTCGTCGGCGTACTCGTCGGGTCCGTGGTGGCCGACTGCGCGGCGGACCCAGGCGCGGGCGCAGTCGGCGAGTTTCCCTCGGTGGCCCCTGCGCGCGCCGGCATGCCCAGGCGCAGTTGCACAATCGCCTGGTGAATACCGGCCGCCAGCCACTTGCCGTGCTCGCCCGTCAGCGCCGCGGCCAGGCACGAAATCGGCACCGGTTTGCCCTGCGGGTCTTTCACGTCCCAGTCCACCAGCACCTCGGGCAGCTTCTTCGCGTTCTCCGCGAGCACATCCGTCCATCTGCGGTCCTTGATTTCCTCCTCGTCGCGGACCGGAAACAACGTCGCAAGCGCCTCCTCGGGCAGCACCCGGAACACCCCGGTGAAGCCTTGCTCAACGAAGGCACCGCCATCGGCCGGCACGCGTACGGTAACCGGCCAACGCACGCGCGGATCGGGCACCAGGACGAAAGCCGGAACGGCTGCAGAAACGGCAGCGGACTGCTGTTGCATGGCGTAAAACTCCTTTGTGGTTACAGATAGGTCAGGGTGATTTCGTCGTTCCCGGCCACCGGAAACGGTTCAAGCGTCAGCTTGTAGGCCAGCATCTCCTCGATGCGGTCGTAGTCCACACCGATGATCCGCACCTTCGCGTCCACCTTCGCCTTGAAGCCCTCGCGGTTGTCCTGCGTCGTCGTCAGCTCCACCACATCGCCGGCCTCGGCCAGGGCGAACGGGTTGAACGCGGCCAGAGGCGGCGCCAGCACCGTCACGCTGCCGGTCGGCGCGCGATCGGAAATGCCCACCTCCACCTGCGGCCCGGGCAGGTTGATGCGCTTCAATTGGTTGCCCCAGTCAAGCTCGAAGGCGCTGTACGCCAACGTCGTGCCACCAACGACCATCCCACTGGTGGTCGCCGCGGTCACCGGCTGCTCCACCTGCCAGCCGCTCCGGTCTACCGCACCCGGTGGATCGGCGGCCGGGTCCATGAACACCGATTCCAGGCTGACCTTCAACAGCGGAATGCCCGCCGCCGTCAGCGAAACCGCCACGTTGCAGCGGCTCCCGATCAGCTTGTGCAACGTGCCGTCAACGTTGATGTAAGCCGTAACCGAGCCAATCGCGTCACTCACCAGGTTGTACGTTGCCGACGTATCCGCCACGATCGTCTCGCTCATCGCCGCCGCCAGCAGCACCGGCGCCACCTTCGGCGCCGTCCCGGCCGTGCCCGGCCCAACCAGCGCGATCTCGAAGCCCAGCTTCGCGTACTTGCCGGTAATCAGCTTGCCGCTGTTGCCCATATACGGCGCGATGATCCCGCGCTCCACCGTCGGCGCATCAAAGGGCTGGAACGTCACGTTCCGTGCCTCGAACCAGTCCGCCGCCCCCGTCGGCGCGGCATCGACACCCGTCGCCGCCTCCGCCTTGATCAAAATCGCCTTCTTCTTCCATGCGCGCGGTTGCGCCACCACGTTTGCCATGTCTGCTACTCCTGGTTACCGGCAGGCCGGCGCACGCCGTCCCCGCCCACGATGTAACGACCGCCGCGCCCCCAATACGGGTCGCCGACGAACGATGGCGGCACGGCGCCCGCCGCGGACGAAAGCACCCCGTCCGCCGCGGCCGCGTCGCGCTCACCGGTATGGGTGCCCCGGATACCGTCCGGGGCGGCGGGGGCTTCGGCAACGTCCTCGGCCCTTTCACTGGCCTGATCGGCCTTGGTGTTCCTGGTCTGCCTCGTCATGGCACGCTCCTGAAATAAGTCCGTGTGCGAAGCGTCAGCCGTGCCGCATGACACAGCACGCCAGCAAACATCACCGGCTCAAGCTGCGCCTGCACGCCTGCGGCCGATCCCTCGGACCCATCGAACACGATCGAACCCACCAGACCGCCCAACGCATCGTCACCGCGAAACGCCTCGCGGATCTGCTCCACCAGACGGTCGAACACGATCTCGGATTCGGCCGCATCGTCCAGCGCCATGTAGCCCCGCAGCACCCACTCATGAGTGGCTGCATAGCTCCCGCTCACGGCGCTGGTCTCCACCGTGGCCACGCGGCTCACGTACCACCCGCGCAGTTGCGGCCGGCCGCCAACCTCGGTCACGTAGAGCGCTGCCAGCTTGCGCAGATCGCCCGCATAGCGCTGGTAGTCATGCACCACACCCACATCCGGCACCGTGTTCAACCGCGCGACGATCGCCGCACGAACCGCCTCAAGGTGTTCGGCCGCGCTCACCGCATGCCCCCCTCGATACGGCGCACAACCCGCATGCCACTGCGCCGAAAGTCCGCCATGACCTGCTCCCGGTTCTCGTTGAACGCGTCGCGGAACATGTGCGCGCCTTGGGTGCCGTGGCGGGCGATCTTCCATGCGATCGCCCGTCCGGCGCGCTCCGCCTCGGTACCGGACAACGCCAGCTTCTGCCGTGCCCAGTCGATCAACGGCTCCACCGGCGGGTGGTGTGGCTTGGTCCCATGCTCAACCGCCGGCGCATGCGCGAGCGGCGTGGCCACCAGCCCCTCCATGCCGAATCCACCGCCGAACATGCGCACCTCACCGAATACCGACGCCCGAAGCGTGCCGTGCGTCGTCGGGGTGCGGGCCTGTACCTCCGCCTGCAGGTGCGCCGTGGAGCGGGTGAGGAACGCCTGCATCTCCTCGGCCGCGGCCTGCGGCGCCAGCGCAAACGCCTGGCGCCAGACAGCAACCGTGGTCGCCTCGAACGCAATCCTCATCGCCGCCCCCTTGGGTACAGGAATGGCTTGCCGAAACTGGGCGTCAGGTCCATATCCGCCACCGCCGAAGCCGACACCGGCTTGGCGGCCGGCGTGCCGCCCGAAGCCGAAATGCCCAGCACCGCGAAGTAGCGATTGCGCAAACTGTTTGCCCGGCGCCCCCACTCACGCGCCGGGCTGCTCTGGTCCACACGGTCCGCGCCGATCGTCGCGTCCATGTTGTCCGCGTGCGAGGTGGCGATCTGCTCGCACAACGTGCCGGCCGTGTAGCAGGCCAGCGCCTCGGCGTGCTCCAGCGGCACCGTGCATACGTCGTCGGTCAGCACGTGGGGCACGGTGAACGACAGCCGCGCAACCTGTCCCGCCGGCAGCGCGGGCGCCACCCGCAGCACCGGGCCGGTCGGGGCGCGGTAAACGCCCCACTGGTCGGTTTCGAGCTCGGCCGGCGGCATGCGCTCAACCGGTGATTCAATTGCGCGCAGCACGCTGCGCGCCGCATCCCAACTCGCCGGCCAGGGCAGCGCCAGGCCGCCAGGCGCCGTCACGTCCTCAACGACCACCCGCGGCCGGTCGAAGTCGTAACGCACCAGCGCCAGCCCGAGCGCACGCTCGCGACTCTCGACGCCAACCCGATCGGCGCCTTGCGCAATCAGATCGGCGACCAGGTCGAGGACGAAGGCGCGGTTCATCGCGGGCGTCATCAGGCCACAACCGCCTTGTACAGGCCGCGGAAGTCCATCACCCCACCGCCATACACATGGCGGATCTTGTAGGTGATGGTGTCGTTCGCGAAAAGACTGCCCACGCTGGGGTTGTCCTGCACGAAGATCTCCGGCTCCTCGTTGCCGTCCAAGAAGCCGATCTCGATCGTGGGCACGTCCAGCGGGTCGCAGGATGCCGCCCAGTCGTTCGCATCCGTCCAGTACCACACCGGAATCACGCGCGGCGCCTGCGTCTGGATAAAGCTCTGGTCGTTGTTCGTGCCGCGCTGCTTGAACAGATCGAAGGCCGTCTCCTCCAGGTCGGCCGGCACCCACAGGTTGCGCGGCGGAATGCCCAGGCGCTCCTCGGAGCCGGCTTCCGTCTGCTGCATCATCGCCAGGCGGGCGGCCGCCCAGCTCGCGGCCGAAAGCGCCGCCGCACCCAGGTTGCCGTGGTCGGCGTGGAACAACGCCTTGCTGTCGTAGATCACCGGGTTCGTGCGGATGAAGTCGAGCACGAACTTCGCCAGCGTGCGCTTGGCCGCACGCGACAGCTTGATCGGGATCTGCCGCACCATGCCCACATCGTCGTTGCGGATCATCTCCAGCGTGACCCGGCTCAAGCGGCCGCTCTTGGCCGCCTTATAGGTGGCCACCTCATCGTCCGGAATCCCGCCATCCTGGTAGTCGGCCCCCTCGGCCACCACCGGCAGGTCGCCAAAGCCCCCCCAGCGCGTGCGCTCCTGAGTGCGGAAGTCCGCCACCGGCACCACGTTGGCCGCCATGCGCCACACGTCGTACTGGCTCTGCGCACGGTAGTCCGCCAGCATCCGGCGGGTAATCGAATCGCCCAGGGCGTGCGAGAACGTCGCCGAAGTCATCGTCGCCTCGACAAAGCGCGCCCCCAGGCTTTCGCGCAAGCGCACCATGTCGCACTGCTCCAGGCGGCCGGTCACGCGGCGGTCTCCGGTCACCTCGATGTAGCACTCACGGAACGACTGCACCTGGCGGTGATCCTTGTGCGCCGGATCGAAGAACGCGTCGAACATGTCGGCTACCTTCTTCGAGCGGTCCTCCACCTCGATCGCCTCGTCAAAGTGAATCGCCGGCTTGCCCGACTCCGTAAAGCGCGCCAGGTACTGGCGCTCCGCCTCGATCGCGTTCGTCACCGCCGCCGCATCGAACGGTTGGGTGGCCTCCGTAAAACGCTGCATCAGGCGCTCCTTGGCCGGCACCGGCAGCTTGGCTGCGCCGATCAAATCGCGCGCCACCATGCGGCACTCCACCAGGCGCACCGCGTTCAGCGCCTCGGCGCTGGCGCCAGCGCCAGCCGCTTCGGTCACGCGGCCAGCAGCCAGCGCCGCATCGTAGGCGTCCACCAACTCATCATCCGTGGCGGAGTCGCAATCAAACTTCGGGTTGTGGGCACGAACGGCCTCGATCATGCGTTGGCGCAAAGCCATGTCTTCATCCTCCTGGGGCATACGGGCTTCCACAATGCGCAGCAGCGAGCCGCCCGCACCGGGTTCTACAATCAGGTCCACCGAACGGACCTTGGTGAATTTCGTGGCTTCGCGCAGGCGCCGGTTGCCACGGCGAATGGTCTTCACGACCGAGTCGGCATCAATCGAAAAACCGAACAAGTGGCTCAGATCCCGGGCATGGGCTTCGCGCACCCGTACCGCCACCTCGCCATCGGGCTGGATCAGCTTCAGGTCGGCCTGGATCTCACCGGTATCCGGCGCCGCGCCCTCCACAAAGCGGGCATTGGTCAGCGCCCCCACCAGGTTGCGCACGCTCTTGCCCGGGGCCACGCCATGCTTCAGGTCGGCCACGTGCTCCGCGTCGCTCTTCTCGAACACGCGCACCCCCTCCAGCAGCCGTACCAACCCCTTCAGGGCCGCGTCGCCGTAGTAGTTGCCGTTGGTCGATTCGCCGGCCTTGATCACGCGAATCGTCCAGATCCCGCCCGCGGGCTCGCCCACCGCCTCGATGAAGGCGCCCACCTGGCCGTCCGCGCGGGCCTCCACCACGCGCACCGGTTGGTGCGTCATCACCACCTCGAACGGCGTGCCCAATTGCACGGTGTTGTCTTCGTTCAGGGTGAAGGGGTAGGCCTGCTGGCGTCCGTCGAACTCGACCACGAGCCGGTCCGGATACACCGCCGCCACCGCAAGCCAGTCGCGCCCCACGGCCTTTTGCACCGCCGTGCGCACCAGGTCGATCACGGTCCGCACCTCGGTCGCTGCCGCCTCCACCAGGCGCGCGCCCACCACGCCGGCCGCGGGAATCACCCCTTTGCGGGGCTGCTTGCCGGCGCTCACTTCTCGGCCTTGGCCGCCGGCAGCGTGCCCGACAGCTTGCGGCCGTCGGTCGTCACCACCGTCACCAGTTGGTCGCGCACCGCCACGGCGAACACCTCATCGGGTGCCACCGCCTTGTCGGCGAGCTTGCCGGTCGGCTTGCCGTCCTTGCCCACTTCGGGCACTTCCCGGCGCACCAGCTTGGCAGCATCGGCGGCGGGCAAATCCATCGGGGGGGTCTTCATGTCAGGCTCCGTTGAGAGTACGGAGCCATTTCACCGCGCTAGCTGTGCGCGATCACGCAAAGCTTTTGCTGATTACGCAAAGCAAACGCCCCGCACAAGGCGGGGCGCTGGGGAGGCGGGAACGGCGGAAAGGCGGAAAAAAGGGGGGGGGGGAGAAAGATCAGTGGCAGGGAGCGTAGGGCATGCCGGCCATCAAGCGGCGGTAGTGGGGCGCATCAACAGCGCATCGACGTCGTACCCGGCCAGGCCGATATCCTCCAGCGGCACGCCCCAGGCCTCCGCATTGCCCTTGATGCGCGACAGCGCCTGGTAGGCCAGCAGCCCGTCTGCCTCGCCGGCATGGGCTTCGCCTTCCTCCTTCAGGAGGTCCACCAGTTCGGCCAGGCAGATCATCGCGCCCGAATACTTGACCTGGTATTCACTCGGTTCGCTGCTGGGCATTGCGGTACTCCTCGATCACCATGATTTGCTCGCGGGCGTCCTCCACCTCGCGTTGCCACTTCTTCAACAACCCCTGCTGGTACAGCGGCGAACGCTGCGCCCAATCCGGCACCACACTGGCCGGGTCTGCCAGCTTGGCCAAGTGCGCGTCCAGTCGCTTCTGCTGCGAGGCAACCGCCTTGCGCAACTGCTTTGGCCCTTCATCCTTGAGCCGGTTCAACAAACCCGCGTGCTTGCCGCCCGCGGCCGCCTGCGCATGGACCGCGCGTGCCACCTGAAGTGTAGCAGCCGTCGCCGCCACTGGTGCATCCCGGGCGGCGGTCAGCGCCGCACGGCCGCGCTCGGCGTCCTCGGCCGCCTCCTGCTCCTTCTCATCAACCACGGTCCGCGCATAACCCGGCACCACCGGCACGGCCACGCATCCGCAGTTGATCCGGTGCCGCGCCGGGCCGGCCGGGTCGTGCGGGTGCATCATCTGCACCGCACCGCCTTCCAGGTCGAAGGGCTGATTCACATCGCGCACCTGGCCGTGGATCGCCACGTGCTCGACGCGCGGGTGCACCTTGCCACTCTTCACCCAGCGCTTCTGCAGGCCCGGCACCGTCTCGCCCCATTGCGCCAGGCGCAACTGGTTGGCAGTGGAAAACGCCGTGCCCAGCTCGGTGCGCACGATACCGGTTGCCCGCTTGCGGGTCGATTCGCCCAGTATCCTCGTCACCTGCTGCACCGCCTCGAACGGCGTCTGCACGCCAATCGCGGTCAGCGCCAACTGGTCGTTGATCCTGTTCATCGCCTCCAGCGTCGCGCCCTTGATCTTCTCGGTGGTGAAGGCACGCATTGCCTGCAACTGCCCGTTGTCCATTGCCGGCATCACCGCCGCCAGCCGCGGTGCCGCCATCACATCATCCACCATCGCGCCGGCCGCCAGCCACGCCTCTGCCAGGCCAGCGTCTGCGGCTGCTGCCGCACGCGGCGCGGTGTCATCCAGCACCCGGCGAATCTCGGCGCGCAGCAGCGGCAACTGCCACGCCTGGTAGTCGCTGGGCGCGCCGGCCAGCACGCCGGCCGCCTGTTCGGCCGCCTCGCGCAGCAGCCGCTCGATCTCCGCCTGGGTGTCGCGGATCAAGCGCGTACGGCCGGCCATAGCGTCGCGCAGCGTCATTGAAGGCGGCTCATCAAGGGGTTATGCCACGCCGCTCAAGTCGCCCTCGGCCGGGCCGGTGAACACGTCGTCCTCGGCACGTTTGCCGGCCGCCTCGCGCGCCTTCTTCAGTTCCGCCGCCGGGTCGATCTTCACGCCCATCTGCGCCGCCGTGGCCGCAATCAGGGCCAGGCCCGTCTGCGCGGTGACCAGGTCCGCCTCGATCGCCATGTTCACCGCCGTCACCAGTTGCACCAGGGCGGCCGCATAGCGGGTCGTGTCGCGGCTGGTCATCTCCGGGAACACCGCTTCCACGCCCAGCCGCGGATCGCCGATATCCGGCTCGTCCTCGCGCGCCATGATGTGCTGGCGGATCGCATAACGCCCCATCGTCGCCAGCATGTGCTTCGCAAATCTCTGGCGCATCGTGAAGATCTTCAGCGTCGGCTCGCCCATCGACTCCCCGGTGCTGCGGTTCACATCCCCACCGCCGCCATACCAGTGCTCCGGTATCGTGGCCCCACCCAACACGTGGTTGCGGAACAGCCGACCCGCCTCGGCCGATTCCACCGCCCCCAGTTCAGGGCTCAAGGGCTTCCACACCTCGCTTTCGTTATGCACCCGCACTGCGCCCGGCCGCGGCGCGGAAATACTCTTCGCACGGGTCTTTACCTCGTCGGGCGTCGCCCCCGCAAGGGTCACATCCCAGACAAAGGCCCGCAAAAAGTTGTACCGCTCCGCCTCGCCAAACAAAAACTGGTCATACGCGTCCACCCAGTCGGCCGGCGCGCGCAGGTCCGACCGCCCGCGTGCGCTGGTCGACAAATCGTTCACCTTGAAGTAGAAGCACTCGCCGTCCCCGAACGTCGCCCGAATCGCCTGGGTGCGCTCGGTAAAGACCGACTCCGGGCCATTCACGATCACCCGGTAACGGCGTGCCTGGCCCTTGCGGTCCTTGGTGGTCACAATGCCCACCGGCTGCTCCGGGTTGTCCGGGTCCACCACCACCGTGGCAATCAACTTGGGGTCCAGATAGCCCAAGCGCACATGCCCGTCGTGGGTGTTCACCGCTACCGGCCAGCATTGCTCGCCGAACAGCGCAAGCTCCCGCAGCTTCTTCTCCAGCTTGATGTCCAGCGCGTTGATCGGGTCGGACCAGAACTGCTCGAGCACCGCCTGCATCGTCGCATCGCGCGCCTGCAGCGACACCCCCTCGGCCAACAAGTAAGCCAGCGGCAGCTCGATCAACCGGTTAGCCAGCAGGTTCGCATCCCACAGGTAATACGCCGTCTCCCGCATGCGGCTGTGCGAAAGCGGCGACAGGTCGCGCGCGTGGTCGCCGGAAAGCCGGCGCCAGCCCTCGTCATCCTCCGCGTCCACCGTCGTCCCGGCGGCCTCCAAAACCCGTGCCTGATGCTCGTCGCCGGACAACCAGGACCACACCCGCTCGAAAACACCCATCTCCATCACCTCGCCACCCGCCCGTGCGGGCATTTATAAACGCCGTGGCGCCGCCAAACCGCCCGCGCCGCACCATCCGGCCGCCCCCAGGGGGCGAAACGCCCATAGCGGGCGTCTCACAAATCAATGTCCCCACCGCCTCGGCCGGGTCGCGCGGTAGGTGTCCGTGTCGGCCTCCACCGTCTCGCCGGCCGCCGGCTGCACGTTGGTCGACTCCAGAAAATTGAAGGCACCCGATAGCCCATCGACCTGATCGTCGTGCTTGCCTTTGGGGAAGTTCTCCAGTTCGTCCAGAAAAGCTCTGTTCCAAGCGCCTCGCACCAGGTGGATACGCCCTTGTTCAGCCTGTGCGCTCGCCGGACGGGCGCGCAACTCCTTGTCGCCCTGGGGCGGGATGGGGCGTACATCGAAGCCCGCCAGCAACGTCACGTAGGTCGCCGCCTCGAACTTGCCCGCCTGAGCGGGATCCTCCTCGAGCACCACCGAGCAGCCGATGCCGTCCGCCTGTGCCGTGCCCTTGATCAGCTTCTGCACGCCCGCCGGTCGTTTGCGGTCGCGGGCCACATGCGCCACAAAGTAGTTGCCCTCGCCATCCTTCCCCAGCTTTACCCCCACCGTGTAGTCCGGGTCGGGGTTCTGCGAACTGGGTTCGGTGGCTGCGCGGTCCCAATAGCGCACCCAGCGGCAACCGTTGGGGGCGCGCTCCACGACTGGAAACCACTCGGCCTTGAAATAGTCGCCGGCGGCCGGGCGAATCTTCCAGTTGCCGTTCTTCAGCTGCTCGCGCTCGACCTGCGGCAACGCATCGAGGTTAGAGATGTACTTGGGGTCTTTCGCCAGCCCGATCTGGTTGTCCCGGTACGACGAGGCGATGAAGGTCAGGCTCTTCGGCTCCAGGTCTGGATACTGATCGCGCAACTCTTCCGGGCTGTCAGCCCAAACCAACTCGTTTCGATAACGCACGAACCAACGGACTACCCCCGAACGCTCGGGAATGGCGTAGCCCGTCTCCTGATCGATCCACCACCCAATCAACTCCGCCACGAAGCTGTCGGGGTCCGGGTTGGTCGTGGCGCGAATATAGGGTGCGACGCCCGAGTTCGAGCGGTTGCGGCTGAGCAGGTACCAGAACTGTCCGGCCGTGAAGTGCGTCAGCTCGTCGAACCCGATCATCGCGATCTGGCCGCCTTGCCAGTCGTACTTGTTCTTTTCGTGCTCCAGGTGCGCGAACGTCACCTTGGCGCCGGACGGAAATGTCCAACTCAACCCGCTTGGCTGTGCGCCCATGAGCGGGTAGAGCTCTTCGGATGTGTCCCACAAGCCACCCTCGGACTTCACCTGCTTGGTGGTGCGCCGAAAGATCACCGCGCCGAACTGCCCGTTTTCCGAGTGCCGGGTGGTTTCCAACAGCAGCGCAAAGGTTTTTCCACCGAACGCCGCACCACCGTAGATCACGATGTCGGCCGAGGATGCCAGGAACGCCTCCTGTGGCCCCGGCTGCGGGCGTATGACCATTGGCGCGTTCATTCCAGGCGCAGTCATCTGCCGTTGTCCGGTAGATATATCTGCACGCGGCTGGCTACCGCCAACCCAATGCGCTCGGCCTGCTCAGGGGTAAGGCCTTCGGCCGTGGCACCGGCAATCGCCGCCGCCTTGGCCTCATCCGCCAGCCGCGCGTTCACATCGGCCGCCCAGCGGCTTTGATTGACTCGCGCACGGCTGATGCGCGAGATCGACAACGACACGTCCTTGAGCAACCCGAGGCGCTCGGCCGAATCCTCGGCGTCCTCGACCGCCTCCAGATTCTCCATGATCTCGTACAGATCGTTCTGGATCATCGCCATCACAGCCACCGACCGATTGTCCGCATCGTCGGGCGCGACCAGGGCAATCTGCCGCGCGCCCTCGGTCGCGGCCTGGATCCGTTCGAGCCGGCGCTGCAACTTGGCGCCGGCCCTGTGCACGCTGCTGCGCGTGATCTCGTAGCCCTTTTCCTGCAACAGCGCAGTCAACTCGCCGTACTGCGAGAAACCACGCCGCACCAACTCGCGCTCAAGCCAGGCCCGATCCTCCGGCGGCAGCATGTCGACCTTGCTGCGCACGACCATCACAAGCTCCAGTACTTCTCGGGGCGGGCAATGCCAGGTTCGCAATCCACCGTGTATTCGACGATGTCCACGCCCAGCCGGGTCAGCCCAACCTGCCACCGGCCATCGGGATGTTTCTGCACCTCCGCGAGTTTGCGGTCGGCCAGATAGTCGATCTCGCGGCGCAACTCGATCTGGGTCGCATCCGGATACTCGGCTTGAACAACGGAAAGAATCAGACGCTCGTAGGCGTTCACCGGTCGCGACTGGTTGAGCACCAGCATGACGATCCAGCGCAACGACTCACGGCGTGCCTTGGCCACATCAACCATGCTGCCCCCGCAAAATCATGTTTTCGAACTTGACGGCCAGGCCGTCGATCTTGGCCTCGATCACCGACTGCCTGCGAATGTCGTCTTCGCGCATCACGTAGGTCACCGGCAGCGAGGCCTTCAGGTCGAGTAACTCGCGCTCAACACGCTTCCACTGTCCAGCATCCGCCTTGGCCGCAGCCTCCAGCGACGCGAACCGTTCATCCCAATGGCGAGCCCGCTCCAGGCGGGCTCTCTCGGACGAGGCGTGTCGCTCGTCCTGTCGCCGCTCGGACTGCGCGAGTGAGTACTTGGCCGCGCCAACAATGCCCCCCACGATCGTCACCGCCAGGCCAACGAAAAACGAGATCAACGCCCAGGTATCGATCTGGATCACAGCCCCTCCGTACGCACTTCGTAGTAAGAAAACGGCCCCTGGCTGCGCACCAGCCTGCCGCCCGGCACCCCGCGCCCGCGCGGGCGCTTGATCACCAGCACGCGCACGCCCGCCGCCGCCAGTTGAAGGGCGATCTCCCGCATGTCCCCGCGCGTCAGTTGCCCCTTGGCGGCCATGATCTCGGCCGCCCCCGTATCGGTGCGCGCCACCGTCGCCACCGCCTTCGGCTCATTGCCCGCCGCGTAGGATTCCCCCGGCCGGTACACGCGGATCACGCTCGATATGTGCTCGATATGGATCGTCATTGCGGCTGCTCATAATCGATCAGCGCATCGAGACGTCGTACGCACTCTGCGTACTCGCCTCCGGCCCGCCTGGCCCAGGCGGCGAGGTCGGTATCGGTGGCAACTCTTTCGGCATCCGCTCCAGCAATGCCGCCGGGGGCGGGGGGCAAACCGGCAACCCGGATGCCGGGGGATTGGTCGAGCAGGCGCAAAGCAGCGTCGCGCAGGCACACGCGGCCATCCGTAGCGTGCTTGAGGGCATCATCAAGTTTCTCCTGTAGCTCGAGGGCCGCGCGCCGCTCGGCGAGCAGCCGTGCCGTCAGCACGTCGGCGCGTTGCTGCGCCTCGTACAGCCGCACGCTTGCCGCATCCGCGATCGCGGCAACCGCCTGGGCGCGATCCCGCTCCATCCGCGCGATCTGGGCATCCTTCCGGCTCCCCGTGTAGGCGCCACCCGCCCAGGCACTGGCAAGCAATGCCGCCACGCCGGCCGCAACATAGGTTCTGGTAAGCACGGCGCCCCCTTTCAGAGGATCGCCGCGCCGGCCAGCGCAATCATCAGCGCCGCCAGCCAGCCGCGCGCCAACTCGACCCGGCCCCACGGGTCGCGGCCCAGCACCGTCCAGCGCCGCGCGGCCATCGCAGCCGGCATCGCAATGGCAAACGCCAGGGGGTAAAGAAGTACAAGCGCAAGCGGCGCGCCGAGCAGCGCAACCGGCACGGCAGGCGCGCCCCATAGCGCACCGCGCAGCGCCAGCGCCCACATCGGGCGCTCACGTGCGGGGCCAAGCTGCCACCACTCCAGATGGTCGGGGCGCATCGCACGCCCCCCGAAGATCGCCGCCATCGGCTCGCCCCAGCCCGGGCTCATACCCGCCACCATTGCGGCCGCAAGCGCGATCAAAACAAGCGGATCGGTCGCGCCGCATGCCAGCGCCAGTGCCGACGCATACAGCACCTTGTCGAGCAGTCGGCTGTCCAGCACGTGGAAGGGGTGCCCGCGCAGCCGATCCAGCGGGCCGGCCGCAAGCACGGCCAGAATCACGATTGCCGTCGCCATCATGCCCAGCCCTCCCGACGTTGCCGGGCGCGCCAGTAGATCACCACCGCACCCGCAACCAGCGCGAGCGTGCCAACGATCAGCAACGGGTCAAGCCCAAGCCCAAGCGCGATCTCGCGCACGTCGCCCGAAGCGCTGCTCGCGACCGCGAGCGCCCCGGTGGCCACCGATACCGCGCCCGACTGCGCCATCGGGCTGGCCGGCAAGCGGGTCTCCGCTTCGGCCGCCGGCATGTCGATCGCAGCACCCGCCTGCGCTTCATCGAGCAGTTCCAGCGGCGCGGCGACCGAGTCAGGGGTCAGGTACAGGGCGGTTTCGCGGGCGCGGCGAGCAGTCAGACCCGGCACAACCTGCAGCACACCGTCCTTTCTCGCTTTGTTCCACAGCGCGAATGCCCGGGCCGCCGCCAAGGTGTCGCCACGATTGTGGGCGCGCAGAACGGACGATTGCCGAAAGCCGTCCCGCGCCCGCCGCGGTTTGGTCACACCTTGCCACCCCATCCCGATGTTGTAGGCAAGGCTGATCATCGCAGCTAGCTGGTGATCAGTAGCGGGGTGCTTGAGCTCGCGCAACACGTCTCGCCGGAATTCGGCTAGACGCGCGCACAGCCGGCGGTCCGCCTGCGGCTGAGTCCATTCCGTGTTCTGCGTTACCCCCTTGGTTTCGCCCCAGCCAACCGTCCACACCCCCGCAATATCTCGGTATGCGCGAAGCCGGCAGCCCTCGCTACGGGCAATCTCGACCACCCCCGGCCAGATGATCGGCCACGGCAGTCGCGCGTCAGGTAAGAGTTCCACGGTGCGCTCCCCAAATGAAAACGCCCCCATGATCGGGGGCGCTCGGGGAGGGGGTCACGCAAACGTTTTGCTGATCAACTGTTGCCGAGAAGCATACGTTCAAGAATGCTCTTGCCTACAGATTGGACCAGGTCGAAAGTCATGTCGAGACCACTGCTCCGGAATCTGTCTTGAATTCTTGTCCAAACACTGTTTTGTCGGATCGTATCCAGGAGATCGTGCCCACGGTTCGTTAGCGATCGAGCGATCGCATCCAGGATTCGCCCATCGCCATCGCTGGAATCCAGGACGTTGCCATCAATGTACCCGGCCTGCCACAGCAATCGGATATTGTACGCAACCTCCTGCTCGTCGAACTCCGGAAGATCCACCGCGCGAACGTTGGTGTTGGCAGTTGGAGCCGCTTCAAGTTTTAGCAGCACGGCGCGAGTGATGGTCCAGTCTCTGTTCATGTAGTCCTCCTGTTCTGGGCTCGGAAGGCCTCAGCTATATCGTTCTAGCTGACTGCGGCAATAGCCCAGCAACTCCGCCGCCGTATCACGGCACCTGGACATCCCGCTGATCGGGATCGCGGGCGTATGTGATGCGAACTGATGCTGGCGCAGCAGGACTTCGATAATCTCGCGTAGCTTCGGATCTTCGCTTCGTGCTAACACCCGGTTGAGTTTGTTGCGGATAGGGGTAGCCGTCGGGGCGCACATTTCGACAGCCTCGATCGACAACTCATAAAGATCTCGTTTGCTCACGCTCGACACTCCCCAGGTTCGGGCCTTCTGACACCCGGAACTCGTACCGGGTCTGACGCCGCATCCATGCCACGCTGAGACAACTCCGCGACAACCAACCCGCTGTTCCGGTGCATCTCGACCAAGTCTTCAGTCTTCATCCATGCAAGATCGGACTCTAGCAGTTCCGACGAGGCCCAGTGCCCAACGCGTGCCAACGCCGCCTTCAGCGCCGGAAGGTTGAGCATATAGCCCGGCGCTTCGGCGAGCAGCTGCAGGATTCGTAAGCGTCTGTCAGCCGCGAGGATCTCCATGTCGAGCATCATTGCCTCAATGCATCAAACCGCGGAGCATCCCAGCTATGAACGCGAAAATCGCAACTAAGATGACGAACGCGGGTATCGACGCAATCGCCCACTTCACCATGAACGTCACCATGCTTGAGAAGGGCATCGAGATATCCGTTACCACCACCTCCATTGGCGCGGCCGGCGCCGCCGTAGCGGCGGGTGCAATCGCACGAGACTGCTCGCACAACTCGGTGAGGTTGCTGGCCGTGACGGCTACTGCGATCACGCCAAGCGGACCACCTTCGGCCGAAAAATCCAGTATTGCGCCTTGGCGGACCACCTGCATTGGCACCCCCGCGGGCTGTCCAAGCGTTGCCTGCGTTGCTGTTACCAGCGACTCCGGGCTTCCCACCGGCTTACCGTTGTAGGCCACCAGAATGTCCCCGGATTGGAGACCGACGCGCTTTGCCGTGCCGTTCGGTTTCACCGTCAGTTTGAGTGCTTGCAGCATCCTTCCCTCTACTCACGTTGTATGAACCACCTGGGGTCGCAACGACCCGGCGGCAAATTTATCGACTTAACAACAGCGCAAGGAACAGCGCCATTCCAGCAATGCCCAAAGCCCATCCGGACATCCCCTCTGGCAGGTGTTGAGCAAGGTACAGCCCGGCCAGTCCTACGGCGCCGAAACTACCCATAAGCACAAACTTGCGCCTTTCGACCCGCCTGGCATGCCAAGCAGCGTCGTGCGCAAACAGATCGATATCACAATGCATGCACTTCTGGCTGAAACGCCACGTGCGCTTCACGCACTGCGGGCAGATACGCGCCATGTCATCGGATTCGGGTTCCCTTCGCTTCGGGTTGATGATGACTTGGTGCCCTCCAGCTACGTTGCCGCGATTGTTGGGCGCAACGATCAACTGGAACTCGCCTTCGCGTGTTCCCCCAGGCAAAGCCTGCAGTTGCTCCTTGATCTGATCAGCCAGTTCCAGCAGTTCGTCATCCCTGCGCCCCATCGCTTCTCCTTTCAACGGTTCACCACCAAGCGCAAAACGCGCTCCATCCGCTCCTCGGTAACCGGAGCCTCTTCCTTGACCAGAAAGTTGTAGACCCGCACCGCGCAGTCCAACCTAGCTTTCTCAGTCCATCGTTTGCCGGCTTCCTTCGCAACGCGGTCAAGCATATCGAAGACCCGCGCCATAAGTATTGCGTCGATATCCGTTTGGGGAGCGGCAGTTGCGGCGCCGCGCCAGCGCTCCCCTGTGAGGACATAGAGAACATCAGCCCGCGCCGTTGCTAGCGCGGCCAGATACGACGCGTCGGGCTGGCGTTCTCCCTTTTCGTAATTTCGCTGCGATCGCATCGTCACGCCGCACCGCTCAGCTAGCTCGGACTGGCTCAGTCCTAGCCGCTCTCGCTCCTCCAATAAACGCTCACCAATAGAAGGCACAAACGTTCCCATAAAGGCCGTTGATATGAGGAACAATCGTTCCCCATAATTCACCACACCAAAACGCTTTGCAGAGCGCTTCCCCACAAACCACAACGCACGGAGCCGCCATGCGTCGCTACGTTCAACACCCCCTAATCACCGAGTTCGACCTCTGGGCGGTGCTGATCGCCGCCTTGCTGGCCGACGAATTCCCCGAAACGCCCACCAGCGTGGGGTATGGGTCGCTCGAACCTCTCGGCAGCAGCCGCCTCGGCACGCTCCACGCCGCCCACCGCTTGGTCGAGGCCGGCGTGATCCAGCTCGATGACCGCCAAACCTACCGCCTGACCGATCACCCCCTGGCGCTCATGGTGAAGGGCTTGGCATCCGATGCACACGCCCAGTCCGCCCGCTCAGAACCCGTCGGTGATTCGAAGCCGGCCGCGCCGGAAGGCCGGCTCGGCTTCGACCGTGTAGCCGGACGGCCCGCCGGGCTCGACCTGCGCCCCGTGCTTGCAGATGGGGCACATCCAATACCCAGCCCCGTTGCCGACCAGGATGATCTTCTTGCCCACCTCGAAACACGGCTGGCAGGCGAAATGCGGGACTTCGTCGGTGCGCTCCTGAAGCTCAGCCGCGGGGCGGAGGCGGTACGCAAAGAACTCCCCCTGACTTCCCACTTTGGCCAGTACATAACGCTGTTTCTCAGCACGCTCAGCCTCCAGATCGCGCACGCGCTGCTCAAGGACGGGGATCTGCCGTTGTTGCTCGATGACGGCGCCCAACACCTGCAAAAGATGGGCCTTCGTCTCGATGAGCTTTTCCGCGAACTGGTCGTGGATGGCCGCCGCTTTCTGGCGGTCGCGCTCCCCAACCAGCAGCCCACCCAGTTCTACCAGCGTGGAGATGCCGGTGCTGACGCTCGCGATCAATGACGACAAGTCCATGAGCCCCCCTTTATGACTACCTCAATCTACCACACCGCCGCCATGCCCAAAAACGCTCCGGCGCCCGTCGCCACCTTGATTCCATACCCGCAGACGCCAGCCAGCGCACGGGCCTGGATTCGCGCCCACGGACTGTGCCAAACCGAGATCGCGCGCACGATCGGCGTCAATCGCCTGATCGTGGTCGATCTACTGCGCGGCCAGTTGAAAGGCCACCGCGGCGACGCCCACCGCGCCGCGATCGCGCTGGGGTTGAAGGCCGACCCCGACACGCTCGATCTGAAGCGCGATGGCACTGCGCGACGCAAGCCGGCAGAGCGGAGGGCCGCAGCGTGAGCGCCAAGCCCAGCATCAGCCCGGCGACTGCTCGCCGCCTGCGCGCGCTCGCGCTTCAGTCCAGCCAGCCTGCATCACATCCGCAATCCGGAACACGTGCGCCACGTCGCATGCCACTCGGTCGGGCTGCTCGACTTGGTCGAGCGCGACGGCTAGGTCTGCTTGCAGCACTTCGCGGTCGATGAGTCCGTTGTCGTCCAGATGCGCGATGAGCATGCCGGTCAGGGTGCGCAGGGCGCTCAGCCGGTGCTCCAGCTCGGTTACGCGGGGCGTGTCCATGTGTGATCTCCCATGTCGGATGGCAATGGCAGAAGCCTACGGATTGCAAGCGCCTTGCACCACATGCAGCCGGTCTTTTTGTTTGGAAAACGCACGGTCGGGAGGTTTCCAATGACTCGCCGAATTTGGAACCGCGTGCCCACCAGCCTGGTGGGCGCCTTCGAACAGGACAAGGCGGGCGGCATCCGCACCCGGCAGATGTCGGTCGAGCGCCACGCCGAGCTGCAGGCGGTGTCGACATCGCGGTTCTACAAGTGGATGGAGGATGCCGACATGCCGGCCAACCGGCTGGCCGCGTGGTTTCACAACACGGGCGGGCGGTGATCCGCTACCTGTGCGCGCAGGCCGGCGGGATGTTTGTGCCCATGCCCACCGGGCGCCGCCCCACCACCGAGGAGATCGCCGAGCTGCAGCACGCGATGGCCGAAACCAGCGCCGCGCTGCTGCGCTTTTACGCCGGCCGCGCCGACCAGGTCGAGACGCTCGGCACAGTCCAGCACGCGCTGGAGCTGCTCGCCTGGCACCGCAGCACGGTCGAGAAGACCGATCAACCCGAACTTGAACTGGGAGACACCCCATGAACAACGAAATCGACCAACTCGGCTACGCGCTGAATCGGCAGGTGCCCGACATGGAAGGGCGCGGTTTCATCATCGGCACCAGCTACGGCGAGATCGAGGTGGGCGCCGAGGAAGGGCGGGCGATTGCCCGCGCCCTCAAGCGCCTGCTGGAGCGCAAGTACGCCGCCGCCTGCCGCCGCCGCGATCGCGAGGCCGCGCAATGAGTGCCGCCCCGCAATCCAACCAGCCCGTGCGTCGCGCCGTGGCGCTCATCTTCGCCCTGCAGGGCCACAGCTTCGAAGGGCTGCGCCTCAAGCAGCTCGCGCAGTTGGTGGGCCAGGCCGAACCCAAGACCCTGCGCGACCTGGAAGTGCTCGCCGACGAAGGCATCGTCGAGCGCCTGCCCGCAAAGCCCGAATTCTGGCGCCTCACGCCGCGCCTGGTGCAAGTGGCCATTGCCCATCAGGACGAAGTGGCGCGCCTGCGCCAACGCGCCCACGACTTCGAACACACCTACGCCTGCAAACCGTAACCAGAGAGGAATCATGGCTCGCAAACCCACCGCCGCCGCAGAAAAACACGGTCCCGACTTCGTCGGCGCCACGCCCGCCGCCCTTGCCGCCACCGAGGTGGTCATGCACCAGGCGCAGAGCATCGCCCAGGAAATGGGCGAGGAACGCGACCTGCTCAACCAACTGCTGGGGCAGGCCCAGATGGCAGAAGCCTTCGGGAAATTTTCCCAAACCGTTTGGAGTTCGAAGCTTGCATACGTAAAGGAAAACAAGCTTTACCGCGCACTCAAGGGCAAGAAAACTCCAAACGGTTTGGAGCTTCAGGGCACCTGGGATGAGTTCTGCGGCCTGCTCGGCGTATCCGACGAAAAGGCGAACCAGGACATCACCAACCTTCGCGCCTTCGGCGAAGAAGCGCTCGAATCCATGTCGCGCATGGGCATCGGCTACCGCGAACTGCTTCAGTACCGCAAGCTGCCCGAGGATCAGAAGATCGCCCTCATCGAAGTCGCCAAGGCCGGTGACAAGGATTCCTTCCTGGAGCTTGCCGAAGACCTCATCGCCAAGCACACCAAGGAAAAAGAAGCCGCCGCCGCCGCACTGGCCGACAAGCAGGCCGACCTGGATGCCACCGAAAAGCTCCTCGCCGATACCCGCGACGCATTGGACCAAGCCAAGCGCGCCAAGGCAAAGCTCGAACTGCGCACGGCCCCTTGGGAAAGCCGCGTTGACGCCTTCAAGGACGAAATCGGCAAGCGCCAGGCACTGATCGACAAACTCGTGGGCGCCCACCTGGAAGGCGTCACCGCCCTCGACGTGTGGTACACGCAGGAAGCGTGCGCCGCGCCGGACTACGACCCCGAATCCAGCGCCCCCATGCCGCCGGCCGTGCAAACCGTGCTGCTCACCCTGTCCGACGCCATCGACCGCTGCGCGGCGCTGGTAGGCGCCCTGCAAAACGAACTGGACACCCGCTTCGGCGCCGACATCGAGGACGCTCGCCGCCACCTCTTGCGCGAGCCCGCCAGCGCCCAGGAAGCGGCGTAATGGAGGCGGCCATGGCAGCGCAACTCACGCCCGAGGCGCGCGACTACCTGCGCGACCTCGCCTGCAGACTCGACGCCGCCCCCCACGGCGGCAAGGGCGCCCTGGTCAGTGCCGCGGCCGCGTTTCTCGGCTGGTCGCCGCAAACCGTGCACCGCCACCTCAAAAGCGCCGCCGGCCGCAATACCGGGCGCGCCACGCGCCGCGACAAGGGCAGCACAACGGTACCGGCCGAAGCGCTGCTGGCACTGGGCGCGGCCCAGCGCGAAGCAATCCGCGACAACGGCAAGCAAGCCCTGTTCACCACCACCGCCCGCAGCGTGCTGGAACAGAACAGCTACCGGTTCGGCTGCAGCACCGGCCACCTCAACCGTCTGCTGCGCGCGCGCAAGCTCGACGTGGCCGCCCAGCGCAACGTCGACCCGGTGCAGGCGCTGCGGGCGCCGCACCCCAACCACACCCACGAAATCGATCCCTCGCTGTGCCTGGTGTACTACCTGCGTGGCAAGCAGCACAGCCTGCGCGACCGCGAGTTCTACAAGAACAAGCTCGAAGGGCTGGCCAAGGTCAAGTTCAAGGTGTGGCGCTACGTGTTGTACGACCGCGCCAGCGGCGCGCTCGTCCCCTGGTACGTCGAGGCCGCGGGCGAAACGCAGCACAACTTGTTCGAGTTCCTGATGTTCGCATGGGGCAAGCAGCCGCACAGACTGCTGCATGGCGTGCCGCTCTACCTCTTGTGGGACAAAGGCAGCGCCAACACCTCGTCGGCCGTCAAGGAACTGCTGCGTAGCCTGGGCGTGACGGCCCTCGAACACGAGGCCGGCAAGGCGCGCGTCAAAGGCGGCGTGGAAGTCGGCAACAACATCGTGGAAACCCAGTTCGAGAGCCGGCTCCGATTCGAACCGGTGCACGATGTCGCGCAACTCAATGCCGCCGCCGCGGCCTGGGCCGAGGCCTGGAATGCCAACCTGCTGCCCGGCCAGGACTCACGCCTCAAGCGCCGTGGACTGGCCGAACCGGTGGCCCGCTACGACCTGTGGCAATGGATCACCAACGCCCAACTGCGCGTCCTGCCACCGGTGGAAGTCTGCCGCGCGATGATGGCTGGCAAGCTGGAAACCCGCAAGGTCACGCCCGCCATGAAGATACCGTTCAAGCATCCGGCCGCCGATCGCAGCCTGGACTACAGCCTGCGCGGGCTGGACGGGGTATGCATCGGCGACAGCGTAACCGTGCGCCCCCTCGTGTATGGCGACTGCGCCATCCAGATCGAAGTGGCGCGCTACGACGGCGCGCCCCTGGTGCACCGAGTGGAACCGGTGCGCGGCTATGACCGCTTCGGCCAGCTTGAGGACGCGGCCGAAGTCGGCGCCGAGTACAAGACCATGCCCGACACCGCCATCGAGCACGCCGCCGCTGCCATGGATGCCGTTGCCTACCCGGGGCTGTCGGCCGAGGACGTCAAGCGCGCCCGCGCCCGAAAGGCCGTGCCGTTCGGCAACACCCTGGACGCACACAGCCACCTCGCCCAGATCGAGCAGCCCATCTTCATACCGCGTGCCGGCACCGAAATCGAAACCCCCGCGCACCTCGCAGCTGCCGCCCCCATGCTCGACGCCGTCAGCGCCATGCTGCGCATCGTCGATGCCCTGGGTCGCAACCTGACCACGGACGAGCATCGCTTCTTCAGCCTGCGCTACGCCAAGGGCGTGCCCGAAGACCAACTCGGCGCCCTTATCGCGCAGTTCAACCAGGCCGCCACGGCCGATACCAGGGCTGCATGATGATCCAGGAAATGACCCACCTGAAGCGGCTTCTGCCCGCGCTACGCCAGTCCCAGAGCGCCCTGGCGCGCCACATGAAGATCTCGCCCGCCACCCTGACCCAGATCATCAAGTACCGGATCTGGCCGCGGAGCATCCCCGGCGCCGAACTGCGCGCCCACGCCCTGGCGTTCCTGCAGATGCATGGCGCAAGCCCCGCACAGATCGAGACCATCGAAAACGAGATGGCGGAACAGCGTTGCCGCGCCGTTCCGCCTGACACCCAGCCCGAAGCACACGAACCGGAGGACGTACACATGCTACTACGCAAACAAACCCTCACGCGGGAGGCGAAAGCCCACTTCCGCATACCCCGTGACCCCTTTACGGATGAGATGACCAGCGATGCCGACGTGTTCATCAGCGACGACATCCGCTACGTCCGCGCCGCCATGCGCCAGGTTGCCAAGCACGGCGGCCTGCTCGCCGTGATCGCCGAAAGCGGGGCGGGCAAAAGCACCCTGCGGCACGACCTAATCGACTGGATCAACACCAACGACGAACCCGTGACCGTCATCGAACCCTACGTGCTCGGCATGGAAGACACCGACAACAAGGGCCGCATGCTGCGCGCCGCCGACATCACCGGCGCCGTCATCCGCCGCGTCGCCCCGGGCACCCGCCTGCGCGCCAGCCACCAGGACCGCTCCGAGCAAATGCACGACATCCTGCGCGCCAGCGCCCAAGTCGGCCGCAAGCACCTTCTTGTCATCGAGGAAGCGCACTGCCTGGCCACGCCCACCCTAAAGCACCTCAAGCGCTTCTACGAAGTGCAGGAAGGCTTCAAAAAGTTGCTCGCCATCATCCTGATCGGCCAGACCGAACTCGAATGGAAACTCTCCGAGCACAACCCCGAAGTCCGCGAGGTCGTACAGCGCTGCGAATTCGCGCGCCTCGGCCCACTGGGCACCGCCCTCGAAGCCTACCTGCGCCACAAACTCGGCCGCGTCGAGGCCGACTTCGACGCCATCTTCGCCCCCTGCGCCGTTGCCGCCATTAACGAACTGCTGCGCACCAGCATCACGCGCCGCGTGCGCGGCCAGAGCCAGGCCCAAACCGTGTCGCTGTGCTACCCGCTGGCCGTCAACAACCTCGTCAGCGGCGCCATGAACCAGGCGGTGCGCATCGGCGCCCCCAAAGTCACCGCCGAACTCATCGCAGCCGCCGTGCGGAGGGACGCATGAACGCCATCGCCACCACCATGCGGGCGCCCGCACTCCACCTCGTCAAGCGCGATATCACGCGGCATCCGCCACGCGTGCTCAACACCCGCACCTTCCGCAAAATCGTCGCCCTCAATCGCGTCGCCCGTCAGTTGCGCGGGCTCGGCGTCACCATCCGTCGTCAATCCCTGTCGGGCGACTGGCCGGCGCTGCCCGAAGAACCCGTCATCGAAATCGTACGGGGCGGACTGGCCGCCAGCATCCTGCGCCAACTCGGCACCCTCAGCCGCTCCGAACGCTACGGTGTACGCGGCTCGACCGTCATCTACTGGCTGCGCACGCCCGACGACGTCGTCGTCACCTGGAGCGACGCCTGATGCAGCCACTTACCGACCGCATCGTCGCGCTACTGGCCGGCGCCAGCGCGCAAGCCCCGGCCCGCGCACCCGACATCCTCAAGCTCACCGGTGCCGCCGAAGACGAATTCTGGCCAGCACTCGAAGCCCTCATGTCCGCAGGTGTCCTCGCCAGCGCACTCGTCAAGCGCCAAAGCGACGCCCACCCCTGGCTCGGCATCTGGCCCGCCGGCCAGGTGCGCAAGCTCGGCCACGCTGGCGGCAGCTTCCACCGCAGCCTCTTCGTCCGCCATCAACCCCTTCGCTGGCGCCTGCGCGACGCCAGCGCCCCCCGCATCCGGAGTCACTGACATGCCGCCCAGAACCCGTAGAACCAAAACCGCTGCCGCACAAATCCCCGTGCCCCAGTCCCGCGACCAGGTCGCCGCCCACATCCGCGAAATCGGCGAACTCCAGCGCCAGCTCAGCCGTATCCAGGCCGACATGAACGACCAACTCGCCACCATCAAGGAAGCGTGGGAAAACCGCGCCGCCCCCCTGGCACGGCGCGCCGACGCCCTCACGCAAGGCGTCCAGATCTGGAGCGACGCCAACCGCGACGCGCTCACCCAACACGGCAAGACCAAGACCGCCGCGTTTCCGACCGGCGAGGTCGCATGGCGCACCCGTCCCCCATCCGCACGCATCACCGGCGCCGAAGCGGTCATCGACGCATTGCTCCGCGCCGGCCTCGACCGCTTCGTCCGGACCAAGAACGAGGTAAACAAAGAAGCCATCCTCAACGAACCCGACGCCGTCCGCGACATCGCCGGCATCACCATCAGCCAGGGCGAGGACTTCGTGATTACACCGTTTGAAGCGGAATTGGCGGAGGGCTCGTGATGGCAGCGCAAACCCCCAAACAGATCGCGTCAGGGCAGCGGCGGAGCCTGCAGGCGATGCGCGAAAAGTTGCTCAACATGGCAGTAGCTTGGGATGGGATCGACGAATACAACATTTCGGTGCTGACCGAAGCTGCGGACAAGTTGCTTGATGTGCATGCCAACCTGATCGAGCAGACCGAGGAGAACGCGTGATGGACAGCCGTGGAGATATTCTCGACAAGATCCGCAAGTGCATGGCGCTTGCAAAGTCCGGCAGCGAACACGAGGCGGCCACCGCACTGCGCCAAGCACAGAAGCTGATGGAGCTGCACCAGGTCAGCCAGGCCGAGATGCTCGCGGCCGGCGTGGCTGAATCTAAGGCTAGGAGCGGCGCCATCACACGCCCCGCGACTTGGGAATGCCATCTTGCCGGATGCATCGCTGCGGCGTTCGGCTGCAAGCTCATCTTCCGCAGCCGCTGGGATCGAGCTTGGTGGGCGTTCATCGGTCTGCCACCGGCCAACGAGGTCGCGGCGTACTCCTTCGAGGTACTACTGCGCCAAGCGCTCAAGGCCCGGCGGGAGTTCATTGCCGCTGCGCTCAAACGCACCAAGAAGAAGAGCAACAAGACCCGCCGTGCCGACCTGTTCAGCGAAGGCTGGGTGCGCGCAGCCTGCGCCCAGGTCGCATCGCTCACCCCCCCGGACGGCGCTGAAGAGGCTATCGAAGCGCACATGCAGCTCAAGTATCCAAGCTTGGGAGAGCTCGCCTCCATCGATCGCAACGCCGGCCGGAATCTGAGCGAACGGGATCAGGAAGCCTACCACGCCGGCCGCAGCGCCGGTCGTGGAGCGCAACTGCACCAGGGTGTAGGCACCAACAAACCGTTGATGCTGGAGGCACAGTGATGGCGACGGAACAAGAACTCAAAATGATCGTCCAGGCGTCGATCATTAACCTCGGCCGCACGCTCCCGGTCGGCGCCGAGATCACCTTCTACCGCGACGCCGACGACCCGCGGCCACGTGTCCACACCTTGTTCTCGGACGGCTCGATGGAAGAGTATGCGTTTACAAGTCACGGCCCGCTGTACCTGGTGCCAACGATCGACGCTGACGGCGACGCAATCGTTCAGCTTTCCGCACAACCCGCTGGGGCAGGGAGGGGATGATGGCGTCCACCGCATTCGTGCCTTCTCGTGCCGACGTGCGGGCACGTCTCATCAGGGCAGTGCAGACCGGCCGTGGCAAGCTCAAGCTGGATGAGGACACCTACCGCGATCTGCTCGCCGCCAAATCCCGCGGCAAACGCTCCGCAAAGGACTTGTCGGTCGCCGAGCTCGAAGCCGTCCTCAAGCACATGCGCGCATCTGGCTTCACGCCGACCAAGCCGGCCGGCGCGATGCCACGCGAGCGCCGCAGGCTCGACACATCGCCCGAGGCCTCCAAGGCGCGTGCCCTATGGCTGTGGTTGCACCAGCTCGGCATCGTCAAAGATCCGAGCGAGCGGGCGCTGGCCGCGTTTGCTCGGCGCATCAGCCAAGTCGATGCGCTGCAGTGGAGCCAGCGCCCGGACAAGGTGATCGAGGGGCTCAAGGCATTCGCCGCACGCCAGTTGCCGCAACGGCTTGCAGCACGCGTTGAGTCGATGCGCGCCGCTGGCACGCTTCCGCAGCAAGTCACCGCGGACGCGCTACCGGCACTCGTCTCACCGACGCTCAACCCTGCCGGCTTCGACGCGCTGCGCGCCGCGTGGCTGCACCTCGACGGTATGGAGCGGAGCGATGCGCGCACCGGCTGACGTCCCCGAGCTCCTGAGCCTCCTCGCCGTGGAGCTCGACAGCACGCTCGCGCGCTTGCTACCGGCCATGAGCGAGGGCGCGCGCGAGCAACTGGCAATGGACCTGATGCACTGTTGCCGCAAGACGATCGGCGGTCACCGGTTACCGACCGCCCGGCACAAGCCCGCCGCCCAACTCCTCGCCGACCCCGCCTACGGACGTCTTCACGACGCCTGGCGGCCGATGCTCACGCAACAGTCCGGAATGCCCGACCCCTGGGTCAGCGTTGCCCTGCTGCATCTGCTCGACACACTGCGTACCACCGCACGGGGCGAATACATCCCCCGTTCAACCCGCGCCACCTCGCCGCACATGATCGAGGAAATGTACCGGCGCCACCGCGGCGACTTCCGCGAAACCGGGCTTGAGTTCGGCATCTCCGGCGAGCGCGTCCGCCAGCTCATCGGCCCCCTGATCGCCGCCGACCGGGCATCGCGACAAGCCCGCCTCTTCGACGACTGACCATCGCCACCCGCATTCCACCTGCTGCAACCCTCTTGCATTCCCCGTCCCGTTCAGTACCACCTCATCCCGCCCCGTCCCGGATTTATCACACCACCCCCCCAGGATTTATCCCGTTCCTTCTCAGGTGATGAAGGGCCGTCGTTCGGACCACAGAAGCGTGGCCGCGTGCGACCCCGTCATGGAGGAGCCCAAGGAGGCTATTCCTGAGGTTGCGTCACATGATCGCGCCTCGGGGGTGGAGGCGAGCGAATGCTTGAACGGCGCCCGTGTCACCGCTCACGACGTGCCCGGCCGCGTCATCACGGTCGAAGCGACATCGGCCTTAATACCCACAAGAAGCGGAAGCGGGCCGAGCCTTGCTCGGGGTCGCACATGGAGTGCTTCACCGAAGCTCATCGTCCGCCCGAACGCTAGGGAATAAATCTGTGCTTCCTTAGGTCAGGCGCTCAAACCCCCAAAACGTTTCAAACAATTCGATCCGCATTCGAAAGTCTTGAAGACTTGTTTCGACAAAGCTGGGGGCCTCCAGCCGCAGCGTCGGTGGTCTCGAATCGGTGCCAATGAAGTAGTCAAGACTGTGGATCTCCAGCCCAGCAGCTACACCTGGGAGGCATCGCAAGAGCATTTCGAATCGTTCGGATCCTGCGGAATGGTCCAGCTCCAATGGGAAGTGGACTCGAACTCCAGGATGAGGAACAAATGGAAGGTCAAGGGGGCGCGATAGTGTTGCGTACGTTTCTCCAACGGCAGCAAGCTCATCGTCTGGACCGATTACCGTAACGCTTAGTCGGATATGCATCTTGTTTTCTGTCATCAAGTCAAAGGTCGGCTGGGAGGTGGCGCGCCTGCTCAATAGTCCGCTTGGCGAGCGTACGGGCGAGGAATGGTGTTCGCGAGCGGGCTTGGCCAGCGCATCCGCACGCCGTCAGGGCCACCGTCACCGTTGAAGCGTTCAGTTCGCGCGAAACCCTCTTCACCGATGCGGTGGCGAGAAAATCTGGATGGGTCGATACGGTCCATGTGAAATGGGTATTCGCGGTAGCCCTGATGCGTTCGCGGTAAACCTAGTGCTCAGTTGATCCCTTCTCAAACTCAGAAACCATGCGCGCTTGATGCGCCTCATGCCGCCTTATGAGTTCCGCTGATGGTCGCAGGATGTAGTCGAAGATTGCATCTCTAGCGTAAACGTCATCAAGATTCCATGGATCGTGGATGTGTTGATAGACCTCTTCGGCAGAGGTAACGAGCTGAAGCCTCTCTGCTTCAGTCAGCCTTTCCAATGGCGGGCTCCAGAATGAAGTGCAACACCCTGAATTTGGTAGGGTGTGCGCATGGGAAAACACTACAACCAGTTGACGATGGACGAACGTAACGAGATTCATCGATGCAGCAACGAGGGG
>JBKBMG010000050.1:0-36969 GCA_046295975.1 Rhodocyclaceae bacterium
GGGGCCTGAAAGGCCTCGAAATGCAGCGGTAGAAGCGGAAAAATCGATCATCGGAATCGGTGATTACGGCTGACTTGGGTGAGTGAGCTCAAAACATCAATTGATCAGGGGTTCCTTAGTGGCCGCGGCCCCGGCGTTGTACGCGCAGGCGCGGATCGACGGCGAAGTACAGCAGGTCGACGATCAGGTTGATGACGACGAAGATCAGTGCGATCAGCACCAGGTAGGCCGCCATCACCGGTACGTCGACGAAGCGCACTGCAGTGATGAACAACAGTCCGACGCCGGGCCACTGGAACACCGTTTCGGTAATGATCGCGAAGGCGATGATCGAGCCGATCTGCAGGCCGGTGATGGTGATCACCGGTAACAAGGTGTTCTTGAGCGCATGGCCGAAATGCACCGCGCGGTCGGACAGGCCGCGGGCGCGCGCGAACTTGATGTAGTCGGTGCGCAGCACCTCCAGCATCTCGGCGCGTACCAGCCGCATGATCAGCGTGAGCTGGTATAGGCCCAGGGTGATCGCCGGCAGGATCAGGGACTTGATGCCGCTGCTGGTGAGCAGGCCGGTGCTCCACCAGCCGAGCTGCACCACCTCGCCACGGCCGAATGCGGGCAGCACCTTGAGCTCCACCGAGAAGATGTAGATCAGCAGGATGCCGATGAGGAAGGTCGGCAGCGACACTCCGACCAGCGACAGGCTCATGATCGTGTGGCTCAGCCAGCCGTCGCGGCGCAAGGCGGTATAGACGCCCAGCGCAATGCCGATCACCAGCGCGGCCGTGCCCGAGATCAGCGCCAGTTCCAGGGTGGCGGGCAGGCGCTCGGAAATGACGTCGACCACCGGCCGGGCCATGCGGTAGGACATGCCGAACTCGCCGCGGGCAGCATTCGCGACGAAACGCGCAAACTGCAGCGGCACCGGGTCGTTCAGACCGAGGCTTTCGCGCAATTGCTCGCGCTCGAGCAGTGTTGCCTCCTGGCCCAGCATGTTGTTGATCGGATCGCCGATGTAGCGGAAAAGGCCGAACGAGACCAGCGCCACGGCGAGCATGACGAGTACCGACTGCAGGAGTCGGCGAATGATGAACGCAAACATTCGAGGGTCTTCGAAAGAAGGATTGAAACAGGCCGCCCTCGTGGGGCGGCCTGTTCTGCCTGGCGGCGACTACTCGATTACTTCTTGAACTGCAGAAGCTTGAAGTAGGGGTAGTTCTCGGACTGGACTGGGAAGTCGATGCTGTCTTTCATCGCCCAGTTGAGCATCTGGTGGTGCAGGGGGATGTAGATGGTCTCGTCCTGGACGATGTTCCACACCTTGGCCACCATCTCGGCGCGCTTGGTCGCGTCCGTCTCCTGCGTCATGGCGGAGATCAGCGCGTCCACCTCGGCGTTGGAATAGCCGGTGGCGTTCCACGAGCCGCCCTTGTCGGACTTGGTCTCGACCAGGTAGTGGAAGACGTAGTGCGAATCCATGGTCGGCACACCCCAGCCTAGCATGTAGAAGTCGAGCTCGCCCTTGGGCAGTTCGGCGAAATGAATGCTCTTGGAGCGTGCGTCCAGGCGGACCTTGACGCCGATCTGGCCAAACATCCCGGTGACCGCCTGGCAGATCGCTTCGTCATTGACGTAGCGGTCGTTCGGGCACGACAGCGTGACCGTGAAGCCGTTCGGATAGCCGGCCTCGGCGAGCAAGGCCTTGGCACGGGCCAGATCCGGCGCCGGCACGGCATCCAGTTCCTTGGTGTAGCCGTCGACGAAGGGCGGGGCGATCATGCCGGCCGGCACGGACTGGCCGCGCATCACCACCTGGCGGATCGCGTCGCGGTTGACCGCCATGTTCATCGCTTCGCGCACGCGTTTGTCGGCGAAGGGGTTCTTGCCCTTCACGTCGGAGGTGCGCAGTTCCGGCAGGCCGACCTCCATGCCGAGGAAGATGGTGCGGTTTTCGGGGCCGTCACGCACCACCAGGCCCTTGGCGTTGGCCAGGCGCTCCAGATCCTGCACCGGAGGATCGAGCAGGAAGTCGATCTCGCCGGAGAGCAGCGCCGCGACGCGGGTCGCCGCCGACTGGATGGGGGTGTAGATGATCTGGCTGACTTCCATCGGATAGGTGCCGATGCCCCAGTATTCGTCGTTGCGGACCAGTTCGGTGCGCACGTCGGGTTCGCGCTTCACCAGCTTGAACGGGCCAGTGCCGTTGGCGTTGCGTACCGCGAAGGTTTCCTCGCCGGCCTTGAAGTTGGCGGGCACGGTGACCTTGTTGGCCTCGGACCATTCCTTGTCCATCATGAACAGGTTGGTGAGGTTGTTGGGCAGCAAGGGGTTGGGGCCGTCGGTGCGGAAGCGCACAGTGTAGTCGTCGACCTTGATGGCCTCGACCACGGTGGTCAGCAGGCCCTTCATGTCGGCGTTCTCATGCTTGGCCCGCATGATGGAGAACACCACGTCGTCTGCGTTGAAGGGATTGCCGTTGTGGAACTTGACGCCCTGGCGGAGCTTGAACTCCCAGACTGTGGGATCGTCGGTCACGTACCATTCGGTGGCCAGGCGCGGCTGCAGCTTCATCGACTGATCGCGGAACACCAGCGAGTCATAAACCTGGTGGCTCATCACATGGGTCGGCCCCTCGTTCTGCGAATGGGGGTCCATCGTGAGGGAGTCACCGGCGCTGGACCAGCGCAGGGTTTCGGCGAGCGCGAGGCTGGAGCACAGGGTTGCGGAGGCAATCGCGACCGCCGCGGCAATGCGGGACAGCTTCATGTGGGTGTTCTCCGGTGAGTTGTTGGGGCCGCGCGACTCGGATGGACCCGACCGGCCGACGCGGATTTACTGATTGTTACACCGGTTACCGTGCACGGCAACTACGGCGTTGCCCCCCTTGTTAGGCGGGAGTTTTTGAGCTATTAAAGAGAAATTCTCTATCAAACGCCAAACAGGCAGGGAAATTCCATGAATCAAGGCGAGCGATCGATCGGATGTTGCCGGAATGCGTGATCTCGATAAATTGGACCGAAAGATTCTCGACATCCTCCAGAAGGATGCTCGCATCCCCATGACCGAGCTGGCGACGCGCATCGGCCTGTCGGCCACTCCATGCACCGAGCGCGTCCGGCGGCTGGAGCGCGAGGGGGTGATCACCGGCTACCACGCCCGGGTCAATCCTCATTTGCTGGGCAAGAACCTGCTGGTGTTCGTCGAGATCAAGCTGTCGGCCAAGTCGGGCGACGTGTTCGACAAGGTCAAGAAGGAGTTGATGTTCGTGCCCGAGGTAATGGAATGCCATCTGGTCTCGGGCGACTTCGACTATCTGATCAAGGCGCGCATTACCGAAATGAGTGAATATCGCCGCCTGCTCGGCAACATTCTGCTCAAGCTGCCCTCGGCCGCGGAGTCGCGCAGCTATGTGGTCATGGAGGAGCTCAAGGAGACGTTGTATGTGCCGGTGGATCGCTGACCCGGGATGCCGGGCATGAACTACCGTCTGCGCCATCTGCCGCCGCTGCACGCGTTGGCCGCGTTCGAGGCAGCGGCCCGCCTGGGGGGCTTCGCCCCGGCGGCCGAGGAGTTGTGTGTGACGCCCAGCGCGGTCAGCCATCGCATCCGGCTGCTGGAACGCCTGCTCGGCATGAGTCTGTTCGAGCGCGCGGCGGCCGGCGTGCGCCTGACCACTTCCGGCCGCCTGTATCTGGAGAACGTGCGCGAAGCCTTTGACAAGCTCGCCGAAGCCGGCACCGTGCTCGCGCAGCCGGCGCGTGAACGGCTGCGGGTATCGGTGCCACCCACCTTCGCGCGGCAGTTGCTGATGGCACGCCTGCCCGAGTACTTGCGGCTGCATCCGGAGGTGGAGCTCGAAGTTCATCTGTCCATTCCGCTCCAGGACGTGGTCGCCGAATCGGCCGACGTCGAGGTGCGCTGGGGCAGTGGCGACTATCCGGAGCGGGTGGCGAAGCGCTTGTTCGAGGACGTGGTGCAGCCCTTCGCCACGCCAGCCTATGCGCGCGAACATGGGCTGCGGGAACCGTCCGACCTCGCCCGTGCTGCGTTGCTGCGCTCGCCGCTGCTGCCCTGGCGGAGCTGGTTCGACGCCGTGGGGCTGGAGCGGGCGGAACCCGACCGTGGCGCGGTGTTCAACGATCTGGGGATGTTGCTGGAAGTCGCAGCGAGCGGTCTGGGAGTGGCCTTGAGCACACGCAGGCTGGCCGCGGCGTGGGTGGAGTCCGGGCGGCTGGTGCCACTGTTCGAACGGGCCGCACCGGCGCCCTTCAACTACTACGCGGTGACCTCGCCGGCGCAGGCCGGGCGTGCAGTGGTGGCAGACTTCGTGGATTGGCTGTGCGTCACCTTTGCGTGACGATGACTGATGAACTTTCTCGCCCACGCCTTTCTTGCCGGGGATGCACCAGCCGACCGCCTCGGCGGTATCATTGGCGACTTCGTCAAGGGCGTCCTGCCCGGTGCCTTGCCGCCGGATCTGGCCGAGGGGGTGCGGCTGCACCGCCGCATCGATGTGTTTGCCGACGGCCACGAGGCTTTCCGCCGCAGCTGCCAACGCATTTCACCGGCACGCCGGCGGGTGGCGGGCATCGTGGTGGACATGGCTTACGACCACTTCCTGGCCCGTCATTGGGCGCGGTACAGCACGGAGCCCTTGCTCAGCTACACCGCCGAAGTCTACGTGCTGATGGCTCGCCACCATCATTGGCTGCCGCCGCGGCTGGCGGCGATGTTCCCAAGCATGCGCGCCGACGACTGGCTGGCGGCCTACGCCGAGATGGTGGTGGTGCAGCGGGCGCTGGACCGCATGGCGCTGCGGATGCGCAGGCCTGAGCTGCTTGCCGGCAGTGGCGCGGAGTTGCAACACCATTACGCTGCACTGGAAGCGGACTTCCACGCCTTTCTGCCCGACGCCCAGGCCTTTGCGGCGTCGCAGAGGCGTCAGCGGGACGGCACCTAGAGAAGCACTGATGTATTCCCCACCGTTCGGGCTCAGGGCGAACGGATTCAAGTGCTTCGCCAGCGCGGGTAGTGCGGCTGTCAGCGCAGCGGAATCACCAGCGGCGGAATGTCCACACCGATCACGATGGCGGGGTCGCGCGAGTAATAGCGGGGCGGGGGTGAATAGTAGCGGGGTGGCGGCGAGTAGTAGCGCGGCGGCGGGTGGCGATAGACCGGAGCAGGCTGGTAGTAGTGGTACTCGCGCACGATAACCTGACGCGGCGGAGGATGCCGCTTGACCACTCTGCCACGATCGCCCGGGTGGTGCTGGAAGACCGGGTGACCACGGCGGTCGAAGCCCGAGTAGCGATCGCTGCCGCGGTCATGGCGCCAGCTTCGATCGTCGCGGGCTTCGGCGTCGGGGATGGCGGCAAGGCCACCGCCGAGCGAGACGGCCAGCGCGAGCAGCAGGGCGGTCGGTTTCATGATGTGCTCTCCTCGCAGGGATACGGAAGGGAAGACCGGACCCCATCGGGTTGGTTCGGCCTCGTTCCCACCCTAACGCGCGGGACCGCCTCCGCGCTGGCCTGGAGTTGTAAGCAAATGCTGTCTCGGTATGGATGGCGGCAAGGCCGGGGGCCTCAGATGCCGCCGACGATGATCACGTGTACCCGCCGCGGGCCGTGCGCACCGAGTTGTATCGTCTGTTCGACGTCGGCAGTACGCGAAGGGCCGGAGATCAGGTTGGTGGCGCGCGGCATGCCGCCCGGCAAGGTGCGCAACATCGACCAGGCATCTTCATAGTGGGCGACGACACGGTTCGCCTCCAGCACCACGATGTGATCGTCCGGCACGAAATTGTGCGTGGTCGGGCTGTCCGGGCTCGCACCCAGCATCAGGCTGCCCATTTCGGCGATGGCACAAATTGAGGGGCTGACCGCGAGGGTCTCGTCGATGCCGGCGGCACCGTGCTCAATGTGCCAGTGGTCGGGCCAGGACAGATGTGCGAGCGCCCGGCCGATGGCGACGCGCGGCGGCAGACCCTTCTCGCGCACGTAGTCGGCGACGGCGCGCGGTACTTCGGTCAGCGTGCCCACTCGCACGACGCTGCCGGAGCGGCCTTCGAACTTGCGCACGAAGCGCTCGAGCAACGCTTCGTCGAAGGCAATGCGGGTATGGCCGGGCACGCGGGCGTCGAGTTCGGTGCGGCGGGCATCGTCCAGCGGGCCGCGCCGCAAGGCGCCACGGATGGCGCCCAGCACGGACTCGCGTGCCGACGCGCCGGATGAGGTCGCGGTGGAGTCTGCAGCAGGGATCGCGGACGTGTTCCCGGTGGCGGGTTTGGAAGCAGTCATGGGCGTCCCCGTCTGGATTGCCATTGTTCGAGAAAGGTCCGGCCCTCGGGGGCGGGGAGGTCGCGCACGCCGGTCCAGCCACTGGCGAGGGGCAGGCGGCGGATGCTGCCCTTGCGCCCGAGCAGGGCCAGCACCCGTGCGGCCAGCCGCTCACCTGCATGGTAGAGCCGCGGGCGGGTGGCAACGTAGCGCCAGGCCTTCAGCGCACGGCGCTGCAGGGCCGGGGACAAGGCCTGCTGGTGCTGCATGTGGCGCAGTTCGCGGAGCAGGTCGGGCAAAGGGATCTTGACCGGACAGACCGAGGCGCAACGGCCGTTGAGGGTACAGGCGTTGGGCAGGTCGTAGGCGTTGTCCAGGCCCTTGATGAGCGGCGTGAGCACCGAGCCCATGGGGCCCGGGTACACCCAGCCGTAGGCATGGCCGCCGATCGAGCCATAGACGGGGCAGTGGTTCATGCATGCGCCGCAACGGATGCAGCGCAACATGTCGCGGAAGCGGCCAGCGAGCATGCGCGAGCGGCCATTGTCCACCAGCACCACGTGATACTCCTCGGGGCCGTCCAGGTCGCCGGCGCGGCGCGGGCCGGTGGACAGGGTGGTGTAGGTTTCGGTCTCCTGCCCCGTGGCGCTGCGTGCGAGCAGGCGCAGGAACAGGCTGGCGTCGTCCAGCCGTGGCACCACGCGTTCGATGCCGGAGGTGACGATGTGCACCCGGGCGAGCGTCTGGGTCAGGTCGCCGTTGCCTTCGTTGGTGACGATCATCGACGAACCGGTTTCGGCGATCAGGAAGTTGCCCCCGGTAATGCCGACGTCGGCGCGGAAGTACTTCTCGCGCAGCACCTGGCGGGCCTCGTTCACCAGGTCGGCGACCTCGGTCTTGCGCGGCCCACCGTGCGCGGCCTCGAACAGGTCGGACACCTGGTCCTTGGTCTTGTGCACCGCCGGCGCGATGATGTGTGAAGGCGGCTCCTCGGCGAGCTGAATGATGTACTCGCCCAGATCCGTTTCCACCACCTCCATGCCGTTTTCGATCAAGGCCTCGTTGAGACCGATTTCCTCCGACACCATGGACTTGCCCTTGGTCACCGTCCTGGCTTCGACGCGCTTGCAGATGCCGAGAATGATGTCGCGCGCCTCGGCCGCGTCGCGGGCCCAGTGCACATGGCCGCCGGCTGTGGTGACCGCCGCCTCGTAGCGCTCCAGGTAGTGGTCGAGGTGGTCGAGGATGTGGTTCTTGAGTGCCTCGGCCTCGTTGCGCAACTGCTCGAATTCGGGCAGTTCGGCGGCCTGCTGGGCGCGCTTGCCCACGAAGCCGTCGCGCGCCTTGCCCATCGCCTGCTGCAGGCTGGCGTCGTGAATGGCGTAGATCGCGCGCGGCTTGAACTCGCGGGAACGGATTTCCATCAGCCTGCCTCCGTGCGGGGGCCACAAAGACCGGGGCCGTCGGCCATGCCGGCGAGTACTTCGGCGGTATGGAAGACCTTGACCGGGGCGTTGACCCGCCGCAGTCGCCCGGAGATGTTCATCAAACAGCCGAGATCGCCGCCGAGCAGCGTGTCGGCGCCGCTGGCGATGACGTTGTGGATCTTGTCCTCGACCATTTTCTCGGAGATCTCGGGGTACTTCACGCAGAACGTGCCGCCAAAACCGCAACAGACCTCGCTGTCGCGCATCTCCTTGAGGCGCAGGCCGCCGACGCTGCCGAGCAGGGCGCGTGGCTGGCCCTTGATGCCCAGTCCGCGCAGGCCGGAACAGGAGTCATGGTAGGTCGCCGTCGCATCCAGCCGGGCGTCCACGCGGGTCACGCCGAGTTCGTCGTGGAGGAAGGACAGCAGTTCGAAGCTCTTTGCGGCGAGCGCGCGGGCGCGTGGTGCCCAGTCGGGGTCGTCCTCGAACAACACCGGGTAGTCGTGGCGTATCGTCGCCATGCACGAGCCGGACGGGCCCACCACGTAATCAAAGCCCTCGAAGGTTTCGATGACCTGGCGGGCGAGCGCCCGGGCGGTGTCGAAGTCACCGCTGTTGTAGCCGGGCTGGCCGCAACAGGTCTGGGCGGCGGGCACGTCGACGCTGCAGCCGGCATCCTCCAGCAACTTGACCGCGGCAAAGCCGACGTTGGGGCGGAACAGGTTCATCAAACAGGTGGCGAACAGGCCGACCCGCGGCCGGGGAGCGGTGGGGGGTGTCATGCGTCGTCTCCGAATATTGTCGCCGTCGTGTCACGGCGTTGTCGCGGTGCGCCGGGGGGCTCGCCAGGCTACACAGGGAATCATATTCGAGATGCGCCGCAACCGGCGCGAAGCTTTTTCAGCCTCGCGGTGAATCGGATTTGGGCGCGCGCCACCCCTAGGGGCGGGCGGTGTCCGGTTGCGTGGCGTTGCTCATCGGGGTTGCGGCAGCAGCCAGGCATCGCGCAGACGGACCCGCACATGCGTGCCGGGCTGGATCGAGAGATCGTCGTCCACCTCGCAGTGGATGGGCCAGTCGGGGTCGTGGTCCGGCGACAGGCGCAGCCGGAAGCGGCCGCCCAGGTAGTCGCGCGCGAGCACCCGGGCGGGGATGCCGTCCTCGCCGGCACCGGCGAGGCGCACGTCGCGCGCGCGCACGCAGGCTTCGGCGAGAAGGCCGGGGAAGGTGCCGGGGGCGTGCCGGGCGGGCACAGGCAGATCGGCCCAGCTGATCCGTGGCGGCAGGTCGGCGCCGCAGGGATCGACGTCCACCCGGATCAGGTCGCCCTCGCCGATGAAGCGCGCAACCTGCGGTGTGGCCGGACAGCGATACAAGGTGCCCGGGTCGGCCGCCTGCACGATGCGTCCGGCGTGCATCACGGCGATGCGGTCGGCCAGTGTCATGGCTTCCGACTGGTCGTGGGTGACGTAGACCATCGTGGTGCGGGTGCGCTGGTGGAAGCGGCGGAATTCGTCCAGCATTGCGCCGCGCAGATGCGGGTCGAGGTTGGCGAGCGGCTCGTCGAGCAGCACCACCGCCGGCTCGGTCACCAGGCAGCGCGCCAGGGCGACGCGTTGGCGCTGGCCGCCCGACAGTTCGGCCGGGCGCTGCGTCGCATGGCCCGGCAGATCCACCAGCTCCAGCGCCGCGGCCACCCGGGGCTCACGCTCGCTGCCGCGCACGCCCTTCATCCTCAGGCCATAGGCGACGTTCTCGGCCACGCTCATGTGCGGCCAAAGCGCATACGACTGGAACACGATGCCGACGTTGCGCGTCTCCGGTGGCGCATGAGCCTGAGGCGTGGCGACGAGGGCGTCACCGATGCGCAGGCTGCCGGCGTCGGGGCGCTCGAAGCCGGCGAGCAGGCGTAGCAACGTGGTCTTGCCGCAGCCGGAAGGCCCGAGCAAGGCGACGAATTCGCCGTCGGTGACCTCAAGCGACACGTCGTCCAGCGCGGTGTGCGTGCCGAAGCGCTTGCTGATGCCGGACAGGCTCAATCCCGCCATGGAATGACTCCGCTGGGCAGGGCGCGGCCAAGCCATTGCATGCCCAGCATCAACCCGATGGTGACTACGGTCGTGGTGGTTGCGAGCGCGGCGGCGAGGGTGGCCTCGCCGCCGGTCTGGAAGCCGAACAGGGCCACCCCCAGGGTTTCGTTGCCGGACGACCACAGCAGCGCCGATACGGTGAGTTCATTGAACGCGGTCAGAAACACCATCAGCGCACCCGCGACCGCCATGGGGGCGACCGATGGCCAGACGATGGTCGCCAGCCGTGTCGCAGTGCCTGCCCCGGCGACACGCGCAGCTTCTTCCAGTGCGGGGTCCATTTGCTGCCGGGCGCCGGCCACCGGACGCAGTCCGAGCACCAGAAAGCGTGCGAGATAGCAGAAGAAGATGATCCACAAGGTGTTGTAGGGTGACCAGTTGAGCAGCGGCAGCGGCTTGATGAACAGCAGGATTGCGGCCAGGGCCAGGACGATGCCGGGCAAGGCATATGGCAGCTCGACCAGTAGCCGCGCCGCACGTGCAAGCCGCCCGTGGCCGAGGTGCAAGGCCTGTGCGAGTGGTACCGACAGCGCCAGGATGAGGGCCGCCGCGGCGCCCGACAGCAGCAGGCTGTTGGCGAAGGCGCGGCGCGTGGCGGCGTGCTCGAAGAGCACGAAACGGTAGTGCTCCAGGGTCAGCGTGCCACGCTCGAAGGCGGCGCCCAGCGCCGGCAGCAGCGAGGTCATGGCAAGGGCGAGCATCGGCAGCGCCACCGTCACCGCGAGAAACGTCCATACCGCGCATTCCACCGCGCCGCGCCAGCGCCCCAGCGGGAACAGCGTTTCGCTCCCGGCACCTGCCTGCACCCGGAAGTCGCGCCGACGCAGCATGTGCTCCTGCAGCATCACGCCGGCGACCGCCAGCGTGCCGATCAACACGCCCAGCACCGCCACCTCGGGGAGCACCGACGGCCCAAGGCCGGCGAGGCGCTGGTAGATCAGGGTGGGCAATACCGGATAGCCCGCAGGAATGCCGAGAAAGGCAGGTACCCCAAAGTTGCCCAGGCAGGACACATAGGTGAGGGCCGTGCCGGCTACTAGCGCGGGCGTCATCAGTGGCAGGGTCACCGTCACCAGCGTGCGTGCCGGGCCGGCGCCGCTGGCGCGTGCCGCTTCCGGCAGCTCGCGTGGCAGACCGCGCAGTCCGGCGCGCAGGGTCAGGCAAACCAACGGGGCATACTGGATGCCGAGCAACAGGGCGATCCCGCCAGCGCCGTACAAGGGGTTGGGGGCACCCGGTGGTGGTGCCAGACCAATGCTCTTGAGCAGTGCACTGGACGGCCCGAGCAACTGCAGCCAGGCGAGTGCGACGACCTGGGGCGCGATCACCAGCGGCAGCACGAACAGAAACATCATCGCCCGTCGTCGGCGCAGGTCGGTCAGCCCGACCAGGATTGCGAAGAGACTGCCCAGCGCCAATGCGATCGCCGTGCCTGCGGCCGACACCGTCAGACTGTTGAGCGTTGCCCGCCAGGTGACGGGTTGGGACAGCACGGTTGCGAAGTGATGGCCGATGTTGCTGCCAAGCAGGCCGTCCAGGGCGCCATCGGCAGTGCCGATGCCGCGCCCGCCCAGGGCTTCGCCGAGCAGTCGCAGGCTGGGCAGCAGCGCCAGCACTGCGATCACCGCCAGCGCGCCGCCGAACAGCCACGGTTCGGCATCCGGTGCGCGCCGCAGGCCGGCACGCGGGCCGGGTACGAGAACCGTCATGCGTTCGGCGCTGCTCAATTCGCGAACAGCGACTCGAAGCGCTTCAGGTTGTCGGCGTTATTGCGTACCGCCTTCATGATGTCGGCGCGCATCACTTCCACCTGAGTGCCTTCGGGCAACCAGTCGGGCATGCGGCTGCCGGCGCGGGCCGGCATGTAGCCCATGGCCGCGGCAAGTTCCTGCCCGTCGGCGGACAGAATGAAGTCGACGAAGGCGCGGGCGGCTTCAGGGTTGCGTGCGGTGCTCAGGATGGCCACCGGCTCGGTCACCGCCGGCACGCCTTCTGCCGGAAACACGAACTCGACCGGCGAACCCTTGGCCTTGGCGTTGAACGCCATGAAGTCCACCAATACGCCGTACATCCGTTCGCCGCCGGCCACTGCATTCAGCACCGCGCCATTGCCGCGTACCGCCAGTGCATCATTGGCCCGCAAGGCCTCGTAATAGCCCCAGCCCAGGCCCTCGCGATCGGTCAGTGTGGCCAGCATGATCGCCGCGGCGCCGGAATAAAGGGGAGAGGGCATGGCCAGCATGCCCTTCATCTCCGGGTCGGCGAGATCCGCCCAGCGCGCCGGGGCGCCCGGCGCGGCGGTGTTGTAGACGATGCCGGTGGTGATGAGCTTGGAGCCGAAGTAGGTTCGGTCGCTGTCGTAGGTGCCGCTGTCGAAGCCGCTGACATCGGCATCGGGGTGGGGTTGCAGGCGGCCGTCGGCCTTGAGCGCCTCCATGCTCGCGGCGTCGGCAATGAGCAGCACGTCCGGTTGCGGCTGGCCGGCGGCGAACTCGGCAGCCAGCTTGGCCATGAGCTCGGTGGTACCTGAACGGAACACGTCTACCGTCACGCCGGGGTGGGCCTTGTTGAACGCCGCAACGGTCTGGGCCGCGTCGCGTTCGGGTTGCGAGGTGTACAGCACCAGTTTGCCGGTGGGCGCCGCGCTCGCGGCGGTGGCGAGCACGGCGGTGAGGAGCAGCCCGGAAAGCAGGGAGGTGACGCCTTTCATGGAGGACTCCGGTAGGGGTTGGGGGCTGCGCTGTGGCAGCGGATCGGAACGAGCGGAGGCGGAAGTGTCGCAGCGTGCGATGACGAAACGATGACGGCTGGCACTGCCCCGGGGTGGGTTGCGAAGCAGAGGCTGGAAGCCAGGTCGACGTCGCAAGCGATGTCGTGACCCGCTTGTGGGCCCGTCGCAATGCGGCTGTGCGCCGAGCTGGCGCGCATGGGCATGTCCGGGTCGTTTCGCGCATCTCGTCGCCGAAGCGGTATTCGCGATACTGGCGAAAACGCCGGTGGGCTACCCGCGCTCGGAGCGGCGGCCAATCCGGCACTTCGCCGGGAGACACACGCCATGACCACCACCGAATCCCGCCGCCGTGGCGGCAGCGAGGCACGCCGCGCGAGCCGGGCGCGGGCGCAGGGACCGCAACTGCCTTACATCACACGCAAGGTACCGTGTTACTCGGTGCTCGACGAAGAAGGTCTGAGCATCATCGAAGGCAATGCCGACACGATTCTCGAGGAGATCGGCATCGACTTCCGCGACGACCCCGAGGCCTTGCAGATCTGGCGCGATGCTGGCGCCGACGTCCAGGGGGAACGGGTGCGCATGCCGCGCGGCATGTGCCGGAAACTGATCCAGGACACCGCGCCGCGCGAGTTCGTGCAGTACGCCCGCAATCCGGCGCGCAACGTGCACATCGGCGGCGCCTGCACGGTGTTCGCCCCGGCCTACGGCAGCCCCTTCATCCACAACCTCGACGAGGGGCGGCGTTACGGCACCATCGAGGACTTCCGCAACTTCGTGAAGCTTGCCTACCTGTCGCCGGCCATCCACCACTCCGGCGGCACGATCTGCGAACCGGTGGATCTGCCGGTGAACAAGCGCCATTTCGACATGGTGTACAGCCACATGAAGTACTCGGACAAGTGCTTCATGGGCTCGGTGACGCACCCTGAGCGCGCCCGCGACACGGTGGAGATGGCGCGCATCCTGTTCGGCGACGAGTGGCTGGACCCCACCAGCGGAAAGCCGCGTACCTGCGTGATCAACCTGATCAACGCCAACTCGCCGATGACCTTCGACGACACCATGCTGGGTGCAGCCAAGGTCTACGCCCGTGCCAACCAGGCCTGCATCGTCACGCCCTTCATTCTCGCCGGTGCGATGTCGCCGGTGACGGTGGCGGGGACCGCTGCGCAGACGCTGGCCGAGGCCATGGCCGGCATGGCCTTCGTGCAACTGGTCAATCCCGGGGCGCCGGTGGTGTTCGGCAGCTTCGCCAGTTCGATGTCAATGCAGTCCGGTGCCCCCACCTTCGGTACGCCGGAGCCGGCGCTGGTGCTGTACGTGATGGCGGCGCTGGCGCGTCGGCTGGGGGTGCCGTTCCGCTCCGGCGGTTCGCTCACCGCCTCCAAGATTCCCGATGCGCAGGCGGCCGCCGAGAGTGCCAACACCTTGCTGCCGACCGTGCTGGGCGGCGTGAACTTCGTGTTGCATACGGCAGGCTGGCTGGAGGGTGGGCTGGCGATGGGCTACGAAAAGTTCGTCATGGACGCCGACCAGGCGGGCATGATGCAGGTGATGCTGGGCGGTGTGGACCTGTCCGAGAACGGTCAGGCCATGGATGCCATCCGCGAAGTCGGGCCGGGCAAGCACTTCCTGGGCTGCAGCCATACCCAGGCCAACTTCGAGCACGCCTTCTACCGCTCGCCGATCGCTGACAACAACAGCTTCGAGCAGTGGGATGCCGAAGGGCGGCAGGACATCGCGCAACGTGCCAACGCGCGCTGGAAGCGTCTGTTGTCCGAATACCAGGCGCCACCGCTGGACCCGGCGGTGGATGAGGCCTTGCAGACGTATATCGCGCAGCGCAAGGCCGCCGCGCCCGACTCCAACGTGTAGCCGGCGTCTCTAGCACAGCCGGCTTGGTCAGCGCGTGCGAGCGCTCGATCGGCTTCGGGGCCGATTTCCTTCGACCTTCTACACATGCATGGCTCCGAAATCGGGGCGTGTTGCTTCCTGCCAGGCGGCGTACGGGTTCACCCCGACGCCGCCCAGGGAACTTTTCCTATTCGGAAAAGTCCTATTTGCGCAAATGTAAGTTCTGCCCTATAGTGCAGCACGCTTCACGAGCAGGCCCCAGAGCCTGACGTTGTATCCGCAGCGGTTCGTCACTTTCTCCTGTCCGACGTTCCAAGGCCGTTGCCAACTCACCGCCCTTCGTCCGTTCCGTGTCCATCCGCCGCCAGGCGCAAGGAGTCGGGTTGACGGCGCAAGGGATCAGGAGGTCATAACATGCAAGCTCATGTCCACACACTGGTTCGCCAGACCCCCGCGGAGATCGCGGATCGCTTCGAGAATGTCCCGTTCAAGGTCTATACGCAGCGTGATCTCGACCGGATCGAGCCGCTGGCGCGCCTCACGCCGGAACAGCGCTTCGAGATGAAGGTGGTGTCGTCCGTGCTGCCTTTCCGCGTGAACCAGTACGTGATCGACGAGCTCATCGACTGGCGCAAGGTGCCTGACGACCCCATCTTCCAGCTCACCTTCCCGCAACGCGGCATGCTCGCGCCAGAGCACTACGAGCGCATCGCCACGCTGTTGCGTGAGGGCGCCGACAAGGCCAGCCTGGACGCCGCCATCGATGCCGTGCGGCACGAACTCAACCCCCATCCGGCCGACCAGATGGAGATGAACATGCCGCGCGACGAGCACGGCAACCGCATCGACGGCATGCAGCACAAGTATCGTGAAACAGTGCTGTTTTTCCCCAGCCAGGGCCAGACCTGCCACAGTTACTGCACCTTCTGCTTCCGCTGGGCGCAGTTCGTGGGGGACAAGGAACTGCGCATCGCGAGCTCCGAGGCCGAGAGCCTGCACAACTACCTGCGCGCCCATCCCGAGGTGACCGACGTGTTGTTTACCGGCGGCGATCCGATGGTGATGAAGACCAAGCACCTCAAGGCCTATCTCGAGCCCTTGCTGGCCCCCGAGTTCGATCACGTGCAGACCATCCGCATCGGCACCAAGGCGCTCACGTTCTGGCCCCATCGCTTCCTCGGCGCCGAGGATGCGGACGAATTGATCCGGTTGCTGGAAAGCCTGGTCGAGGCCGGCAAGCACGTCGCGCTGATGGCGCACTACAACCATTGGAAGGAGCTGGATACCGAGGTCGCTCAGGCGGCGATCCGCCGGGTGCGCGGTACGGGCGTGGTGATCCGGGCCCAGGGCCCGCTGCTTGCACACATCAACGACGACCCCGAGGTGTGGGCGCGCCTGTGGAAGGATCAGGTGCGGCTGGGCATCGTGCCCTACTACATGTTCGCCGAACGCGACACCGGCGCCCGCAACTATTTCGAGGTTCCACTGGTGCGTGCATGGGAGATCTACCGGGAGGCCATGCAAAAGGTTTCCGGCCTGGCACGCACCGCCCGCGGCCCGAGCATGAGTGCCAGTCCAGGTAAGGTGGAGATCCAGGGCGTGACCGAGATCGGTGGTGAGAAGGTGTTCGTGCTGCGTTTCATCCAGGCGCGCAACCCGGACTGGGTGCAGCGGCCGTTCTTCGCGCGTTTCGATGAGCAGGCCACCTGGCTGCACCATCTCAAGCCCGCCCTGGGCGAGGCCAAGTGGTTCTGGGAGGACGACTACGCGGCCATCCGCGCGGCCAAGCTGTCGACTTCCGTCTGAGTCATGGGCGGGTGGGGTGCCGCCCAATGCTTGCTGAACGACAAAGCGGCCCTTGAGGGCCGCTTTGTCGTTGACCGCCTGCGCCGGCGGGTGTCGTTCAGGCGCTCATCAGGGCGAAGGCCTCGATCACCTCGGGCGGCGCCTGTACCAGTTCGATCAGGACGCCTTCGCCGCCGATCGGGAACTCATCGTTGCCCTTGGGGTGAAGAAAGGTGATGTCGTAGCCGGCCGCGCCGCGGCGGATACCGCCCGGTGCGAAGCGTACCCCCTGAGCGGACAACCACGCCACCGCCTGCGGCAGGTCATCCACCCACAGGCCGACGTGATTGAGCGGGGTGGTGTGCACCGCCGGCTTCTTCTCGGGGTCCAGCGGCTGCATCAAATCCACCTCCACCTTGAACGGGCCGCGGCCAATCGCGCAGATGTCCTCGTCCACGTTCTCGCGCTCGCTGACGAAGTTGCCGGTGACGTCCAGTCCGAACATGTCCACCCACAGCGTGCGAAGCCTGTCCTTGCTCGGACCGCCGATCGCGATTTGCTGGATGCCGAGAATCTTGAAGGGGCGCTGCGACATGACCGATCTCCGTGGTTAAGAATTCATAATTATGACGTAGCCTGCGATGACAGGCCAGGAAAGGTGTTGTCGCGAGCTTGCGCCGATGTCGAGGGCGCGCCGTGGCGGGTAGTCCTTGGGTCGCAGCCCCTCTGTGGGTGGCGCTCCAGTCCGCCGTGACGCTCGCCCTGGCAGGCCCGGGTTGCGTAACATGCGCCTCAACGTGCCGAGGGCGGGCGATGCCAGAGGCGTGCCAGCGCGGGATCGGCACGAACGCGGTCGAGCAGCGCCAACAGTTCCGCCGCGGTCGGACGCACGCCGTTGCGGACCAGCGTGCGCAAGGCGTAGACCTGATCCACGCGCTGCGAGATCAGCAGCGCCCGGCGTAGCTCCGGCCGCCGGGCAAGATAGTCGTCGAGATAGCTGCGGGTGACGATGGCGATGTCCACACGATCATGCAACACCAGCTCGATGCTGGCGGGGTGAGTCTCGACCAGGGTGATGTCGAAGCGGGTGCGCAGCAGTTCCGGATCGCCCACATAGTCGGCGAAGGCGTAGTGATAGCCGAGCATGCCGGCGATGCGCAGGTTGGCACGCTGCCCGAAGTACGATTGGTCGCGGCCCGGCTCGGCGCGGGCGATGAACACCTCGGTGTCGGTCCACAGCACCGGCGTGTGATCGATCGCCAGCATGTGCTCGCTCCAGCCCCACTCCAGACTTTCGAAGAAGATGAGGTCGAAGCGGCCGTCCAGAAAATCGAGGAAGCGGCGGCGCGGCGCGGTGAGGTAGAACTCAAACCGGTACAGGCTTTGGGCCCGGTTGAGGGCCTCGATCAGCTCCAGGGCGAGGCCACTGGGCATGCCGTCGTCGCCGACCTCGACATAGGGTGGGAAGGGGTAGCCGCCCACCGTGACGCGAATGCGTTCTTCCGCCAGGGCACCGCCGTGCGCCGCGAGTGCCGACAGCACCAGCAGCACCCTGGCCAGCCACCAGGCCAGCAGCCGCAGGCGGCCAGGCTGCTGCGGATCAGCTCCAATTGACACGTGCGGAGAACAGGTAGCCGGCGCCATACACCGTCTTGATCAGCTTGGGGTCGTGGGGATCATCTTCCAGCTTACGCCGCAGCCGGGAAATGCGCACGTCTATGCTGCGGTCGAAAGGGTCGATGTCGCGTTCGCCCAGCAACTGCTCGCGGCTGAGGATGCGGTTGGGGCGTTGCAGCAGCGTGGTCAGCAGGCCGGCCTCGGCCGAGGACAGGCGGACCACCCGTCCGTCAGGGGCGTGCAGGCTGTGTTGTGCGCGGTCGAAGATCCATTCGGCGAAACGGGCAATGTTGCGTTCGGCGTCGCCGCTGTCGACCGGTGCCGAACGCTGGTAGCGGCGCAGGATGGAGCGGACCCGGGCGACCAGTTCGCGCGGCTCGAAAGGCTTGACGATGTAGTCGTCGGCGCCGAGTTCGAGCCCCAGCACCCGGTCGGTGACGTCGTTGCGTCCGGTGAGGATGAGCACCGCGCACGGGCTGCCTTCCTGGAGTTCGCGGACCACCTGCATGCCGTCCATGTCGGGCAGGCCGAGATCGACGATGCACAGATCGGGCGGCGCCCGCCGCGCCCGTTCGAGAAACTGTCGGCCGGTGGCGAGGTGCTCGCAGCGAAAGCCGTAGTCGGCCAGGCTGGCGCAGATCAGACGGGCGATATCGGCTTCGTCCTCAAGGACGAGAACGCTCGGGTTGGCCATGTCGCTCGTGTTGGGGCTCATGGGACGGTCGGCTCCTGGTGGGGGTCGAGGGCGATCAGTGCGACTTCCAGCGCCGCCCGATCGAAGGGCTTGCGCAGTACCGGAACGTCGACATCGTTGATGCCCATGCGTGCCCCGTCACTGGCGTAACCGGTGATCAGCAGCACGGGCAGGCTGGGGCGGCGCGCGCGGGCGAAGGCTGCCAGCTCCCGCCCGCCCATGCCCCCGGGCATGACGGTGTCGGTGACCAGCAGCGCGATTTCATCCACGTTGTCGATGAGGTTTGCCGCCTCGGGGCCGTTCGAGGCCTCGATGACGGTGTAGCCAAGATCGGTGAGCTGCAGGCGTATGACGCGACGCACATCGGGTTCGTCCTCGACCAGCAGGACGGGACCGGTTGGGGCACCGCGAGTCTGTGTGGCTCCCCCCGAAGCGGGCACTGCCTCCGCCGGCGGGGGCACGCGCGGCAGCACGAAGGTGACGGTGGTCCCCCGGCCGATGCTGCTGCGCACCCGGATGTTGCCGCCGGACTGGCGCACGAAGCCATATACCATCGACAGGCCAAGACCGCTGCCGCGGCCGAAGGGCTTGGTGGTGAAAAAGGGTTCGAACACCTTGGCGAGGGCGTCCGGTTCGATACCCGAGCCGGTGTCGGTGATGTCGATCTGCACGTAGTCGCCCACCGGCAGTTCGGTGATCATCGACAGGCTGTCAGGGATATGGCGCTCGGACACGCGCACCGTCAAGTCGCCGCCTTCGGGCATGGCGTCGCGCGCGTTGAGGGCGAGGTTGAGTACCGCGTTCTCGAGTTGGTGTGGGTCCACGCGTGCGTGGATGGGCTGGCTGGGCAGTTGCGTGTGGATGCGCACGTTCTCGGTCAGCGAGCGCTGCAGGAGGTGGGTCATGTTGGCCACCAGGGTGCCGATCTCGACGTCGCGCGGCTCGAGTATCTGGCGGCGAGAAAAGGTCAGCAACCGCTTGATCAACTCGGCGCCACGTTGTGCGGCGTGCAGCGCGGGATCGACGAACTGGGAGACGTCCGTGGCCGGAGCGTCCGGACCGCGTTCCTTGAGCGCAGACAGGTTGCCGATGATGATGGACAACAGGTTGTTGAAGTCGTGAGCGAGGCCGCCGGTGAGCTGGCCGACCGCTTCCATCTTCTGCGCCTGGACCAGCGCGGCCTGGTTGGCCTTTTGCTCGGTGATGTCGATGGACAGCACGAAGAAGCCGACCACTTCGCCGTCCGGGCCGGTTTCGGGCACGACTACGCTGCGCGCATGCAGGGTTCGGTCGACAGAGGGGCGGCGTGCGTACTCGTAGCTGACGCGTTCGCCGCGCTTGGCGATCTGCAGGTGCGGCGCGATCTGGGCGTAGGTCTCCGCGCCGAAGATCTCTGCGATGGAGCGTCCGACGATCGCGTCACGTTCCACGCCAAACCACTCGGCGTACCCCCGGTTGGCGAACTCGTAGACCTCGTTGCGATCGACGTAGGCGATCAGGGCCGGAATGGAGTCGATGATCAGCCGCAGGCGTTCCTCGGAGCGTCGCAAGGCGCCCGCGATCTGGTCGATTTCGGCATTGGCGTGGGCCAGGCGTGCGTTGGCGTTCTCAAGTTCGCGGGTGCGCGCGCTGACCCGGGCTTCCAGCATGGAGTTCTGCTGCTGGATCACCTCTTCGTAGTGACGCTGGTCGGTGATGTCGGTCCACAGGGATACAAACCCGAGGTTGGGAATGGGGACGCCACGGATGGCCAGAATGCGCCCGTTGGGGCGGGTGCGCTCGGCGTAATGAGGCTGAAAGGCCCGTGCCGCGGCCATGCGCTCGGCGACCTGGCGTTCCAGCTCGCCATCGCCGTATTCGCCACGTTCCGCGTTGAAGCGCACGAAGTCTTCGAACGGCGTGCCCACGCGCACCATGGATTCGGGGAAGTCGAGCAGGCGCAGCATCGCCTTGTTCCAGGTCACCAGCTTGGGGGTGGCGTCGAACACCGCGATGGCCTGGTCGAGCAGATCCAGCCCCGCCAGCAACAAGTCGTAGCGGCGGCGCTGCTCGGGTGTGGGCGAGGGGTGGTCGGCGGGGTGCGCCATGCTCGGGGTGTCTCCGGGAATGTATCGGCACCGCTCTGTCTGGCGGTGTTGTCTTGGGCTACGGGGGGCGGTGCAGGGTCGCCGGCCGATAGTGTGCCTCAAGTGTGCCCAATGTTGACGTGAGCGTTAACCGCGCCGCGCCACCTGACCCGGCGCCAGGCGCCCGCGGAAGCGCTCCGGCGACACGCCTGCCCAGCTGACGAAGGCACGGTAAAAGGCCGAGGGGTCGGCGTAGCCCAGATCGTTGGCCAGTTCGCCAATCGACTGGCGCGTCTTGGTCAGGCGCGCATAGGCCATGTCCCGGCGCAGGGCGTCCTTGATGGCGCGAAAGCCTGACCCTTCCTCGTCGAGCCGGCGCGCCAGCGTGCGCGGCGATACGTGCAGACGGGCGGCGATTTCGTCTAGCGTCGGGCTGGCTGGCAAGGCGTCGCGCAGCAGGTCGCGCACCCGCAACACCATCTCGCGGTCGCGGCGGTACAGCATCGCGATCTTGCCGGGCGCCCCCTGCAGAAAGGCGGCCAGTGCGGCCTCGTCGCGGCGCAAGGGCAGGTCGAGCAGGTTGGCCTGGAAACGTGCCCGCAGGCAGTCCGGGGTGTCCGGGGCGCCAAGGTGTTCGTCGTGGTCGACCTCGAAGCGCGAATGTTCGGTATAGACCAGCGCGTAGTCGTCGGCGTGCGGCGGACGTGGGTAGGGAAAGTCCACCTCGTCCAGTGCCAGCCCACGGCCGACGAACCACGACGCGACGCCGTGCAGCAGGCGCAGCAGCCACTCCAGCGCGAAGACGCGGCCCGGGTCGGCGCGCACCGCCGCCAGCGGCGCCATTTCGATGATGCGCAGTTCCGCCCGGTTTTCGTCCCGTCCGAACTCCACCCTGAGGTCGGGCAAGGCAATGCGCAGAAAGCGCACGGCGCGGTCCAGGGCGTCGGCCAGCGTGGGCGCGCCCAGCATGCCGCGGCAGAGGAATTCGAAGGTGCCGGGTGGGAGCGGCCTTGGCAACAAGCCGAAGCCCTCGTCCTGCAGATCGGCCACGACCAGGTTGTACAGGTGGGCGTAGCGTTCCACTGGGATGCGGCTGGCGGTATCTGCAAGGTCAATCCCGGCTGCGCTCAGCAGGACGCGCGCGTCCCGCCCTTGCCGGGCGAACCCGTGGAGCATGCCAGTGACGAAACCCATGGCCACCGTGGCACGGCGGCGCCCGGGCTGGCGGCTTGAGGCGGGCGTGGGGCTCATGGTGCGAGGGCGCTCCGGGTAGGCGCGACGCAGCATGCGACGCGAACACGACTTGGCGGATTTTGCACGACAGGAGTCACCAACGGCAATGGCGAAACGTCCGGGCGCCCACTACCATGAGTTGATCGATGAAATGCGCTGAGCCCGTTGGCGCAGCGCCATCAGTGAAAATGACACCCGGAGACTCCTCATGACCGATCTGAGCGTTGCCCACAAGCTCGTACCCTACAAGCCCAGGAACAAGGTCCGCTTCGTGACGGCCGCAGCCTTGTTCGACGGTCACGACGCCTCGATCAACATCATGCGGCGGATCCTGCAGTCCACCGGTGCCGAAGTCATCCACCTCGGTCACAACCGCTCGGTGGGCGAGATCGTCAATGCTGCGCTGCAGGAAGACGTGCAGGGCATCGCGATCACCAGCTACCAGGGCGGCCATGTCGAGTTCTTCAAGTACATGATGGATTTGCTCAAGGCCAACGGCGGCGAGAAGATCAAGGTGTTCGGCGGTGGCGGCGGGGTCATCGTGCCGGCCGAGATCAAGGACTTGCATGCCTATGGCGTGACCCAGATCTTCTCGCCGGACGACGGCGCCAAGCTCGGCCTGCAAGGCATGATCAACAGCGTGGTCGAGCGCTGCGACGTCGACCTCACCCATGAAGCGCCGGCCAAGGCGGCCGATCTCATCAAGGCGCTCAAGGCGGGCGACCGCCGGGTGCTGGCCAAGGCGATCACCGCGCTCGAAAACGGCGGTTACGGCGACGACGTCAAGGCCGCGCTCAAGGAAGCCGCGGCCAAGCTCGGCACCCCGACCCTGGGTATCACCGGCACCGGCGGCGCCGGCAAGAGCTCGCTCACCGACGAGCTGGTGCGCCGCTTCCGCCTCGACCAGCAGGACAAACTCAAGCTCGCGATCATCTCCATCGACCCCTCGCGCAAGCGCACCGGCGGCGCGCTGCTGGGCGACCGCATCCGCATGAACGCGATCGAGCACGACAACATCTACATGCGCTCGCTTGCCACCCGCGACACCGGCTCCGAAGTCTCCGCCGCACTGCCCGAAGTCATCGCCGCGACCAAGCTCGCCGGCTTCGACCTGGTCATCGTCGAGACCTCTGGCATCGGTCAGGGCAATGCCGCCATCGTGCCCTTTGTCGACCTGTCGCTGTACGTGATGACGCCCGAGTTCGGCGCCGCCAGCCAGCTCGAGAAGATCGACATGCTCGACTTCGCCGATTTCGTCGCGATCAACAAGTTCGACCGCAAGGGCGCGGACGATGCGCTGCGCGACGTGCGCAAGCAGTACCAGCGCAACCGCGAGCTGTTCGGCACCTCCCCGGACGAGATGCCGGTGTTCGGCACCATGGCCGCGCGCTTCAACGACGACGGCGTGACGGCGCTGTACCAGACCATGCTGCCCGCGCTGATCGACAAGGGCCTCAAGCTCAAGTCGGGCAAGCTGCCCAGGGTCACTACTCGCTCCTCGTCGATTGGCCGCGCCATCGTGCCGCCGGAGCGCACCCGCTACCTGGCCGAGATCGCCGACACCGTGCGCGACTATCACAAGCATGTGGAGCAACAGGCCCGGGTCGCGCGCGAGCGCCAGTCGCTGAAGATCGCCAAGGGCTTGTTCGAGCAGTGCGGCAAGGAGGCTGGGTCGTTCGACGAACTGATCAACTGGAAGGACGGCGAACTCACTCCCGCTGCGAAGAAACTGCTCGAGCAGTGGCCGACCGAGAAGGCGCTTTACGCCGCCGACGAATACGTGGTGAAGATCCGCGACAAGGAGATCCGCACCCAGCTCACCTACACTTCCTTGTCGGGCAGCAAGATCCGCAAGGTGGCGCTGCCGAGCTTCGAGGACGAGGGCGAGACGCTCAAGTTCTTGATGAAGGAGAACGTGCCCGGCTCCTTCCCCTACACCGCCGGGGTGTTCGCGTTCAAGCGCGAGGGCGAAGACCCGACTCGCATGTTCGCCGGCGAGGGCGACGCCTTCCGCACCAATCGCCGCTTCAAGAAGGTATCCGAGGGCATGCCGGCGCACCGCCTCAGCACCGCCTTCGACTCGGTCACGCTGTACGGTTGTGACCCCGACCTGCGCCCGGACATCTACGGCAAGATCGGCAACTCCGGCGTCAGCATCGCCACGCTGGACGACATGAAGGTGCTTTACGACGGCTTCGACCTGTGCGCGCCGACCACCTCGGTGTCGATGACCATCAACGGCCCGGCGCCGATCATCCTCGCCTTCTTCTTCAACACCGCGCTCGACCAGCAGGTCGCCAAGTTCAAAGCCGACAACGGCCGCGACCCGACCGATGACGAACACGCCAAGATCAAGGCCTGGACGCTGTCCACAGTGCGCGGCACGGTGCAGGCCGACATCCTCAAGGAAGACCAGGGCCAGAACACCTGCATCTTCTCCACCGAATTCGCGCTCAAGATGATGGGCGACATCCAGGAGTACTTCGTCCACCACAAGGTGCAGAACTTCTATTCGGTGTCGATCTCCGGTTATCACATCGCCGAAGCCGGCGCGAACCCGATCAGCCAGCTCGCCTTCACGCTGTCCAACGGTTTCACCTACGTCGAGTCGTATCTCGCACGCGGCATGCACATCGACGACTTCGCGCCTAACCTCAGTTTCTTCTTCAGCAACGGCATGGACCCGGAGTACTCGGTGATCGGCCGTGTTGCCCGCCGCATCTGGGCGGTGGCGATGAAGAACAAGTATGGTGCGAACGAGCGCAGCCAGAAGCTCAAGTACCACGTGCAGACCTCGGGCCGCTCGCTGCACGCCCAGGAGATGGACTTCAACGACATCCGCACCACGCTGCAGGCACTCATCGCGATTTACGACAACTGCAACAGCCTGCACACCAACGCCTACGACGAGGCGATCACCACCCCGACCGAAGAATCGGTACGCCGTGCAATGGCGATCCAGCTCATCATCAACCGCGAGTGGGGCCTGGCCAAGAACGAGAACCCCAACCAGGGTGCGTTCATCATCGAGGAACTCACCGACCTCGTCGAAGAGGCGGTGCTCAAGGAGTTCGAAGCCATCGCCAGCCGAGGCGGCGTGCTTGGCGCGATGGAAACCGGCTACCAGCGCGGCAAGATCCAGGAGGAGTCGCTGTACTACGAGCACCGCAAGCACGACGGCTCCTACCCGATCATCGGCGTGAACACCTTCCTCAACCCCAAGGGCCACGTCGAGCAGGAGATCGAGCTTGCCCGCTCCACCGAGGAGGAGAAGCAGTCGCAGCTCAAGCGCCTGCAGGACTTCCACGCCCGCAACAAGGCCGAGGCGCCCAAGTGGCAGGCCAAGCTGCAACAGGCGGTGATCGACAACGCCAACGTGTTCGACGTGTTGGTGGACGCGGTGCGCTACTGCTCCCTGGGGCAGATCACCGAGGCGCTGTACAAGGTGGGTGGGCAGTATCGGCGGAGCATGTAACCGAAACGGGGGGGGCGAGCCGGCAATCCGATTCGACTCGGGCTCGTCGAAACCCGATCGAAGAGAGCTGCTCTTCGACAGGTTCGAGGCGGCTGGCCTCTGTATTGAGGTGAGTACGCCGCAACGGATGCAACGCTTCGCAAGTCAGCAATCGTTCGACCGGCTGGGAGACTTGTTCCGAGGTATCGCTACGCAATTTTTCGATGACGTTGGGGTTTGTGGTATTTTCTTTCGTCATTGAACCGAGCGCTGTGCGCAACCGACCTCATGATCTTCTTCCGACGCCGTCCCGAACCGCCATCCGCGACCGACTTGCTGGAAGTGCTTTCCGGTCCGTGGGTCGAAAGCCGCTTTCATGAAGCCTTCGACGATCGCATTGATCCGGATGGTTGGCTCTATGTGTATGACTCGCCTGTGGGCACGTTGCTCATGCGCAGAGGGCATGCTGAGTACCCCGATGGGCTGGCATGGGTGGAAAAGCCGGCTCGTGACGCCAGCATCTGGTATTTCCTGCTCAACCGCGACGGCCCCGAGCCGACTGTCGATATTGCTTGGCGGCGCGACTTCCAGCACGAGACGTCGTACGTGATGCCCACGGAGGCAAAGCGCTACGCGCTGGGCACGCAACATTGCAACCGGTTGGTGGCAGGTATCCGCGAGCTGGATGCGAAGTGGGCTGCCTCGCTTGCCTGGACTGAACAGCTAAGCAGCCAGTTCAGCGAGACCTCGGACAGCCCTTGGATGCGCTGGTTTGCGCGCTGCCAGGCGATGCAGGAGGTGGCCACGCGCCGTGGCTGGAAGGTGACGGCGCTTCGGGCGGCGCCGCCCGCGACCGAGGCGGAACTCGTAGCCGTCGAACAAGCGCATGGGGTACGGATTCCGGTGCAGTTACGCCAATTGCTGGGAGAGGTAGCGGCCGAGGTGCATTTCGGCTGGTTTTGTGCGGCCGACGACGAACCCGCTGGGATCATTGCGGAGCTATACGGAGGCGGCATCCGGGGGGCGCTTTGGAGTCTGGAAGCCATCGATTGCTACGCGTTGGGCGGAATAGGCAGCTGGTGTGAGTACCATCGCGAACGCGCGCGCGAGTTCGACATCGGGATGGCGGAGTCCGAGCCGGAAGTTTCATGGGAGCAGCATTTTGCGTTCTCTCAATTGAAGAACGGCGACCTGCTCACGATCGATACTTCCAACCCGGATCCAGTGGCACAGCCGGTGCGCTATTTCAGCCACGAAGCGGACGGCAAGCATGGTGCGATACTCGCCCCGAATTTGTTTGCCTTCTATGAGGTGTGGTGCGAGCTGGGTTGTGCTGGATCGGAGCAGGCGAGTTGGTGGCATCTGCATGACCCCGAAACCGGCTTCCTCAGTGCGGATTGCGCGGTCGCACGCGAATGGCGCGACTGGCTGGTGCGCGATCCCGACTTGCGTGAGCCGGATGAGGCGCCGCGCCCGATATTGGCGCGCAGTGCGGCGGACTTCGCCTGGCTCGAGGCTGCCCGCAACCAGGACATGGCGGCGATGGAGCAAGCACTTGAACTGGGCGCTCGTGTCGACTGCAGTGTTGATGATTGGCGGCACAAGTTCGAGACAGCAGTCGTTCATGCCGTACGGAACGACAACATGCCGATGTTGCAATGGCTGCATGCGCAGGGAGCGAGTCTGTCTACGCCCCTGCTAAGCACTCAGGTAGCGGTCCGCTACGCCAGCCCGGCAGTGCTGCAGTGGCTGATTGAGCACGGTGCTAGGGTGGATCGCTGGCGGCATCAGCGCTTTTGCCCTATTCATGAGCTGATCAACTCTGAGCGTACCTCGGAAGACTACCGCGCCCTCATGGCCTTGCTACTGGATGGCGGTGCCGACCCTGATGCTGTCTACGACCTGGAGTCGATTGGCGCGCGCACCACGCCGTTGATGCGCGTTGGGCCGTGGACAGCACGACGCTTGTTGGCAGCGGGGGCGGACCCTCACAAACGGGACCGCCAGGGTTGCACTGCCCTGCATTGGGCAAGACATCCTGAGGTGATCGAGTTGCTTGTAGAGGCGGGCCTTGACCCGAACGTCCTGTCTACCCCCGATGATGACGAACCGGGGCGAACACCCATACAACTCGCACTGCGCAGCGACGACGCGACGCTGGCGGTTCCCGTCTTTCTGGCGGTGGGGGCCGATCCGGAGCACACCGACACGCGTGGCTGCTCGGCATGGTTCTACTGTTTTGACGCGAGCTGCGTGGACCTGCTGCTTTCGTTGGGTGCCGACGTGAACGCCCAGGATCCCGCGGGAAAGACGCTGCTGCATCACCTGCTGTGCTACTCGCAGCGCTTGTATGGCCGATATCTGGAGACTGCGGAGCGCCTGGTTCAGCGTGGGCTGGATGTCAATCTCGCCGATGAGCACGGAGATACCCCACTGCATGTGATGGCGCGCAGCTACGGCCGAGATCATCCCTCACTTGAATTCCTGTTGCGCCACGGTGCGGACAAGCGTCTGCGAAACAGGCAGGGTTTGCAGGCGTGGGAGTGTGTGGGTGCCAAGGCGCGCGGGACGATCAGATTGCTCAAGCCCACGGCTTGGTAAGCCGAGAAACCGGGCGTGTTCGACAGTTGCGGGACGACCTTACGTCGCCCCTATCGTCCGGGCTTCAGTTCCCGCGGTTGGGCAGGGGGTCGAGGCGGCTGGCTGCGGCCTTTGCTTCGAGCGCGGCGAAGGCGCTTGTTGCGGCATCCACGCTTTCCGGGGCACCGATGCGCAGGAACGGCGGCGCCAGAGGAACGCTGTGGGGGATAGCAAGGCGCTCGGATGAAAGCGACGAGTTGAACAGGAACGCACCGCCTATGCCTATTGCTAGCAGGCCACCCACAGCCGCGCTGCGCAACATGCGCCGGTCTTCGCCCGTGGCGAGGATGTGGGCGCCGAACACGAGCGACGCCAGGACGATATTGAGTACGCCCTCGGTGTGTTCGCCCGGGCTCCAGCCGAACGCGAAGGCAAGCAGGGGGATGCCGGAGTTGATCGCCAGCAGTCCGAGCATGCCCAGGCCGGTGATGCGGATGTGTCGCAGCGTGTGGCCCTGATGGGAAATCACCCGGCTGGTCAGTGCCCAACCGGCGATCCACGGCAATACCAACAACAGCGCCGGCACGGTACCGACCAAGGTGTGTGCGAAGGGCGTCCCATCATGGGTGGCCCGCCATTGATCGAGCGCGGTCAGCACCAGTGCCAGTACCAGCGGCAGCACCGCGCCAAGCGCGGAAGCGATGCGAGCGCCGAGGCTTGCATTGGGGAGGGCGCTGGCCTGCGGTGTGGCAATGTCGTGGATGGTGCGAAAGCGCAGCAGCGACTTACCGATGCGGATCACGGTGTCGGGCGTCAGCGCGGCCTGCTCGATGCGCTTGCGGCGGTCGCCGACGATGTGGAAGTGCAGGCCGTCGTCGGCCAGCGCGAACAGCGAACCGTCTGCTTCGCGGCGCACCAGCAGATGTGCGGCGCCGGCTTCGGGTTCGTCGATCACCATGTCGCCGGCGTAGGCACGGCCGATGCGGATGGCCTGGGCATCGAAACGACTGCGGTTGAGCACGCGCTGGCGGGGACTCAATTGTTCGACCCAGATAGTCATGGCGCGACACCTCCTTGGCGGGCGGACGGCCTGTTGAACTGGCAATCAAGCGTTGTCACGTAGGGGGCTGTCGAAGCCCGGTCGCGGGCATCGCCGAAAGCGCGCCTGGACGGGCTCAACACGAACGGTGCCGTGTGTTTCATTGCCGGGTCAATCGCGGATCCATTCGTTGGGCCATTCGATGGGCACTCGGTTGGGTTGCAGGTATCCGCTGCGTGGACAAACGTGGTCATGATGGGGAGGCGTGGTTCGGGGTGCGTTGGAGTTGTTGCAGGTACTTGCGCGTCAGTTCCAGGGCGCTTTCGAAGGTGAAGCCTTCCAGGTCGAGCCGGGATATCAGGACGGTGTCGTCGAGATCCTGGGTCGCGATGGACAAGCGGATGTCGTACACCCCTTCGAATTCGCGGTAGGCCTGGGCACACCATGACACCTGCACGGGTAGCGAAGCATCGGCGCCGGCATAGGTCAAGCGGTCCTCGCAGTGCTGCCTCGCCATCATCGTGTTGTGACCGCGACGGTTGCGCGAGAATGGGCTGGTCGCGGCGGCGGCGATCTGAAACGGATTCAACTCGCCGGGGGTTCTCGGCGTGACAAGGACGTGGTTGTAGCTGAGGGTGGCGCTGCGGTTGTCCGGCTGGGGGAAGGCGTAGGTCTTGAAGTTGCATGAAAGCGAGCGGAACCGGGCCGCCGGCGGTTTCTGGGGCGAGTCGTTGCTGTATGAACCACAGTCCGCATAATCGCCAAGCAATACCGGAACTTCGTATGGGCCGAAGGGTTCGCGCCGCCAGTTCTCCGCCAGTGCAAGGTCGGTAATCTGTGCCTGACGTGCGCGCAATTGTTCGCCGATCTCGTCGCGCAAGGTTGATTGGCCGAGCTCCGAGCGGCCGACGTCGGCGTGCTGTTCGGCCTTGACGACGAGCGCTCGGGCGAGATGAGCCGGTACCAGAAAGCTGACCAGTTCGCCGTTAAGCGAGCGGGCGACGTTTACCCCGACCAGCCGTCCGCCGGCGTCCACCGCCGGGCCGCCGCTCATGCCCGGGTTGAGCGCCCCCGTCAGGTGAATCCGGCTGTCGAAGGATCCGGCGATCGTGCCGCTGTACGTTCCCTGTGTGACCGTGAGACCGAGGTCGAGCGGATTGCCGAGGGCGAACACGGATTCGCCCAGGGCGGGCGTCGGGCCGTTGTCGGAAAGCGGGAGGGGGAGCCAGGTGGGGGCCGGGCCGTCTCCGGGCGGAGCGACCGCGACGACGGCAAGGTCGTTGATGACGTCGATTGCAAGCACCCGGACGTGTTGCAGCGAGCCGTCGGCCTGGCGGTGACTGAGGCGATAGCGATCGGCCTCGAACAACGCATCGGCAATGACGTGGAAATTGGTGATGGCCCAGCCGTGTTCGTTGATGACGAATCCCGAGCCATGGGAGGCGCGCTGGTCGGAGTCCGCCAGCGTGGTGGTGAGGACGATGACGGCGGGGCTGACCTGGGCAAACACCGCTGCAGCAAGCGAAGTGGAGGCGGCGCTGGGCTTGTGTGCCCCCGCCACCTCGGCGCCGGCGAACTGCGTCGATGCCGCAAGTGCGGTCGCCACGAGCAGCGCGCTGACGCCGCGCCGCAGGGGCGAGCCGGTGAGCCGGATCTGGTCGGGCCGCGAGGATGTTGGCGCCGATGGCAAAGCAGTCATGTATCGTACGTCATAACGTTTAGGAATTTCGAATTATGACAAGGTTGTTGATCGGGCACAACTTCATTCGGCTGCCGGAGCGCGCCGAACGCCTGGCGGTCTCGCCCAGGGTGGCGCAGCGACGTGGAATCCGGGCGACCGCAGCGGTGCTTCCCCTTTCACGACAGCTTGCCCGCGGCCGGTGAGGGGATGGGCGAACCCAGCGTGGCTGCGGCCGCCACAAGAAACAGTGAGTCAGGATATGCCTTGAGGGTTTGGCAAGGATAATGTGCTAACATCTCGGCTTGAACACACATCATCGCTGTGGGCTGAGGCGCACATGTTCCCGTCACTTTCTCGCTGTATCTTTGGGCGCCATTCTGCGTCCTGGTTGTCATTGGCGCTGGCCGCGCTGCTGGCTGGCTGCGCCACGAGCACGGGCAAGACCAGCCTCGACCAACAGTTCGCCGGCATGGCGCAATGCCAATTGCCGGAGATGTACCTGAATCCCCTGGACGGCAGCCTGGTTGGCGACTATTTCGTCCAACGTGGGCTTCAGCCGTGCAAGGTGGCCGACCTCGCGTACTTCTGCGTCAGCGATCGTTACCGTGGTCTGCCGGTCAGCCGGATTGCCATTCCCCATACCGGCTTCAGCATTCACGCCTTGTTCATCGACCTTGATCCGGAGACCGTGCGGGCGCGCCTGAACTGGCCCGAGCTGTCCGGTCCGGAGACGGATGCCCCCGAATTGCCGAAACTGGTGCCCGATCCCGATCGGCCCCAGGTTTCGGTGCTGTACTGCGAGCCTCATCAGGAGCCCTAGTATGCAAACTTACCAACCCGGCAGTGCCTTCAGACTCACCAGCCGCTGGAATCCCAGCCGTGTCCACCCCGTTACGCAGGAAGTCCGACCGCATCGCGGCGAGGACTGGGCCGCGCCCAGCGGCACCGCGATCCCCTCCGCGGGGCATGGCGAGGTGGTGACCAAGGGCACGCTGTCCGGCTACGGTCATACCGTGGTCGTGGAGCACAAGACCCTGGCCGGCGAGATCATCCACACCCTGTACGCACACATGAACGGCCCGTCGCCGTTGAATGTCGGCGACATCGTCGATGGCGGCGAGACGGTGGGGTTCGTCGGCAACAGCGGAACCAGTTCGGGCCCGCACCTGCACTTCGAGATCCTGCCCAACGGCAAGAAAGGGGCGCCGAACCTGGTCAAGGGGCACGACACGGTCGACCCTCGCGAATTCGACCTGTCCCAGCTCGATCCCGGCGAGGGCTTGCGCGCCGGGGCGACACTGGGCCGGTCAACGGGCTTCGGCGACGGCGTGCTGCAACAGCCGGCGATGTGCTTCAAGGACGACTGGATGATCGGCGGCATCGATCCGCGCCCGTTCGCCGGCCGCATCGGCGCTGCGTTCGAGTTCTCCGGTCAGGGCTTCAGCGCGCGCGCCAGTGCCCCTCCATCGTTCTCCGCGCCGGCCCACGCGCTCACCTGGACGGCGCCGGAGGCGGATTGAGGCGCGACGTTCCTGGCGGCGGGCGCGAGCAGTTTCACTATTGTCTGCCGAGTGAGCGCGCGCATTGACGTCATGCGAAGGGCGGCACGGAACGTGGCGGCACTTCTGGTGCTGCTCGTTCTTGCCGCTGCGTCCTACATGCTGTTTGCTTGGATCCAACTTCGGTCAGCCGAGCAGAGTGCGCAGTTTGCTTGTGATCAGGCTGAGATGGGCATGGACATTGATGCATACATGTCCGAGTTGTCTGCATATGCGCGCGAGGTTCAGCGAGTCGGCCGCTGTGTCATCTGGGCCACGGAGAAGGCATGTGAGCGTGGCGACAGTGGCTGGTTGGTGATGACCGTCGAAAAGGCGGATCTGGTGGGTTCGAGATACGTTTGTGTGGTCGAGTTCTCCGCGGAGCACCGTGTCCGAAGTCGTCAGCTCAGGTATGTTGACTGAAGTCGGGAGTAGGGCAGGACGCTTCCATCGGGATGGCGACGAAAAGCTACCTGCGAAGTCCGGTCAACGCTTTGCCGTTGCCCCCACCAGCGTGCCTTCCATCAGCACGGTCGCAAGAAAGCGGCGTTCGAGCGCCAGCCACAGCATGACCGGTACCAGCGACGGGAACAACAGGTAGCCGATCTGGCGCGCGACGGCGAAGCCGTTGACGTGCCAGAAGCCGAAACCGGTCTGGGCCTCGGTGACCGGGCCAAGGTGCACAGCGATCGCGACGAGCAGGTCGAAGACCACGCCCCAGGCCTGGAACAGCGCGATCACGAATGCGCCCACGGGCAGCTTCCACCACAGGCCGTGCGCGCGGGAGGCGAGCAGCAGCGCCGCGTACAGCGGCAGGCCGTAGCAATACTTGAGCACCTGCACCGGCACCCCCAGTTCGGCCAACTGGCCGCTGGGGTGGTTGACCGTGAGTGCGGTGAGCAGCACCAGGGTATCGCCACCTTCCATCTTCGAGCCCAGCACCCATGCCGGGAAAACCCGCAGAAATACCTGTTCGGCAGCCCACGCGGGGGGCTGAACCACCCATTCCCGTCCCCAATACCACAGTGCCAGGGCCGGTATCAGCCACAACAGGGTACCGGCGAACAGGCCGCCGACGACGCTAAGCGAGCGCTTCACGCTGTGCCTCGCGTCGTGCCACGTGCCGCACCCACAGCAGCCAGACCACGAGCACGTCGAGCATGATCAGCGCGGGCCACAGGTAGAGGTGGGCGAACTGCATGAATGCGCGGTCCCAGCCCGACAGGTGGAACAGCGTGATGACCCGCAGAACATTGACTGCCTGAATCGCGATGATGCCAAGGGCGATGCCCGCCAGCCGCAGCCGCCAAGCGGCGGGGTAGGCCAGGACGCCGGCGATGAGGATGACGCAGGCCTCGACGCCGTTGCAGCCCGCCTCGATCGAAACGCCGTTGCCGGTGAGCGCGTCCTGGATGACCTTGCCGTAGCTGATCACGTCCGGTTGGTAGGCGCGGATGATGGCGGCACTGATGTCGGCCAGCAGCGCAGTCCAGGGCACGACCAGTGCCTGTTGCACGGGCGGGGTGAGCTCGGCGACGAACAGCACCACGAGCAGGATCATGAACAGGGCGACGAATCGGATCACGGGCGATGGACTGCCCGGTGCGGAAGGGCGGCCGGGACGGAGTACAAGACAGCCTGATTATAAGCGGAGCCCTACGGGGCAATCGTGAATTCAGGTTGCAATAATTGAGTACATTCCGCAAACAGTTGCGCAAAACTGCACTGCGACACTCCTCCTCGACCAATTCCAAGAGGCGCTACCGAGCGCCTGCTCTGCACCCGGCGTGAAGACTGGGGCGGGCACCGGAGACAGCATGAATTCGACAAAGGAGGATTGGGGTATGTCCGATCAGAACGGGCAAACCGCCGGGGGTGATGCACTCGATACCTTCCCGCGGTTGCTGATGCAGCATGCCAGGCAGCGTCCGAACCGTCCGGCGATGCGCGAGAAGGAATACGGCATCTGGCAGACGTACACGTGGGAAGAGGTGGCGCGCAACGTGCGGGCCATTGCCTGCGGGCTGGCCGAGATGGGCTTCAAGCGGGGCGACCGGTTGGCGGTGATTGGTGACAACCGTCCGCGCCTGTACTGGTCGGTTGCCGCCTGCCAGTGCCTGGGCGGTATTCCGGTGATGCTCTATCAGGACGCGGTGGCCGAGGAAATGGCCTACGTGCTGCAGGATGCGGAAATCAAGTTTGCCGTGGTCGAGGATCAGGAGCAGGTCGACAAGATGCTCGAGATCCTGCCCGACGTGCCTTTTCTCGAGCACGTCGTCTACGACGATCCACGCGGCATGCGTCACTATACCCAGACGTTGCTGATGGGGCTGGATGAGCTGCAGGAGATGGGGCGCATCCACGATCGCAATCAGAGCGATTTCCTCGATGGCGAGATCGCCAAGGGGGCGAGCGACGATATTTCGGTGATGCTCTATACCTCCGGCACCACGGGCAAGCCCAAGGGGGTGTGCCAGACCCACGGCGCCTTCATCGCCGCGGCACGTGGCGGAGCGCAGTTCGACAAGCTGTCCGAGCAAGAGGACATCCTGTCCTATCTGCCAATGGCGTGGGTGGGCGACCATCTGTTCTCTTTCGCCCAGGCGATGGTCGCGGGCTTCACCATCAACTGCCCGGAGTCGGGCGAGACGGTGATGACCGATCTGCGCGAGATCGGCCCCACATACTATTTTGCGCCGCCGCGGGTGTTCGAGGGGCTGCTGACCCAGGTGATGATCCGCATGGAAGACGCCGGCTGGATCAAGCGCAAGCTGTTCCACCACTTCATGGAGGTCGCGCGCCGCTGCGGCGCCGAGATCCTGGACGGCAAGCCGGTGTCCGGCGGCGACCGGCTGCAGTACTGGCTGGGCAGCCTGCTGGTGTATGGCCCGCTCAAGAACGTACTGGGCATGAGCCGCATCCGCGTGGCCTATACCGCCGGCGCGGCAATCGGTCCGGACCTGTTCCGCTTCTACCGCTCGATCGGCATCAACCTCAAGCAGCTATACGGCCAGACCGAAACCTGCGCCTATGTGTGCCTGCAGCCGGACGGTCAGATCAAGCTCGATTCGGTCGGCAAGCCGGCGCCCAACGTCGAGGTGAAGCTCGCCGACAACGGCGAGATCCTGGTCAAGGGGCCGATGCTGCTCAAGGCCTACTACAAGCGTCCGGACGCCACGGCGGAGTCCATCAATTCGGATGGCTACTTCATGACCGGCGATGCGGGCTTCTTCGACGAGGACGGCCACCTCAAGATCATCGACCGTGCCAAGGACGTGGGCAAGCTCAACGATGGCTCGATGTTTGCGCCCAACTACATCGAGAACAAGCTCAAGTTCTTCCAGCACATCAAGGAAGCGGTGGCCTTCGGTCACGAGCGGGACTGCGTGACCGCCTTCATCAACATCGATCTCGAGGCGGTGGGCAACTGGGCCGAACGCAGGGGGCTTGCCTACGCCGGCTACACCGATCTGGCCCAGCAGGCGGCGACCTACGACCTGATCCGCGAGGGCGTGGAGAAGGTGAATGCCGAGCTGGCATCCGATCCGATGATGAGTTCGTCGCAGATCAAGCGCTTCCTCATCCTGCACAAGGAACTCGATGCCGACGATGGCGAATTGACCCGCACCCGCAAGGTCCGGCGCAAATTCATCATGGATCGCTACGCGGTGCTGATCGAGGCCTTGTACGGCGGCAAGGACAGCCAGTACATCGAGACCGAAGTGAAGTACGAAGACGGCCGCATCGGCAAGATCGCCGCCACCCTGCGCATCGAGAACGTCAAGACGTTCGCCGCGCGCAGCGGCAAGCAGGCCGCTTGAGGAGACCGCAATGATGATGAATGAAATGGCGCAAGTCGGCGCGAGCGCCGGTGGCCGGGGCATCGGCGAGGTGATCCTGGATCTGCAGAACATCTCGCTGCGCTTCGGTGGCGTGAAGGCCCTCACCGACATCAGCTTCAACGTCCGCGAACACGAGATCCGCGCCATCATCGGCCCCAACGGTGCGGGCAAGAGCTCCATGCTCAACGTGATCAACGGGGTGTACACCCCCCAGGAAGGCCGGATCGTGTTCCGTGGCGAAGAGCGCAAGGAAATGGAGCCGTACATGGCGGCCTCCCAGGGCATTGCGCGCACCTTCCAGAACATCGCACTGTTCAAGGGCATGACCGTGCTCGACAACATCATGACCGGCCGCAACCTCATGATGAAGACGAACTTCCTGCACCACGCGCTGTTCTGGGGCAAGGGCCAGCGGGAAGAAATCGAGCACCGCAAGAAGGTCGAGGAGGTCATCGACTTTCTGGAGATCCAGAGCATCCGCAAGACGCCGGTGGGGCGCCTGCCCTATGGCCTGCAAAAGCGTGTGGAGCTGGCCCGTGCGCTGGCCGCCGAGCCCAGCCTGCTGCTGCTGGACGAGCCGATGGCCGGCATGAACGTTGAGGAAAAGCAGGACATGTGCCGCTTCATCCTCGATGTGAACGATCAGTTCGGTACCACCATCGTGCTTATCGAGCATGACATGGGCGTGGTCATGGACATCTCCGACCGGGTCGTGGTGCTCGACTATGGCAAGAAGATCGGCGACGGTCCGCCCGACGAGGTGAAGAACGATCCCAAGGTGATCGAGGCGTACCTGGGCACCTCGCACTGAGCGGCCGCCACTGAGAACAAGAGGAGACAAACAATGACGTTCTTTTTCGAAGTGCTGATCGGCGGCCTGCTGTCGGGCGTGCTCTACGCCCTGGTCGCCCTCGGCTTCGTGCTGATCTTCAAGGCCTCGGGCGTGTTCAACTTCGCCCAGGGGGCGATGGTGTTCTTCGCTGCACTGACCTTCGTTGGCTTCACCGAGGTGCTGCCGCGCTGGACCGGGCTGGAACCGGACAGCAACGCGGTGTTCTGGCTG
>JBKBMG010000051.1:0-3367 GCA_046295975.1 Rhodocyclaceae bacterium
GCGCGTGCGTTTCTTCTTGCGGTCGAAAGCCAGCGAGGCGAAGGTCGTCTGTTTCATGGCGGCGGGGCAGATTATGACCTCGATATTTTACCGGCTCTGAATAGATCAGAGCTTCCCTAACCGGAACTGGATAGACCATGAGTTCGATATCCCCTCCCCGACCGGCGCCGCAGGCGCCATCGCTGTGGGCGCGCATCGCCGACAGCGATTTGTTCCACAGCTTCATCCGTTCGCCGATCACGGTGGTGTCGGCGGTGGTGACGCTGGTGATCTTCGTGGCCGCACTCTGTGCGCCGCTGATTTCGCCGCAAAACCCCTTCGACCCGTCCACCCTCAACCTGATGGACGGCTTTACCCCGCCGATGCAAGCCAACGCCTTCACCGGTAACGTCTATTGGCTGGGCACGGACGCGCAGGGCCGGGACATCTTCTCGGCCATCCTCTACGGCTCGCGCGTCTCGTTACTGGTGGGCATTGCCGCGGTCAGCTTCGCGGCGGTACTGGGCATTACCCTGGGCCTGGTGTCGGGCTACCTGGGCGGCTGGGTGGACAGCCTGATTATGCGTATTGCCGACGTCCAGCTGTCCTTCCCCGCGATTCTCATCGCCCTGCTGATCTTCGGCGTGTTCAAGGGCATCGTGCCGCCCAGCGTGCAGGACAAGGTGGCGATCTACGTGCTGATTGCGGCCATCGGCCTGTCCGACTGGGTGCAGTACGCGCGTACCGTGCGCAGCTCGACGCTGGCGGAGAAGAACAAGGAGTATGTGCAGGCCGCACGCGTGATCGGCGTACCCGCGCCGCTCATCCTGCTGCGCCACATCCTGCCCAACGTCATGGGTCCGGTCCTGGTGATCGCCACCATCGGCCTGGCGCTGGCCATCATCCTGGAATCCACGCTGTCCTTCCTCGGTGTGGGCGTCCCGCCCACCCAGCCCAGCCTGGGCACGCTGATCCGTGTCGGTCAGGACTTCCTGTTCTCCGGCGAATGGTGGATCGTGCTGTTCCCCGGTCTCACCCTGTTGCTGCTCGCCCTGGCGGTGAACCTGCTCGGCGACTGGCTGCGCGACGCGCTGAACCCGAGGCTGCGATGATGACGACGACCGTTTCCACACACTCCCGAATGACGGCTGCGGACGCTGCCGCACCGCTGTTGTCGGTGCGCAACCTGCGCATCGAGTTCCCGACCCGCCGCGGCACCCTGGTGGCGATCGACGACGTTTCTTTCGACGTTGCCAAGGGCGAGGTACTGGGCATGGTGGGCGAGTCCGGGGCGGGCAAATCGCTTACCGGTGCCGCCATCATCGGCCTGCTGGAGCCACCGGGACGGGTCGCCGCCGGGCAGATCCTGCTCCACGGCGAGCCCATCCAGGCACTGCCACCCGAGAAGATGCGCAAAATCCGTGGGCGTCGCATCGCGATGATTTTCCAGGACCCGCTGACCAGCCTCAATCCGCTGCTGACCATCGGGCGGCAGATCACCGAGACCATTCTCACCCACCTCGACGTCAGCGAGCAGGAGGCACGGCGGCGCGCCATCGCGCTGCTCGACGAGGTCGGCATTCCCGCGCCCGAGCAACGCATCGACCACTACCCGCACCAGTTCTCCGGGGGCATGCGCCAACGGGTGGTGATCGCCCTGGCGCTGTGCGCCGAGCCGGAGCTGATCATCGCCGACGAACCCACCACCGCGCTCGACGTCTCGGTGCAGGCACAGATCATCGCGCTGCTCAAGAAGCTGTGCCAGACGCACCACACCGCAGTCATTCTGGTGACGCACGACATGGGCGTGATCGCCGAAACGGCCGACCGCGTGGCGGTGATGTACGCCGGCCGGCTCGCCGAAATCGGCCCGGTACGCGAGGTGGTGCAACATCCCAGCCATCCTTACACGCGCGGGCTGATGGGCTCGATCCCGGTGCTGGGGGCCGACGTCAGGCGCCTGGTCCAGATCGACGGCGCCATGCCCCGGCTGACCGCGATTCCGCAAGGCTGTGCCTTCAACCCCCGCTGCAAGGACGTGTTCGAGCGCTGCCGCAGCGAGCGCCCCGACCTGCTCGATGCCGGCCCGACCCGCGCTGCCTGCTGGCTGTACGCCCGGCAAGCCGAGACACGGCCCGAGGAGGCGGCACGATGAGCCTCACCCCGGCCTCGACCCTGCCGGGCGGTAAAGCCGCCCCGGGCGTATTCACCCGCAGTCCGTCCGCTACGGCGCCCACCCAGCCCACGGAATCCACGATGTCCTCCTCCCTCGCCCCAAGCGCTCCCGCCGCTCACCCGCTGCTGGAGGTGCATGACCTCAAGTGCGCGTTCGACGTCTCCAAGCCCTTTCTCAACCGCCTGCTCGAGCGCGAACCGCGACGCGTGCTGAAGGCGGTCGACGGCGTATCCTTCTCCATTACCCGGGGTGAGACCTTCGCCCTGGTGGGCGAATCGGGCTGCGGCAAATCCACCGTCGCGCGCCTGGTGGTCGGCCTGTACGAGCCTAGCGAAGGGCATATCGTGTTCGACGGCCGCAACGTCGGCGAAATCCGCAGCGGCGCCGAACTGCAGAAGCTGCGCCGGCGCTTCCAGATGATCTTCCAGGACCCCTACGCCAGCCTCAACCCGCGCTGGCGGGTGGACAAGATCATTGCCGAGCCGATCCGCGTGTTCGGCCTGATCAAGGACGAAGCGGGGATCCGCGAACGCGTCGCCGAGTTGCTCACCCAGGTCGGCCTCTCACCCGCCGACGGGCGCAAGTTTCCGCACGAGTTTTCCGGCGGCCAGCGACAGCGCATCTGCATTGCGCGGGCGCTTGCGAACAAGCCCGAATTTCTGGTGTGCGACGAACCCACCTCGGCGCTCGACGTGTCGGTGCAGGCGCAGATCCTCAACCTGATGAAGGATCTGCAGGATGAACTGGGGCTCACCTACCTCTTCATCAGCCACGATCTCGCGGTGGTGCGCCACATGGCCAATCGCGTCGGGGTGATGTACCTCGGGCGCATCGTCGAGATCGCCGACAGCAAGACGCTGTTCGAGCGCCCCAGCCATCCCTACACCCGCATGCTGCTTGCGACCATTCCCGACATCAGCATGAGCGGCAAGCGCGAGGCGGTGGTCAAGGGCGAGGTGCCCAACCCGATCACCCCGCCTTCGGGCTGCACCTTCCATCCCCGCTGCCCGCTCGCCAACGAGCGCTGCAAGCGCGAGGCACCGCAACTGGTGGACCTGGGCAACCGACAGATGGCGTCCTGTCACGCCATCGAGGAAGGCCGGCTGGACCCAACGCCGGCCTGAACACCCGCATGCTCGCAGGCGATGGGCGCTATCGGACGCCCGTCGCCGTCCGCCCTCGGCCAGACCCTGCCGCAGGCGGCCGACAGCG
>JBKBMG010000051.1:3377-36820 GCA_046295975.1 Rhodocyclaceae bacterium
CGGCCTCCCCCCCCGCTTGCTCGCGGGGGTGGGGCTCTCGCGGCCGCCCGGCGGCGCCCGCCTGCCCAAACCCCGCGCCGCGGGCGCCCGACTGCGCACTCATCCGGGTTTTTGTCCGGTCACAAGCGGACAAGCACGGCTTCCGGGTTCAACATTGCGACAGCCACACCTCCACCTTCGCCCCGCCCAGGGTCGCGCGCCCGAAACGCAGTTCGCCGCCATAGGCGAGCGCGATGTCGCCCACAATCGCCAGGCCGATTCCGTGACCGGGCGTACGCTCGTCGCCGCGTTGTCCCCGCAGTGCCAGCCGCTGCGGCTCGGCGATGCCCGGGCCGTCGTCCTCGACACATACCACCAGCCCACCCTCGCGCCGCTCTGCCCGCACGGTCACCGTGGTGGCCGCCCACTTGCAGGCGTTGTCGATCAGGTTGCCGAGCAGTTCCAGCGCATCCCCCTCGTCGATGCGCGCACCCAGCGCAGGGTCGATCGCATGCGTGAGCGTGAGCGCGCGCGCCGCATGCACCTTGCGCATCGTCGCCAGCAGGCGCTCCACCAGCGGCGCCACCGCAAGCGGCGGCGCACTGCGGCTGGCGCCCGCGGTGGCCGCGCGCTGCAACTGGTAGTGCACGATGTCGTCCATGACGCGGGTCTGTTCCTGCACGGTGCCGGGCAAAGACGCATCGGGCGGTGCGCCACGCAGCACCGCCAGCGGGGTCTTGAGGCTGTGAGCCAGATCGCCCAGTGCTTTGCGATGGCGCTCCAGGGTCTCGCGCTCGCGCGCCAGCAGCCGGTCCAGATTGGCCGCCAACGGTGCCAGTTCACGCGGGTAAGGCCCGCCCAATGCGCGGCGCTCGCCCGCCTCCATCTGCGCCACACGCCTGGCCAGCGTGCGTAGCGGACGCAGCCCCCAGTGCTGGACCGCCACCAGCGCCGCCAGCAGCAGACCCGCCATCACCGCCAGCGACGCCCACAACTCGCGGCGATAGGCCGCCACCTCCTCCCCTTGCGAGGCGAGCGGTGCTGCCAGCGCAAAGGTCAGCGCCACCGGCACGTCGCCGATCGCCCAACGCACGCCACGCGCCACCACCCGGTAGGTCGCGCCCTGGACCACCCGCAGCTCGTCCGACGAAGCGCCCGGGGCAAGCGGTTCGGGCCACGCCACCGCCACGCTCACTGCGGAATCCGACAGCCAGCGACCATCCCCGTCGTTGCGCGCCACCGCCGCGTACAGCCCGGAGCCGGGCGTTGCCAGCCGCGCTTCGGGCAGGGCCGGGGGCATGCGCGGCATGCCGTCCCCCCCCAATTCCAGCGCGCCCATCAGCAGGTACAACGTGGCTTCCAGCCGTTCCGACTGGGCCGCGTCGGCGCTGCCGCGAAAGGCGCGGTCGAGCGCGTAGCCGGTCAGCACCACGAAACCGAGCAACACCGCCAGCGACACCGCGAGCAGTCGCGCCCGCAGCGACCATGGCGGCCGGGCGGCGTCCGCTGTGCCCTCCTGCCGCTCGCGCGGCATCCTCCCCGAGGGAGGGGGCGCGCCGCCTTCGGGCGGCCGGGCGGCGGCGTCCGCTGTGCCCTCCTGCCGCTCGCGCGGCACCCTCCCCGAGGGAGGGGGAGCGCCGCCTTCGGGCGGCCGGGCGGCGGCGTCCGCTGTGCCCTCCTGCCGCTCGCGCGGCGTCCTCCCCGAGGGAGGGGGCGCGCCGCCTTCGGGCGGCCGGGCGGCGGCGCTCATACCCCCGGCGTGAAGCGGTAGCCGCGGCCGCGCACGGTTTCGATGGGGGCGTGGCGGGCATCCGGGTCGAGTTTGCGGCGCAGCCGGCCGATCAGGACTTCGAGCACGTTGCTGTCGCGGTCCTCGTCCAGGGGATACAGGTAGTCCGCCAGTTCCTGCTTGGACACCACCCGCTCGCGGTGGCGCGCGAGGTAGTCGAGCAGGCGGAATTCGAAGGAGGTGAGGTCCACCGCATCGCCATCGCGGCTCACCGCCTGGGCGTCGAGGTCGATGCGGTAGGGCCCCAGGCTCAGCACCGCCGCGCCGTTGCCCGCGGCGCGGCGCCACAGCGCACGTACGCGCGCGACCAGTTCGGGCATCTCGAAGGGCTTGGTGAGGTAGTCGTCGGCGCCGCTTTCCAGGCCCTCGACCTTCTCCTGCCAGCGCCCGCGCGCGGTCAGGATGAGAATGGGCAGGCGCGATCCGTCCGCGCGCAGGCGGCGGATCACGTCCAGCCCGGGCAGGCCCGGCAGGCCGAGATCGATGATGGCGACGTCGAAGGGGTACTCGGCGGCGAGGTAATGCCCCTCGTTGCCGTCGCCCGCCTGCTGCACCTCGGCACCGTTCTGTGCCAGGGCGGCCGCCACCGCTTGCCGCAGCGGTGCTTCATCCTCGACCAGCAACACCCGCATCAACGCATCGCTCCAGTCCGCGCGTCGATCACCACCACGCGCACGTCGCCGGAAGGCGTGAGTACCCGCACCAGGAACACTGGATCGCCGTTGTGATCGCCCTGCTCCACTGCCAGCACCCGCCCACCCGTCTGCTGCTGGGCGACGGCCGCCGCCTGCTGCTTGTCCATCGCCGCAGCCGGCGCGGCGCCCAGTGCCAGGGCACAGGCGATGACACAGGCTGAAAGAAGGGATTGGGTCCGGGAGGCCATGACAGCACTACTCCATTTGCATTGTCGCGTGAGCATACGCATCAGCGCTTGATCATACCTAGCCACCACACAGCGGTGCGCATCTTTCGCCAACCGACGATCGACCACCGCCCGGAGTGAATCCCTCCGGCAGGCCCGGTACAGGCCTGTCGAAACCCCGTCGACGGTCCAGCCTCGATACGCCCGCCCTGCGACAAATTCGGGGCAAACCGAAGTGGCTGTTTCTACGCTTCGCTTTGCTGTGCCGAAACTGACTGTGTCGCCCACCCAGCACTTGGCCCATCGAAACTGCGCGGCATCCTTTCAACCGGCGCTCGCGACAGGCCGCCCCGCTCCGCCCGGGGTCCATGGCGGACGACCTCGAACGGAGCGGGGCGGGCATCCTGGCGCCGACTCAGGACGCCCGAACGTGCGAGACGCCGGCGGGCGACACGGACACGTTCACTCGCATCCGGTTGCCCGGGTGCTGGTTCATGAACTGGGTGTAGCGGCGGCCATTGTACTCGTAGGTCACGTTGTAGCCGGTAAGCCGGCTTTCCCAGTTGTCGACCGTGTAGCAGCGCTGCACTTCGCGGCCACGCGGTGGATAGTGAGCCGCCTGGTAGCCGTTGTTGTCGATGCGGTCGCCGACGATCGCGCCGACGATCGCGCCGGCCGCGGTTGCGGCGGTCTTGCCGTTGCCCTTGCCGACCTGGCTGCCGAGCAGGCCACCGGCCACCCCGCCGACCAATGCACCACCGACCGAACGGTCGCCACCGGAGTAGCCCCGCTGGTCATAGACGATTTCGTTGGTGCATTGCTGGCGCGGCACGTTCACCCGCTCGTACTGCGGTTGCACGTTGGTGACCCGGGCCCAGTCCTGGTAGTGGGACTGCTGGTGACCACGGCCGCCGGCCTGAGCACCGAAGGCCAGACCAAGCAGGGAGACGGCGACGATTGCGTTGAGGCGAGTCTTGTTCATGATGAGCTCCTTTCCTATCGATCGCGTCACACCGTGTGCCGCGTTGGAATGAAGCTTAGGCCCGCGACGCTGAACGAAAGCTGAACGGATCGCAGTACGTTCGTTCAGCAACGCGGGCCGACATCACAGCGAAAACACGCGGCCGGGGTTGAGCAGGTTCTTGGGGTCGAGCGCACGCTTGATCGCCCGCATCGCATTGATCTCGGCCTCGCTGCGGCACGCCGCGAGCCAGGCCTTCTTCTCGGTACCGATGCCGTGCTCGGCCGATACCGACCCACCGGTGCCGGCGAGCGGCGCATAGACCGCTTCGTCGCTGGCGAGGTGGTCGGCATCCGGGCTTTCCGGCTGGATGAACAGGTGCAGATTGCCGTCGGCAATGTGGCCGAACTGGATGCAGCGCCCCGCTGGCCAGCGCGCCGCCACGCCGGCGCGCACCGCCTCGGCGTAGCGCGCCATGTGGCGGATAGGCAGGCTCACGTCGTACAGAAAGGTGGGGCGGCCGGCGAGCATGGCCTCGAAGTTCTCACGCAACTCCCAGAGCGCCCGCCGTTCGGATTCAGACTGCGGAATCACCGCATCGACGATCAGCCCGGACTCCAGCGCAGCCTCCAGCAACTGCTCGAAGCGCGCACGATCGCCGTCGGGGTCCGCGCCTTCGGCCTGCAGCAGCACGTAGAACGGATACTCGCGCCCCATCGGCGGACGATGGCCGCCCGGCTCCGTAGCCGCCGCGAAATAGCTGTTCCACATCACTTCGAAGGCACTGAGGGTGCCCGCGAGGTCACGCTGCATGCGGTTGAGTAGAGTGGCGACCTGCTCGAAGCCCTCCAGCGCGACCAGCGCGGCATGGCAGCTCGCCGGCAGCGGATGCAACCTCAGCACCACGCGGGTGACGATGCCCAGCGTGCCCTCGGTGCCGATCATCCACTGCTTCACATCGTAGCCGGCGTTGTTCTTCAACACCTCGTTGATGCTGGACAACACCGTGCCATCGGCCAGCACCGCCTCCAGCCCGAGCACCAGGTTGCGCATCATGCCGTAGCGCAGCACGTTGATGCCGCCCGCATTGGTGGCGACGTTGCCGCCTATGGTGCAACTGCCGCGTGCGCCGAGATCCAGCGCGAACAGCCAGTCGTGCTCACGGACCGCCTCCTGCAGGCGTTGCAGCGTGACGCCCGCCTGGACGATGGCAGTGCCGCCGACCGGGTCGATGGACTCGATCGCACTCATGCGCTCCAGCGACAGGATCACCTCGTCCTCGGCAGCCACCGCACCCTGCACGCACCCGGTCAAGCCACCCTGGGTCACCACTGCTTGATCGAAGCGATGGCAGACGGCCAGCGCACGCGCCACCTCATCCGTGCTGCGCGGCTTGATCACCGCCAGCGCGCGCGTCGGCGACGCGTCCCAGTAACTGGTGGCGCGCTGCGCCACCTCCGTGCCATGCACTACCGCATCCGGCCCCAATGCTTCGATCAGCGCCTCGACTACCGCCTTCATGTCACCCCCTCAGTGCGCCGGCCCAGGCCGGCATGTTCCGGAAAGTTGTCGCGGGGGGCGCCCCCGCGCCTGTCTTTCATGTTTGATTGCCACCCCGGATGCTACACGCTGGCGAGTCGGGCGCGTCGGTCGCGGCAGCGGGCCGCTGTCACGCCCGGGCGAGCGTCTGCTCGTCGAGGCGCGGCACGGCGGCGAGCAGGCTGCGGGTGTATTCGTGCCGAGGCGCACGCAACACCTCGGCGGTGGTGCCGGTCTCGACCAGCACGCCGGCGTGCATGACCGCCATGCGGTCCGACAGGTACTCCACCACGCCCATGTTGTGAGTGATGAAGAGCATCCCCAGCCCCTCCTCGTCCACCAGGCGGCGCAGCAGACGCAGGATGCCGGCCTGCACCGAAACGTCGAGCGCACTGGTGATCTCGTCGCAGAGGATGAAGCGCGGTTCGAGCACCAGCGCGCGCGCAATCGCCAGGCGCTGGCGCTGACCGCCGGAGAACTCGTGCGGATAGCGCCACAGGCTGTCGGCCGGCATCTCCACGCGTTCGAGCAGTTCGGCCGCGCGGGCGCGTCGCTCGTCGTCGTCCCGGCCGATGCGGTGTACCCGCATCGGCTCGATCAGCGTGGTGGCGATGGGCAGACGCGGATTGAGGCTGGAGCCGGGGTCCTGGAACACCACCTGCATGCGCCGACGCAGCGGCTGCAGCTCGCGCCGACGCAGGCGGGTGATGTCCCGTCCTTCCAGGGCGATCGTGCCGCCACTGGGCGCCTGCAGGCGCAGCAAGGCGCGCCCCAGGGTGCTCTTGCCACAGCCCGACTCGCCGACGAGGGCGAGCACTTCGCCGGCACGCACTTCGAGCGACACCTTGTCGACCGCGCGCACCAGGTCCACGACCCGACGCAGCAAACCCTTGCGCACCGGAAAGTGCACCGACACCTCGTGCAGGCGGACCAGAGCCTCGCCCGACGGGGCACCGCCGGCGGGGCGCGGCGGCCGCGCCAGCCGCTCGGGCAAGGCGGCGATGAGGCTGCGGGTATAGGCGTGAGCCGGCGCGCGCAAGACCTCGCCGACCGCCCCGGACTCGACCAGTTCGCCGCGCTTCATCACCCCGACGGTATCGGCGATGCGCGCCACCACGCCGAAGTCGTGGGTGATGAGCAGCATGCCCATGCCGCGCCGTTCCTGCAGATCGCGCATGAGCTTGAGAATGCCCGCCTGCACCGTGACGTCGAGGGCAGTGGTGGGTTCGTCGGCGATCAGCAGGTCGGGTTCGCAGATCAGCGCCATCGCGATCATCACCCGCTGGCGCTGGCCGCCCGACAGATGGTGGGGGTAGTCACGCAACCGCCGCGCCGCGTCGGGTATTTGCACCTCTTCCAGCGCCGCGAGCATGCGCGCGGCACGTGCCTGTGCATCCATTTCGGGGCGGTGCAGTTGCAAGGCCTCGTCGAGTTGCTCGGCAATGGTGAGCACCGGGTTCAGCGAGGTCATCGGCTCCTGGAAGATCATGCCGATATGGGCGCCGCGCACGCGGGTGAGCACATCCTCGTCGGCCGCAAGCAGATCCAAGCCCTCAGCACCGATGCGCAGGTCGCTGTCGGCACGCTCGTCCTGCGCATACAGCCGGATGCGGCCACTGGGGTGGCGATGGCGCCCGGCCGGGAGCAGGCGCATGGTAGACAACGCGGTGACCGACTTGCCGCTGCCCGACTCGCCCACCAGGCAATAGGTTTCGCCGCGGTGCACGGTCAGGCTCACGCCCGCCACCGCGCGCGTCCAGTCGCGGCCGTTGCCGAGTTCGGTGGTGAGGTCGCTGATCTCTAGCAGTTTCACCCGGTCGCCCTCTCGCCGCTGCGCTGGGTGTGGGGATCGACCGCATCGCGCAAGGCTTCGCCGATGAGGTTGTAGGCGAACACCGTGAGGAAGATCGCCCCGCCCGGAAACACCGCCAGCCACCAATGGAAGGACGAGGATTTCACCGCCTGGTTGAGCATCTGCCCCCACGACGGATCATCTACCAAACCCAGGCCGAGGAAGCTCAGCGTGGCCTCGGCGAGAATCGCGGAGGCCACACCGAAGCTCGCCGCCACCAGCAAGGGGGCGAGTCCGTTGGGCAGCATGTGGCGGAACAAGATGGACCGCAGTGGCAGGCCACAGGCCACGGCCGCCTGGACGAAGTCCTGCTGGCGCAGCTTGAGGAACTCGGCACGCACGAATCGGGCATACCCCGACCATGAGGTGATGCCGATGATGATCATCATCATGTAGATGGAACGGCCGAAGAAGGCAACGAAGGTAAGCAGCAGGAACAAGGTGGGGATGGCCTCGAAGATCTCCGTCAGGCGCATGCCGATGATGTCCACCACCCCGGAGAAATACCCCATCAACCCGCCCAGCAGCGTGCCGATGACCAGGGCGATGCCGGTGGCGATGAAGCCGATGCCCAGGGCGATGCGCGCGGCGTGGATCATGCGCGCGGCGACATCGGCGCCGTTCTCCTCGGTGCCCAGCCAATGCCGGCGCTGCGCCGAGGCCAGCGGTGCGGTCATGCCGGTATCGCCGTAGTCGCGCAGGTAGTCCTTGGCGGAATAAGGAATCGGCGCCCGGACCACCCATTCGATCTGTCCGGCCGCCTCACGCTCGCGATAGCTCTCGTACACCACCAGGGTTGGCGGCGCTACCGTCGCGTAGGCCACGATCGCCGCGGCGGCCACGCCCCCCAACCAGGTCAGCGCGCGCAGCCAGCCCGGCCAACGCACCAGATAGAGCCCGACCGCCAGCGCAAAGCCCGCCAGCCACACCCAGTCCAGCGGCTCCAGGTGGCGCAGCAGCGGGCTTTGACCGACCCCGTTCTCGACCATGTAGAGCGGATGGGTGTTGGCGATGAAGGGTGCGAAGGTCGCGACCGTCGCCAGCAGGCCGATCCAGGCCATGCCCAGGCGGGCGCTGACGCGGCGCACCAGCGCCCGTCCGACCTGGCGCGCCCATGAAGGCTGACGGGCCGGTGCCGGAGCGGTGGATGAGGGGGCAGGGTTGGCGATGCTCATGCTCGTCCTTTTCTCACGCGTCGCTTACTCATTGATCACTCATGCTTCACTCGTAGCTCACCCGGGGATCGGCGATCGCGTAGGCGATGTCGGCCAGCAGGTAACCGGCCAGCGTGAGCAGGCCCGAAATCAGCGTAACCGACAGCACCAGTTCGCGGTCGCGGGTCTGCACCGCTTCCACCGCCAGCTTGCCCATGCCGTCGATGCTGAAGATGCTCTCCACGATCACCGAGCCGCCCAGCAGGCTGGGCAGCAGCGCCGCCGACACCGTGATCAGGGGCAGCAGCGAGTTGCGGAAGACGTGACGCCACAACACGGTTTCCTCGTCCACGCCCTTGGCGCGCGCAGTGCGCGCGTAGTCGGCGGCGAGATTCTCCAGCAGCGAAGAGCGCGTGAGCTTGGCCAGGAAGGCCAGCCCGCCGTAGGACAAGGCAATGATCGGCAGCACCAGGTGCCAGGCGCGGTCGAACAGATAGCCGCCATGCACCACTTCGGCGCCGGCCAGGCGCGCCAGCCCCACGCCCAGCCCCAGGCCCAGCACGCCGGCAAAGGCAACCCGCAGCGCCGTCGCCGGCAACCCCGCCAGCATCGCGGTGAGGGTACCCAGCGACAGCGTCAGCACCAGGTGCAACACCCCCGGCGCCATCCCCTGCAGACTGGCCGCCATCAGGTAGCCCAGGGTCGCGCCCAGGGCGGCGCCACCAAGCCTGCGCGCGGTGCGCGGCGCGCAGGCCGCCGCCCACACCAGGCTGCAGCTGACGACCGCCACCACGACGAGCATCAGCAACACGTCGCCCGGGCCGGCCAGCCATGGCAGAAAGGTCTGGTCCACCGCCTCGCGCCGCACCAGCCCGGCGGTCGGAAACCACCGCCAATACTGCTCGGACGCGAAGAAACCGATGAACAGCACGCCCGCGAGCATGGTCGGAACCGACCACAGTGCGAGCAGCACGGCGTTGGAGGTAACGTCGAAACGCTGGCCGCGACTGCGCGCCGCCTGCACGCCGATGGCGATGGACAGCGCGTAGATCAACGGTATCGACAGCAGATTGAGCAGCAGCGTGATCGGCAGGCGTTCGGCCAGCAGGTCGGTGACCGGGCGTCCATAGCGGAAACTGACACCCAGGTCGGAGCCCTTGAACAGCGAAAAGGCCCCCAGGCTGCCATCGGGCGCACGCTCGAAACCGATCGGCGAGATGTTGTTGAGCCAGCGCAGGTATTGCACCGGGGCCGGCTGGTCGAGACCGTAGAGGCGGTTGTAGTAGTCCTCCAGGGCGCGGCGCGACTCGGGCTCGAGGTCCATGCCGTCCACCAGCGACTGCACCGAAATACCCCCCGGCGCGGCCGCCATGACGACGAAGACGATGATGGTGATGCCAAACAACGTCGGCACCATGAGCAACAGGCGACGGAGCAGATAGTTGAGCATGGCCGTTGCTCAGCGCCGCCGCTGCACGTCCGCGGGGACGTAGATTTCCACCGGCACCGCCATCAGGTTGAGCCCCAGCGCGGTGTTCTGCAGGTTGGCGATGCGCTTGTCGACGAAGGCCAGGGTCTGGCGCCGCAGCAAGAAGGTGTAGGGCTGGTCTGCCACCAGAATGCGCTCGGCCTGCCGCCACAACTGCATGCGGGCGTCCTCGTCCACCTCGGCGCGGGCGGCGTCGATGAGGCGGTCCAGCTCGGGATTGCGGTAGTTCACGAAGTTGTCGCCGCCCTCGACGGTCTGGCTGGAATGGAACATCTGGTAGATATCCACCTCCACGCCCGAGGTCCAGGCCAGGGTGATCGCCTCGAAATCCTTGCGCCGCAGGCTCTCGACCATGACCGACCATTCGGTGGGCTTGGGTTTGAGCACCACGCCGGCGCGGGCAAACAGGTCGCGCAGGAACAGCACCATGCGCCGGGTGTCCTCGCTGTCCTGGAAGAAGGTCAGCTCGAACTCGAAGGGCTTGCCGTCCGGCCCGTCGAGCACCCCGTTGCCGTTGCGGTCTTCGTAGCCGGCTTCGCGCAGGAGCTCGATCGCCCGCGCAACATTGAACTCGACCGCCTCGATCGAGGCATCGTGCTGCTTGGAACGCGGGCTGAAGGGGCTGATCGCGACCTCCGCGTAGCCCAGAAAGACCTCATCGATGAGCCTGGGCAGGTCGGTGAGATGGCTCATCGCCCGGCGCACGCGGGGATCGGCGAAGCGGCTGGGCTGCCCGCCACGCATCTGGTTCCAGGCAATCCAGCTGTAGCCGGCGGTGGGGCTCATGTACTCGAAATGGTGGGTGCGCTCGGCCAGCGCGGCGTCGTTCAGCAGTTGCTGGTACTCCCGCGGACGCGCGCCATAGAGGTCGATGTCGCGATTGCGGAAGGTGGTCAGGCGGGCGCTGTCGTTTTCGATCACACGCCACACGATGCGTTCGAACGGCGGATCGACCGGCCCCCAGTAGCGCGGGTTGCGTTCCAGTTCCACCCGCCCCTGGTCGGGCGTCCAGCGCTCCGGGTCGGGCAGGCGGTAGGGGCCGGTACCGATCAACAGGCCGCGGCTTTCGTTGAACGTGCGCGGGTCGTCGAGGAAGCGGCGGTAAAAATGCTCGGCCAGGATGTCCATGCTGCCGGCCAGCGCCAGGCTGTTGAAGTAGGGCTCGGCATAGACGAACTGGACGCGGTAGTCGTCAAGTGCGGTGACGCTGGCGATCTTGGAGAAGTAGGCGCGCTGGCGCGGCGCCGCGATCGCCTCGGTCATCATGAACTCGAAGCTGAAGGCGACGTCGCGCGCGGTGAAGGGCTGGCCGTCGGAAAAGGTGACGTCGCGTTTGAGATCGAAGGTGATGGTGAGACCGTCCTCGGAAACCGTCCACGCCTCGGCGAGCAGTCCCTTCCACTCAAGCGTATCCGGATCACGCGAGATCAAGGGTTCGATCACGTAGCCCTGCACTTCGCTCGCGTAGGCGTCGGAGGACACCAGCGGCGTGAGGGTGCGCAAGCCCGCACCGAAAGACAGCATCAGCCAGTCGCCGGCGGCGTAGTCGGGTTGGGCGGCGGCGGCGCGGGCACGGTCGAAGGCGTCGCCGGCCACCGCGCTGGGCGTGGTTTGCGACGCCTGGCCGGCCACCACCGCGCCCGAGCGCAAGCCCTGCTCCAAGTCACGCAACAGCCCACGGGTGCGGCGTATGTCCTCGGCCTGCTCCTGCATGATGCGGGTCATGTCCGACATGCGCTGCCACTGGCGGTCCACCTGCACCATGATCAGCACCAGCATGACCAGGACCAGCGTCAGCGCCAGCCAGAACACCCAGGAAGGGCTCGAATTGCTCTTCTTCATCGTACGGTTCTCGTCGAGTGCGGCGAAGGTTGCGGCGGCCACGGCGCGCTTCACGACCGTTTCCCGCCGGACGACCGCTGCAGCACGATGGATCGACGCGTTGTACGGCCGCCCCGGGGCCGAGTATCGCATCGCCGTCGCCCACGGCGAAAATTCTTTTCGAATTGCGGGAAACTCGTTCAGCCTGACGCATCAAAGCGAGAACCGGGTAGATCGCCCGGGCCGGTTTCCAGCCCGCCTGCACGGACGACACCGGATCGCACTGCACGCCAACCGCCAGTCCAATTTTGCGGATAGAGAGCATGTCGAGCCGATCGAGTTCCCTTGCGCCCCGCTCCGCCCCGTCCGCGGCCTCGATCACGGTGTCTGCGCGCCGCCCTGCCGCCGGACGCCACCCGCAGCAGTACGGACGCGCGCGATGGTGGATACTCGCCACCCTGGCGCTGCTGGCGACCGGACTGGGCGCGTCGCTGTGGCACGAAGCACAGCATGCCGAACTGCAGGCACGCTACCTCGCACCCTATGCGGCCGGCCTGGACTATCAGCTGCAGCCGGGCACCAGCGAGCGCATCGCCTTTCCGGAACACGGCCCCTTCAACCACCGTCTGGGCTATACCACGCTACCCGACTTCAGCGCGCGGTTGTCACCGCGGGGCTATCGCGTCGCCCGCCAGGTGCAGTTCTCCGAGCCCTTGCTCGAGCACGCCGCACGCGGCCTGTCCGTCCCCTACCGCGAAAAATCCCATGCCGGGCTGGAGATCAGCGAGCGCCATGGCCAGTCGGTGTTCGCCTTCCGCTACCCGGCCCGCGGCTACCCCGCTTTCGATGCTGTCCCGCCGCTGGTGGTGGACAGCCTGCTGTTCATCGAAAACCGCGGTCTGCTCGCCGACGACCGCCCTTTCCTGAATCCGGCGGTGGACTGGGGGCGTTTTACCCACGCGCTGTTCGCCCAGGCACGCAGCCGCATCGGCAGCACCCAGGACACCCCCGGCGGCAGCACCCTCGCCACCCAGATCGAGAAGTACCGCCATTCGCCTGGCGGCATCACCCACGCACCCGAGGAAAAACTGCGCCAGATGGTATCGGCAGCACTGCGGGCCTATCGTGACGGCGCCGACACCCGCGAGGCACGGCGCGCGCTGGTGCTCGACTACCTGAACACCGTGCCGCTGTCGGCCGCCCCTTTCCATGGCGAGGTGCACGGTCTGGCCGACGGCCTGCGGGTATGGTTCGAGGCGGACTTCGACGCGGTGAACGCCGCACTGGCGGCCCCACCGGGTACGCGCGACCTCGCCGAACAGGGGCGCGCCCTGCGCCAGGTGCTGGCCTTGATGATTGCCCACCGCCGGCCGTCCTACTACCTGGGCGGCGGACGTGACGCGCTGGGCGACCTGACCGACAGTCATCTGCGACTGCTGACCACGGCGGGCGTCATCCCCACGCAGCTGCGCGACGCCGCTCTTGCCGAACCGCTGCACTTCCGCGACCACCGCAGCACGCCGGCGCACCGCGTGATCGCGCCGGACAAGGCGACGACGATGATCCGCAGTCACCTCGTCGGCATGCTCGGGATATCGCTGTATCAACTCGACCGCCTCGACCTCGCGGTGGAGGCCACCCTGGACGGCGGACTGCAACACGCGGTCGAGGACTTCCTGAATCAGTTGTCCGACCCTGCCTTCGCCCGCAGCAAGGGCTTGCTGGGCGACCGCCTGTTGCCGGCCGACCGGCTGCAACGCGTGGAGTACAGCTTCACCCTGTTCCAGCGCACCTCGGACGGCAATCGCGTGCGGGTGCAGACCGACACCACCTCCCAACCCTTCGACATCAACGAGGGCAGCAAGCTTGAGCTGGGCTCCACCGCCAAGCTGCGGGTGCTCGCGACCTACCTCGAGATTGTCGCCGAACTGCATGCAGCCCACGCCGACAAACCGGCCGAGGCCTTGCGCGCCACCGAAGTGGACCGCCAGGACGTGCTCGGGCGCTGGGCGATCGACTACCTGCTGCGCGCCGGCGACGACGCGGCCGCCCGCGACCTGCCCACGATGCTCGCGGCCGCGCTTGAACGCCGTTACCCGGCCAGCACCGGCGAATCCTTCTTCACCGGGGGCGGACTGCACCGCTTCAGCAACTTCCGCCGCCAGGACGACGGCCGCCACCCGACCCTGCGCGAAGCGCTGCAGGAATCGATCAACCTGCCGTTCGTGCGCCTGATGCGCGACATCGTGCGCCACACCATGTACCAGGTTCCCGGCAGCACCGCCCGCCTGCTGGAGGACGACAGCGACCCACGCCGCCTGGAGTATCTGGCGCGCTTTGCCGACCGCGAAGGTCAGGTGTTCCTGCTGCGCTTCTGGCGCAAGTACCAGGGCCAGGGTCCGGAAGAGATGCAGGCGATGCTGCTCGACGGGCTGCGCCCCACCGCCGACCGGCTGGCGGCAGCCTTCCGCTACCTGTACCCCGAGGCCGACGAGGCGGCCTTTTCCGCCTTTCTGCGCGAGCGCCTGGACACCGCCACGCCCGCCCCCGCCCGCCTGCGCGCCCTCTACCAACGCTACGCCCCCGGCAGCTTCGACCTGCCGGACCAGGGCTACATCGCGCGGGTGCATCCGCTGGAGTTGTGGCTGGTCGGCTACCTCTCCCGCCACCCCCAGGCGAGCTTCGGCGACGTCGTGGCGGCCAGCCGGGACGAACGCCAGGAGGTCTATCGCTGGCTCTTCCGCACCCGCGCCAAAGGCGCCCAGGACCAGCGCATCCGCACCATCCTCGAAGTGGAAGCCTTTCTCGACATCCACCGGCGCTGGGCCAGGCTGGGCTATCCCTTCCCCCACCTGGTGCCGTCGCTCGCCACCGCCCTGGGCAGCTCCGGCGACCGCCCGGCAGCGCTGGCCGAACTCATGGGCATCATCATGAACGACGGCAAGCGCCTGCCCAGCCTACGCGTCGATGCCCTGCACTTCGCCGTCGGCACCCCGTGGGAAACCCACTTCGAACGCCAACCCACCACCGGCGAGCGGGTCATGGCGCCGGAAGTCGCGGCCGCCCTGCGCGAGGCCTTGTCCGACGTCGTTGAAGGCGGCACCGCACGCCGCCTGGCCGGCTCCTTCCGCAGCGCCGACGGCGAAGTCATTCCGCTGGGCGGCAAGACCGGTACCGGCGACAACCGCATCGTGCTGTCACGCGGTCGCGGCAGCGTCGCCCTCAACCGCACCGCCACCTTCGTCTTCTACCTCGGCCCCGACCATTTCGGCACGCTCACCGCCTACGTCACCGGCCGCGACGCCGCCAGCTTCCGCTTCACCTCGGCCCTGCCGGTGCAAATCCTGAAAGCCATGGCGCCAACGCTGGTCCCCTATCTCGAACGCCATCAGGACAACGAGCACAAGCAGGACGATCAGCACGATCACAGCGCGGTCGACAGCGACGAGGCGCCCACCCACGCCACGCTGCCGGGCAACACCAAGGACGCAATCGCGATGTCCAACTGATTGCCCCCACGCGATCGCAATGGCATCATCACGGGTACGCCCGCAGGTCCGCTGCCTTCCGCCGCGGACCGCCGCTGACGTCGCCGCACGGGCGCCCCCAGGCCTGCCAGGCCGCCGCACCGCCTTATCGGGAGAACAATCATGTTTCCGTGGTTCTGGATGTGGGCACCGCAACTGCACTACCCGCTGAGCGGCAGCGTCGCCCAGCGCATACAGCCCGACACCCGCTGGTTCTTCGGCGCGATCCCCGGTCAGGCCGGCATCGGCGAACTGGAGCAGCGCATCTTCGAAACCGCGTCCTACGGCCGCCAGCTCGGCAAGCTCACCGAAGCCGTGCTCGCCCTGGCCGACCCCAAGCTCGCCCGCAGCGCGGAAGGCCAGCAACGCATCGCCGAATTGCAGCAACTCGCCGAACGCATCGAGGCAGTCAAACGCGAGGACGCGCAGGCCCTCGAAGCCCATCTGCGCAGCCAGCTCGACGCACTCCGGGCCCGCAATCCCGAAGCGGTACAGGCCTTGCTCGCCCAATACGCGCAGCCCGGCGACTGAGCGTCGCGCCAACGGCGCCGGCCGGAGGGGCTGATCGAGGGGCTGCCGTATAATGCGGCCTCCCGAACAGCCTTCCGCCCCGGAACCCCGCCGTGTCCGACCGCCTGACCGTCTCCCTGCAATACCTGCTGCCCAAGCACGCCCTCACCGCCGCCGCCGGCAAACTCGCCGGCCTGCGCGGTGGCGCCGCCACCACCCGCTTCATCCGCTGGTTCGTCGCCCGCTATGGGGTGAACATGAGCGAGGCGGCCGAGCCGGACATTGCCGCCTACCCCACCTTCAACGACTTCTTCACCCGGCCGCTGCGCGCCGACGCCCGGCCGCTCGCCGACGCCGAGCTGCTCTGCCCGGTGGATGGCGCGATCAGCCAGTTCGGCGCCATCGAGCAGGACCAGATTTTCCAGGCCAAGGGCCACCACTACTCCACCGTCGCCCTGGTCGGCGGCGACCGCGAACTGGCCGCACGCTTCGACAACGGCCACTTCGCCACGCTGTATCTCAGCCCGCGCGACTACCACCGCATTCACATGCCGTGCGCCGGTCGCCTGCTGCAGATGATTTACGTGCCGGGCGAACTGTTCTCGGTGAACCCGGCCACCGCCCGCAACGTTCCCGGCCTGTTCGCGCGCAACGAGCGCGTGGTCTGCGTGTTCGAATCGGACTTCGGTCCCTTCGTGCTGACCCTGGTGGGCGCGACCATCGTCGGCAGCATGGCCACCGTCTGGCACGGCGTGGTCAATCCCCCGCGCCAGCCCGACATCTGCAAGTGGGACTACCGCGAGCGCGACATCACCCTCGCCCGCGGCGAAGAGATGGGCCGTTTCCTGCTCGGCTCCACGGTGGTGATGCTGTTTCCCGCCGGCACACTGCAGTTCGAGCCCGACTGGGCGCCGGCGCGCGCCATCCGCATGGGCGAGGCAATGGCCAGGCGGCCATCCGCCGCCTGATCACCTGGCACCCCGGCTTATCCGCCCTGCTCTCCCGGGCCGTACACGAAGATCGACAGAAAGCGGATCGGGCATTGCAACATCTTCTCCGGCCCGTGCGGCACGTCGGCGCGGAAGGTGAGCGAGTCCCCCGGCTCGAGCACGTAGGTGTTCTCGCCGTGGCGGTACTCGATGCGCCCTTCCAGCATGTGGATGAACTCCGTGCCCGGGTGCTCGAAGGTGGGGAACACCTCCGATTCGTGGTCGATGGTGATCAGAAACGGCTCGAACACCTTGGTCGGCCCCTGATCGTAGGCGAGCAAGTGGTAGGTATGCCCCCGTTTGGTGCCACGGCGCACCACTTCCATGCCCTCACCGGACTTCACCAGCTGGGCGCTGCCGCCCGGCACACCATAGCGCCGGAACAGCGTCGCCATTGATACCCCCAGCGCGCGCGCAAGGCGCGACAAGGTATCCAGGCTGGTCGACGTCTGCGCGTTCTCGATCTTGGACAACATGCCGCGGCTGATCCCGGCCAGATCGGCGACGTCCGCGATCGTAAGGCCGTGCTTGAGCCGCAACTCCTTGATCGTATTACCCAAATAGCGTTCCAGACTGCCCGCTGCGGGCTCCGCCAGCGGCGCTTCGAAGTCGGATTCGTTCATCTCCCGTCTCCTCTGTGGTGTCTCGTGCGCAAGGGTACTGCACGGGCCCGTTTCCTGCTACGAAAAACAGTTGACCGGCACTCACTTCGATGTGCATACTGCTCACAAATAGTTCCTATAAAGAAACATTGGAGCCCCAGCATGCCGTCCGCCCGCCGCTACACCCTGTCCTTGTCCTGCCCCGATCGTGTGGGCATCGTCGCCGCGGTTGCCGATTTCGTCGCCGCCCACCAGGGCTGGATCGTCGAAGCCAGCCACCATGCCGACAAGCACGGCAAGCGCTTCTTCCTCCGCCAGGAAATCCTGGCGGAGTCGTTGACGCTGGATCTGGCGGATTTCCGCGCACGCTTCGCGGTGCTGGCACGGGAGTTCGACATGGACTGGAAGATCAGTGACAGCGCGGTGAAGAAGCGCGTGGTGCTGATGGTCTCCCGACAGGAACACTGCCTGTACGACCTGTTGTCGCGCTGGCAATCCGGCGAACTTGAGGTCGACATCCCGTGTGTGATCTCCAACCACGAAACCTTCCGGGGTCTGGTGGAATGGCATGGCATTCCCTTCCACCACGTGCCGGTCGCCCCCGACGACAAAGCCGCCGCGTATCGCAAGGTAATGGACGTGTTCGACGCGGCGCAGGGCGACCTGATGGTGCTGGCGCGCTACATGCAGGTGCTGTCGCCCGAGGTGTGCGCGGCCTACGCCGGACGCATCATCAACATCCACCACAGCTTCCTGCCCAGCTTCGTCGGCGCCCGTCCGTACCACCAGGCCTTTGACAAGGGGGTGAAGCTGATCGGTGCCACCTGCCACTACGTGACCTCCGATCTCGACCAGGGGCCGATCATCGAGCAGGACGTGATCCGCATCGACCACTCCGACGACCCGGAAGACCTGGTGCGCTATGGCAAGGACATCGAAAAAGCGGTGCTCGCACGCGGCCTGCGCTTCCATTTGGAAGACCGTGTGCTGGTGAATGGCAACAAGACGGTGGTGTTCCGCTGACCCGGCCGACGAGGATACGACCATGCCCTGGCGCCTGCTGCGCTTCGCCCTGTCCCGTTCGCACCCGGAACCGCGCATGTTCCGCCAGCCCGAACGGCTCAAGCCCCGCTACGATGTGGTGATCATCGGTGGGGGCGGCCACGGCCTGGCAGCCGCCTACTACCTGGCGCGCGACCATGGCATCACCAATGTGTGCGTGCTGGAAAAGGGCTATATCGGCGGCGGCAATACCGGCCGCAACACCACCATCATCCGCTCCAACTACCTCACGCCGGAAGGGGTGCGGTTCTACGACACCTCGGTGAAGCTGTGGCAGGACTTGTCGCAGGACTTCGATCTCAACCTGTTCTATTCCACCCGCGGCCACTTCACCCTGGCACATACCGATGCGGCCCTGCGCACCAGCCGCTGGCGCGCCGAGGTGAACAAGCACCATGGCGTCGCGTCCGAACTGGTCGGCCCGGAGGCGGTGCGCGAAGCCGCGCCTATGATCGACCTCAGCTGTGGCGGCCATGCGCCCATCCTCGGTGCCCTGTACCACGCCCCCGGTTCGGTGGCGCGCCACGACGCGGTCGCCTGGGGCTACGGCCGGGGCGCCGACATGCGCGGCGTGGAAATCCACCAGCGCACCGAGGTGCTGGGGGTGGAGGTCGAAGCCGGCCGGGTGGTGGGCGTGCGCACCAGCCAGGGCCACATTGCCACCGGCACGGTGTTGTGCGCGGTCGCCGGCTCCACCCCGCGCATCCTCGACATGGTGGGTGTGCGCACGCCCATCCATGTACACCCGCTGCAGGCGATGGTGAGCGAGCCGGTCAAGCCGTGGCTGGACCCCATCCTGGTGTCGGGCAGCCTGCACATCTACATCAGCCAGTCGGCACGCGGCGAACTGGTGATGGGCGCCTCGCTCGACCCCTACGAGCTGCATGCCACACGTTCCACCCTGGACTTTCCCGAGGGGCTGTCCGCCCACATGCTCGACCTGTTCCCGTTCATGTCCGGCATCAAGGTCATGCGCCAGTGGGCCGGCATGGCTGACATGACGCCCGACTTCGCGCCGATCATGGGCAAGACCCCGGTGGACGGCTTCTACCTCGACGCCGGCTGGGGCACCTGGGGATTCAAGGCCACACCTGTGTGCGGCAAGACCATGGCCCACACCGTCGCCACCGGAGAGCCCCACCCGCTGATCACCGGCTTTTCGCTCGACCGCTTCGCCCGATACGCGCTCACCGGCGAAAAGGGCGCGGCCTCGGTCGGCCATTGATAGGCACTCACCCGATGAAGATCATGACCTGTCCGATCAACGGCCCTCGCCCGGTTTCCGAGTTCTTCTACTGGGGCGAACTGCGCCCGCAGCCCGATCCGGCCAGCGCCAGCGACGCCGAATGGGCGGACTACGTGTTCAACCGCAATGGTGCGCCCGGCGTCAAGCGCGAGTGGTGGTGTCATACCCCGAGCAACACCTGGTTCATCGCGGTGCGCGATACCGCCACCGATACGGTGCTGAGCACCCACCTGTACGCGGAGGCCGCGCAATGAACCGCCTGCCGCCGGTGCCGGGAGAATGGCTGGACCGCAGTCACACACTGCGCTTTCGCTTCGAGGGGCGCGACTATGAAGGCTTTGCCGGCGACAGCGTCAGCTCGGCGCTGTGGGCATCCGGCCGCAAGGTGTTGGGCCGCAGCTTCAAGTACCACCGTCCGCGCGGGCTGTTGTCGCTCGCCAACCACGACGTCAATGCGCTGATGCAGGCCGGCGCCCAGGTCAATCTGCGCGCCGACATCACCCCGCTGGAGGACGGTATGTCGCTGGCGGCGGTGAATACCTTCGGCGGCGCGGACGGCGACCGCGCCCGCCTGCTCGGCGCCTTCTCCCGCTTTCTGCCGGTCGGCTTCTACTACAAGGCCTTCCACGGCAAGCGCCTTTTCCCGCTGTGGGAACGCATGTTCCGCAGGCTCACCGGCCTGGGCCGGCTCGATCTGAGCGCACCGCGCATGCGCACCCCCAAGCGCTACGACTTCTGTGACGTCCTGGTGATCGGTGCCGGCCCGTCCGGCCTGGCGGCTGCACTGGCTGCGGCCGAGCGCGGCGCCAGCGTGGTGGTGGCGGACGAGCAACCCCACCCCGGCGGCAGCGGCCACTTCCAACTCGGCGCCGAGCACGCGCGACGGGCGCGCGTGGACGTGCTGCTCGACGCGGTGCTCGCCCATCCATGCATCCGCCTGCAGGGGGCGACCGTGGCGGCCGGCTATTACGCCGACCACTGGGTACCCCTGGTGGACCGACACCGGCTGACCAAGATGCGCGCCCGCACGGTGGTGGTGGCCACCGGCGCCTTCGAGCAGCCGGCGGTGTTCCGCAACAACGACCTGCCCGGCGTCATGCTCGCCTCGGCCGCGCAACGCCTGATCTACCGCTATGCCGTGCGCCCCTGCGAGCGTGCCGTGGTGCTGGCCGCCAACGACGACGCCTACCGCGCGGCACTCGATCTGCTGGCGCACGGCGTCGCCGTCGTCGCCGTAGCGGATCTGCGAGCCGCCCCGCACGGCCCGCTGGTCGACGCGGTATGCGCCGCGGGAGTCGAGGTGCTCACCGCCCATTGTGTGTTCGAAGCCGTTCCGGGCGATGGCGGCAAGGCCGTGGCCGGCGCCCGGCTGGCACCGTTCTCGGCAGAAGGCGAGGCCCGCCCCGAGGCGGCCCGCAACCTCGCCTGCGACGGCATTCTGATGGGCGTCGGCTGGGCGCCGGCGGCGAACCTGCTGTACCAGGCCGGCGCCCGCATGCGCTTCGACGACGCCCTGCAGCAGTTCGTGCCGGAGGTGCTGCCCGACGGCGTGTTCGCCTGCGGCAAGGTCAATGGCGTGTTCGACCTCGCGGCGCGCCTGCTCGACGGCACCCGGGCCGGCGAGCAGGCCGCCGCACACTGCGGCCTGGGGGCCGCCTCGACGCTGGCCGTGGCGGCGGAGTCCGGCTGCCCCAGCCACCCATGGCCCATCGTTCCCCATCCAGGCGGACGCAACTTCGTCGATTTCGACGAGGACCTGCAGTTCAAGGACTTCGTCCATGCGGTGCAGGAAGGCTTCGACAACATCGAGCTGCTGAAGCGCTTTTCCACGAATGGCATGGGGCCCTCACAGGGCAAGCACTCCAACATGAACGGTCTGCGCATCCTGGCGCGCCTCACCGGCCAGTCACCGCAACAAGTGGGCACTACCACCGCGCGGCCGTTCTTTCACCCGGTGCCCATGTCGCACCTGGCCGGACGCGGCTTCACCCCCGAGCGCCGCACGCCCATGCATGCCCGCCACGTCGGGCATGGCGCGGTGTGGATGGCGGCGGGCCAATGGCAGCGACCGGCGTACTACCAGGCCATGGATGAAGCCCTGGGCGATGCCGGCGACGGCGCGGCCGCGGAGGTGCGCACGCCCTCGCCGCGCACCTGGATCGAAGCGGAAGTGGCGGCGGTGCGCAGCGGCGTGGGGCTGATCGACGTCGGCACTCTGGGCAAGCTGGAAGTCATCGGCCCGCAGGCCGCCGAGTTCCTGGAACGCATTTACGTGTCGCGCTACGCCGGGCTCAAGGTCGGCATGACCCGCTATGCGGCGATGTGCGACGAGTCCGGCGTGTTGATCGACGACGGTGTGGTGGCGCGGCTGGCGGACGACCACTTCTACTTCACCACCACCACCGCCAACGCCGCGCCGCTTTATCGCGAGCTGTCGCGCCTGAACACGATGTGGCGGCTCGACTGCGGCATCGTCAATCTCACTGCCGCCTGCGCCGCGGTAAACCTTGCCGGGCCGAAGGCGCGCGCGGTACTGGCGCAGCTCACCGAGCTGGACTTGTCGGGCGCCGCCTTCCCCTACCTGGCCGTGCGCGAAGGCGAAGTGGCCGGGATTCCGGCGCGGCTGATGCGGGTGGGCTTCGTCGGCGAGTGGGGCTACGAGATCCATGTGCCGGCCGGCTTCGGCCTCGCCCTGTGGGACGCCTTGCTGCACGCCGGCGCCAGCCACGGCATCCGCCCCTTCGGTGTCGAAGCCCAGCGCATCCTGCGGCTGGAGAAGGGCCACCTCATCATCGGCCAGGACAGCGACGGCCTGACCACCCCGCTGGAGGCCGCCCTCGATTGGGCGGTGAAGATGGACAAGCCCTTCTTCGTGGGCCAGCGCAGCCTGCAGGCGATCGGCCGTCGCCCACCGCGCCAGGTGCTGGTCGGCTTCACCCTGGACGGCGGACGCGACGACCCGGCACCGCAGGAATGCCATCTGGTGATCCACCACGGCGAGATCGGCGGCCGCGTCACCAGCGTGGCCTGGAGCCCCACCCTGTCGCGCCATATCGGCCTCGCCTACGTCCCTCCGGAACTAGCCACCGCGGACACACCGCTCGACATTCGACTGTCCGACGGGCGCATGGTGCGCGCCACCGTCACCCCCACGCCCTTCCACGACCCGTTGAACCTCGCCCAGATGGAGTCCGCGTGAGCGCCCTGCCCCCACCTCCTGCCCAGCAGCCGGACGCGCTGGCACCCGGCACCATCGCGCCCGATGTCCACACGGCGGGCGTTCCCGGGTCCGGTGCCACCCCTCACTGCGCCCCCGCTCACAGCCCCCCACCTCGTCGCAGCCCGCTGGCCGCACTGCTGCCATTTGCCACTGGGCATGCGGCCGGCGAGGCCGCCAGCGTGCTGATAGAGGACGTCTCGACCACCGCCCGCTTCGGCTGCAAGGGCCCCGGCGCCGGCCGCTGGCTTGCCGAGGCCGGCCTGCAGCTACCGGCGCGCCCCAACAGTTGGTGCCGGCAAGCCGACGGCATGCTGTTGTGCCGCCTGGGTGTCGGCGAGTATCTGGCGGAAGGCGACAGCACCGCCATCACCGCGCTGCGCGCGCGCCCCCGCGCCGCCGGCTGCTACCCGGTGCTGCGCGAGGACGCGGCGCTGCGCCTGCGCGGTCCGTTGCTGCCCGAGTTGTTGTTGCAGACCTGCAGCCTGAACTTCGCCGCGCTCGATCTTGCCGACGCGCCAGTGGTGCTCACCAGCCTGGCCGGCGTGGGCGTGACCGTGCTGCCCGGCGAGCACGGCGGTGTGCCCGACTACCGGCTGTGGTGCGATCCGAGTTTCGGCGAGTACCTGGCCACCGCGCTCATGGACATCGCCGCCGAACTGGCCAATGCCGCGACCGCCCCGCCGCCCGGCGTTTCGCCAGCGCGCGCAATGTCGCCCACCGCGCTTGCCTCCTTGCCCCCCGACGCCGCGCGCCCCCCGGCGCGGCCCTGAAACGCTTCCCCGCCCCCAAGCCCGCCCCGGAGAACCCCGATGAACGTAATGGAAGCCCGCCAGTTTCTGGCCGACAACAAGGTGAAGTACATCCTCGCCCAATTCGTGGACATCCACGGCACGGCCAAGACCAAGTCCGTGCCGGTGGCCCACTTCGACGAAATTCTGGCGAACGGCGCCGGCTTCGCCGGCTTTGCGGTGTGGGGGCTGGGCATCGAACCCCACGGTCCGGACTTCATGGCGGTCGGCGACCTGCCCACGCTGTCGCTGGTGCCATGGCAACCCGGCTATGCGCGCATCGTCTGCGACGGCCATGTGAACGGCAAGCCCTGGGACTACGACACGCGCGTGACGCTCAAGAAGCAACTGAAGCGGCTGGAGGCCCGCGGCCTGACCTTCTACACCGGGCTGGAGCCGGAATTTTCCGTGCTGCGCCGTGACGAGACCGGCCACATCGTGCCCTGCGACCCCACCGACGGCCTGGCCAAGCCCTGCTACGACTACAAGGGCCTGTCGCGCAGCAGCGCCTTCCTGGAGCGGCTGGTCGACTGCCTCATCGCAGCCGGCATCGACGTCTACCAGATCGACCACGAGGACGCCAACGGCCAGTTCGAGATCAACTACACCTACGCCGACTGCCTGAAGTCCTGCGACCAATACACCTTCTTCAAGATGGCGGCATCCGAGATCGCCAACGAAATGGGGCTGATCTGCTCCTTCATGCCCAAGCCCTTCGCCAACCGCCCCGGCAACGGCATGCACATGCACATGTCGCTGGGCGACGGCCACAGCAACCTGTTCGAGGACCCGTCCGATCCGCGCGGGCTGGACCTCTCGCCACTGGCCTACCACTTCCTCGCCGGCGTGCTCGCCCATGCGCCGGCCCTGGCGGCACTGTGTGCGCCCACGGTGAATTCCTACAAGCGACTGGTGGTCGGGCGCTCGCTCACCGGCGCCACCTGGGCGCCGGCCTACATCAGCTATGGCGACAACAACCGCTCGTCCATGGTCCGCATCCCCGGCGGGCGGCTGGAAATGCGCCTGCCGGACGGGTCTTGCAACCCCTATCTGGCCACCGCGGCGGTCATCGCGGCCGGGCTGGACGGCATCGACCGCAAGCTCGATCCAGGCGAGCCGCACAACGTGAACCTCTACGCCCTGTCGCCGGCCGAGCTCAAGGCCGCAGGCATCGGCGTGCTGCCGCAGAACCTGCACGAGGCGCTGACCGCGCTCGAACGCGACGAGACGATTCGCGACGCGCTCGGCCCAGTCGCCGACGAATTTCTCAGCCTCAAGCACATGGAATGGGTGGAGTACATGCGCCACGTGTCGGACTGGGAAATCAAGAGCTACCTGGAGTTCTTCTGAACCCCGCCGCCTGCGCCCCACGGGGGCGGGCCTGCAGCCCGCTGCGGCGCGCAGGCGGCGGATCACACCCGGCCGCCTCGACGCGGGCCGGCAACGAGGAGAGAGCACGATGTGCGGAATTGTCGGACTACTGATCAAGAACCCGTCGCTACGCGATCGCCTGGGCGAACTCATGGTGCCCATGCTGATCGGCATGACCGAGCGCGGCCCCGATTCGGCCGGGCTGGCGGTCTTCACCGAGGCATTGCCCGAGCACGAGCGCAAGCTCAGCCTGTACTCCGGCATGCTCACCGACGGCGACGACTTCAACTGGCCGGCGCTGGCCCATGGCCTGCGCAACCACCTGGATATTGCCGCCGAGGTCCAGGCACGCGGCAACCATGCCATCCTGAGCTTCGGCGCCGCACCGGAAACGGTGAAGCGCTGGATTGCCGAGCACCACCCGGGGCTGCACGTGCTGTCGGCCGGGCGCAGCATCGACTTGTTCAAGGACGTCGGCACGCCGGCCGAAGTGGCCGCGCGCTACGACTTCCAGGCCTTGCGCGGCAGCCATCTGGTGGGGCACACCCGTATGGCCACGGAATCGGCGGTCACCCCCGACCGCGCCCACCCGTTCACCGCCGGCGAGGACTTCTGCCTGGTGCACAACGGCTCGCTGTCCAACCCCAACTACATCCGCCGCATGCTGGAGCCGCAAGGCATCCGCTTCGACACCGACAACGACACCGAGGCCGCCTGCCGCTTTCTGGAATGGCGGCTGGCCGCCGGTGACGATCTGGAAACCGCCCTGCAGAAAGGCTTCGACGAGCTCGATGGCTTCTACACCTTTCTGATGGGCACACCCGACAAGCTCGCCCTGATCCGCGACCCCTTCGCCTGCAAACCGGCAGTAGTGGCCGAAACCGACGACTGGGTGGCGATCGCCTCGGAATTCCGCTCACTCGCGCACCTGCCCGGCGTGCGCCATGCCGAGGTGTTCGAACCCGCGCCCGAGGAGATGTACGTATGGAACGCCTGAACCCGCAAGTCAGCTTCGACCTCGCGCACACCCCGTTGCGCGAAGTGAACCGCTTCCTGCATGGCGACCCCGCCGCGCTCGCCGGTCACACCGTCACCGTCGTCAACCCCGACGGCGCCCACAACATCGCCGTCGGCCTGAACGCCGCGCTCGAAGTCATCATCGACGGCCACGCCGGCTACTACGCCGCGGGCATGAACAAGCACGCCACGGTAACCATTACCGGCAGCGCCGGCACCGGCGTGGCCGAAAACATGATGAGCGGCAAGGTGCATGTGAAGGGCTTCGCCTCGAACGGCGCCGGCGCCTCAGCCCACGGCGGGTTGCTGGTGATAGACGGCGACGCCGGGCTGCGCTGTGGCATCTCGCTCAAGGGCGGCGACATCGTGGTCGGGGGCTCGGTGGGGAGTTTCTCCGCTTTCATGGCCCAGGCCGGGCGCATGCTGATCTGTGGCGACGCCGGCGACGCCCTCGGCGACTCGCTCTACGAGGCGGTGCTGTACGTGCGCGGGCGGGTCAAGTCGCTGGGGGCCGACGCGCAGGAAGAAGCGATGGGCGATGCCGACTACGCCGCCGTTGCCGAACTCCTAGACCGCGCCGGCCTGCACCACGACCCGCACAGCTTCCGCCGCATTGCCTCGGCCCGCAGCCTGTACCACTGGAACGCCGACGCCAACCAGGAATACTGAGGAACGCCACCATGGAAACCAGACCGCTCAAGCACATCGTCCGCGAAGCGTCCTACGGCTATGACCGCAAGACCCTGGACTACATCCGCAACGCCGCCGCCCACGGCCTGTATGAAATCCGCGGCATGGGGGCCAAGCGCCAGTTGCCCAATTTCGACGACCTGGTGTTCCTGGGGGCATCGATGTCGCGCTATCCGCTGGAAGGCTATCGCGAGAAGTGCCTGACCAGGACGGTGCTCGGCACCCGCTTCGCGACCAAACCGATCGAGCTCGACATCCCGATCACCATCGCCGGCATGAGCTTCGGCGCGCTGTCGGCCAACGTCAAGGAAGCCCTGGGGCGCGCCGCGACCGAGGTCGGCACCTCCACCACCACCGGCGACGGGGGCATGACACAGGAGGAGCGCCAGTCCTCCAAAACCTTGATCTACCAGTGCCTGCCCTCGCGCTACGGCTTCAACCCCGACGACGTGCGCCGCGCCGACGCCATCGAGGTGGTCATCGGCCAGGGCGCCAAGCCCGGCGGCGGCGGCATGCTGCTCGGCCAGAAGGTGAACCCACGGGTGGCGAAGATGCGCACCCTGCCCGAAGGCGTGGACCAGCGCTCGGCCTGCCGCCACCCGGACTGGACCGGGCCCGACGACCTCGCGATCAAGATCCAGGAACTGCGCGAACTCACCGACTGGGAAAAGCCGATCTACGTCAAGGTGGGCGCCACCCGCACCTTCAACGACGTCAAGCTGGCAATCCATGCCGGCGCCGACGTGGTGGTGGTAGACGGCATGCAGGGGGGCACCGCCGCCACCCAGACCTGCTTCATCGAACACGTGGGCATTCCCACCCTGGCCGCGGTGCGCCAGGCGGTGGATGCGCTGGAAGACCTGAACATGAAGGGCAAGGTGCAGCTCATCGTCTCAGGCGGCATCCGCACCGGTCCCGACGTCGCCAAGGCCCTGGCGATGGGTGCGGACGCGGTGGCCATCGGCCAGGGCGTGATGATCGCACTGGGCTGCAACGGCGACACCTACTTCCAGGACGGCGCCCACCATGATGCCGCCGCCGACTATGCCGCACTGGGGACCGCCGCGGGCTTCTGCCACCATTGCCACACCGGCAAATGCCCGGTGGGCATCACCACCCAGGACGAGGCGCTGGAACGGCGCCTCAGCCCTGAAACCGGCGCCCGACACCTCAAGAACTACCTCAAGACCCTCAACATGGAGCTCACCACCATCGCCCGCGCCTGCGGCAAACAGAACGTGCACCACCTCGAACCCGAAGACCTGGTCGCCCTGACGATAGAGGCCGCGGCCATGGCGCGGGTGCCACTGGCCGGTACGAACTGGATTCCCGGCACCGGCATGGGGTGAAGCGCTGGCGTGTCGCGCCGGCATCGCCTCGCGGTCGTGCCCGGCATCGATGCCACCGCGGCACACGCGCGACAATGGCCCACGCCCCGCCCCTCCATGGCGGCGGACGTTCATCGGCCCACCACTGCAACAGGGGACTACATGTCATGACAGCCCGGATCATCGACGGCAAGGCGCTCGCCAAGCAACTGCGCCAGGACTTTCGCCAGCGCGTGGCGCGCCTGCGCGCGCAGGGCACCACGCCCGGGCTGGCCGTCATCCTGGTCGGCGACAACCCGGCCTCGCGAGTATACGTCGGCAACAAGATCCGCGCCTGCGCCGACTGTGGCCTGCGCTCCTTCGAGCACGCCCTGGCGGCAGACACCGCCGAGGCCGACCTGCTGGCCACCATCGCCCGCCTAAACGCCGACCCCGAGGTGCACGGCATCCTGGTGCAACTGCCGCTACCGCCCCACATCGACGTGCGCCGTGTGCTGGAAGCAATCGCGGTGGACAAGGACGTGGATGGCTTCCATCTCTACAACGTCGGTGGCCTGGTGGTCGGCAACACCATCTTCCCGCCCTGCACCCCATACGGCGTGCAACTGCTGCTCGACACCACCGGCATCGACGTGGCCGGCAAGAACGTGGTGGTGGTCGGCGCCTCCAACATCGTCGGCAAGCCGATGGCGCTGATGCTGCTCGCCCGCGAGGCGACGGTCACGATCTGCCATGCCAGGACGCGTGATCTCGCCCAGCACACCATCCTCGCCGACATCCTCATCGTCGCCGCCGGCCGGCCCGGGCTGATCGTGCCGCAAATGGTGAAGCAGGGCGCGATCGTGATCGATGTCGGCATCAACCGCCTGCCCGACAACCGCATCGTCGGCGATGTGGACTTCGAAGGCGTGCGCGAGAAAGCCGCCTGGATCACGCCGGTGCCGGGCGGCGTCGGCCCGATGACGGTGACCATGCTGATCGAGAACACCCTGCGCTCGGCCGAACGCGCCGCCACCGGACAGGCAGCCAGCGCCCCCGACGCCGATCGCCTGCGTGCCGATTGCGCCCAATTCGCTGGCAGCGCACCGGCATGAGAGCGCCAGTCGTCAGCACCCCGCGCGAACCCGCCCTGGCCGCCCGCCAGGCCGCGGTCGAACGCCACCACATCGCCGCGGGCGGGCTCATCGTGGTGGCGCTGGAGGCCGGCGACCGCTGCGAAGTCATCGACATGGAAGGCGGCCAACCGGCCGAACTGCTGGCTTTCGACGCCCTGGGGCGCAGCGCGCCCGGGGAACTGGGGCTGCAGGCCGGGGCCATTGCCGACACCCGAGAGGCAACCGAGCACTTGCCCACCATGCTCGCCCGGCGCGACCCGGAAACATTGCAGGTGCGCGCCGGCCTCGCCCGCCATGGCGTGATCGAACTGCCGGCCACCGCCGTCAGGCTCTGGCCGGACGACACCCCGGCCGGTTTCTGCCGCAGCGTCACCGCCAGCGCCGAGCTCCTGCTGGTGGTCGGCGCGCCGGCGCCCACGCGCCCCACCGACGTCGGCGAGCAGCATGGCGCGAGCGACTTGCGCCTGCTCATCCATCGCGCCCATCCGCGCGTCACCCTGGCTCCACCACTGCCCGCAGCGCTGGGCGAACTGGTGGACGAGTTCACCCTTGCGCCGGGCACCGCCCGTGCCTACAGCGTCGCCCCGGGGCAGTACATCCAGGTGCTCGACGTAGCCGGCCGACAGTGCTCGGACTTCGTCGCCTTCAACCGCCGCGCGCTCGACGCCGGCCAGGAGCTCGACCTCGACCCCACCGTCACGCGCACGCTCAATGGTGCCGCCTACCCCGCGCCCGGCCTGTACTCGCGCTTCTACGACCGCCACATGGGGGCCATGCTCGAAGTGGTGCGCGATACCGTCGGCCGCCACGACACCTTCGGCCTGGCCTGCTACGCGCGCTACTACGAGGCCATGGGCTACTTCGACCACCCCAACTGCAGCGACAACCTGTCGGCCGCGCTCGCCCCTCACGGCGTGCCCGCCCGACCCGGCTGGCCGGCAATCAACTTCTTCTACAACACCGCGGTAGACGCCCACAACCGCATCACCCTCGACCAACCCTGGTCGCGCCCGGGTGACTATGTGCTGTTGCGCGCGCTCGACGACCTGGTGTGCGCCAACACCTCCTGCCCGGACGACATCGACCCGGCCAACGGCTGGCTGCCCACCGACATCCACATCCGCCTCTATTCCGCCAAGGAGCGCTTCAGCATCGCCATGGCCCATAGACCGACCCCCGACGCCGAACCCCGGCTCACCCGCGAGAGCGGCTTCCACGCCGAAACCGCCCGGCTCACCCGCCACTTCATCGACTACCGCGGCTGGTGGACGCCGGCGCGCTACGATGCCCACGGCCCGATCGCCGAGTACCACGCCTGCCGCGAACGGGTGGCGGTGATGGATTTGTCGGCGCTGCGCAAGTTCGAGATCCTCGGCCCCGACGCCGAAGCACTGATGCAGTACTGCCTGACCCGCGACGTGAAGAAGCTGGCGGTCGGCCAGGTGGTGTATTCCGCGATGTGCTACGAGCACGGTGGCATGCTCGACGACGGCACGCTGCTGCGACTCGGCCCGGACAACTTCCGCTGGGTGTGCGGTGAAGACTACGCCGGCGTGTGGCTGCGCGAGCAGGCCGCCAGGCTGGGCATGCAAGTGTGGGTCAAATCCGCCAGCGACCGCATCCACAACCTCGCCGTGCAGGGGCCGCGCGCGCGCGAACTGCTCGCCACCATCGTGTGGACGCCGGGCAGCCAGCCCACGCTCGCCGAACTCGGCTGGTTCCGCTTCCTGGTGGGCCGGCTGGACGGCTACGACGGCCCGCCCATCATGGTGTCGCGCACCGGCTACACCGGCGAGCTGGGCTACGAAGTCTGGTGCCAGCCGCAGGATGCGGCGCGGGTATGGTCACGCGTCGCCGAAGCGGGCGCGCCGCTGGGCCTGGCGCCGCTGGGCCTGGACGCGTTGGACATGCTGCGCATCGAAGCCGGGCTGGTGTTCGCAGGCTACGAGTTCTGCGATCAGACCGACCCCTTCGAAGCCGGCATCGGCTTCTGCGTACCACTCAAGACCAAGCAGGACGACTTCATCGGTCGCGATGCCCTGCTGCAACGCAGCGCCCACCCCCGCTACAAGCTGGTGGGGCTGACGCTGGACGGCAACGAACCCGCCGCCCATGGCGACAGCGTGCGCGCCGGCCATGCCCAGGTCGGGGTGGTAACCAGCGCCACCCGCTCGCCCTTGTTGGGCCGCAACATCGCGCTCGCTCGGGTTGACGTCGGCCACGCCGGGATCGGCCAGCGGCTCGAAATCGGCAAGCTCGACGGCCACCAGAAGCGCATCGGTGCGACCGTGGTCGCGCCCATTTTCCACGATCCGCAAAAGCTCCGGGTGCGCGCCTGAAGGCGCCACCGCCATGGCTCGTGCATGGCCATGGTGCATTGCACAGCGAAAGTGCGAATGCGTGCCCGGGAAAGGTGCAAGACACGCTTACAAATTGCATCAAATAATCTCAAAACCTTGTTTTTACTGACTTTCTGTTCACGGCACGGCTCTTGCTATTTCTCCGAGGTAATTTTTATTAACCCTCAAGAAATTTTCATCCAAGCAAGCAGACCGCATCACCGCCTCCCCCAACCTTCGAACAGAGGAGTCAGACATGGAACAGACCGGACCAACGCTCGAAGAGCTGCAACAGCTCATAGAAATGTCGGGCACCATCAACATGGAAATCTTCTACTGGTGGTGCACCGCGTTGATGATCATCATCCACGCCGGCTTCCTCGCCTACGAGATCGGCGCCTCCCGGCTCAAGAACGCGCTCGCCGCCGGGGTCAAGAACATTCTCGCGCTGGCCTTCATCATCCCCACCTTCTTCTTCTTCGGCTGGTGGATTTACCTCGGCTTCCCCGACGGCTTCATCCCCCGCCTGGACGAAGCCGCCGCCGGCATCCCGTGGAGCGCGGAAATGGGGCCCAACCTCACCGACAACGCCACCGGCGTGTTCTGGGGCGCGTTCGCACTGTTTTCGGCGACCACCGCATCGATCATGTCGGGCGCCATCATCGAACGCACACGCATGAGTGCCTTCCTGATCCTGGCGATCTTCCTCGGCTCGGTGGTGTGGATTCTGGGTGCCTCCTGGGGCTGGCATCCGGAGGGCTGGCTGAACGTCAAATGGGGCTTCCACGACGTCGGCGCGGCCGGTTCGGTGCACACCGTGGCGGGCTTCTTCGCGCTCGGCGTGGTCATCAACGTCGGTGCGCGGCTGGGCAAGTTCAACGCCGACGGCACGGTGAATCGCATCTCCGGCCATAGCGTGCCGATGAGCCTGATCGGGCTGATGCTGATCATCGTCGGCTTCTTTGGCTTCCTCGGCGGCTGCATCATCTACAACACCGGCGCGCAGTGGACCAACATCTACGGCCAGCCGGCCACCCTGTCGGCCTTCATGTTCAACGCCTTGATGGGCTTCGCCGGCGGCCTGATCGGCGCCTATCTCGCCACCCGCGACCCGTTCTGGATGATGTCTGGCGGCCTCGCCGGCATCATCGCGGTGGCCCCCGGCCTGGACGTGTACTACCCGCCGCTGGCATTCGTGCTGGGCATGGCGATCGCAGCGATCGTGCCGATGATCGACAAGTTCATCACCGTCCGCTTCAAGCTCGACGACGCAGTCGGCGCCTTCGCCGTCCATGGCTGCGCCGGCTTCCTCGGCCTGGTGGCCAGCGGCGTGTTGATCGCCGGCTATCCCAACATGGGCGAAGGCGTGCCGGCGGTGAACTTCCTCGGCCAGACCGGCGGCGCCATCGTACTTGCGGCCCTGGGTTTCATCCCCGGCTACGGCCTGTCCTACGCGATGAAGAAGGCCAACTTCCTGCGTGTGCCCGCCTACGCCGAGGAGCGCGGCCTGGATCTCACCGAGATTCCGAGCACCGCCTATCCCGAGTCGGTGCCGGCGAACGGCGGCGGCAATGGCCACTCCGGCGGCGTGCCGCCGAGTGCCGCCCCCACCCTACCCGCCGCGGCGCTCTGACGAAGGACCGGGGTGGGGAACGGCAGCCATCACGGCCGCCGCCCCCCACCCCTGGCCAGTGCCCATTTACGCACGACCGTTCCACCCACTGCCTCACCTTCACCCACGGCGCGCCCCGCGCGCCCCAACCCAAGGAGCCACGACATGAGCAGCCCGATCAGTACCTGGGAAGGCGCCGAAGCCTACTTCACCTTCGCCGACAAACCGTTGCTACTCGGGGCGATCTTCATCGTCTCCGTCGCCGCCACGGTGTTCGCGATCTGGTCCACGATCAAGCACGAGCAATACAGCTACACCCACCCGATGACCAAGTAGGGTGCTGCACACAAGGGACACCGCGGGGCACGAGCCAGCACGTGGCTGAAGGCTTCGTCACCCCCTGCGGAGGGCGGGGGCGCCCGGGCCCCCCCGGCCGAGCGCCCCCCCCCCGCCGGGGCGCGCCCAAAACCCCGCCAGGGGCGGGTGGGGGGGGGCCCCCTCGATCATGCGGTGCGTGCTGGCCGCGCACGACTCGAACGGATGGTGGACGAGGATGTCGCCGCGGCGGATGGCCGAGAAGA
>JBKBMG010000052.1:0-36400 GCA_046295975.1 Rhodocyclaceae bacterium
TCGCCCTGAGCCTGTCGAAGCCCGTTCGAAGGCACTGCCATCAAGTGCCCTTCGACAGGCTCAGGGCGAACGGAGTACCCGTTTCCTGCGTCTGCTTTGCCGCGCCCGCGGCGGGGCTTACTTCGCTCAGCCCGAACGGTATTTGATTGCCGGGATAATAGGGTGCGTAGGGTGCGTAGGGCACGTAGGGCGCGTCCACCCGGGCCTGGGACGGGGCGCGGGGCGGGTGAAGGTCTGGCACTGTCACCGGGGGGCGCCGCCCCCGGTGCGGGCGTCGGCAGTCAGTAGGTCTTGTAAGGAAGGAATTTGCCGCTCATGGTGATGTTGACCCGGTCGCCTGCGTCGTTGGGCTCGCGCTGGATGTCCATCTTGAAGTCGATGGCGCTCATGATGCCGTCGCCGAACTCTTCGTGGATGAGTTCCTTGAAGGTGGTGCCGTAGACATTGATCAATTCGTAGAAGCGGTAGATCAACGGGTCGGTGGGCACGGCCATGGGGAGCGAGCCCTTGTAGGGCACGACCTGGAGTTGGGCGACGGCTTCTTCGGGTAGGTCGAGCGCGGCGCCGACGGCCTCTGCCTGGGCGGCGGTGAGGGTCATCTGGCCGAGCAGCGCGGCGGTGCTCCATTCCTTGGAGAAGCCGACGACTTCGGCCAGTTGTGCCCAACTGAGCTTCTTGCGGGTCTTGGCGGCGAGGATCAGGGCGGTGACTTGTTCGCGGGTCATGATGAACTCCTTCAAGCAGTGGCAATGACGGTGGTGGGGGTTGTGCACGACCGGGGCGTGGCCGTGGGGGAGGTAGTCGATCCTGAAGCCGAGAAGGGGGACGCGGCGTCCGGGGGGGCATCGGCGGCGACCTGTCCCGCCGCTTCGGCAAGGCCGGGGCGTACCACGGGTGGATGGCGGGGGTCTCGTTCGGCGGTGTTGCCGGCGAAGGTCTGTGAGCGATGCACCAGGAAGTCCACCAAGTGGTTGCGGATGCGGTAGTACTGCGGGTCGTGGTGCAGGGTGGCGCGGGTGCGTTCGCGCGGCATCGTCACTTCAACGATCTCGGCTATGCAGGCGTTGGGACCGTTGCTCATCAGCAGGATCTTGTCGGCAAGCAAAATGGCCTCGTCCACGTCGTGGGTGATCATGAATACCGTTTGATGGGTGGCCTGCACGATGGCGAGCAACTCGTCCTGGATGGTGCCGCGGGTCAGTGCGTCGAGTGCGCCGAAGGGCTCGTCAAGCAGCAGCATCTTGGGCTGGATGGCGAACGCCCGGGCGATGCCCACGCGCTGCTTCATGCCGCCCGACAGTTCGGACGGTTTCTTGTGCAGCGCATGGCCGAGTCCGACCATTTCCAGATATCTGATGCTGTGTTCGGCGACCTGCTTCGCGCTCCAGCCCGGCCAGCGTGAGCGCACGCCGAACTCCACGTTCTTCAGGGTGCTGAGCCAGGGCAGCAGGGCGTGGCCCTGGAAGACGACGCCGCGGTCCAGCGAGGGGCCGGCGATTTCCTTGCCGTCCATGATCACCGTGCCGTCGCTGGCTTCGTCCAGTCCGGCGAGTACGTTGAGGATGGTGGTCTTGCCGCAGCCGGAGTGGCCGATGATGCAAGCGAATTCGCCCTTTTCGATGCCAAAGTGAATGTTGTCGAATACGGTGACGCCAGGAAACTGCTTGGCAAGGCCTTCGATCTTGAGGAACGGCTGGCTCATGGGCTTACTCCCGATAGGTGACGGCGCGAGCCAGTCGCGCCAGCGTCAGGTCCAGCATCATCCCGATCAGACCGATGAAGAGGATGGCGCTGATGATGTTGGCGATGGAGAGGTTGTTCCACTCGTTCCACACGAAGTAGCCGATGCCTGTGCCGCCGACCAGCATCTCGGCCGCGACGATGACCAGCCACGCAATGCCCACCGAAATGCGCATGCCGGTCATGATGGTGGGTGCTGCCGCCGGCAGGATGACCTGGAAGGCGGTGCGCAGTCGCGACACCTCGAGCGTGCGGGCGACGTTGAGCCAGTCGCGCCGCACCGAGGCCACCCCGAATGCGGTATTGATCAGCATCGGCCACAGCGAGCAGATGAAGATCACGAAGATCGCCGAGATGCCCGAGTCCTTGATGGTGTAGAGCGCCAGAGGCATCCAGGCGAGCGGCGAGATCGGTTTGAGGATCTGGATGAAGGGGTCGAGCGCCTTATACACCAGCGGTGACATGCCGATGGCGAAGCCCAGCGGTACCGCCACCAGCGCCGCCAGGCCGAAGCCGGCGAGCACCCGTGCAATGGAGTGACCGAGCTGGATGCCGATGCCTTTGTCGTTGGTGCCGCGGTCGTAGAACGGGTCGGAGAGGTGTTCCCACAGCTTGGCGGCGACCTCGCCCGGCCCCGGCATGGCCGACTGGCCGCCGCTGGCCGCGGCCGCGCCGATCAGTGCAGCATATTCCGGGTCGACCTGTACTTCGCCCAGGGCGCTGCGCGTGCCCAGGTGCCACAAGCCCAGGAACACCACGAGAAACGACAGCGACAGCAGCGGGGCGAGCCAGGGGCGGTTGCGGGCCATGGCTCATGTCCTCCGGATCGCGAAGCTGTCGACGTAGGCGTCGGGTTGGGCCGGGTCGAAGGGTTTGCCCATCACGCTGAAGGCCTTGGCGGGCTCGGCCGGCGGCGTCAGGCCGACCTCTTGCATCAGCCGTGCCGCGTCGGTGGCGAGGAAGACCTCGCGCGCCACGGCCTGGTAGTCGACGTCGCCCTTGAGCTGCCCCCAGCGCTTCATCTGGGTGAGTATCCAGATCGCGAAGGACTCGTAGGGGAAGGGGTCGAAGTCGATGCGGTTGGGGTCGCGCACGACGTTGCCCAGTCCGTCGGCGAAGGTGCCGGTGAGCACCTGCTCGACCACCGTCACGGGCTGGTTGAGATAGTTGGTCGGGGCGATCGCGGCGGCGATTTCCTTGCGGTTTTCGGGCTTTCGGGCGTAGGCGGTGGCATCCAGGATGGCCTTGAGCAGCGCCTGGTAGGTGTTGGGCATTTCGCTGACGAACTTGCGGCTGGCGGCGAAGGCGCAGCATGGGTGGCCGTCCCAGATCTCCTTGGACAGCAGGTGGATGAAGCCCACGCCGTCATACACGGCGCGCTGGTTCACCGGGTCGGGGGCGAGAAAACCGTCGATGTTGTCTGCGCGCAGGTTGGCCACCATTTCCGGCGGCGGCACCGAGCGGATCTGTACGTCGCGGTCTGGATCGAGACCGTGCTCGGCGAGGTAGTAGCGCAGCAGGTAGTTGTGCATCGAGTAGTCGAACGGCACGGCGAACTTGAAGCCCTTCCAGTCCTTCGGGTCGCGCTTGTCCTTGTGCTTGAGCGACAGCGTGATCGCCTGGCCGTTGATGTTCTCGATCGCCGGCGCGGTCCACGAGATCGGGTTCGACCCCGCGCCGGTGGAGATCGCCAGCGGCATCGGCGACAGCATGTGGGCGGCGTCGTACTCGCCGGCCAGCGATTTGTCGCGGATCACCGCCCAGCCGGCGGTCTTGACCACTTCCACGTCCAGCCCGTGCTTGGCGTAGTAGCCCAGCGGATGCGCCATGATGATGGGGGTGGCGCAGGTGATGGGAATGAAACCGACCGACAGCTTGGTCTTTTCGAGCGCGCCGCCGCCCTGGGCGAAAGCCTCCTTGGCGGCCCCCAGCGGGAAGAAGGTGGAAATGGCCGCCAGTGCGGTGCCGCCGCCGACCGCGCGGAGAAAGCGACGACGGACCGCGTCCTGGGGGAAGAGGGCGCGCATCACCGCGGTCTCGACCACACGGTCGGCGAGCGCCTGGGCTTCGAGCTGCTCGGCACGGTCGTGCTCGGCCTGGTCGTGGTGGTGGCCGCAACTGCAGCCACCGCGGTGCAGGCGGGTGTTGTAGTCGAAGGGATTGCGGAAGGCGGACATGGCGGACTCCTTTCGGGCGATGTTCAGGCGGATGTGAAGCGATGGGAGGCGGTGGCGACGGACGCAGATGGCGTCGCACTGGCCAGCGCCGGGGGTGCGGCGTACTCGATGTCGTGCTCGTACTGCGCGTAGGCGCGGTGGTATTCCATCACCCTGGCCACGTCGCGGATCAGGACGTCGTCGTAGCCCGCACGGCGCAGCAGGTGGAAGCCCAGTTCCATGCCGGCGCTGATGCCACCGGCGGTGACGATGCGGCCGGCGTCGACCACGCGGGCCCGGCTGATGTGGCAGGCCGGGGCGATTTCGGCAAGGCGGTCGATTGGCGTCTTGCCCAGGTGGGAGGCTTCGAGACGGTCGGGTTCCTTGCGATTGGTGGCGGGCAAGCCGTCGAGCAAACCCATCGCGGCGTAGATCCACGATCCGGTACATACGCTGGTAAGCAGGCAGTCGTCCGGCTGCGCGCGGATGAAGTCGTGCAGACGACGGTTGTGCATTTCCTGACGCGTGCCGAAGCCGCCCGGGATCAGGAAGGCGTCCATCGCCGGCTGGTCGGCGAAACCGTAGTTGGGCATGACGCTGATGCCGGCCTGGGTCTGCACCGGGCGCAGGGCGTCGGCCACCAGGAACACTTCCAGCTCGGGATCGAAGCGGCGGGCGACCGAGATCACCCCGCAGGGGGCCGCGTAGTCGATGATCTCCGCGTCCTTGAATACATAGACGCCGAGTCGGAATCCGGATTTGCGCATGCGTATGACTCCGTCGAGGTGTGCTGTCGGAGCCCATCTTCCGCGCCCGATGGGCTGTGCGGTATCGCGGCTGTGGTGATTCGCGTGTAGTGCTGTCACTACACGCCGTGGTCGATGGGGGGGCGCGAAAGCACGCTCGGGCCATGGCGGCTGGGCAACCGCCGCGTCTCTGTGCTACTTGTCCAGCAGCTCGTGGCGGCTGGCGTAGTTCACCAGTTCCACGATGCTGCGCACGCCGAGCTTTTCGAACACACGGCTACGGTAAGTGGAAATGGTGTTGCCGGAGAGGCTCAGCTGTTGGGCGATTTCCGACACCGTGCGACCTTGGGCGAGCAGCTTGAGCACCTGGAACTCGCGATTGGAAAGTGCTTCATGGGCCGGGCGCTCCCCGTCATCGCGCACGCTGCGGGCGAGCAACTCGGCGATGGAGCCGGTCAGATACATGCCGCCCTCGGCCACCCGGGCGATGGCAGTCAGCAGTTCCTCCGGTGAGCACCCCTTGTTCAGGTAGGCGCCCGCGCCGGCGCGGATCGCCCGCAGCGCAAACTGACTTTCCGGGTAGACCGAAAGCATCACCACGCCGACCGCCGGGAATTCGGCGCGCACGGTGCGCAACACGTCCAGGCCGTCGCGTTCCCCCAAGGCGATATCGAGCAGCAGCACGTCGGCGGCGCGTTCGCGCAGCAGGCGCAGGGCGGTGGGGCCATCTCCGGCGTCGCGCACTTCGCCGATGTCCGGCGCCTCGGACAGGATCTGGATCAGGCCGCGGCGGATGATCATGTGGTCGTCCACCACCAGCAGGCGGACCGGACGGCCGCGCGCCGACGTCTTCGGCATGGCGTGCGCCCTCTCCGAGGCGGGGTGGCCCGGCTTCAAGCGATCGTTCCCGGCAGGCGCAGGCTCACCGCCGTGCCTGCGTCCGGCGTGCTTGTCAGCGTCAGGGTGCCGCCCAGGGCGCGGGCGCGTTCGTACATGCCCAAAAGCCCGAAACTGGTGGGGGTTTCGGGGACATGCATGCCGCGTCCGTCGTCTTCCACGGCGATCACCAGATCGCGCCCGAGCGCTCTTGCCTGCAGCGACACCCGGCGTGCTGCGGCGTGCCGCTGCACATTGGTCAGCACTTCCTGCACGATGCGATACACCGCGATCTCGGCGTCGCGGCCCAGCCGGCAGCGCTCCACCGAGGCGGGAATCGCCGTGACGCAGTGCAGACCGGTGCGCGACTCGGTGTCCTGCATCAGGCATTCGAGTGCCGCCCACAGGCCCAGGTGGTCGAGTACGCCCGGTCGCAAGTCGTTGAGGATTCTCCGCACCGATTCCATTGCGCCGCGACCGATGTCCAGCGCCGCGTCGATGTGGGCGCACGCCGTGGTGTCGGTGCCAAGCCGCTGGCGCAGCCAGTTGAGTTCGAGTTGCATCGCGGTAAGCGATGCCCCCAGATCGTCATGGATGTCACGTGCGATGTGGGCGCGTTCTTCCTCGCGGACCCGGTTCAGGTGGGCCGACAGGCGCCGCAGCGCGTCTCCTGCCTGGTGCAGGCGGATATTGGCCGCCGACAGCTCGGCCGTGCGCTCGGCCACGCGCCGCTCCAACTCCTCGTGCGCGCTGCGCAGCGCCGCTTCGGTGCGTTTTCGCTCGGTAATGTCGTTGAAGGTCACTACCGCGCCAACCACCTTGTCGCCATCGTGAATCGGGTAGGATGCGTACTCGGCCGCAAATGCAGTGCCGTCCCGCCGCCACAGCACCTCGTCATCCACCCGGCAGCCGCGCCCCTGCTTGAACGCGCGGAAGATCCGGCAGTCATGCACCGGCATGATCTCGGCATTGGCGTGGGAATGGTGGATCAAGTAGTGCATGTTGCGTCCCAGTACTTCGTCAGGCGAGTAGCCCAGGACTTCAGCGCCGGCGCGGTTGATGAAAATGCAGCGTCCGCGCAGATCGATACCGTAGATGCCTTCGCCAGCAGACTCCAGCAACATCTCCAGCTGGCGTCGCCAAGCCGCGTGATGGGACAGATGGTGCAGGTCGGCGAACATTCGGACTCCCCCAATGATCGTTTGCCAACCAGCAAGAACGGTGCCGGCGTTTGGGTGCCTGCAAGCCCTTGTTTTTTCTGCGCGCGCGATTTCCTGAGAGACTGTTCGTGCGCAGATTGCACCAATCTGGTGCATGGTCCGGCGTGATCGATGCGCCCGCATTCGCTCCCAGTCTGGATGCCCATGCAATCCAAGGTCGATGACGAAGAGCTTTGTGTGCCATAATGGAATATGCGGATGTCGATGTCAGGGCGTTTTTCGGGTCTCGTGAATGGCATGGGGGCGGCGCCGTCGATGATCCCGTTTTTCCCAACTCATCGGTATGCGAACATGGATATCAAACAGCTCAAGTCCTTTATTACGATCACCCCTGACACGGAAACCGACCCGCGGGTGATGGCGGCCTATTTCTTTGGAATCACGATTGTCATGGGGGTTGCCGCGTTCATCCTGCAACTTCTGTTGTGGATATTCGGCGTCGACGCGTTTCGCATGAATGCCGTCATGGGTACCGCGCTGGGCGGCGGCATCGCCTTCGCGGCAGAGCGTTTGCGCGCCAAGCGAGGTGTGCCCAGCAGCAAGAGGACGCTGTTGTTCGCGTCGGCCTATTTCGTACTCGCCAACATCGTTCTGCTGTGGGTGTTTTCCCTGATCGGCACGCTGCTCCGCATGAACTTCTTCGGCATGCCGCGACTGAGCTTCACCGAATATGTCACCGTGCCGCTCTTCGTGCTGTTGCTGCTCACGCCGCTGGTCTTCGGCATCGCCTGGGTCGGGGAATCGATGCATCGCGAAAAGCGCGCCTGACGGTTACAACCAGCCGGCGGCACGGGCCTGTCGCCTGTGCCGCAGCGATTGACCGCCCTGTGACACACCTTGTGAACGCTCAGCGCCCGGCTTCCGTCGGGCGCATTTCATTCCGCTACCGTTCTTGATCACTACGAAATCATCATGAAAAAACTTGCACTGACGGCAGTCGCCGTCGCACTCGCCTATACCGGGACCAGCTGGTGGCTGGGCGGCCAGGTCGAGAAGGAACTCGATACACAGTATGCGAAGTTGGTCGGCGCGCCCAACGTTGCGCTGGTCGAGCGAAGCTATGAGCGCGGTGTGTTCTCCGCGACCGAAACAGTCACGATCGAGTATGGGCGTGACACGATGAACGCGATGGCCGCGGCCTTTGGGCTGGACGAATCCCCCGAGCCGCTCCGGCTGGTTCTGCGCACTCACTTCAAGCATGGTCCGTTGCCCGGATTCAGCGGTTTCGGGGCGGCGGTCGGTGATTCCGAACTGGTTCTGGACGAGGCGCAGCGCAAAGCGCTTGCGCCGCTGTTCGGCGATCAGGCGCCGCTTGCCGCCCGAACCCGCTATGGTCTGAACGGTGGCGAAATGGTGCTTACCAGTCCGGCCTTCGAGGGCGTGATCGGCGAGGCCGGCAGCGACGATGCGACCAAGCTGAGCTCCGACGGCCTGCGTTTGGCGATGCGTTTCGGCAGCGGCCTGGCGCATTACAGCGTGGATCTGGAGGTCGCGCGCTTCGTGGTCGAGGATGCCGACGGCGCCATGCGTATTACCGGCCTCACGGCGAAAGGCGACCAAGAGCGCTTGTTCGAGGACGAGCCGCTGTTCTACCTCGGCAGCGGTCGGATCGGCCTGGCCGGTTTGGAGTTCGATGCCCCGATTGGCCCGGACGGTCGCACCAGCGTGTCGCTGGGCGGGCTTGAGTATCGCGAGGACGCCCGCGTGCAGGATGGTTTCATCGATCTGGACGTGCGTTTGGGCGCGCGCTCGCTGAAGGTCGGCGAGCACGACTGGGGCCCGGTGCAACTCGACCAGCGCTATGCGCACCTCGAGGCGCGAACCATGGCGACGCTCTACCGCGCATTCAATCAAGTTGCCGCCAACCCCTTGGGTGCGATGCAGGCGGCCGAAGGGGATTTCAGTGCCTTGCTTGTCCCGCTCGCCGAACCGTTGGCCACGCTGCTGGCCAATGCCCCCGAGTATTTCCTCGACCGCCTGGAGTTCGCCGGCCCGCACGGCAAGGCGCGGCTCGCGCTCAAGGTCGGCATGCCCGGCGTAACCCCAGAGGACGTCGGCAATCCCTTCGGGCTGCTGACCAAGCTGGTGATCGACGGCGAGGCGGAGTTCCCCGAGGCGCTGGTGCTCGCCAGCATGCTCGAGGATGACGCTGGCGACGAGGAGCGGGCCTTCGCTCAGGCCATGCTCGATGCGTCGCTGGAGCCCTTGGTCGACGAAGGCTACGTGAGCCGCGCCAGTGGCCGGCTGAACACCCGCCTGCAATTTGAGAACGGCGAACTGCTGCTCAACGGCAAGCCTTTCGACCCGATGATGATGGCGGGCGGCTACGAGTTGGACGAAGACGACTACGACGAGGAAGAAGACTACGAAGAGGATGAGGACGACGGCGAGGACAGCGAGTAAGCCGGCGCGGCGGGCGCAGCCCGCCGCCTGCCGGATGCTCATCCATCGCGTGGTGGGCTGCGGGGGGCGTCAGCCCGCGGCCTGTACCGAGCCGACGAAGTTCGCCAGCTCCGGGGTCTGCGGGTTGGCGAACACGGCGTGTGGTGTGCCGCTTTCGTGGATGCGGCCGTGATGCATGAAGATGAGCTTGTTGCCGACGTCGCGGGCGAAGCGCATCTCGTGCGTGACCATGATCAGGGTCATGCCTTCGGAGGCAAGCTGGCGCACCACCGCCAGCACTTCGTTCACCAGTTCCGGGTCCAGCGCGGAGGTGATCTCGTCGCATAGCAGCACCTTGGGCTGCATCGCCAGCGCACGGGCGATCGCCACGCGCTGTTGCTGGCCCCCGGAAAGCTGGTCGGGGAAGCTGTCAAACTTGTCCGACAGGCCGACCTTGAGCAGCATTTCCTTGGCGATGTCGCTGGCTTCACGCTTGTCGATGCGCTTCACCACGGTGGGGGCGAGCATCACGTTCTGGCCCGCCGTCAGGTGCGGGAACAGGTTGAACTGCTGGAATACCATGCCCACCTTCTGGCGCAGGGCGCGCAGGTCGCCCTTGCCGTCGTGCACCGCGGTGCCGTCCACCGCCAGTTCGCCCTTGTCTATGGTCTCAAGGCCGTTGATGGTGCGCAGCAGCGTGCTCTTGCCCGAACCGCTGCGGCCGATCAGGGCGACCACGTCGCCTTGCGCCACGTCCAGGTCTATGCCCTTGAGCACGTGATTGCTGCCGAAGTACTTGTGTACCCCGGCGATCCTAACGAGCGACATGGAATTTTCTCTCCAGGCTTTTCGCATACAGCGAAAGGGGATAACACAGGGCGAAGTAGCAGGCCGCCACCAGCCCGAACACCAAGAAGGGCTGGAAGGTGGCGTTGGCCAGCATGGAACCGGTCTTGGTCAGTTCGGTGAAGCCGATGATGGAAGTCACCGCCGTCCCTTTCACCACCTGGACCGAAAAGCCCACCGTCGGCGCCACCGCCAGCCGCAGCGTCTGCGGCAGGATCACGTAACGCATCTGCTCCACGTAGCTCAGCGCCAGGCTGGCCGAAGCCTCCCACTGGCCACGCGGCACCGCCTCCACGCAGCCGCGCCAGATCTCGGCCAGGTAGGCGCTGGTGAACAGCGTCAGCCCCAGCGTGGCGGCAAACCACGGCGACACATCCACCCCCACCAGCGGCAGGCCGAAGAACACGATGAACAACTGCATCAGCAGCGGCGTGCCCTGGAAGATCTCGATGTACACCTTGGCTGCGAGCTGCAGCGCGCGGTGGCCGGCGATCCGCGCGAACAGCACCGCCAGACCGACCAGTCCGCCCAGCACGAACGCAATCAGCGACAGCACCAGCGTCCATTGGCCTGCCTGCAGCAGGTTGCGGACGATGTCCCAGGTGGAGAACTGCACGAACATCAGCGTGCCCTCCCGACCACGTAGCGGCGGCCGATGTGCAGCATCAGCTGGCGGATCATCAGCGCCATGGCGAAGTACATCGCGGTGGTCACGAAATAGGTTTCGAACGCGCGGAAGTTGCGCGACTGGATGAAGTTGGCGGCGAAGGTCAGCTCTTCCGCGGCGATCTGCGAACACACGGCCGAACCCAGCATGACGATGATCACCTGGCTGGTGAGTGCCGGCCAGACCTTGGCCAGCGCCGGGCGCAGCACCACGTAGCGAAAGCTCTGCAGGCGGCTCATCGCCAGCGAGGCGGCCGCTTCCAGCTGGCCGCGCGGCGTGGCCTGGATGCCCGCGCGGATGATCTCGGTGGAGTAAGCCCCGAGGTTGATCACCATTGCCAGCACGGCCGCCTGCCAGCCGCTGAGCTTCACCCCCAGCGAGGGCAGGCCGAAGAAGATGAAGAACAGCTGCACCAGAAAGGGGGTGTTGCGGATCACCTCCACATACACGCCGAACAGCGCATCGAACGGCCGCACCCGCCAGGCGCGGCAAATGGCTCCCACAATGCCCAGGCCGATGCCCAGCACCGCGCCCACCGCGGTCAGCGCCAGGGTGAAGCCCGCGCCGGACAGCAGCAGATCGGTGTGCTCGAACACTGGGGCGAAGTCGAACTGATAAGCCATGGATTCTCCACGCGACGGCGGTGCCGGTATTGCTTGAGCGGGGCCGGCGGGGGCCGTCGGCCGGGTTTGGGCTTACAGGTCAGCCGGCAGCGGTGCGTTCAGCCAGCGTTCGGCGATCTCGTTGAGACTGCCGTCCTGCTTGGCCTTGGCGATGATGGTGTTCACCTTCTCGGTCAGCGCGGCCTCACCCTTGGCCAGCCCGACGTAACACGGCGAGTTCTTGATCAGGAACTTGGAGCTGAGGCGGCGCAGTTTGGTCATGTCATTGACCGCGGCGGCCACCACGTTGCCGGTCGCGATGAACTGCACCTGCCCGGTGAGATAGGCCGAGATCGTCGCGTTGTTGTCCTCGAAGCGGCGGATCGTCACATTGGGGGAGGCGATGTTGGTCAGCTCCAGGTCCTCCACCGATCCACGCGTCACCCCCACGATGCGGCCATCCAGATCGGCCACGGTGCTCACCGCTTCGTCCTCCGGGCCGAAGACCCCGTTGAAGAACGGCGCATAGGCGTCGGAAAAGTCGATGACCTTCTCGCGATCGGGGTTCTTGCCCAGGCTGGAGATCACCAGGTCGGCCTTGCCGGTGGTGAGGAAGGGGATGCGGTTGGTGCTCGTCACCGGAATCAGCTCCACCTTCACGCCCAGCTCGCGGCCAATCAGGTTGGCCATGTCGATGTCGTAGCCACGGGGTTGCAGGTCGGTGCCCACGCTGCCGAAGGGCGGAAAGTCCTGCGGTACTGCCACACGCAGCGTGCCGCTCTTCTGGATGTTGGCCAGGGCGTCCGCATGGGCGTCGGCAATGCCGATGATGCCGGCAACGGCCACACCGGCGGCAAGGCCGCACAGGCTGCGCAGAAAGGGGCGACGGGTCTTGTTCATGGTCATGCTCCTGCAGGGTTGGGGGTCAGATGGGGGGAAAGTCGATGCCCACGCGGCGTGCCGCGGCGGCAAGGTGGTGGCGCATCGCATCGCGCGCGCGCAAGGCGTCGCCGGCTCCGATCGCGTCGATGATCCGGCGGTGTTCGTCGGCTGGCTCCCAGATGCCGGCCGGGTTGGAAAAGGGCAGCCGCAGGCTGTGGCCGATGTGTTCGCTGAACAGGCTGGCGATGTTCATCAGCCCCGGGTTGCCGGACAGTTCCGCCAGCAGCAGGTGGAACTGCAGATCCCAGTCCGAGGCCATCACCAGATCGCAGTTCTTCAGCGCCGCTTCCATGCCGCGCTGCGTCGCCTCAAGCCTGTCGCGGCCAGCGTCGTCGATGCGCAGCGCCGCCAGTGCCGCCCATGCGGGTTCCAGCACCGCGCGGAACTCGATCAGCGCCTGCGGCGTCATGGCCGCGGTGCCGCGCGGCGGATGGGCCGGGTCGGGCCGCTGTCCGGCGGTCACGAACACGCCTTTGCCCGGTTGCGAGCGCACCAGGCCCAGCGCCTCCAGCGTGGAAATCGCCTCGCGCAGCGAGGCGCGGCTGATCGAAAGCTGGTCCGACAACTCGCGCTGTGACGGTAGCGCACTGCCCGCGGGAAACTCCCCCTGGGCGATGCGGCGCTGAAGCGCCTGGGCGGCAATGTTGGCGATACTCGGCATGCGGCGTCCTGGCTTGATGTTCTGACCGGTCTGACCAGTCAGAACATGCTTAGCAGGGGTCGTGCCATGTTGCGTAATTGCTAGAAAGAACGTTTTAAAACAGCGGCTTGATGATGTTTTGGGCGGATCCATGGTGATTCCGCGACAGGCGGCCTGCGCCCCCAATCGGGGCGCGCGCAGCCGGCATGAACCACAGTGGGGCGTGATCGGCAGGGTGCCGCGGTCGCAGGAGACCGAACACGGTGACCCGCTTCTTCAGGTCGCGAACCGCTTCGCGCCACCAACGCAGACCACCGCCACCAGGGTCACCAACAGCATCGTCCAGCTCACGGGCTCCTTGAGCAGCGCGGCGGCCAGGCCCAGCCCCATGAACGGTTGCAGAAGCTGCAACTGGCTGACGGCGGCGATGCCGCCCTGCGCCAGGCCGCGGTACCAGAACACGAAGCCGATCAGCATGCTGAACAACGACACGTAGGCGAGGCCGAGCCAGGCCGGCGCGCCGATCCCGGCGAAGGAAGCGGGGCGAGTCAGCAGCGCGCCTGCGAGCATCACCGGCAGCGCCAGCACCAGCGCCCAGCTGATGACCTGCCAACCGCCCAGACGGCGCGACAAGCGCGCACCTTCGGCATAGCCCAGACCGCATATGACGATCGCGGCCAGCATCAGCAAGTTACCCTGGAGCGAGGCCTGCATCCCGCCCCAGGCGGCATAGCCCCCGACGCTAAGCCCGCCGATCAGCGAGAACAGCCAGAACGCCGGGCGCGGTCGCTCGCCGCCCCGCAGCACGCCGAAGACGGCCGTGCACAGCGGCAACAAGCCCAGAAAGACCATGGCGTGTGCCGAGGTCACGTGCTGCAGCGCCATTGCCGTGAACAGTGGAAAGCCCACCACCACGCCCAGCGCCACCACCAGCATGGCCGGCAGGTCGGCCCGTGCCGGCGGGCGTTGCCGCAGCGCCACAAGCAGAACCAGGCCCAGCAGCGCGGCGATGCTGGCGCGGGCGCAGGTGAGGAACACGGGGTCGAAATCCATGACCGCCACCCGGGTCGCCGGCAGCGATCCGGCGAAGATCGTCACCCCGATGAAGCCGTTGGCCCAGCCTCTTGTCGTGTTGTTCATGGTTGCCGCTCCCTGTGCCGGCCCGTTCGCCGCTGCCTGGCAGTACATCATGGCAACCTGCGCTTGGCCATGGACACAGCAGTACAGTCTGCGCGAACTGTTATGCTACGCATTCCCGTACAGATCGCGCCGCTTGCCGTCCACATGAACCCGCGTCCAACCCGCATCGATGTGGTCATGGAAGCGATCCGCGCCAGGATCGCCGCCCGCAGCTATCGCCCGGGCATGCGTTTGCCGTCGGTTCGGGCCCAGGCGCGGGCCATGGGGGTCTCGGTGTCCACCGTGGTGGAGGCGTATGAGCGCCTCGCGGCGGAAGAACTGATCTTCTCGCGGCCGGGCTCGGGCTTCTACGTGTCCGGGCCGGTTGCCCCGTTGGCCTTGGCGGAAGTCGGTCCCCGCCTCGACCGCGAGGTCGATCCGCTATGGATGTCACGCCAGTCGCTGGAGGCCGACGCCTCGGTGCTCAAGCCCGGTTGCGGCTGGCTGCCGCCGTCGTGGATGTACGAATCCGGCATGCGCCGGGGGCTGCGGACGGTTGCCCGGGCCGACGCCGGCGTGCTCGCCGACTACGCCACGCCGCTGGGGTTGCCCGCGCTGCGCCAGCTGCTCGCCCGGCGCATGGCGGCGGTGGACATCCAGGCCGCGCAGGACCAGATCATGCTCACCGAATCCGGCACCCAGGCCATCGACCTGATTTGCCGCTTCCTGCTCGAGCCGGGCGCTACGGTGCTGGTCGACGACCCCTGCTACTTCAACTTCCATGCCCTGCTGCGGGCCCATCGCGCCACACCGGTGGGCGTGCCGTTCACGCCGAACGGGCCGGACATCGAAGCCTTCGAGGCTGCTCTGGTCACCCACTCGCCGCGGCTGTACATCACCAACTCGGGCATACACAACCCCACCGGCGCGACGCTGTCGTCCGTCACCGCGCACCGGTTGCTGAAGCTGGCCGACCGCCACGGGCTGGTGATCGTCGAAGACGACATCTTCGCGGACTTCGAGACCACCCCGGCCCCCCGGCTGGCGGCCTTCGACGGTCTTGCGCGCGTCATCCACATCGGCAGCTTCTCCAAGACTCTTTCCGCCTCGCTGCGCTGCGGCTACATCGCCGCCCGCGCCGACTGGATCGACGCCCTCACCGACCTCAAGCTCGCGACCAGCTTCGGCGGCGGCCAGCTTGCCTCGGCGGTGTTGCTCGCGGCACTGACCGACAGCGGCTATCGCAAGCACATGGAAGCCGTGCGCACGCGCCTGGGGGAGGCCATGGACAAGACGCTTGCCCGGCTTGGCACACTGGGCATCACACCATGGATCATCCCCAAGGCCGGCATGTTCGTATGGTGCCGGTTACCGCAGGACGCCGACGCCACCACCGTCGCACGTGCGTGCCTGCGCCACGGCGTGGTCCTCGCACCGGGCAACGCCTTCAGCCAGTCGCAGAACGCCGGTGCCTATCTGCGCTTCAACGTGGCGCAGTCGCAGCAGGAACGGGTTTATGAGGTGCTGGGGGAGGTGCTGTCAAATGCATGAAGACAGGCTCTGCACGTATCGCCCTGGCGGTGAGCCGCGTCGCCGTCCCGGCTGTCGGCTGTCGCCATGCCGATGTGGGCTCGCCCGTCACTCGAACAACCCTGCGATATCCTCGAACATCGCATCCCATTGCGCATGGTTGATGTCCATGAGGCCGAAGTACTTCAGCATGAAGGCACCTTCGGTGGCGAGGAAGGCGAGGCGGGCGCGGCGGTGGGCGGGGTCGCTGGGGTCCAGGCCGGCGATGCGCTGGCGGTACCACTCGCGGGTGCTGGCGAGGTGTTCGGGCGCCTGGATGAAGGCGGCCATGAGGCCGGCGGCCTTGGCGTTGGAGATGTCATCGGACTGGTGGGTGGCCTCGGCGTGGGCGCGCACGCGCGTCACCGGGCTGGGGTCGTCGCCGGCGATGGGCTGGAAATAGCTCTGATAGACCTGGTCCCAGCGGGCGAACATCGCGTCGATGAGGGCGTCCTTGGTGCCGAAACAGGACTGTACGCCGCCCTTGCTGATGCCGGCGGCCTTGGCGACGGCGTCGATGGTGAGGCCGGCGGCGCCGGACTGGCGGATGATGTGCTCGGCGACGTCGAGCACCGCGTCGCGATCTATGGTCTTGTTTCGACCCACGTGCTTCCCTCTTTTAAATACATACGGACGTATTTATAATTCGACCCCACGGCTGTGACAAGTCGCGCGTATCGGCGCGGCCCCGGCCAACGTGCAGCACGGAGGTCATCATGCACCCGAACAGCGTCCTTCCCAACACCGCCGCCGGCCACCGCTGGCTGGTGCTGGCCATCGTGTCGGTGGCCTTGTTGCTCATCGTCATCGACATGACGGTGCTGTATACCGCCTTGCCGCGCCTGACCCACGATCTGGGGGCAAACGCGTCCGAGAAGCTGTGGATTGTGAACGCCTATCCACTGGTGGTGGCGGGTTTGTTGCCGGGGGCGGGCACGCTGGGCGATCGCCTGGGGCACAAGCGTCTGTTCCTGGCGGGGCTGGTGGTGTTCGGCGTGGCGTCGGCGTGCGCGGCGTACTCGCCAGCGCCGGCCTTGCTCATCGCGTCGCGGGCTCTGCTGGCAGTGGGGGCGGCGATGATGATGCCGGCGACGCTTTCCATCATCCGGCACACGTTCGAGGACGATGACGAGCGAGCCTTCGCGATCGGCGTCTGGGCGGCGGTGGCCTCGGGCGGGGCGGCACTGGGGCCGGTGGTGGGCGGGCTGCTGCTGGAGCATTTCTGGTGGGGGTCGGTGTTCCTGATCAACGTGCCGATCGTGTTGCTGGCGCTGCCCCTGGCGTGGCGCTTGATTCCGGCGCGGCCGGGGGATGCGGGCCGCCGCTGGGATCTGGTGGGCTCGCTGCAGATCATGGTGGGGCTGATTGCGCTGGCCTACGCCATCAAGGCGCTGGGGCACCGCGCCCCGGCGCTCGTCGAGGTGGTGCTGGCGGCCGCGCTGGGGGGGCTGTTCGTGGCCTTGTTCGTGCGCCGGCAGCGGCGCTCGGCCCAGCCGTTGATCGATTTCGCGCTGTTTCGCAACCGGCGCTTTTCCTCCGGCGTGGCCGCAGCGGTCACCGCATCGGTAGCCCTGATCGGCATGGAGCTGGTGTTCGCGCAGCGCCTGCAACTGGTGGCGGGGCTGTCGCCGTTGCAGGCGGCCTACCTGATTCTGCCGATTCCACTGGGTGCGTTCATCGCCGGTCCGCTCGCCGGGCTGGCGCTGAAATGGCTGGATGCGGGGCGGATGATGGCGCTGGCGCTGGCCGTATCGGCGCTCGGTACGCTGGGCCTGATGCTGACCTACGACGGTGCGACGTGGCCGTTGATCGCCAGCCTTGCGGTGTTGGGCGTGGGCCTGGGTGCGGCAATCACCGGGGCCTCGAGCGCGATCATGCTCAATGCGCCGGCGGAGCGCGCGGGCATGGCGGCGTCGGTGGAAGAGGTGTCCTACGAACTGGGCGGGGCGATCGGCGTGGCGCTGCTCGGCAGTGTGTTGTCGGCGGTGTATTCCGCTTCGCTCGTGGTGCCGGCCGGCATGGTGGTGGCCGACTCCGTTCGTGACAGCCTGGATGAAGCCTTGATCGCCGCCGAAGCGCAGGCGCCGGATGCCGCCATGCTGCTGACGGCGCTGGCCCGCGGCGCCTTCGACGAGGCCTTCACGGTGGTGCTGGCGGTGGTGATCGCGCTGCTGTTGGTGGCCTCCGCGGCGATCGCGGCCGCGGTCGGCCGTGCCGAGGCGGCGGCGCGGGCGGTGGTGCGCTGCCACTGAGCAGGACGCGGCGGGTGGCGGTGTTGGCCGCGTCCGCCGAGCCCGCCATCCGCCCGCATGGGCCGGCGCACTGGCGAGCGCGGCGTGGATGAGGTGGGCGGGTTCTTGAGGTTCTTCAGGTACCACAGGTACTACAGGCGCTTGAGGTAGTCCTCGAAGCGCCTGCCGAACTCGGGTTCGAACGTCCGTGCGGTGACCTCCAAAGCCTGGATGCGCTCGATGCGGAAGTTGCGGAAGTCGCCCCGTTGTTCGCACCAGCCGGTGAGCAGCCACACACGGTCGAACACGGTCAGGCCCAGGGGACGCACGGCGCGCGTGCTGTCCCGCCCGCCCAGGTCGCGATAGTGCAGGTGTACGACGCAATGCTGGCGGATCGCGCGCCGCAGGGTGCGCAGTGCGCCGGGTAAGGGCGGGGGCGTGTCGTCCGGGGCGGACACCGCTCGTAGCGGCAGGCGCGCGAGGCGCTGGCGTGCGCCCGGGGCCAGGACGCTGCCGAGTTTGGCCGTGACTCGACGGGCGGCGTCGGCCAGGTGGTCGTCGCCGCGGGCGGCGACCAGGCGCATGCCGAGCGCAATGGCGTCGAGTTCGTCCGCATCGAAGCCCAGCGGCGGCAGAAAGTAGCCCGCCTCCAGTTGATAGCCCAGTCCCGAGGCACCCCGCAGTGGTGCCCCCATGGCCTGCAGCGCAGCCATGTCGCGATAGATCGTACGTACCGATACGCCCAGTTCTTCCGCCAGCCGCTCGGCCGCCACGGGTTGCGCGCGTCCGCGCAGGTGTTCGAGCAGCGTCAGCAGTCTTTGCGTGCGCATGGGTGTTTGGGCAGTTGGGCAGTTGGGCAGTTGGGTATTTGGGCGTCCGGGCGCGGGGGCGGCCTGGGTTGTCACCCTGACAGAAACTGTCAGGGTGACGCAATCATACTGACTACTCCATTTACCAGGGAGTACGAAGATGATTGCAGGTATGGGATTCGAGCTTGGCCGCTTCCGCCTCAAGCCGGGGGTGACCGAGGCGGATTTGCTGGCGGCGAGCGCGGCGATGGAGGCCGCGCACCTGAATGCGCAACCCGGGTTCGTTGCGCGTGCACTGGTCCGGCTTGATGAGGGTGTCTATCTGGATGTGGTGCACGCGCGCGGCCGTGCCGATGCCGAGCGGATTTGCGCGTCGTGGATCGGTCAGCCCGATTGCGAGCGCTTTCTGGCCTTGATCGAGGCCGATTCGATCGCGTTCGGTACGGTGTTGTAGCGCCATCGCCGCCGGGGTATTGGCCTGTCCCGGGCCGTTGGTCTGGCCCGGCGATGGTTGAAAGGCGCGGCCGCCTAGCCCGCGCCCAGTGCCCACCGAAGCTGTGGCCACAGCTTCCACATGCCGACCGTCAACATCACACCGCAGGCAGCGACCATCGCCCAGCGAAAGGTGGCCAGCACCGACGTTGGACCGGCTGCCTGGGTGACGGTGTAGCCCGCGTGCTGCAAGGCCTCCAGTACCTGGGGCGGCGGCAGGTGCCACAGCGAGAGCACGCGCCGACTGCCGTCGCGCAGATGCAGCACGACACTGCCCATGTCCATGGCGCGTTGATTGCGATCGCTGCGGGTACGCCGGGCGTAGGACCACTGTGCCTCGATGCGGGCGATGCGTTCGCGTGCGATGTACTCGCGTCGTCCGTCGGCGGTGATCAGCGATGGCAACTCGATGCCATCGGCGTCGATGCGCAGGCTGCGGAGTTGCTCGCCACGGTGGAGCCGGCGTACCTGGCGGTGGCGCACGAAGCCCCACGTCACGACGCCGATGACCCCGGCAATGAGCGCGACAGGCGGAGGCAGGCTGGGTTTGGTGGCGGCCACCAGCCATGCCCCCGCGGCAAAGGCCGTGAGCGGAATCAACGCCAGGAGCAGATCGATGTGCCGGGGCAGCCTGGCCCACAGGGTGATTGCGGGGACCTCGAACACGCTGTCGCCGTCGGCAGCAGGGGTGTTCAAGGCCTCGCTGCGGCGCGTGATCGCGGTAAGGGCTTCGCGCGAGATCACCGTGCCGGGGCCGGCCTCAGTGGCGCCCGCAGCCGCGTTGCGCACCGGGGCGCCGGTAAGCTGCCCCAGCGCTTCGGCCACGGTGGAGGCGAAACCGGCGTCGGCCGGCAGGGGCGTTTCAATGCCAGGGCCTTGCGTGGGGTGCACGAACACGCCGCTGTAGCGCGGTTCGGCACGGGTGAGATGGGAAACATGGTCGATTTCGGCAAAGCCGAGGCATTGCGCCTGGGGCCGGATGACGTGCTTGCCCAGCACTTGAAGCGAGTGGATGTATGTCAATGTGCTTGCGCGTTTGTCCACCACGAGACGGTTGCGGTAGCGCCGGCAGACAAACCCCGCGAGCACCAGCAAGGCGGCCAGGAACAAGCCACTGGCTGCGAAGGGTGTGCGATGCAACAGGTTGCCAAGATAGAACAGCGGCGCCAGCGCGAACATTGCCACGCCGCCAAATGCATGTGCGACACGTTCCGAGTCGCTGCGCACGATGAGATGTTCGGGGGATTCCTGTAGTACAGACGTAAGTTTCGGCATCCGGAAAGGGGTCTGCCCGACGTTCCGCCAGTCCGCGATTCGGGCCAGGCGCGGCGGCGACGCAGGCAGAGCTGTTTTGGGGACGCGCATGGTAGCACGGGGCCAAGGGCGGGTTGCCCGGTGCGGTGATGCGTGCGGCGGTGTCGAGCGGGGGTGTGCCGTTCCGTCCTATCCACGTTGCCGTTCTCGCCAAGATTCATTTGGTATCGCTTGGGTAGCATGACGAAGCGATGCACGGCGGGGCCGTGCACGTGTCATTGACCGTGCCTGCTGCGCCGCTTGCCGGATGGCCGCAGGGCACGCCCGACCGGAGGATGGAACGATGAAGCGCAGGATGTCGAACGTACCGGCCACGGTGGTCGGCCTGGGGTTGGCGCTGGTGTTGGCAGCGACGCTGGGTGGTTGTGGCGGATCGGGAGGGGGTTCGGGCGTTGGCCCGAGGCCGGGTCCGGAGGCGGGCGTGCCCGACGCTCCGGCGAAGGTGCTGGCGCTTGATGCACTCGTCGTGCCGCACGAATTGCGGCATATCGCCCTGGAGCTGTTCGAGGAGATTCGCAGGGTGCCCGGTGACGCGCCGCTGTGGCAGTCGGACGCGGCCAGTGTCGCCCCGAGCGCGGTGGCCATGTACCGGCCGGATGTGGACGGGCCGGCGTACTACGAGTTCAGCGTGATGGGTGGCGAGGGCGCGCCGGCGGGCTTCATCATCGTCTCTGCCGGGAAGCATGATTTCCCCATCGCCCACTGGGATACCAGCGGAGCGTCGGTGAGTGCGGACCTTGCGCATCTGGCGGCCGAGACCGGCGAGAAGATTGCGGCGATCTACAAACTGGACAGTCTTTACTACGTTGCCGAGAACGAGCGGGGTGAGCAGGTGGCGGAGCTGGGTACACGCCTGGTCCGGCTGTCCAACTTCCCCGCTGACATGCTCACGCGGGACGCGGCGGATTTCGGCGCTGCGGCCCACAGCAGCCCGGCCCTGGATGCACCGGATACGCAGTTGCCGGCGGATGTGGCCCACTTTGTGAAGGTGGAGGGCATGGAGGACGCGGGCATCGTCTTCGCTGAATGGGCATCGTGGAGCGAACTGAAGTCGGACTATCGTGAGACCTATGCGCCCTTGATCGAGGATCTGCGCCAGGATGCGGCGGAAGCGTGGTCGGTGAGAGCCGAGCTGACCGAGCAGGGCGAGGGGCTGGGCTACGGTGAGCGGCGTGTGCTGGCCAGCCTGCAGGCAGTGAGCGGGTATCGGGTGCTGGGCGAGGGTGCGCAATGGGTGACGGTCAGCCCGTTGAAGGACGGCATGGCGCTGGAGATCGAAGTGACGGTTCCGGTCTACGAGCGCCGCGACGTCGCCGTGGAGATCGACTACGCCAACGGCGAAAAGGTGTTGCACCGCTATTTCCTGTTGACCATGGAAGAAAACATCCGCCAGCCGCTGGTGGTGACCGAGGGCGTCGCGCGCCATCCCGCCAGGCCAGGTCCGTGGAGCGACTACAGCACTTTCTCGGCTGTCGGCTGGCCGGATGCCCAGCCGATGTACCGGCAATTTCGCTGGACCTTCTGCCAGGTCGGTTGCGGTCCCGTGGCATGGGCAATGTTGTTCAACTGGGCCGACCATCAGGCACATCACGGAAATCCTTACTGGGCCGGGCGCTGCAACCTGTTCGGCGACTGCGCCACCGCCGCCCCGTTGACCCAGGAGCGCGAGGTGAGCAACCAGATCTCGACGCTGCACAACCTGCTCGGAACCTTCTGTGTGCCGGGAGGGGCAGGGGCGACGACACCGTGGGCGATGGGGCGGCGGGCGTCGCGCTGGCTGGAAGGGCGGGCCACCGGTACGCGCGTGGTCGCGAACTGGAATAGCGTGGGCCGCAGGACCAACGATTTGCGCGATGCCGCCCGCAGCGAGATCCGCCTCAACGGCACGCCGGCCATCATCGGCACGGGCTGGCTGACCCACTATCCGCTGGCCTACCGCTACCAGGGCCGGCATCGGCACCTCAGCCGGGGGCGGGTGGAGTACGACCGGCATTTCTACGTGAACCAGGGTTGGGCCGGGAGCCGTCGCAATGAGGGCTGGGTCGCGGCGAGCACTTGGTTCGCAGGCCGGATCAGGCCGCGTTAGCCGTCCGCCCCGGCGGTGCGCACCGCCGGGGCGATGCCGGCCGACGGCGTCAGAAGCTGTGCTTCATGCCAATGGCGATGCCTTTGACGCCGACCCCGCTCAGACCGAGCGAGTTGCCCATCGGGTTGATGGTGAAGCCGGCATTGTCGTCGTTCTTGATCTGCGCGTAGTCGGCGTAGAGTTGGGTGCGCTTGGACAAGGTGTGGCGAACGCCGACGGCCCACTTGCGTGCATCGGCGTCGGTGAGGGTACGGTCCTTCACCTGCCCGTAGCTGGCCAGCAACCGGGTGGCACCGAAGGGCACCTCGACGCCGACGAACCAGTTGCGCCGGTCGTAGCGCTGGTCCGCCGCCAGGCCGCCAAGGTTCTGATGGCCGGGCATGCCGGGATTCAAGTCGATATTGCCCCCGATCAGCGAATCCGGGTCGCCGCGGATGATATCGTAGACGCCCGACAGCTTGAGTGCGCCGAAATCGTAGGAGGCTCCCCCGGTCACCACGTACAGCCGGCTGTTGGCGTAGCCCACGGCCTTGGTGGTTTCGTAGTCGAGGTCGACGCTCAGCGGGCCGTTGGCGTAGATCAGGTTGATCGAGAAGAGGCGGTCGTCGCCGTTGTTGCCCTCGGTCGGCACGCCAGGGGTGGTGTGGATGGCGTTCAGGCTGCCTTCCGGGCCCTGGGTGTTGGTTGCCGTGGCGAGAATCAGGGTGAAGCCGCCTAGCGCCGGCGAAACATAGGCGACGGCGTTGGCGGCGCGGTCGTACTGGGTGGTCATCGAGGCGAAGTTGCCCACCGAGTAGTTGCCAAACGGGTTGTACTTGCCATAGATGCCGTAGCGCAGTCCGTCCAGATAGCCGGCAAGCACCGTACCGAAGCCACCGCTCAGGCCGACGTACGAGCGTCCGCTCTCGAGTGCGCCGCCAACGTCGGCCTCAAAGAGGTATTGCAGGTCGAACACGGCTTTCAGACCATTGCCCAGATCCTCTGCGCCCTTGAACCCGATGTAGCTTTCCGAGGCGGCGCTCTGCACGGCGCGCTCGGACTGGCCCGAGGTCACCGCGCCGCTGCTGCCGCTGCGATACATCATGCCCAGATCGATGTTGCCGTAGAGGCTGACACTGGACTGGGCCATTGCGCTGCCCGAGGCGGCCGCCGCAATGGCAAGCGCCACGATTCGCTTCGTCATGGATCGTCTCCTGATACGTTCTCATTGATTTACGCTGCCGTGCCCTTGCACCGTGCAGCCGGGTGCCCGTCGCCGTCACGGCGGCGGGTGGGGGGACGATGGCAATTAGCGTGCCGGCCGGGCGCGCCCATGCGGCACCGCGCCGTGAAGCGCGTGCAGTGCGGCGATGCGTGGTGAAGAGGAGTTGCGGATGGTGGCGGTCAGCCGCCCGGTTGGCCGCTGACGGGCAGGGGTTGCTACGCTACGGAACGAAAACGCAACAGCGGATCAGGCGGGCGGGAAGGGGGCGAGCCGCCGGTGTGCCGGGGATCGCCGCGGCGGGTACTGCCCGGGCCGGCGTATCCCCTGGGTTGAGGCGTCAGGGTGCCCCCGCGCCAGGGCGCGCGGGCACCCCTTCACCGCTGGACCAGCTCCACGCGTCGGTTCTGGCTACGACCGGTCTCGGATTCGTTGCTCGCGAGTGGTGCGAGCGGACCGACGCCGGCCGGCACCACGCGGTCGCGCGACACGCCGTGGCGCGTGACCAGGGCGTCCACAACGGCGCCGGCCCGCGCCTGGGACAATGCCATGTTGGCCTCGTAGCTGCCCACGCTGTCGGTATGGCCGACGACGTACACCGATACGCCGGGGTGGTCGGCGAGCAGTTTGGCCATCTCCGCCAGGGCGGGGCCGGACTCCGCTTTCAGCGTGGCCTTGCCGAAGTCGAAATAGATGTTGTCGAGGGCCACCCTGCCCGTCTGTGAAATACGCTCGGCCATTTCGGCGGCGTCGATCATGCGTTGCTCCATTGCCGCGATGTCGACCACCTCCAGCAGGATGATGGGACGCAAATGGGTGTCGGCGATGGTCTTGAAGTCGTTGCGCGCGACGTACAGCCCCACCCACGTCGTGCCGTCGGCGCTGCGTGCCGCAAGATAGTGGTCGTCGTGCACACCGGTGAAGGCATAACGCGTCTTGTCGCCGGCGTTCGCAAGCTGGCGGTCACGCGTCCACAGGATGTTGCGCGCGATGTTGTGGTTGCTTCCGCAGTCGCGCCCGGAGCAGGTGAAAAGCGTCTCGAACCCCCTTTCGGCGAGCGCGGTCTGGTAGTTGCGGAATACTTCCAGGGTGCTGCGCGCCTGGGGTGCGACGTAGAGCAAACGGGTGCGTGCGCCTTCGAGCACTTCCTCGCTTTCGCCCTGCCAGCGGTTGTCGCGCCGGACGGCTGGCCCGGTGGGCAGGGCGAAGCGGTCGAAGGCCTTGGTCTCGTAGCCCAGAATCCAGGCGCCTTCGTAGCGCGGTATGCGCTCATGGTCGTGCGCACCGGTCACATCCGGCGGGGTGTCGGCCACAGCCGGGGGCAAGGTGAGCAGCAGCGTTGCCGCCGTGGCAAGGATGTGGCGCAGACCACGACGCGAGCGGGCAGGCGGAAGGGGCGTCGGCGGATACTGCACGGACGTCAGTCTGGAACGGGAACGGGCGTCGGCGGTGGACATGGTACTGGCTCCGGTGAGGCGCGATGCGGGCGGTGTCACCCCGCGGGTTGTCGGGTGCATGGGATCTTAGCGACGGTCATGCCGACCGCGCTTGGCTCAGACGGCACTGGGGTGCGGCGGCATCGGCACTGGTGGTGCGGGTCGGTGGTGCCCGATCGTGAGCGATGGGTGATGGGTGATGACGTCGGGCAACGGGGATGGCCGACAGCGGTCCGCCCTCATCGGCACAGGGTGCGCGTCGCGCTACCGTGACATCGAAGCATCGGGGGCGGTGTGCCGTGCCTGTTCGCGCGCCTCGCTTGGGGTCATGCCGAAGCGTCGGCGGAAGCTGCGGTTGAACCACGACAGGTCGCCGAAACCCGATGCGTAGGCGATGTCGCTGACCGGCCGGTGCCACTGGCCCGGGTCGGTCAGGTGGCGAAAGGCGTGGAGCAGGCGCCGGTTGGTGACGTAATCGGTGAACGTGGTGGCTTGTGTTGCGAACAGCGCGCGCAGATAGCGCTCGGATATCCGATGGCGGCCGATGATCCAGCTCACGCACAGTGCCGGATCCAGCAGGTGGGTCTCGATATCCTGCATGATCGTCTGCATCCGCGCGGCTCGCAGCCCGCCCGACTGTGCCGCGTGAGCGGTATCGCGGTTCGCACCCAGGGCGAGATAGAGCAGATCCTGTATGTGGCGTTCGGCCAGTGCGGTGGCTTCGGGAGACAGCCGGTCGCAGCACGCCATGAAGTGCTTCAGGTAACCCGCGAGCAACTGCAACTCGGCGCTGGCCGGCAACCGGCGGCCGGCGATCCGCTGCGGATCAGCGAGTGCCGCGTGCAGCAGATCGCGGCGGATGGCGACGTTCAGCAGTGGTGTGCTGGCACCCCGGTATCGGCTGCTGCCCACCTGGTCGCCGCGCCACAGGAAGGCGTCGCCCTGACCATAGGTGAAGCGGGCGCCCCCTTTAAGCGCCACCTCCACACCAGGTCCTTCGGCGATGCCGAGCACGTCGAAGCCGTTTTCGTCGGCAATGTGGGCGGGCGTACGCGAGGCCTTGCACGCCGCCACGTTCAGCGTGCCAATGACGGTGAACGGGCCGCAGAACAGCCGCGCGTTGAAGTCGAAGCCGGTCTGGTCGCGTGTGGTTGCAATATGTACCGTACCGACGCGCGAATAGATCTCCACGGCCGCGTCGCGACGATCCGGTCCCTGAATATCCTTGGACGAAAGCGCCATCAGCGTCATGCCTGGCTCCCTGGTGGTGACGGGACCGCCATCCGGTCCCGGCCTCGGACTGCGGGCGAGCGGCTGAGGGGGCATCGCTGCCCGCCGTCCGCTGCCCGGTCACCTCATGACCTTCCCTCTGAGGCCGCTATCGGACGCCATCGAGCACGCGCCGATCACAGGCCAAAGGCATAGGCAGTCTAGCACCGGACAAGCGTTTCGTCATAACTCCTGCGGCTGCCCGGCCTGCCCCAGCTCCTTGTCCGGGTCCTCCGCCACCGGCCTGGCCAGCCGCCATGCGGCCCACAGCCCGACGGCGCACAGCGGCAGAAAGCTGGCAAAAATCCAGAAGCCGATGCGGCGCCCGGTATCCGCACTCATCGCATCGCCCATGCCCAGGGCGTTGGCCACGAGGCCCGCGGCGGCGGCCCCCATGGCGTAGCCGAGGATCTGCATCGTGGGCACGGCGCTGGAGGCGCGCTCATGATCGTCCGGCGCGACCCGGCCGACGATGCGCCGGATGACGAAGCCCCAGCACGCGCCGAAGCCGCTGCCCTGGAGGATGGCCGCAGCGGCGACCAGGCCGAGCGATCCGCTGGGCATGAAGGCGGCAAGTCCGACCACCCCCAGCACGATGGCGACCGCCCCGCTGCGGATGAGCAAGGGTTCATAACGTGGCGTGGCGCGCGCCGTGGCCACGGCGACCACCGACCAGGCAACCGACTCGGCGGCCAGAATCGCAGCAAACACGGTAGGTGGGGCGTCGTACACCGCCGCCATGATCAGCGGGCCGTAGACGAACAAGGGCACCGTGGACATCGACAGCAGCAATACCATGAGCAGGCCCGGCCCCCAGGGCGAGAACGGATCCAGCGGTGCGCGCGGCAGCAAGCGGTCGCTGCGCGTGCTGTCCTTGCGCAGCGCAAATCGCAACACCAGTACACCGCCCACGATCCAGGCCGCACCCGCGGCCAGCGACGCCTGTACGCCCGCCATCAGTACTGCCAGCACCCCCAATACGATCAGCGTCAGCGCGGGCCATGGCACGCTCGCCTGCAGTGACGCCGGCTGGCGCCGCGGCAACACCCATGGCACGACCGCCGCCAGCAGCAAGGCCTGCAGGGCAAAAGCCCAGAACGCCCCGCGCCACATCCCGGCCGCGGCGAACAAGGCACCCACCGCCGGCCCCACCATTGCGGATACCCCCCACACCGCCGACTGGATGCCGAAGATGCGTGGCCAGCGTTCGGCCGGGTACAGCACCGTCACCCCGACGTAGGCCAGCGCCATCATCCAGCCGCCTCCCAGCCCCTGCAGCAGCCGGCCGGCCAGCAGGGTCGCCATGTCGGGCGCCAGCCCGCTCACCGCGCAGCCAAAGGCGTAGATGAGGCTTGCCAGCACCATGGCGCGGATCAAGCCCCAGCGCAGCGCCAGCAGTCCGGTGGCCGCGCCGGCGACGATGGAGCCCAGTTCGTAAAGCGCCAGCGCCCAATAGACGAACGCCGCGCCGCCGATGTCGCCGATCGCTGCCGGCATCACGGTGGCCGTCATCAGCGAATCCCCGGCATGCAGCCATACCCCGAAGCACAGCGCCAGCGTCTGGATCCAGCCGGGCGCGGGCTGCGTGGCATCGGCGGCAGGCCGGTTGGTGTCCGGCGTTGAAGTGGGGGTGGTCATCGGGGCAGCTCCTTTTTAAAAGATTTATCTTGTTTTATTCAGTCTATCTTTTTTGGAAAGAGAAATCTTGTTAAATTTGCGTATCCCCACATCGCTCGCCACCGCGGGCCCCAGGCCTGGCCATCGCATGACTAACGCAACCGACCGACTGCTGTTCGCGCTCAAGCGCCGTGGCCCCTGTACCGCGGCTGATCTGGCCGAGGTGCTGGCGGTGTCGCCACAGGCCGTGCGCGAGCAACTTGCGACGCTGGCGGGCCAAGACCTGGTGGTTTACGACGACCGTGTCGCCGGCCGCGGTCGGCCTCGGCGCATGTGGCGCGTGGCCGACGCTGCACGCGCGCGCTTTCCCGACACGCATGCCGAACTCACCGTCGAGGTCATCGGGTTGGTGCGGCGCGAACTGGGGGAGGCGGCATTCGATCAATTGCTGGCCCAGCGCGAGACGCGCGTGCTGGCTCACTACCGCGCCCGGCTGGCGGGGGCAGCCACGCTGGCCGAGCGGCTCATGCGCCTGGCGGATGCGCGCAGTGCCGAGGGCTACATGGCCGAAGTGGTGCCGGCGGACGAGGGGGGCTGGTGGCTGGTCGAGCACCATTGCCCGATCTGTGCCGCCGCGCGCAGTTGCCAGGGGTTTTGCCGCAGCGAGCTGGAGGTGTTCCGCGCCGTCCTGGGCCCTGACGTCGACGTCACCCGCAGCGAGCACCTGCTTGCCGGCGGCGAGCGCTGTGTATACCGTGTGACTGAGATCGCCGGCCGCGAGGCACACCCCGGTACGGCGACTCAGTGTCAGCAAACGCAGTAATTCCCCAGCCCCCAGCAAACCCATTAACCCGAGTGAAGGAGTGGCCGATGTTTACCTACGTCTGCCTGGGCACCAACGATATCGACCGCGCCGTACGATTCTATGATCCGACCATGGCAGCGCTCGGCCTGGCGCGCTGCGATACCGGCGACGACCCCGGCTGGGAGCAGACCGTAGGCTGGGGCACGTACGAAAACGACGGCCTGAGGGAACTCGCGCTATGGGTGTGCAAACCCTTCGACGGCGGCCCCGCGAGCGTGGGCAATGGCACCATGGTCGCGCTCAAGGCCGCCACTTGGGCGCAGGTGGACGCCTTCCACGCCGCCGCCCTGGCTCATGGCGGCAGCAGCGAAGGCGCCCCGGGGCTGCGCCCGCAATACAACCGCGACTTCTATGCCGCCTACGTCCGCGATCCCGACGGCAACAAGCTTGTCGCCGTGTGCCGCGGGTTTCTCAGCAGGGAGGCGAGCGAGGCTCCCTGCGGCCTAGTTCAGGATGTATAGCTCGTCGCCGTGGAGGTAGCCGCGCGTTGGCGGGTGACCTGGATGGTGATCGGGTGGCGGCAACTCGACGTGGACCCAGCCGTCCTGCACGGCGTCGAGCCGGAGTAAGCCGCCGACGGTGGCGGGGACACGGGCCGTCACGGGGGCGTCGTGGGATGGCGCGGATCTGAGCAGGGCGTCGTGTGCGAGCATGTGGAACACCTGCCAGGGCCGGCCAAGATAGCTGTTGGGCGCCGCGTCTGGAAGTGCCTCCGGTGTGACCGCAGTATCGTCCGCGACGACGATGTCGCTCGCACTCGCGTGGGTAAAGCGGTGGGCGGCGTCCGGTACGCTCAACAGGCCCGCCAACCGTAGCGAGACCGTCTTCAACAGATAGCCTTCCTGGCGCGCCAGGAAGGCGTCAGGGATCTCGCCGAGTGGCTGGAGTGCGGTGGTGATGGCGTCGGTTTCCTCGGCTGCGAAGCCGAACATCAGCGGATCGGCCGCGTGCATGCCGCGCTGATTGCGATACAGGAACAGCCGCTCCGGCGGCTGCGGCGTGCCGGCGTCGTCGGCAAAATGGGGCAGCCGCGCGCGCGAGGCCTGATCGGGGTAAAAGCGCAGGTAGAGCGTCTTGATCGGGGATGCGCGTGATACCGGGGTGGGTTCGATCTCGACGTACCGAGTGTCCCAATAGGCGAGCAAAATCCCGTCTGCGGTCATCGAGCCGTGGAAGCGGTAGCCACCTGGCCAGTCAGGCAGCGCTTCGGGACTTAGCGTTGATTCCGAAGGCATGCGCGGGCCCGTCTCGAACGCGCCGGCTCCCGGGGCGATCAGTATCAGCGACGCTGCGAGTGCAGGCACGAAGCGTTGGACGCACTGCCGAATGAATGATCGATTCATGATATCCGGATGACCTTGGGCAGCGCTGGATTCTATACCGAAGCCGCCACGATCATGGCTGCCGCTTGAAGCCCCCCGCGTACTCCGCGAAAATGCGGGGTTACCCCATTTCGTCGTTCGCCGCCATGCTGCCTCATCAGATCGAACTGCTTTCCCCCGCGCGCGACGCCGAAATCGGCATCGAGGCGATCAACCACGGCGCAGATGCGGTGTACATCGGCGGGCCGTCCTTCGGCGCTCGGGCCACTGCGGACAACAGCGTGCAGGACATCGCCAGGGTGGTGGCACACGCCCATCGCTACCACGCGCGGGTCTTCGTCACGCTCAACACCATTCTGCGCGACGACGAACTCGAACCGGCCCGCAAGCTGGTCTGGCAGCTCCACGATGCCGGCGTGGATGCCCTGATCATCCAGGACATGGGCTTGCTGGAGCTCGACCTGCCGCCCATCCAGTTGCACGCCAGCACCCAGACCGACATCCGCAGCCCCGCCAAGGCGCGCTTCCTGCAAGACGCGGGGCTGTCGCAGATCGTCCTCGCGCGCGAACTCACGCTGGCGCAGATCGCCGCCATTCGCGCCGCCACCGATCCGGCGCGCTGCGTGCTCGAATTCTTCATCCACGGCGCGCTGTGCGTGGCCTACAGCGGGCAGTGCTACATCAGCCATGCCCATACCGGCCGCAGTGCCAACCGCGGCGACTGCTCCCAGGCCTGTCGCCTGCCCTACGAAGTCAAGGACGGCCAGGGCCGCGTCATCGCGCACGACAAGCACGTGCTGTCGATGAAGGACAACAACCAGAGCGACAACCTGCGTGCGCTGGTGGATGCCGGCGTGCGCAGCTTCAAGATCGAAGGGCGTTACAAGGACATGGGCTATGTGAAGAACATCACCGCCCACTATCGCCGCCTGTTCGACGAAATCCTTGCCGAACGGCCGGCGCTTTCGCCCGCCTCCAGCGGCACCTGCAGCTTCAGCTTCACCCCCGACCCGAACCAGAACTTCAACCGCGAGTTCACCGACTATTTCGTCCAGGGCCGCAAGGAAGACATCGGCGCCTTCGACACCCCCAAGAACCCCGGTCAGTCCATAGGCTGGGTGACCCGTGTCGCGGCGGACTGCGTCGAACTCGAAACCGCACAAGCCGATACCGTGCTGCACAACGGCGATGGCCTGTGCTACTACGATCTGCAGAAGGAATTGGTCGGGCTGCAGGCCAATCGTGCGGAAAAGCTTGGCCCCGGTCGCGAAGGCGGCAACCTGTGGCGCATCTTCCCCAAAGACCCCATCGCCGTTCTGCGCGACCTGCGCAAAGGCACCCCCTTCAACCGCAACCGCAGCATCGACTGGGTGCGCACGCTGGAAAGAAAATCAGCCGAACGCCGCATTGGCGTGCGCATGACGCTGGCTGAAGCCCCCCAGGGCCTGCGCCTCACGCTGAGCGATGCCGACGGCCACGTCGCCCACGCCACCCTTGCCGGCACCTGGGAGCCCGCCCGCGATCCCGGGCAGGCAGCGATCAAGCTGCGGGAACAACTCGCCCGGCTGGGCGATACCCTCTTCCGGGCGGACGAAATCACCCTCGACCTGTCGCAGCCGTGGTTTGTGCCCGCCTCCCAACTCAACGCCCTGCGCCGTGACGCCGTGGCGGGGCTGGAAACGGTACGTGCCGCCGCGCTGCAACCGCTGCCCCGCGCGCAGCCCGTCACGCCACCGGCGCCCTATCCCGAAGACACCCTGAGCTACCTCTCCAACGTCTTCAACCACAAGGCCCGCGACTTCTACGCCCGCCACGGCGTCCAGGTGATTGCCGCCGCCTACGAAAGTCATGAGGAAGAAGGCGAGGTCAGCCTCATGATCACCAAGCACTGCGTGCGCTACAGCCTGAGCCTGTGCCCCAAGCAGACCAAGGGCGTGACCGGTGTGCAGGGCACGCTGCGGGCCGAGCCGCTGCAACTCATCAACGGCAAGGAAAAGCTCACCCTACGCTTCGACTGCAAGCCCTGTGAAATGCACGTGGTCGGCAAGATCAAGCGCAGCGTGTTGAACGCCGCGCCCGCCAGCCCGGTGAAGTTCTACAAGACCCGGCCGGAGATCGCGGTGGGCCGCTGAAAGGGCGGGGCTGCAACCGGACCAGGTTCAGCGTTCCAAGGGCGTTGCCTACGAGCCGCCCGCCAACGCCATCCCATGCGAACGGGTGCGCCTGGTAGCCGCGCGCGGCGCTCACGACAACCGTGCCCGGTTGTCCGGGTGTTGTGTGTGTGGCGCGTATCGGCCATCAGTTACCCGGAAACCGGGGTAACCTGGCACATATCGAGGTCGGAAGCGGATCATTCACGCTCTGCCGCCGCCGCTTGAGTGCGCCCCATCGCAGCAATGCCAATTCACCCTATCCTTCACGCATGAGCCGGGCGTAGAATCCCCTGTGTCACCGCCTTCCCGGCGGTTCAGTTCAACAAGGCTTATCCCTCGCGACCTGCGCACCGACCCCGAATCCGCCTGGGTGCCGCGAGGGATAAACCCTATTCGTCAGATCGCACGTGAGCATTGTCGTAACCGTCCGGCGCCCAGGACCATCTCCGCTTTCACGCGAGGAGATTGTACGGGCGCTGAAAAATGACCCGAACTTCGCGTTAGACGAGACCGGATGCTGGAGACTCACAGGGTCAGATCCAGTGCTGTTCCTCAATGTCGAGGAGGATGAGGCATGGACAGATGGAAGCTCAATGTGGCTCAGTGAGCCGGCTCTTGGCAGCTTGAGAGGGCTTGCTTCACAGCTCCACGCTCGGGTGTTCTCGGAGGACAACGAGGACATAACGCTCCGCTGTTCCTTCGATGAAGATACGCCGCCAAAAACTACCGGAAAGCTTGCCACCGTTCTGGGCGGGCTTCTCAGCCTTGTGCTTTTACCTGTCCTACTTATTGTCGCCGTAGTCCGCCTGCCATGGATTCTGTGGCAAATCACGAGGGCGAAGTAGGTGCGATCAACAATGCGCTGTAGCCTACGTTTGACCGGTCGCGCATGGCGCGACCGCACGATGCACGCCGCCTCAAACGCGGCTGAGCTTAGGCGGTAGGTCGGATAGACCAAGGTCAGCGCGAACGCGCGGTCAGTCGGTGCGTTGGCCCAGTCGTGCTGCTTTCTGACGTCCATCCGCTGACGTACCTCACCCTCACAACGATTTGCTTCAGCGTCCCTGCATGGCTTTGAGCCCTTGTTCCCTGGACACTATGGGTCGGTAGCCCAGTTCGCGCTGCGCCTTGCCGATGTCCAGCGTGAAGGGCTTGCCGATCAGGCGAAGCATTTGGCGGGTAATGGGTGGCTCGCCCCGGCGCGAGAAGGTGCGCCACATCCACTCCATCATGCTGGCCATAACCCATGCTACCGGCAGCGGTGCTGAAGCGCGTGGCGGCACGATACCGCGCGTCTGAAGCAAGCCTGATACAACCTGCTTCAGCGTGCTGTCGTTGCCGTCGCTGACGAAGTAGGCCTCGCCACCGCGGCCCTTCGCGATAGCCAGTTCGACCGCATGGCAGACGTTGTCCACGTGAGCTGTAGACATGGACTGTGATCCATCGCCCACCCAGCGAAACTGGCCTGCTTTCACGGTTTCGATCATGTGATCCAGCGTCGGCATGCCGGCACCCCAGATCATAGGTGGGCGGATGACGATGGTTTCAAATACGCCTGCGCGATTGGCGCCCAGCACCAGCGCTTCGCTACGCGCCTTGGACGCGCTGTAGGGTGCCCAGGCGCGTTCCTTTCTCGGCAGCGACTCGTTGGCTTGAAGCATGGGCGCCAGGTCACCCATCACCACCGCGGCCGCGCCAACCTGCACGAAGCGCTTGACCGACGCTGCCTCCGCCGCACGTAGCAGGTTGGCCGTACCCAGCACGTTGGATTGCTCGAACTCATCGTGATCGCCCCACAACTTGAAGAGGGCAGCGACGTGAACGACGACGCTGCAGCCGCGGGTGGCGATCGTCAACGAAGCTATGTCGTCGAGCGAGCCGCGCACGGCCTGCGCCCCACGCGCTTGTACAGTTCGCATGGCTTCGTCGCTGCGCGCCAGCGCACGAACCTGCCACCCCTGGGCGATGAGGCGTTCGATGAGGCGACTGCCAACGAATCCGGAACCGCCGGTGATCAAGCAAATAGGAGCCATGACAAATCTTCCTGTAGTATAGTATTGATACACCAACAATATATCGGTGATACATTCAATGTATAGCGTAGATATATGCTTGTCAAGGAGCTCCGCGTTCAGAGGGTTGAGATGAACACCGAAACGAAGATTCTGGATGCAGCGGCCGCGCTGCTTGAGGCACAAGGCCCGGAGGGCCTGACGACGCGTGCAGTTTGCGAGGCCGCAGGAGTTAGAGCACCTACGCTTTACCACCACTTCGGCGACAAGGGTGGACTAGAGCGGGCATTGATTCAGCGTGGGATGGCGGAATTTATGGAGCGCAAGCGCACGCCGCCGCCTTCAGCCGATCCGTTGGTGCAACTGCGCTTTGGATGGGATGTCGCCCTGGAGTTCGCGCTCAAGTATCCGGCCCTGTATGCACTCATCGCGGAGCACGCTCGCGCCCAACCAGCGATGATCGCTGACGCCTATGCGTTGATGCACTCACGGGTGCAACGACTGGTAGATATGGGGCGTTTCCGCGGCCCGGTTGACGCTGCAGCGCGTGCCATTTGGGCGGCGTCTCAGGGGGCGCAGTCACTGGTACAACAGGGCGTGCCGCGCAAGGACATAGAAGGGGTTAGTGATCTACTGTTTGAGGCTGTTGTCGGAAAGCTGTCGCAAGCTGCGTCTTAGCCACATCCTCAGCCCCCGACTGAAAGGCGTCTGCGCGAACAGCCGCGCAGGCGCGGGAGCCGTTGTAAGTTAACCAATCCACTGGGGATGAATCCGGGCCCTTGGTCAGCTCAAATTTCTTCCAACGGTCGAGGAAGCGAGAGCACCTAAGAAATCGATCCGGAGCGACAAGAGTATGTTGTCATCTATTTTGAAAAAGCGGAAAGGCCACGCCAACGTATTTTCGAGCGAGATCAGCGGCGTTAGAGGTCTCGCTTGAGCGCAATCGCAGGCGGTCAAACACTCGCCCGAATACTCGGCGCAATCGAAGGCTTCTACATTGCCTTTGGCGAGTGGCCGTCCGCTATTCGCCTCACTCCCGACTACATCAACCATTTGCAAAATGAAGTTCTGCCGCCGGAGGCATTCGCAAAATTCATCGAGAAAGTCGCGCTCGCCCCTAACGAATATGCAAAAGTTGTAGCCGAAAACTCAAGTGGCCATCGCTACAACTATGGCTCGTCTGGCTTTTCCAAGGGCACGCCGCCTATTCGTGCAAGGGAGTGGCTCGGCCTAGGCAACAACGTAATCAACTACGCCTCTTCGGCGCAGGACAACGGCTGCACCGAAGACGGTGATGAATGGCGTTAGCGCTCACATGTCTTGTGACTCATGTAACCCCGGCGGCCGAAGCGAAACCGGTGGCTTTACTACGGAAGCTGATTTTGTCCGCGAGCAGTCTCGTGTCCAGCAGCTCATTTTGGCTGGCAGAGCATCGGTAGTGAAATCGAATGGATGGGAAACAGACTTCGATTGTGTGGTGTGTGGTCAGAGGTGGCACATTTCAACGCCAGATCAGGCGTACAGGGGCTTTCTTAAAGCAGTCTCCCTAACTTCATTGCGCATTGCCGAATTGAAGAAAAAGCGTAGCCAAGATTCAGGTTCAGTCATATGATGATCAGTTGCAGTCCGATGTCCGGCATTGCGCATCATTCACGTGTTACTCGCTGACGCTCAGGCTACCAACGAAAAAGCCGCTCCGTACCAGCTGCAGCTGAATTGGGCATTAGGCAATTAGAGGTTCACTATGAATACCGAAGACATTTCTGCGCAATGGCCCCCCCATGATTGCCCTTCTTTGACGTGGCCCACGCTGTCAAATGAAATCGAACGATTGAATTGGTATCGTGATGTTATTAAGGCTTATTCAGCCTTGTGGGAAGGGCATGTTACCGAACCGCATTTTTCTCCTGTTGTCGAAACCGCTCTAGCTGCGCTTGAAGCTCGATTGGAATGTTCGCTCCCTTCAGCCCATCCCATTCCACACAACTCATAACGCATAACTCTGACGGATTTTCTCAAGCCCCCTGACGAAGCTACTGAGCCTGGCGAAGCCCTGCCACAGCGTCTTGACGCCCGGCTCCCCGTCGC
>JBKBMG010000053.1:0-35637 GCA_046295975.1 Rhodocyclaceae bacterium
GAGGGTGTCCGCCAGCGTCAGGATCTCGGTGATCCGGCTGGCGATGCCTGCCAGTGCGGGGGAAAGGGCTGGGGGCTGGGAAGGGGGCTGGGTTGGGGGCAGGTTAGGTGGCATGGCCGCTTGGTTTCCGGAATGGCTGAGAGGGGGGAAAGCAGGGACGGTGCCAGCGGCCGGCAATGGGGGGCAGTTGCCCCCGGTCGGCCGCAGGCGTTGCCGGGTGGGGCGGCAAGCGGCGCGACCGGCCCGTCGCCCCTGTCGCAAAGCCGACAACGCGCTTCCCGCACGGGGTGTTCGCGACATCCTGATGTGACCGTGGCAGGCGGTGTGGCTGGGGTCACCCCGGCCAACGGGGCCGCAAATGCCTTGCCGGGCGCGCGGGCGCGCGCCGGACGGGGGCGGGCGCGATGGGCTGGTATCGGTCTTGCAATACAGCAGGCCTGACCGATTCCTTTTTGCACGGAGCGCACCATGGCCAACATAGGCATTTTCTTCGGTACCGACACCGGACGTACCCGGCGCGTCGCCAAGCTCATCGCCAAGAAACTCGGCGAAGACGCGGCCGATCCGGTGAACGTCGCCAAAACCACGGTGGAGGATTTCCTCGCCTTCGACGCCTTGATCATCGGCACCCCGACCCTGGGCGACGGCGAGTTGCCCGGTCTCGATTCGGGCGCACAGAGCGAGAGCTGGGCGGAGTTTCTGCCCCAACTCGACGGTGCGGACATGAGCGGCAAGGTGGTGGCGATCTTCGGCCTGGGCGACCAGGACAAGTACACCCACGAGTTCTGCGACGCAATGATCGAACTCTACGATTGCGTGAGCGCGTGCGGTGCCACCGTGGTCGGCGCCTGGCCCACCGACGGCTATGCCTTCCAGGTGTCGCAGGCGGTGGTCGACGGGTGCTTTGTCGGTCTCGCGCTCGATCAGGACAACCAGGCCGAAGCCACCGAGGCGCGGCTCGATGCCTGGCTTGCGCAGGTCGTGCCGGCGTTGCGCGAAGCCTGCGCGGCCTGATCGGCGTTTGCGCGCATCGCCTGTTCGCACCTTTCCCCTTGCGTTTGAGCCGTGGCGCGGGCTTCACGCGTCTGCCCCGCCCCCCGGCGGGGGCCCGCGCCACGCTCCGGTTTTTCCCGACCACTTCGGAGCATCGCCATGCCGAAACCCAAGAAGCACATCCTCGTCTGCGTGCAGGGCCGTCCGCCCGGACATCCGCGCGGGTCCTGTCAGCAGAAAGGCTGTTCGGACGTCTACCAAGGCTTTCTGGAGGCCTTCCAGGCGCGCAATCTATGGAGCGAGTTTGCCGTGACCAACACCGGTTGCCTGGGCCCCTGTCAGGCCGGGCCAAGCGTGCTGGTGTATCCCGAAGCGGTGATGTACGCCGGGGTCAGTCCGGCAGATGTGGCGGCGATCATAGACGAACACCTGCTTGCCGACCGACCGGTGGTCCGCCTGCAGGCACCGGCCGAGGCGTGGTAGCCACGCCGGCCAGGGCGAGCATGCCCTGCGGTCGCTACAGACTGTAGGGCTCCGCCACCCAGCCGGCTACCAGGGCGGCGTCGCGTGCCGGCAGGTAGGCCATGTCGCCATGCAGGTCGGCATCGACCCGGGCGGCGAGACTGCGTGGCACCTTGCGGCTGCTCACCATCTGGAAGTACCAGGCGAAGGTATAGCCGGCGAGTCGGTCGTAGTCATACAGGCGCTGGGCGAGCGCGGTGCCCTGCAGCGTGTCGTCTTCGACTGCCGATGTGCTGCCCTCCGCCGTTGCGCCGATGCCCGCCCAGGGCAAGGGGTGGGCGGCGAACGGGGTTGCGGTGAGGCGGGTTTGGCGGTAGCGGTCCAGGTGCTCGCGCAGCGTCAGTACCCAGTGATCGCTGAAGTGGCGTTGCCGGCCGGCGCTGCTGGTCGCCCACTCGTCCAGGAAGCGCATGACCGCCGGCGCCTGGCCCGGCTGCGCGGCGAGTGCGGCGATCTGGGCGGCCATGTCGAGTACGCGGCGAAAGCGGTAGCGCGGCGGACCCTGCGGCTGTGGCGGTGGCGCATCGACGGGTGGAACGAGCAGGCTTTCCACCGAGTCGGGGGTCCGGATGGCCGGCGCGCCGTGGTGCCCCGCGTCGCTGCCTTCCGCGTCGGTGACGCCGGCCGCGGTGGTGCCGAAGCCTTGGCCCAGGGGGTGGCTGATCACCTCCCGCAATTCCTCGATTTCCAGTTGCAGGTAGTCGGCCGGCGCCTTGCCGCGCACCGCCACCAGGTAATGGGTGACACCCAGTTCGCGGGTGAGCAGGTAGCCGCGTTCGCGCAGGCGGTCGGCCAACCGCACGCCGTCCTCGTCTACGCTGCGCCAGGCGTCTTCCAGCCAGGCCAGTGCGTCGTCGGCGATCACCGAGCCGTCGCCGGAGAGGATGCGGCCGGGCCGGTACCAGCCGCCACGGGACACCCGGGCGGTGAAGTCGGGTGCGCCCTTGCTGCGCAGCGCGTCGATCAGCGGGCCGTGGCCGGGTACCGGCCGGTGGGCGTGACAGGCGTGGAAGGCAAGCTCGGCGAGGGCGGGCGGAGTGGGCGAGAGGGTCATGACGGGTCCGGAGCGGGGGAAGGACAGGAAGCGGCCGGGGCGACGGGATCGAGGCTGGCGAGGCGTTCGGCCGCGAGCAATCTCACGTCGGGCTCGGGGTCGTCGCGCATGCGCGTGAGGGCCGCCGGTGAGGCCTGGCCGACGGCCGCGGCGCGCACCGTCCAGTCCGGGTCGGTGAGCATGCGGTCGGCGTCGTCGGGCAGCATGCGTGCGGCGGCCACTGCGCGCACTTCCGGGTCGGGGTCTCGTGCCATGCGCGCCAGCGCGAAGGCCGGCAGGCGCCGTGCGACTTCCTTGCGGATCACCGGGTCGGCGTCGTCGGCCATGTGCGGCAGGCGGCCGTGGGGCAGGCGTCGCGCCACCTGCAGGCGCACGGCGTAGTCGGGGTCGCGCATCATGCGGGTGAGGGCGGTGGGGGGCAGCCGGCTGGCAACGGTCACCCGCACTTCGCGATCGGGGTCGTTGACCATGCGTGCCAGCGGTTCGCCGTCCAGCCGGCTCGCGACCGAGCGCCGCACGGTTTCGTCGGTGTCGTCGATCAGGGCCACGACGGCTTCGGGTGGCGCCCATCTGGCGGCAATCGCCCGGCGCTCCCAGAAGGGATCGTGCAGGCACAGTTCGGCCCATTCGGGATTGCGGCGCAGAAACCGGTCGATCTGGCGGCCGCTGTCGACGAACAGACAGGTGTCGCCGGGGGTACAGTCCCCGCTGACGAGGGTGGTGGTGCGCAGTTCGCAACGGCTACAGGGTGCGCGCGGTGGCTGGTAGTCGGCGGCGGCTGGCTCGGCGTGGGCCGGTGGGGGGCGCTCGGTGGTCAGGGTCATGGCGTGCGGCCGGTGCGTGCCCGGCCCTTGTTTCGCGATGTCGATGAGCCCTTGTAGCAAGCCCCGCGCCAGCCGCGCCGGCGCCGGCCCGGGCGCCGGCGCAGCGGGAGGTGGTGCGGATGTCAGCTTGGGTGCGACGCTTGCCGCGGGTTTGTCGGAAACCCGACAGGCACGGGGGTGTCGCCACGGGGGGCGATGGGCGATGGTCAATGGCCGGTCGCGGGCCGGGGGCGGGATGCGCCGGAGCAGAGGAGCAGAGGAGCAGAGGCGAGGCAAGTGCGCGCGCCGCGCCGTCGCGCTCATTGCCCCTCGGGCAGGGGGCAGTGGCGCCTCAGCCGGCGCGTGGGCGACGCGCGAGCAAGGTGTCGAGGCGGCCTGCGAAAGCCTTGCGGTCGGCGTTCGACAGTGCCGCCGGGCCGCCGGTCTGCACGCCGCTGCTGCGCAACTCTTCCATGAAGTTGCGCATGGTCAGGCGTTCCTCGATATTGCGCGCGTCCAGCAGTTCGCCGCGCGGGTCGAGGACCTGGGCGCCCTTGGCCACCACCGCAGCGGCGAGCGGGATGTCGGCGGTGATTACCAGATCGCCATGGCCGGCTTCCTCGGCGATGCGTTTGTCGGCGACGTCGAAGCCGGACGGCACCTGCACGGCGCGAATCCAGGGCGAGGCGGGTACCCGCAGCAACTGGTTGGCCACCAGGGTAAGCGGAACTTCGGTGCGAATGGCCGCGCGGAACAGGATGTCCTTGATCGCGACCGGGCAAGCGTCGGCATCGACCCAGATTTTCATGTGCAGGTTCCTGGTGAGCTCGGGCGGCGGCCCGGACGAGGAGGCAGGGGACGGACGGGTCAGGTCCGTCCTGTGGGTGAGCAACGGGCGGCGCGTGCCATCAGCAACGCGCGTTCGCGGGCGTTGCGGGTGAGCCGGGCAGCATGTTCGAACTCGGCGCGTGCTTCATCCAGGCGTTCGAGGCGGGCGAGCAGGTCGCCGCGTACGCTGGGTAGCAGATGATACGCCTGCAGGCTGGGTTCGTCGCGCAAGCCGTCTACGATCTCCAGCGCCGCAGCCGGTCCGAAGGCCATGGACACGGCCACGGCGCGGTTGAGCGTGATCACCGGCGACGGGGCGAGCTGGAACAAGGCGTCGTAGAGTGCGGTGATGCGGGCCCAGTCGGTGTCCTCCACGCGGGCGGCGCGGGCATGGCAGGCGGCGATTTCGGCCTGAAGCGCATAGGGGCCGAGTGGGCCGGGCAAGGCATGGGCGCGCGCCAGCGCATCAAGGCCGCGGCGGATCAGCAGGCGGTCCCACAGACGGCGGTCCTGTTCGAGCAGCAGTACCGGCTCGCCGTCGGCCCCAACCCGCGCGGCGAAGCGTGAGGCCTGGATCTCCATCAGCGCGACCAGCCCTGCCACTTCGCTTTCGGCCGGCAGCAGGCCGGCGAGCACGCGGCCCAGGCGCAAGGCCTCGTCGCAGAGCGCTGGCCGCATCCAGTCCTCGCCCGAAGTGGCGGAATAGCCTTCGTTGAAGATCAGGTAGATGACTTCCAGCACCGCGCCCAGGCGCGCCAGCAGATCGTCGCCGCGGGGAACTTCGAAGGGCACGCGCGCGGCGGCGAGGGTGCGTTTGGCGCGGACAATGCGCTGGGCGATGGTGGGTTCCGGCTTGAGATAGGCGCGGGCGATCTCGTCGGTGGTCAGGCCGCCCATCACCCGCAGCGTCAGGGTGCAGCGTGCCTCGGGGGTGAGCACCGGATGGCAGGCGGTGAAGATCAGGCGCAGCAGGTCGTCGCCGATCTCGTCATCCAGGCCGTTGTCGATGCGCTCGCCGAGTTCGTCCTGCGTGACCTCGTGCTGGAAGTCGAGCGCCATGCCGACTTCCAGCGCCTTGTCGGCGACCGTCTGGCGATGGCGCAGCACATCGAGTGCACGCCGTTTGGCCGTCGTCATCAACCACGCGGCCGGGCTGGCGGGCAGGCCGTTGCGCGGCCAGGTCTCGAGTGCGGCGACCAGCGCGTCCTGGGCGCATTCCTCCGCCAGGCCGAAATCGCGCACGATACGGGCGACCCGCGCGGTGACGCGGGCGGCCTCGATATGCCAGAGCGCCGCCAGTGTCCGCCGCAGCTGCTCGGCGTCAACCGGCGTTGCAGGGGGTATGGGTTCGTCCGGGATCAAGTCCGACCGCCTCCTAGCGCTGCTCGGCGGCCTGCGCAGTCGCATTCATATGGACCAGCTCCCAGATGTGTCCGTCGGGGTCCTGGAAGCTGTGTTCGTACATGAAGCCGTGGTCGGTCGCCGGTCGGGCCGGACGGCCGCCGTGCGCCAGCGCGGTCTCGACCATGCGCGCCACCGCCTCACGGCTCTCCAGCGAGAGGCACACCAGCACCTCGGTGGCCGTGGTGGCATCGACCACCGGCTTGGGGGTGAAGGTTTGAAAGCGCTGGCGGGTAAGCAGCATCGCGAAGATGTTGTCACCCACGTTCATGCAGGTGGCGGTGTCGTCGGTCCAGCGCGGATCGAAGCTGAAGCCCAGGGCGGTGAAGAAGTCCACCGAGCGCTTCAGGTCGGCGATGGGGAAATTGATGAAGATCTGTTTGACCATGGGAGGCTCCGGATAGGGCGACGGCTTGCGGTCAAGCTTCGACCAGCACGCGAAAGCCGCCATAGGCCATGCGTTTGTAGTCGAACACGTCCTCGTCGGGCCCCATCATCGCGTTCATGCGCGGATCGGCCATGACCGCCGCGTTCACCCGGTCGCGGTGCTCGCGCGACTCGAACACGATCCAGGCGAAGATTGCGGTTTCGTTGTCGCGCGTGGCGGCGGCGTCCAGGAACGACACCATGTTCTCGATGCGCATGTCGTCGCCGACGCATTCGAAGTACGCCAGCGCGCCGTGTTCCTTCCAGATCCGTCCGGCCTCGGTGGCGATTTCACGGTAGCGGTCGAGTCGGGTGGGGTCCAAGGGCAGCAGAAAGCCGTCTACATACTTGCTCATGGTGTGTCTCCTCGTGGGGTCTGTCCCGGGTTTGGGAGGGGGCCGCCTCGGCGGGCAGCTACGGCGGGCAACTACTTCACATAGCACGGTGCGCATTCGCGCACTTCGACTGTCGCGAAGGCGGCGGCCGGGCAGCGGCTGGCGATCTCGACCGCTTCGTCGCGGCTGGCGACATCGATCAGGAAGAAACCGCCCACCATTTCCTTGGCCTCGGCGAACGGGCCGTCACGCAACTGGACGCGGCCAGCCTCGCGCTGGACGCGCACCCCGTGCTCGTCGGGACGCAAGGACTCGGTGGCGCGCAGGATGCCTTGTTCGCGCAGGGTGTCGCCAAAGGCGACCATCTCGGCATAGAGGCGACGGCCTTCTTCCTCGTCCCGGACGGTGCGCTGGCCGCGTGGTTCGACGATCAATAGCAGGTACGACATGGGGAGATGTCCTCCGTTCCAGTGGTGGGGCGATGGGGTGTATTCGATTGCCGGGCGGGTGTGATCAGGCGCTGAAGGCCTGCGCCGCGGCCGCGGCGATCTCGTCCGGAGTGAGGTCGCGCACGTGCGTGGCGATCGACCAGTGGTGTCCGAACGGGTCTTCGAGCTTGCCGTAGCGGTCGCCCCAGAACATGTCGGCGACTGGCAGCGTTAGCCGTGCGCCGGCGTCGACCGCGCGTGCGACGGCGGCGTCCACGTCCTCGACGTAGAGGTGGACGGTAACCGGCGAGCCCTTCAGCGCCAGCGGTCCGACTGCGCCGTACTCCGGGCATTCGTCGCACAGCATCAGCGGTGAGTCACCGATGCGCAGCATGGCATGCATGACCCGCCCGTCGGGTGCGGGCACACGGACCACTTCGATGGCGCCGAAGGCGCGCTGGTAGAAGTTGATCGCGGAGGCTGCGTCGGCGCACACCAGATGGGGCGTGATGCTGGGCATGCCGGGCGGAATCGGGGTGGTGGTGGTAGTCATGAGTGGCTCCTTGGGGTGGGGATGGGGTCCGGTGCGATCGAACGCTCCATTGGCAAGACGATCGAGGTGGGGCGGAATCGACACGGTGGTGACGCTCGCAGGTGGTTGCCGGTGATCGGGTTCGGCGAGCGGACGAACCTCGATCTCCACCGGGCAGATCGTGCCTTGCGGCGCGCGAAGGGGAAAACGAAAGCGACGGCTCCATTCCAGCGCCTCTTCGTGCGAGTGCGCCTGAATCAGCGCATAGCCCGCGATCACGCCGCCGCCCGCGGCGAAGGGCCCGGCGACGGTGTGGCTGCGTGCGTCGTCGCGGCGGATGCGCCAGCCGTCGGCGCTCGGCCGCAGGGTGGCGGCGTCGAGCAGGATGCCGGCGCGCGCCAGTGTTTGGTGAAAGGCGGCGATGCGCGCGTGCAGGTCGTCGGGGTCAGAGGCGGTCTCCGTTTCCACGGGCGCCGTGACGATGATCAGGTATCGCATGCTGTCCTGCCTATGTCAATGGGAATCTGTCTGCGGCGCGTGCGCGCCCGCGCACAACGCACCGCTGTCGCGGCCTTGCCCTGAAGGTGGCGTGGCGTTCATACGGAAGACGATCGAAGCCGGCCGGAATCGACATGCGGAATGTCCCCGATGTCGCACAATCCACCCTCCCGGTGGCCGGGCCGGGCCGGGCGGTGTCGGGGGCGGCTGCGGCAGCGTCCGCGCTGCGCTATGCTCCACCAGTTGGCGCGTGTTGGCGCGCGACTGCGGGAGGCTAGGCCATGTTCAAATCCCTGGCGGCGATCGTCGCCACCGCGCTGCTTGCCTATGCGGGGATCGCGTTACTGATGTACGCGACCCAGTCGCGCCAGATCTACTTTCCCATCGGGCCGCTGGCCACCACGCCGCTGGCGCATGGCATGCCGTACGAGGATGTGCGGCTGCGTACCGCCGATGGCGTGCACCTGCACGGCTGGTACGTGCCGGCGCCGGAGGCGCGCGGCACGCTGCTGTTCTTTCACGGAAACGCTGGCAACATTTCCCATCGCATCGATTCGATCCGCATCTTTCAGGAGCTGGGCCTGTCGGTGTTCATCGTGGATTACCGCGGCTACGGCTTGAGCGAGGGGCGGCCAAGCGAGCAGGGCACCTACCTCGATGCCGAGGCGGCGTGGCGCTGGTTGCGCGATGAGCGAGGGGTGGCGGCCGAGCGTGTGCTGGTGTTCGGGCGTTCGCTCGGCGCCGCGGTGGCGGCCCGGCTGACGGCGGGCGTAGCGCCGGGCGGGGTGATTCTGGAGTCGCCCTTCAGCAGCGCCCCGGACTTGGCCGAAGAACTGCTGCCGTGGCTGCCGGTACGCTGGCTGATCCGCTTCGACTATGACAACCGTGCGGCCGTGGCGGCGATTCGTGCGCCCTTGCTGGTGGTGCATAGCCGGGAGGACGAGATCATCCCTTTCCACCATGGTCGCCGGGTGTTCGAGGCCGCAAGCGAGCCCAAGCGCTTTCTGGAGATACGCGGCGGGCACAACGACGGCTTTCTGCTCAGCCGCGTCGAGTATGTTCGCGGGCTGGGGGCGTTCGTGGACGAGGTGCTGCGTTGAAGCCGCTCAGCTCTCCCCCGTCCCCGGGCGCAGGGCGGTGCGCAGGCGGGCGAAGGGGGTCAGGTCGCGCTCGATGGCGGCCCAGTCCACTGCGTCCAGGGTGTTCTTGACCAGCAGGCCGAGTTCGGTGTCGCCCTCCATCAGCAGGCGGCGGCCGAAGAACAGGGTGTCGGCATCCTCCTCGCGCAAGGCCAGCGCCAGATAGTCGCGCAGGTTGGCACTCAGCGTCAGGTCCGGGGCGGCCGGGCGGGCGGGCAGCGTGCGGAAGCCGCCAGCCGCGAGGGTGAAGTCCAGCGTCAGCCCGGCATCGCGCACATGCAGTCGCAGCCGGCGGCCTTCCAGCGGGGCCAGCGCGTCCTCTGGCAGAATGCGTCCGCGTGCCAGGTTGAGCGCGGTGACCAGTGCGAATGCCGGCGGCTGCTGGGGCAAGTGGGCAAGCACGCGTGCCACGACGCCGGGCAGGGTGAAGGCGGGGAGGGTGGGTAGTTTCATCGGTGGAGGCACTCCAGGGCGTGGGTCACCGGGCCGGGCAATGCAGCTCCAGCCCCGGGCGGCCGTGCCAGAAGCCGTTGCAGGCGTGGTCGACCATCAGCGCTTCGCTGTCGGCGAAGGCTTGCGCCGGGCTCAGCGTGCCCCGCCGTACCGCGTCGAAGAGCTTCACCACGGCGCCGGTATGGGCACCCTGCGGACTGATGCGCAGGACCGCGGCGCTGCGGGCGACTTCGGGCAGGTCGGCGAGCAGGCTGTGTACCCGGGCCGATTGGGTCTGCACGCCGTTGAGCGTCAGGAAGGACTCGCCCTCGCGGGTGCGCAGCACCAGGCCGTCCGCTACGCCCAGGCAGCGGAATTCGCAGGTGTCTTTCTGCAGGTTGTAGTGGCGGGCGGTGAAGCAGCGTGCCGAGTGCGCCAGTGGCAGGCGCCCCCAGGCGAGCACCTCGGTGTCGATCGGGTGGGCGAGTCCGGCCTGCACGCGGGCGATCGCCGTGCCGGATACCTCCGGCGCCACCGCCCAACGGCGTGCGCCCCAGCGCTGCATGAGCGCCAGTGTCTGAGGATTGAACACGTTCAGGGTGGGGCCGGCGATCCAGTCGTCACGCCGGGCGTTCACCAACAGGCGCACCGCCGACATGTCGTTGGCCTCGACCGCGTGCTGCGGCTGGGCGACGATGCGGCGCAGGGTCTTGAGGTCGGACTCGGATTCGATCAGCGACTGCGACGACAGCACCACTTCCTTGCCGGCCGCGGCGAGCAGGTCGGCGACCTCCAGCCAGTCGTCCAGGCGCAGTTCGTGGCGGCGCGAGCAGACGGTCTCGCCCAGGTAGACGATGTCCGCCGGACCGTCGGCGACGTCGGCATAGAAATCGAGGGTGGCCTGGCGTGGCCAGTAGTACAGCAGTGGGCCGATGGCCAGGCGCGGCGCGGGGGGAGGCGGCGTTGCGGCGATGGTTCGGGGCGTGTCGGAGCGGGGCGCGTCGGAGCAGGCCGAGTCGGCCATGGTTGCCATGGTGGCCATGGTGGCAAGGGCGGCGTCGGTCATTTCCACGGGCGGTAGTAGGCGCCGAGGGTGTGGCTGCGGCCCTCGGATACCTTGTCGAGTTCGGCCATCCAGGCCGGTTGAACGGTGAAGCGCTCGGGGTCCTGGCGTACCCGGTCGATCGCGGCCCGCCACACCCGGGTGACCTGCGCCACGTAGGCGGGGCTGCGCTGGCGGCCTTCGATCTTGATCGCGCGGATGCCGGCGCGGGCCAGTTCCGGCAGCAACTCCAGGGTGTTCAGGCTGGTGGGCTCCTCGATCGCGTAGTAGGTCTCGCCCTGGACGTCGAAGCGCCCCTTGCACAGCGTGGGGTAGCCGGCGCGTTCGCCGTCGTCGAAGCGGTCGATGAGGATGCCGTTGAGGCGTGTCTCCATGCCCTTCGGGGTCTGTTCCCAGCGCACGTGTTTGCCTGGCGAGCAGGCGCCGTTGCAGTTGGGCGACTCACCGGTGGCATAGGCCGACAGCGCGCAGCGTCCCTCCACCATCACGCACAGCCCGCCGAAACCGAATACCTCGATCTCCACGTCGGTATGGGCGATGACCTGCTGCACCTGGGCGAGCGACAGTACCCGCGGCAACACCGCCCGCTGGATGCCGAAGTGTTCGCGATACAGCTCGATCGCCTCGTAACTCGTCGCCGAGCCCTGCACCGACAAATGCAGCCGCAACTGCGGGTGGGTTGTTGCGGCATAGGCCATCAGCCCGGGGTCGGCGAGGATCAGCGCATCCACGCCGAGATCGGCGGCGCGGTCGACCGCGGTCGTCCAGTCCTGCCAGTTGTCGGCCTGGGGGTAGGTGTTGAGCGCGAGCAAGACCTTGCGGCGCCGTGCATGGGCGTAGCGCACGCCCTCCTGCATGGCCTTGAGGTCGAAGTTGAGGCCGGTGAAGTTGCGCGCGTTGGTCGCGTCCTTGAAGCCGACGTAGACGCAATCGGCGCCGTTGTCGACCGCGGTCTTGAGCGCCGGCAGGCTGCCGGCGGGGCAGACGAGTTCTATGGTTTGGGTGGGTGTCATGAACCGCGCGGGGTACTTGCCGTGCTTGAAAGTGGGGCAAGTCTAGTGAAGCCCGGCGCGGGTCGTGTTGACGCGCATCAATTCGCCGTCCTTGCGCGGGTCACTCGGGCTGGTAGCGAGCGATGCCGACGGAGAAGGGCAGACTGGTGCCAGCGATCAGTGCATCGCAGCTGGGCCGCAGGGGTCGGCAGGCCTCGCGTCCTTCGGGTGTGTGGATCAGCAAGTTGAATTCCCGGTTGATCTCGTTGAAGCGCTCGCGCATTGGCCGACGGCGGGCTGGGTCGGTTTCCTTGCGGAAGGCGTCGGAGAGCGCGTGTATCTCCTCGGCGAGCTGACGGATTCGCGCGTGCTCGATGCTGTCCAGTGGCAGTGACGGTCTCGGCTGCTGCGGACGGGATTCGTGGCGGTTGCCGCGTCGCCCGGTCTATGTCAAACGAGAATCGCGGCTGACTGCTCCGACTCGCCCACGATGCACGCCATGAATGCGCAAGCTGGATCGAATCTGGTCGGGTTCGGTGGGCCACCTGGTTGCCGGCAGGATTCGTCGCGTGCCGGTTCGCGCTCCACTGCCTGACTCAAGCGCGGCTCTGCAAGCGCTCCGTCAGCTTTGCGCCGGTAGCGGCGATGTGCTCCCGCAGGAGTGAGCAGGCCTGTTCGATTTCCCCTTTACGACAGAAGCCCAGCAGTTGCCGATGCTCGTGTTGCGATTGTTCAAGGTGGTTGCTTGACTCCCAGGTGAAGCGGAGATATCGCTCGAAGCTCAAGCGCAGGGTTTCGATCATGGCCAGGGTTCGTGGGCGCGCTGCCGGCTCGTACAACGTCCGATGGAAGGCCGCGTTGAGCTCGATCACCTCGTTCACGCTGCGCACCTGGTCGAGCTCGGTCAAGGTCTGTTCCGCCGCGTCAAGGACGGCGGGTGTCATGCGGGGAATCGCCCAGGCCAAGGCTTGCGCCTCGATCTGGCTGCGCAGTTGAGTGATCTCGTCGGACTCGTCGACCGTCATCGGCGCCACGCTGACGCCGCGCCGCGGCTCGGATACGAGAAACCCTTCCTGTACGAGATCGCGGAAGGCCTCTCGTGCAACGGTCTGGCTCACGCCGAAGCGGGTGGCCACGGCGTCCTGCATGAGCCGCTCACCTGGTCTCAGGTGGCCATGCAGGATCTGCTCGCGCAGGCTGTCCAGCAAGACGGCCGAGGTGGAACGGGCTGCAAGGCCCTTCGCCGGTGAGGTGTCACGTGCGGTCATTGAGGGTGTCTCCAAACAGGGCTGAATTTTAGCGGATATTTCAGTTTGACGATTATCGATAATCGATTATAGTTTGTCTGTCAGTTCCGTTCTCCCCTCTCACCGAGACCATGCCATGACCTTGAGACTCTCTGACTTCGACGCCATCACCTTCGACGTGTATGGCACCTTGATCGACTGGGAGCCGTCGATTGCTGCATTCCTGGGTGAATGGGCCGAGGACAACCAGATCGATGCGGACAGCGAAACGCTGTTGATGGCCTTTGATCGGGCTCGCGCCGAAATACAGAGGGAGCGGCCGGCCCACCTCTATCCGGAAGTGCTCGGCCGTTGCTTCGACCGCATCTGCAACGAATTCGGCGCGCCGGTGAACCCTGACCTGCGCCGACAGTTCTCTGCCAGTCCCCACACCTGGCCGGCCTATGCCGACAGCCATGATGGCCTGTTGCGCCTCCAGCAGTCGGCCAAGATCGGCGGGCTCAGCAATATCGATCAAGCCTCGCTCAACACCTCTTGCCGTCACCTCGGTTTCCGATTCGACCTGACGGTGACCGCACAGCGAGTCGGGGCCTACAAGCCCGACTGGCCGCACTTCGATACCGGTATTGGCGAACTTGGCCGGATGGGCATTCCGCGCGAGCGCATCCTGCATGTCGGGCAAAGTCTGCGTGCCGACATCACCCCTGCCAACAAACTTGGTGTGCGCTGCGCGTGGGTCAATCGTCCCGGGCGTCTGTTGGGTTTGTCGGGCGAGGGCGCCGCCGAAGCCAAGCCGGACCTGAGCGTTTCCTGCCTGGCCGAACTGGTTGCTGCGCTCACGGGTACGCAGGTCGCCGCCGCCACGGTGGGCTAGCCCATCCCTCCCTCCTTCGGCGCCTTTACCTCAGGGGACCGTCACGACGGCGGAGGTCAACGTGCCACCCAGGCTGCGCTCGTATGTTAGGCCGGCACGGGTTTCACGTTTCGCGTTGTTCCGCCCCAACGGATGCTTTGTTGCCGCGCAGGTGCGCGCGCCCATCTTTCCGCCGGGTCTGCTGCGACCGTTCAACTCCAGAGTCGTTTCTCAGCCGGCGCACCCCGGCTTGTCGTCGGGCCGGGGGCGGAAGTAGGCCGGGGTGAGGCGCAGCAACACCATGGCGAAGGCCGCGCACCAGGCCAGTCCGGCGATCGCGAACGCCAGGCGCGCGTCCATCGCGCCCAGACCGCCGGCGGCGCGGACCAGGGCCGCCAGTATCAGCGACGCGGCGGCGGCGGGTACCCAGGCGCGGGTATCCAGGGCGAATCCGGCGTGAATGCGGCCGGCGATGTTCATGACCACGAAGATCGACAGGCCGAAACCGCCGATTGCCAGCAGGTGGCGGCCGGCACTGGCGCTGGCGGTGTCCGTCAGCAAGGCAAACCCGATGGCAGCGTAGCCGAGTGCCAGCATCCAGTACACGGCGTACAGCATCAGCACCCAGCGGGTGAACAAGGCCCGTCCCACATGCCAGTCGTTGGTCAGGTTGAGCATGGCCGCAGCGGCGGCGAGCGCCAGCCATCCCCGCAGCGGATGGCCGGGCGCGACGAGCTCCGCGAAGGTGAAGGCGGCGATGCAGGTGATCGCAAGGTTGCGCCGGGGTGGGCGGGCAAGGTATTCGACGCCGCGCGCGCCCTGGGCTTCCAGGGCGTTGTTTACAATGCGCATCGAGATGCGGCTCAGTGCCACGACGATCAGCACCATGAATACCCCGAGGACGGCGTTGATCCAGGGCATGGCGTCCAGGCCGGACAGCGCCGCGTGGTGATGGCCCGTGGTGCCGGCGAGCAGTGCAATGAGTGCCCAGATGAAGGCCAGGTGGCGACGTTCCGGATCGCGCAAAACCGGCGGCGCGGTAACCGCGATGAGCAGGCCGACCAGGGCAATGTCGCAGCCTGCGGCCAGCGATGCTGCCAGCACGGCGGGGCCGGGGAGGTGGGCGAGGAAGAGGCCGGATGCGTCCGGCGGCAGCAGGAAGGCGAGCGTCTCGACGAAGCGCCCGCCTGCCCAAAGTGCCAGCAGGCCGATCAGGACGGGTTGCCGGACCGGTGGCGAGGCGGTGAATTCCGGCACGGCGGTCAACAGAAAACCCGCCAGTGCGGCGCTGCCGAAGCCGAACAGCAGCGACCACGCGTGCCACGCCACCGGACCGGTGGTGGCAGGCGGGAAAGGCAGCCAGCCCGCGAGCATGGCCAGCCAGGCCAGCACCAGCACCACCGCGCTCCCCGCGGCGACAAGGAAGAAGGGCCGGAAGCCGCACAGCAACAGCGGTGGGACGGCTGCATCCGGTGCGGCGGCGGCTGGGCCGATGGCTGTCGGGGTGTGAGTGGGTGTGGCGGGGCCGGTGTCGAGGGGCAGCATGGATTTTGGCGGGCGGGCGGGCGGGCGGTGTTGGGGGTCAGCAGGCGTGACGTCGGCGCGGCGGAGCGCTGCCGCCCGGTGGGTCCGACGCGGCAACGCGTGCCGAGAGCTGCGACACGGCGTCCCCGGCCGGCGAGGCGGCGGCGCCCGGTGTCGCGGGCGGCAGGCCGAAGCTCGCGCGTACCTGCGGGTCCTGCAACAGTTGCGCGGTGCTGCGATAGACGAAGTCGTCATCGCGTGCGGACGCCGCGGGGGTGACGTCGAAGCGCCGCACGATGCGCCCGGGGTCGGGCGCCATGACGAGGAGTTGGTCGGACAGGCGCAGTGCCTCCATGAGATCGTGGGTGATCATCAGGACGCCCATCGCGCGGGTCTGCAGATGCTGCAGCAGCAAGGCATACAGTTCCGCCTTGAGGCCGACGTCCAGCGCCGCGAACGGTTCGTCCAGCAGCAACAGGTCGGGTTCGAGCACCAGCGCACGCGCAAGCGCCACGCGGCTTTGCATGCCGCCCGACAACTGGTGCGGGAATTTGCCCAGATCCTCCCGCGCCAGCCCCATGCGCAGGCCGATGGCGGTGGCGCGGGCCTCGCGCTCGCGCCGCGCGACGCCACCGGCCTTGAGGCCGAGGGCGATGTTGGCGAGCGCCGTGACCCAGGGCAGCAGCCGGGGCTGCTGGAACACGCTCGCCGGGCGCAGGAAGTCGTTTTGGATGTGGCCTTCGCGTAGGCGGGTGAGTCCGGCGCAGAGGTGTAGCAGGGTCGTCTTGCCGCAGCCGGAGGGGCCGACCAGGGCGACCACTTGGCCGGCCCCGACCGCCAGCGAGATGTCCTCCAGCACGGTGCTGAGCGCGTAGGCATGCGATACGCGTTCCACCCGTAGTTGCGGCTGGCGCGCGGCGGCGCCCGGTGTGGAGGGCGTGCCTTTGAGCGCCGCCGGGTGGGCGGTTTGGGTGGCCGAGTCGTGGGTGTGGCCGGGATTCATGCCGGCAGTCTCCAGCGTTCGACCTCGCGCTTGATGGGTTCGAGCACCAGGTATTCGGCGGCGAGCAGCAGCACCACCACGGCGCTGATCCAGGCGAGCGTAGCGGCGGTGTCCAGATGCGAGCGGCTGACCGCGAGGGCGGCCCCCACGCCGTCGCTGCTCGCCAGCAGTTCGGCCATGACGACCACTTTCCAGGAAATCCCAAGAGCGGTGATCCAGGCCGGAAACAGGTAGGACACGACATGCGGCAGATAGAGATCAGTAAGCCGCATCCGCGCCGGCAGACGAAAGGCCCGCGCCATTTCCTTGAGCTGGCCGTCGAGCGTGCGCATGCCTTGCAGTGCACCGATGAAGATGGGCGGAAAACAGGCCACGAACACCGTGAACACCGGCGTGCCGTCGCCTGCGCCGAACCACAGCAGGGCCAGTACCAGCCAGGCGATGGGCGGGGTGCCGACGAGAATGGTGACGATGGGGCGAGACATCATCGCCGTGGTCAGCGAAATGCCGGCCAACAGGCCCAGCCCGCTTCCTGCCGCCACGGCCAGGGCCAGGCCCGCCAGCGCGCGCCGAGCCGTGATGGCGAGTTCGGGTATGGCCTCACCGCTGTCGACCAGTCGCCCCAGGGTGGCGAAGGTGGTGCGTGGGTCGGGCAGGATGAGTCCGCCCACGACTGCGCTGACGGTCTCCCACATGGCCAGAAACAGCAGCAGCGAGGCGATCGCACCCCAGCCGCTCCACAGGTAGGCGGGGAGTCCGGCCAGCCAGCTGCGCAACAGTCTCATGGGCGTTGGCCGTAGAAACCTGCGTCGGGCATGCGACCGCCGACCAGTGCCGGGTTGCGCGCGTGCAGCACCTCGAAGAAATGCGTCAGTGCCTCGGTGGCATCGCTGATGGCTACCGCCTCCAGCGGGCTGGCCGCGATCGCATCGGCAACGGCCGCTGCTTCGAGCAGGTCGATGTGATCGGCCACCAGCTGGCCGCAGGCTTCGGCCTGGGCCTGGCACCATGCCAGCGAGTCGCGATAAGCAGCGGCCACCTTGCGCGCAAGCGCGTCGTTCGCGGCCGCTGCGCCGAGCAGCGCGATTCCGGCCTGCGGCATGCGCGCGGGCCGGCCAAAGACGCTGCCCCACTCGGCCTGGAGATCGACGGCGCGGTGCAGCTCGGGCGCCACGATGTTCACCGGGAAGGAACGCGTCTTGCGCAAGGCCATGGATACGGCAGGCTCTGCCAGCAGTGCGTGATCCACGCGCCGTGCGATCAGCAACTGCACGGCGTCCATGGGCGTGGCGACGTAGCGCAGGCGGAAGTCACGGCGCGCGTCCAGCCCCTGGCGCTCGGCGACGACACCGAACACGATGTCGGGCATGTCGGCACGAAACGGCATGGCGATTTCCTCGCCCTTGAGGTCGGAGAGCTGGCGGATGTCCGCGTTGCGCGACACCAGCCACAGAATGCCCCAGGTCGACACGTTCAGCATGCGCAGCGGGATGCCGCGGTTGTATAGGTTGGCGCCGACGTTGGTGGGCAGCGCGAGCACGTCGGCACGCCCGTCCAGCGCCATCACCCGCAACTGGTCCGGGTCGCGCCAGGAAACGAAGGACACCTCGTCGGCCACCTCGGCGAGCGCCCCCGAGGCGACCATGTGAATCAGCGGAAACGACACCGCCGCCGGCGGACCGGCCAGCACCAGCCGCGGCATGCGCTCGGCCTGGGCGCCGACGGTGGCGAGCATCGTCATCGCCAATGTGGCAAGGAGCAGGCACCGGCGCGCCAGACCCACGCCCCGGGCGTGTCGATCATGCCTCGTGGCGGGGGCAGGCGGGGCAGCGCCAGCGGTGGTCAGGCGGGCCACGGCGGTGGGCCGGTCCGGCCGGTCGTCGGTGTCCGCGCCAGGCCGGGGCAGACCCGCCGACGCAGCTTCCGGCGGCAGGGGCGATGTGGGTGAAGGGTGTTCCATGTTCAGAAACGCCCCTGCCAGGTGACTTTCAGGCTGCGCCCGGGGGCCGTGATTTCGGTGCCGGAGAGGCCCTCGGTCAGGTGTTCGTGATAGCGCCGGTCGGCCAGGTTGGTGACCGCCACGCGCAGCGCCTGGTCCGCCCACTCGTAGCGCACGCCGATGTCGGCCGTGGCAAAGCCCGCAGTGGGGTCCTCGCTGCCGCGCGAGAACACCGTCGCCACGCGGTCTTGCCGGCGAACCAGCCGCAGCGTGGCGTCGCCGTGCCAGCTGCCGGCGATGCGACCATCCCAACCCAGGGAGATTTCATCGGCAGGCATCTGGAACAGCGGCTCGTCCAGATCCTTGTTGTCACCGCGAACCCGCGAGTAGCCGGCCGTCAGCCAGTGATCGGTGGCCACCCGGTAGCGCAGCTGGGCTTCCACGCCAGTCAGCACCGCACGTCCGAGATTGATGGTCTCCTTGCAGGCGGCTGCGTTCTGCGCCGGGCAGCGGTTGCTGCCCGCCACGCCGGACACGTCCAGGCCGGTGATGTAGTTGGAGATGCGGTTGCGGTAAGCGGACAAGGCGTACTCCACGGTGCCGTCCGCACCCTTTACCCCGATCTCGATCTGGGTCGCGGTTTCCGGTTCGATCTGCGGGTTGCCGACATAGTAGAAGCCGTCCCCGCGTGGTGAGGCCTCGAAGCGTTCGCGCATCTCGCCGGCGCGGAAGCCGCGCGACAGGCTGGCGTACGGACGCAGCAACGGCGCGATCTCGTAGATTGCGCCAAGGCTGCCCGACCAGGCACTGTCGCGGCGCGACAACCCGGTCGTTTCCGGCGGGTTGCCGACCGCCGCGGCGCTGCCCTTGACCGTGTCGTAGCGGACGCCGGCGAGCAGGTTGAGGCGGCCGAGGGCGATGTCGTCCTGCAGATAGAAACCCAGTGCGTCGATGCGTCCGTCCTGGAACGGATCGTTGCGCACCAAGGGGTTGGTGGGTACCCCGCCCTCGGGCAGTAGCCGCTCGGGCGAAGCTTCCATGCGCCAGGCGTTCGCGCCGAAGGACAGCAGGTGTGAGGGATGGGCGAGCCAGGTTGCGCGCAGGTCGGCACCGTCGGTCACGAATTCCACCCGGGTCTGAGCGATGTCCTGCGCCAGTGGCCCGTTGGCGCGGGAATGGATGCGGCGCATCATCTCCTGACGATAGACGCGCGCGTCCAGCGTGACCGGCTGGTCGTCACCGCCACCGCGCCACTCGTAACCAAGTTCGGCGAGCTGCCGCGTCTGGCGCGGCGAATGCACGGTCTGGCTGACCACCAGCGGGCTCGGACTGGGGCGGGTGGAGCCGGGATACCAGGCATTGCGGTCGCTGTGTTGCTGCACCGATACCCGCAACTGGCTGGCCGAGTCGATGCGGAAGCGGTACTGGCCGATCAGGCTGTCGGAATCGTAGCCACTGCGGGCGACCTTGCCGTCGGGGGCGCGATAGTCGTCGATGCGCGCCAGCGACGCCCCCGCCATGATCGCGTGATCGCCCGCCGCGTGGTTGACCACCAGCGTACCGCGCAGCCCCTGGCTGGCGCTGTCGTAGCTGGCCGCCGCGTCGAGGCGGGTACCGGCGTCGAGGCGCGCCTGCGGCAGGCGCACGTTGATCGCGCCACCCAGCGCACCGGTGCCGTACAGCACCGAGGCCGGACCTTTCACCACCTCCACGCGCTCGGCCAGGCCCAGCGACAGGAACGACGCGATGGCCCCTGCCGGTTGCGCGGAGTTCAGGCGCACGCCATCGACCAGCAGCACCACGCTTTCCTTTTTCAAGCCGCGGATCACCGGATTCTGGCCTTGGGCGCTGTCCGCCGCCACCGCCAGGCCGGGCTGTCCGCGCAGGGCTTCGCCCGGGTTGTGGGCGCCGCTGAGGCGCAGGGCGTCGCCATCCAGGCTGAGGGTGGCGGCGGGCGTCTCCAGGGCATCCGCCTCATAGCCCTTGGCGGTGACGCCGACTTCGCCGAGCAGTACGTCGGCGGAAGCAGCGCCGGAAAGCGCCACGGTGGAGATCAGTAAGCTTCGCAAGGCCAGGCCGGGGTTCATCTCGTACTCCAGGTCATCCGGTTCGTCGGCGGGCTGGCTTGCGGGTGGCTGGCTTGCCCAGGTCGTATCGTGGGACGGAGTCTCCGTGATCGAGACGTATTCGTAATTGATGGAGATCAACGCGAAATAATAAGAATCGTTTGCAAATACAAATGCGAGGCATTACTATCCATCCTCGACAACTACACCGGACCGATCCGGGTCATCACTGTCAGCGTGGCGGTTCCGTTCCGGCGGTGGCCCGACTCGATGTCGCGGCTGGGTACATCGCTGTGGAGCTGCCATCCATACCAAGGAGGCGGCACATGCAGACAAGGAACGCGGAACTGACAACCGCGCTGTTGAGCGGCGTGGTGGTGCATTTGTCGAACTACGTCGCGTCGGGGTGCCCACGTGCCGAGCGCCAGGCTCGGGTGATGCTCGAGCGGCTCGATGCGCTACCGTACGACCCCGACATTGCGGCGTCTGCCGACGCGCTCGAGCGCCTGTTCGACGCCGCCGGCGGGTCGTGAAACCGGAGTGCCGGCCGATGAGTGCGCGCGAGTTCGACGCGGCATCGGTGGCGCTCTTCGCAGTGCTGGTGCGGACGATGGCCGCGCCGCGCCGTTCACGCTGGAAACCGAAGAAAACAGGAGAAACACGTGTCACGCTACACCGGCCCCCGTCTCAAGGTCATGCGCGCCTTGGGTGTTGAGTTGCCAGGTCTCTCGCGCAAGAGCATGGAAAACCGCAACTATCCGCCCGGCCAGCACGGCCAGAAGAACCGCCGTCGCTCCGATTACGCGATACGCCTGGTGGAGAAGCAGAAACTGCGCTTCAACTACGGCCTGACCGAAAGCCAGATCCAAAAGCTGTTCAAGGAGGCCAAGGCGTCCAAGGCACCGACCGGCGACAAGCTGCTCGAGTTGCTGGAGCGCCGCCTCGACAACCTGGTGTTCCGTGCCGGCTTCGCGCCGACCACGGTGGCCGCGCGCCAACTCGTGCGCCATCGCCACGTGTTGCTCAATGGCCGTTCGGTGAACATTCCGTCCATTCGCATCAAGCCGGGCGACAGCGTGACCTTGACGGAAAAGGGCGCGCGCATTCCGGCGACCGTCGAATGTCTGGAGAATCCGGTGCTGGCAAGGCCCGAGTGGATCAGCTACGACGCCCAGCAGCGCTCGGCGACGGTGACGCGCGTACCCGCCGCGGATGAGGTGCCCTTCCCGGTCGAGGTCCAGCACGTGGTCGAATACTACGCAGTGAGGATGTGATCATGACGCGCCTGGCCGTAACCGAGGGATTCGCGATGGACGCTTCGCCCGAGTACCGGAACTGCCCGGAACGGGCGCTGGCCGCGCTGATGCACTTGATGTCGCGGTTCCCGGCGCGTCGTTCGCCGGCCATCGCCTCCGCGGTGGTCACCCATCTGCGTCTCATCGTCGACGACGCCCGCCTGCCCGAGGACGTGCGCGAATGCGCCGACCGCCTGGTGGGCGAGTGGGAGGGCTACGCCCTGCTGTGCGCCAACGATTCGGTGCTGCACGAGGCGCGCAGCCTGTCCTGATCGCGTTGTCGGTTGGCGTCGGCGGTCCCTGAAAGCGGCCGCGGGGGCCCGTTGAGCGCGTGTCCTTACCCAGCCCGGGATGCCTGCGTGCGGCCCGGGCCATCTTTCGTTCACCCATCGTTAAAGAATTCGTCGACGTCGTCGATATTCCGTCTAAGCTCCCGCCTTCCGAGGAGGAGCGAACCGGACTCGACGGTGCGCGTGACGAGTGTGTGGGACTGGGTGGACGACATGATTGAACAATTAAAACTGAAGACCAAGATCGCCCTGCTGGTGGCGGCGGCATTGCTCGGTGTGATCGCGATGACGGTGATGAGCACCATCGAGGCGCGCAACGACTTGATCGAGGGGCGCAAGGAAGTCATCAAGGCCATCGTCGAATCGGCGCACAACCTGGCGCTGCATTACCATGGACTCGAGCGGGCTGGCACGCTGACCCGTGAGCAGGCACAGAAGGCAGCCGCGGATTCCTTCGTCGCGGCGCGTTACGGCGGAGCCGATGGCCGCTCGGAATACACCTACGCGTGGACCATGGAAGGTGTGGGGGTGGCGCACGTGCGCCCCGAGATTGTTGGTCAGAACATGCTCGACAAGCTGCGCGATGGCCAGGGGCGTTACACCCTGCGCGACATTCTTGCAGGCGTGCGTGCCAGTCCGGGCGGAGTGTACGTCGACACTTCGTTCCCGCGCCCGGGCCAGCAGGAGCCGGTCGAGAAGCTTCAGTACGTCATGGCTTTCGAGCCCTGGGGCTGGTTTATCGGCACAGGCATCTACATGGACGATCTGGCAATCGTCTTTCGTGCCCGGCTCATCCAGGATCTCGTCGTCGGTGTCGTGGTGTTGCTGGTGGTGGGCGGGCTGGGCTTCTTCGTTGCCAAGGGTGTGCTGCGCCAGGTCGGCGGTGAGCCCGAGGACGCGATCGAGGTCATGAAGCGTGCCGCCGAGGGCGATCTCACCGTGGATGTGCGCGATGCGCCGGCCGGCAGCATGCTTTCGGCAATGGGTGACATGGTGAAGTCCATCCGTTCGATGGTGCAGGAGATCGGCCGCGAATCGGACAGCCTGACGCGCAACGCCGAACGCATCACCACCGCCTCGAGCGAAGTGGCCGACGCCGCCCAGCATCAGGCCGACGCCACGTCCGGCATGGCGGCCGCCATCGAGGAGATGACGGTCAGCGTCAATCACATCTCGGACAGTGCCAGGGAAACCGAGGAAGGATCGGTGACTTCCGCCCGCCTGGCGGAAGAGGGCGAGGGCAGGGTTCAGCGCGCCAGCCGCGAGATCAAGCAGATCGCCGCGACGGTGCAGGATGCCTCCGGGCGGGTGCGCAAGCTCGAGGAGCGCGCCCGGCAGATCTCGTCCATCGCAGGCGTGATCAAGGATATCGCCGGTCAGACCAACCTGCTGGCGCTCAATGCCGCGATCGAGGCGGCGCGGGCGGGCGAACAGGGCCGTGGTTTTGCCGTGGTGGCCGATGAGGTCCGCAAGCTCGCCGAACGCACCTCATCGGCGACCGTGGAGATCGAGAACATGATAGGCGGCATCCAGTCCGATACCGGTACTGTCGTTGGCGTCATGGATGCAGCCTTGCCGCAGGTGGAGCAGGGTGTGGCCGCGGCCGACGGCGCTGCCGACGCGCTGCGTCAGATCAAGGACGGCGCCGAGTCGGCGCTGGCGCGGATTCGTGACGTGGCCGACGCCACCCGCGAGCAAAGCCTTGCCAGCAGCAGCATCGCGCAGAAGGTCGAGGAGATCGCGCAAATGGTCGAGGAGACCAGCGCCGCCACGCGCTCGACGGCGCAGACCGCCCAGGATCTGGAGAAGATCGCGACGGATCTGCGTCAGTTGGTCGGGCGTTTCCGCTGCTGAGACGTGTCCTCGTTCGCCGTGGTGATCCGCCAGTGCGAATGAGGACGGGCGCGGGAGACGCGTCGCCCGCATGCGCGGGTGGATGCGTCATCCGAAGGTGCGGTAGAGCTCCAGTGCCACCAGGATCGACACCGCCGCGATCAGCACGCCGAGCCGGTTGGCTTGGCGACGCTGGGCGTCGGCCACTCGCGCGAGCTGCTCGCGCTGGGCGCGATAATGCCGTTCCGGTTCGATCAGGGCGCGATGCACCAGGCGTGGCAGCTGCGGCAGCGCAGCGGCGTAGTTGGGCGCCTCTTCCTTGAAGCCGCGAACCATGGCGCGCCAGCCCATCTGCTCGTCCATCCAGCGCTCCAGGAAAGGTTTGGCGGTCTTCCACAGGTCGAGATCGGGGTCGAGCTGGCGGCCTAGCCCCTCGATGTTGAGCAGCGTCTTTTGCAGCAGCACGAGCTGAGGCTGGACCTCCATCTCGAAGCGGCGTGCGGTCTGGAACAGCCGCAGCAGGGTCTTGCCGAAGGAGATGTCCTTGAGCGGCTTGTCGAAAATCGGCTCGCATACTGTGCGGATGGCCGCTTCGAACTCGTCCACCCGGGTCTTGGCGGGCACCCAGCCGGCCTCGATGTGGGCGAGGGCGACGCGCCGGTAGTCGCGTTTGAAGAAGGCGAGGAAGTTCTGCGCGAGGTAGTTCTTGTCCTCCTCGTTCAGCGTGCCCATGATGCCGAAGTCGAGCGCGATGTAGCGCCCGTCGCGATGCACGAAGATGTTGCCCGGGTGCATGTCGGCATGGAAGAAGCCGTCGCGGAACACCTGGGTGAAGAAGATCTCCACACCGGCGCGTGACAGCGCCGACAAGTCCGTGCCCTGGGCGCGCAAGGCGTCGATCTGCGAGATCGGGATGCCGTGCATGCGCTCCATCACCATCACCGAGCGGCCGCACCAGTCCCAGTGCACCTCGGGTACCACCAGCAGCGACGATTCCTTGAAGTTGCGCCGCAACTGCGAGCAGTTGGCGGCTTCCCGCATCAGGTCGAGCTCGTCGTTGAGGTATTTGGTGAACTCGGCCACGACTTCACGTGGCTTGAGCCGACGCCCCTCCGGCCAGAGTTTGTCCAGCATGAGCGCCGCGGTCTCGAGCAAGGCCAGGTCGTGGGCGATGATGCGCTCGATGCCTGGCCGCAAGATCTTCACCGCCACTTCTGTGCCGTCCGGCAATTCGGCAAAATGCACCTGGGCCACCGAGGCTGATGCCACCGGCTCGCGATCGAAGCGGGCGAACACCTGCTCCACCGGCCGACCGTAGCAGGCCTCCAGCACCGCAAGCGCCTGGCTGGAGGGGAAGGGAAGCACCCGGTCCTGCAGCAGGGCCAGTTCGTTGGCGATGTCGGGCGGCAGCAGGTCGCGCCGGGTGGACAGCATCTGGCCGAACTTCACGAAGATCGGCCCGAGCGATTCGAGCGCGCGGCGCAGGCGCACCGCACGGCTGTCGGCGAAACGGCGCCAGAAGAACACCAGATGCCAAAGCCGCGGCAGGCGGCCGCTGGAGTCGGCGTCGAGGATCATCTGGTCGAGCCCGAAGCGCAACCCGACATGGACGATTCTGGCGAGACGGAACAGGCGCACGGCGTGGGGGCTGGAAACGGCGAAGACCGGACTTTATCCCGAAAGCCGCGTGGGCGAAAGCGCGCCACCCGCGGTCCGGCGTTTGCGCGCACGGGTCGGCGTGCCCCCGGGGCGACCGCCTCGCCCCGTTGCGTGGCCGTCCGAGGCTGGCGCAACGCGTCCATGCGTTCGCTGCAACCATTGCTTACCCGGCAGAACCCGGGCAATCCGCTATAATTCAGCCCTTTTGCGCAGATCCGAGTGCCATGAGCGCCGAACCGAAACTCCACCTCGCCGAACTTCTTCAGGCCGCGCTCAAGAGCGTTGCGCCCGACCTTGCCGACACCGCCATCCATCTGGAGCGCCCCAAGCAGGCCGGCCACGGCGATTTCGCGACCAATCTCGCGATGCAACTGGCCAAGCCGATGAAGCGCAATCCGCGCGAACTGGCGGGCCTGCTGCTGGCCGAGCTGCCGCCGTCGCCACTGGTCGCCAAGGCCGAGATCGCTGGCGCCGGTTTCATCAATTTCACGCTTTCAAACGCCGCCAAGACCGCCGTGGTAGGTGACGTGCTTGCCCACGGGGCGGCCTACGGGCGCGGTGCTGCCAAGGGGGTGAAGGTTCAGGTGGAGTTCGTGTCCGCCAACCCCACCGGGCCGCTGCATGTGGGGCATGGACGTGGCGCGGCCTATGGTGCGTCGTTGTCGGCGGTGCTCGACTTTGCCGGCTACGACGTGTATCGCGAGTACTACACCAACGACGCTGGCCGGCAGATGGACATCCTCGCGCTGTCCACCTGGCTGCGTTATCTCGCCTTCTTCGGCATTGAGGTGGCTTTCCCGCCCAACGCCTACCAGGGCGACTACGTGATCGACATGGCGCGCGAACTGCGTGACGCCCACCAGGACAAGTTCGCCAGTGTAACCGTGGCACAGGTGCTGGAGGATACGCCCGGTCTGCCCGAGGCCGAACGCAAGGACGACGAAGCCAAGGCCCGCCGCGAGGCGCATCTCGATGCGCTGATCGCCAACGCCAAGCGTCTGCTCGGCGAAGACTACGCCTGGGTGCACGGCTTCGCCCTTGCTGAGCAGCTCGGCGACTGCCGCGACGACCTCGAAGGGTTCGGGGTGGTGTTCGACAAGTGGTTCTCCGAGAAAAGCCTGTTCGATACCGGCCTGGTCGAGCGAGCGGTGTCGGAGCTTGAGCGGCGCGGCCACGTCTACGTGCAGGATGGCGCCAAGTGGTTCCGTTCCTCCACCTTCGGCGACGAGAAGGATCGCGTGGTCCAGCGCGACAACGGCCAGTACACCTATTTCGCTTCCGACATCGCCTACCACCTGAACAAGTTCGAGCGTGGCTTCGACCGGGTCATCAACGTCTGGGGCGCAGACCATCACGGCTATATTTCCCGTGTCAAAGGGGCGGTGAGCGCGCTCGGGCTGGATGCCGGGCAGCTCGACATCGCGCTGGTGCAGTTCGCCGTGCTCTACCGGAACGGCCAGAAGGCGTCGATGTCCACCCGCTCGGGCGAATTCGTCACCCTGCGCTCCCTGCGCGAGGATGTGGGCAACGATGCCTGCCGTTTCTTCTATGTGTTGCGCAAGAGCGACCAGCACCTGGACTTTGATCTCGATCTGGCCAAGAGCCAGAGCAACGAGAACCCGGTGTACTACATCCAGTACGCCCATGCGCGGGTGTGCTCGGTAGTGGCGCAGTGGGGCGGCGAGCAGGCAGAGCTGGCCGCTGCCGATCTCGCCCTGCTTGGCAATGAGCGCGAATTGGCGCTGTGCGCGCGCCTTGGCGCGTATCCGGAGATCGTGCAAAACGCTGCCGGCGACTACGCACCGCACCAAATCGCCTTCTACCTCAAGGATCTGGCCGGCGAATTCCACAGCTGGTACAACGCCGAGCGCATGCTGGTGGACGACGCCGCGCTGCGGCTCGCCCGAGTGGCGCTCGCCTGCGCGGTGCGCGAGGTGCTCGCGTCCGGCCTGCGCATGCTGGGCGTGTCGGCGCCCGAATCGATGTAAACAGGAGAGTCATCCGTGAGTCGTGACAGCAAACCCCGGCCCAAGGCCAGACGGGCGCCCGCGCGAAGTGGCGGCGGCACCATCGTCGGGATCTTCATCGGTCTGGTGCTGGGCGCGATGTTCGCGGCGGGGGCGGCGTATTACTTCACCCGCAGCTCGCCGTTCCAGCCGTCGCAGCAAGGTCCGGCGTCCATGCCGATCGGCAATCAGCCTCCGGTTGCGCTGCCGGGCAAGCCTGGCGACCGTCCGGTGGCCAAGCAGGATTTCGAGTTCTACCGCATTCTGCCGCAGGGCACGGGCGCGTCCACCGATCCCGCGCCTCCGCCGCAACCGCAACCCGAGGCGCCGCGGGCGGAGCGGCTGTACCTGCAGGTAGGGGCTTTCGAGGATCCCGCCGAAGCCGACAACATGAAGGCCTTGCTCACCCTCAACGGCATCGACGCCAGTGCCCAGCGTGCGCAACTGCCCGACGGGCGCATCGTGCACAGGGTGCGGATCGGGCCGTTCAGCAAGCCGGAGGACATGAACCCGGTGCGCGCACGGCTGGCCTCCGCCGGGTTTACCGCTTCGGTGGTGCGCAGCAATCCGTGAGCGCGACCGACATCTGCATGGAACGTATCCACGGGCGCGGCGTCACAGCGGCAGGCGCGCCGCGGCGCGCCCCAAGGTTCTGAAGCATGTCGTGCCATGGCAGGGGCGTTCTGACGCGATCGCGCCGGGCAAGGCAGTCGCTATCGGCCGCTCAGTTCATCCTTAAAGAAGACTCGGTTATCGAGTGGAGATTTCAATGAATCGTCGTTTGATGCTCAAGCAGGTCGGCGCTCTTGCCGCATTGTCCGCGGTGGCGCCCACGGTGCTGGCGCAGCAGTCCCAGTTCGTCACCCTGCCGAGCAAGCTCGAGGGCGACAGCCCGGACAAGATAGAGGTAATCGAGTTCTTCCATTACGGTTGCCCGCACTGCAAGGACTTCGACCCGCTGCTCAACACCTGGCTCAAGTCGGTTCCGGAGGACGTCGCCTTCCGCCGCGTGCCGGCGATCTGGGGTAATGCCCAGTTGCGCGAGTTGGCGCGGCTGTACTACACCATCGAGACGACCGATCACATCGAGACGCTGCACGAGGCGGTGTTCCCGGCCGTCCAGACCCAGCGCCGTCCGCTGCACACCGAAGAAGGCGTGCGTGCCTGGGTGGCAGGGTTCTCCGGGGTGGATGCGAGCGCCTTCATGGATACCTACAAGTCCTTCGGCCTGCAGGCCATGCTTCAGCGCGCCGACCAGCTCGCCCGCGCCTACCGCGTGCAGGGTGTGCCGACCATGGCGGTGGGCGGGCGCTATGTCACGTCGGCGTCGATGACCGGTAGCCACGTGAATGCGCTGAAGATGGTGGACGAACTGATCGTCAAGGCGCGCAGCGAGCGCACAGGCTGATCCTGCCGCGGGCGCGTCCAGGCTGACCTCTGCGTCGTTGGCACCGATTGCACGGGCGGACGCTCGTGAGTACATCAAGGACGGTGCGGCGGATGCGCCTCAAGCAGTCAAGGCGGTTTTCAGGATGAGTTCCAGATCATCAAGTCCGGCCCAGGCCGGACTTCGTGTTTTCCTGACCGGGGCGTCGAGCGGCATCGGCCTTGCCCTCGCGCAGGCGTATGCGGCGCGCGGCGCCAGCATCGGCCTGGTGGCGCGCAAGCCGGAACGGCTCGAGGCCTTGGCCGCAGCGCTGCCGGGGCGGCATCTGGTCCTGCCCGCTGACGTTGGCGAGCCCGCACAACTTGCCGATGCGGCCGAGCGCTTTCTGACGGAGTGGGGAGCGCCCGACGTGGTGATCGCCAATGCCGGGGTGTCGGTGGGAACACTCACCGAAGTCGCGGAGGACGTCGCTGCCTTTGAACAGGTGCTGCGCACCAATGTGCTGGGCATGGTTGCGAGCTTTCAGCCCTTCGTCGAGCCCATGCGCGCACGCGGTCACGGACGGCTGGTGGGTATCGCCTCGGTTGCGGGCATTCGCGGCCTGCCGGGCGCCGGGGCCTACAGCGCTTCCAAGGCGGCTGCGCTTGCGTATCTGGAAAGCCTGCGGGTGGAGCTGCGCGGCACCGGCCTGCGGGTGGTGACCATCGCGCCCGGCTACATTGACACCCCGATGACGGCGGTCAATCCCTATCCCATGCCTTTTCTGCTGCCCGCCGACGAGGCCGCGCGCCGTATGCTGGGTGTGATCGATGCCGGCCGAAGCTACGCGGTGGTGCCCTGGCAGATGGGGGTGGCGGCCAAGCTGTTGCGCATGCTGCCCAATCCGGTGTTCGATGCGCTGTTCGCGCGCGCCGGGCGCAAACCGCGCGGTCTGCCTTTGTAGTGCGTTCTCCAAGGGTCTTGTTGGCGCTGCCTGTCGGGTGGATTGCGGCGGGAGGCGTGGTAGCGGGCTGCGCGCGCGTCATGCCGGCGGAGTGAGACTTACGTCACACGCGTGCTTGAAGGATTCGCGTTAGTGTTTTCGTGTCTGCGCGCATTTGCGCGCGTGATCGCAGGGGCGGTCACCTACAGAAATTAAGGAGAATGAATGGCCGAGGAACAGGAAGCCGTTTCGGAGCGACGCAAGCGCCAGCGCTTCGTTGCCAAACGGCGCGGTGAGTATTGCTTCTGGGTGGTCATGGACGAGCGGCGGCTGCCGCTGCAGGACTTGTCGCTGGAAGGGTTCGGCGTCGCCGGACATGACGGCCTGGACCTTGGCTACCGTTTCAGCTTTGTGTTGCAGCGACTCGGCGTGCCCGACGAAATCCGCGGCACGGCGCGGGTCGTCAACCGCGTGCAGACGATGACCGGCGAGCTGACCGGGGTGTTGTTCGAGGCCTTGGAGGGTGACGGCGCCAGCCGCATCGGCGACTGGCTGACCGCGCATGTGCTGGCGACCGCATCGGTGCCGATCTCGGAGAAGGAAGCCAGCCGCATCGTCTCCGGACCGTCCCTGATCTGAGACTGCTGCGGCCCCGCGCGACGCATCGACGCTCGATTCCGACGGTCGCGGTGAGGCGGAGGCGTGGCGGACGGGTGCTGGGGTTTACCCGTATAGGTGTTTTGAGGTTGACTCAAGATGCTCCGCCAACCCTTGCAGATCCTCACGCTTCCTTGATTGCATATCGCATATGAATGAGTTGGGGGAAACCCATGGTTCCCCTCATGGTGCTCCAGGAGTATCGTCTTCCAGGTGGTATGCCACCTCGCGACGTGAGCAGCGCGGCCCGGGTTTGAGCCGCACGCGATGACAGGCGGCCAGCCGACACGTTCAGTGCGGCTGGCGTTTTTGTTTTGTTCGCTGCGCCTGTCCCGCCGTCTCCACTGTCTCGCATCGTCCCGCGCCCTGCGGGCGGCTCAGGTGGCATGCCCGATGGGAGGCCGCCGGATGAGCCGGCGCCCCGACTTGTGCGGGAGCAATGGATGGATAGGGTCAAGCAGGACACGGGCGTCGCGTTGATCGACGCCGTCATCGAGCAGGTGGCTACGCGCCTGCCAACGGAACAGGCCGGCGTCGTCGGCGATTTCGCACGCAAGTATCTCGGTCAGGTGGACCCCGATGAGCTGGTCGGGCGGTCCGAGGCCGATCTCTACGGCGCGGTGCTGAGCCACTGGCACTTCGTGCGCAAGCACCCGGGCGGCACCCGGGTGCGGGTCTACAACCCCCGGCTGGAAGAGCATGGCTGGGAGTCCACCCACACCGTCATCGAAGTCGTCAGCGACGACATGCCCTTCCTGGTCGACTCCGTGGCCATGGAGATCAATCGTCAGGGTCTGACGCTGCACCTGATCGTTCATCCGGTGCTGTGTGTGGTGCGCGATGCCAAGGGGCAGATGACCGGCGTGGCGTCGGCGGAGGGCGGCGGCGACGGGCGTTTCGAGTCGGTCATGCACCTGGAGGTGGATCGTCGTACCGAGCGCGAGGATCTGGATGCGCTGCAGGCCGGGCTGGAGCGGGTGCTCGCCGATGTGCGTGCGGCGGTCAGCGACTGGAGCGCGATGCGCGACCGCCTTGGCGAGATCATCGCCGACATCGAAACCCGCCCCTTGCCGGTGGCGCAGGACGAGTCCTCCGAGGTGCTGGCCTTTCTCAAGTGGCTGGCCGACGACAACTGCGTGCTGCTCGGCTGCCGGGACTACGACCTGGTTGCCGCAGAGGGCGAACAAGACCTGCGCATTCGCAGTGGCACCGGGCTCGGCCTGCTGCGCGAAACTGGCGACGAAACCCGCTCGCGCTCGTTCGCCGCGCTGCCGCCAGAACTCAAGGCCCAGGCCAACCTGCCGGTGCTGCTCACCGTCACCAAGTCCAACACCCGTTCCACGGTGCATCGCCAGGGTTATCTGGACCACATCAGCGTCAAGACCTTCGACGAGCAAGGCCGCGTGAGCGGTGAGCGGCGCATCATCGGGCTGCTGACCTCGACCGCCTACAGCGTCAATCCGCGGGTCATTCCGGTGCTTCGGCGCAAGGTCGCGACCGTCCTCGAGCGCGCCGGTTTCCTGCCCAAGAGCCACGCGGCCAAGGCCTTGCTCACGATCCTCGAGCGCTACCCGCGCGACGAGTTGTTCCAGATCGAGGTCGACGAGCTTTTTCGCCATGCAATGGCCATCCTGCGCCTGGGCGAGCGCCAGCGCACCCGCCTGTTCGTGCGCTGCGATCCCTTTGCTCGCTTTGTATCGTGCCTGATCTACGTTCCGCGTGAGAACTACAACACCGAACAGCGGCAGCGCATGCAGGCGGTGCTGATGGAGGCCTTCGAGGGGTCGGCGTCGGAGTTCGACGTGCATTTCTCCGAGTCGGCACTTGCCCGTATCCACATCATCGTGCGCACCCAGGGGCGTATCCCGGAGTTCGACGTGCGCGAACTCGAGGCGCGCCTGGTGCGCGCCTCGCGACGCTGGGAAGACGACCTGCACCAGGCGCTGGTGGAGCACTGCGGCGAGGAGCGGGGGCTGCGGCTGTTGCGACGCTATGGCCAGGGTTTCCCCGCCGGTTACCGCGAGCACTACCCGGCCCGGGTGGCGGTGTTCGACATCGAGCAGATGGAGCAGCTGGCCGACGAAAACGACCTGGCGATGAGCCTGTACGTGCCGCTGGAGGCGCCGCCCGGCCGGCTCAACTTCAAGCTTTACCGCGCCGCACCGGTCCCCTTGTCGCACAGCCTGCCTATGCTCGAACGCATGGGCGTGAAAGTGGTGGACGAGCGCCCCGCCGAAATCGTCCGCCAGGATGGGGGGCGGGTCTGGATCCACGACTTCGGCCTGGTGCACGCCGGTGCCGAGGATCTCGACGTCGACCGCCTGCGGCCCTTGTTCCAGGAAGCGTTCCTGCGCGCCTGGCGCGGTGAGACCGAGAACGACGACTTCAACCGCCTCACCTTGCTGGCCGGCCTGGGCTGGCGCGAGATCAGCGTGCTGCGCGCCTACGCCAAGCACATGAAGCAGGCGGCCTTCACCTTCAGCCAGGCCTACATGGAGCAGACCCTGGGCAACTACCCGCAGCTTGCCCGGGCGCTGGTGGAGCTGTTCCTGCAGCGCTTCGACCCTGCGCGCGACAAGCACCGCGAAAAACAATGCGAGAAGCTGGTCGCCGACATCGAACAGGCGCTCAACGGGGTTGCCAACCTGGACGAGGACCGCATCCTGCGGCAGTTCCTGGCGATGATCCAGGCGACCTTGCGCACCAACTATTTCCAGAAAGGGCGTGACGGCCGCCACAAACCCTACCTGTCGTTCAAGTTCAATCCGGCGGCCATCCCGAACCTGCCGCAACCGCTGCCGATGTTCGAGATCTTCGTGTATTCGCCGCGGGTCGAAGGGGTGCATCTGCGGGGCGGCAAGGTTGCCCGCGGCGGCCTGCGCTGGTCGGACCGCATGGAGGACTTCCGCACCGAGATCCTGGGGCTGGTGAAGGCCCAGATCGTGAAGAATGCGGTGATCGTCCCGGTCGGCTCCAAGGGCGGCTTCGTGGTCAAGAACCCGCCCGCCGGCGGGGATCGCGAGGCACTGCTGGCCGAAGGGGTGGCCTGCTACAAGACCTTCCTGAGCGGTCTCCTCGACCTCACCGACAACCTCGTGCAAGGCCAGTTGGTGCCACCCGCCGACGTGGTGCGCCATGACGAGGACGACCCCTATCTGGTGGTGGCTGCCGACAAGGGCACCGCAACCTTCTCCGACTACGCCAACCAGGTGGCGGCCGAGTACGGCTTCTGGCTGGGCGATGCCTTCGCCTCCGGCGGATCGGTCGGCTACGACCACAAGAAGATGGGCATCACCGCACGCGGAGCATGGGAGTCGGTCAAGCGCCATTTCCGCGAGATGGGCGTGGATACCCAGACCCAGCCGTTCACCGTGGTGGGCGTCGGCGACATGTCGGGTGACGTATTCGGCAACGGCATGTTGTTGTCCACGCAGATCCGGCTGATCGCGGCCTTCGACCATCGCCATATCTTCATCGACCCCGATCCCGACACCCAGGTCTCCTACCAGGAGCGGGCGCGCATGTTCGCGTTGCCGCGGTCGTCGTGGGACGACTACGACAAGAAGCTGATCTCCGACGGCGGTGGGATATGGCCGCGCAGCGCCAAGTCCATCCGCCTGCCGGCCCGTGCTCGCGAGGTGCTGGGGATTGATGCCGAGGTGCTCACCCCTACCGAACTGATCAAGGCCATCCTCAAGGCGCCCGTCGATCTGCTCTACAACGGAGGCATCGGTACCTACGTCAAGGCCAGCAGCGAGACCGATGCCGCAGTGGGCGACCGCGCCAACGACCCGGTACGGGTGAACGGCGCCGACCTGCGCTGCAAGGTCATTGGGGAAGGCGGCAACCTCGGTGTCACCCAACTCGGCCGTATCGAGTTCGCGCTCAAGGGCGGTCGCGTCAACACGGATGCGATCGACAACTCGGGCGGGGTGGATTGCTCCGACCACGAGGTGAACATCAAGATCCTGCTCAACAGCGTGGTCGCCGAAGGCGAACTGACCGAGAAACAGCGCAACAAGCTGCTCGCCGACATGACCGACGAGGTGGCGCAACTGGTGTTGCGCGACAACTACGCGCAGACCCAGATCCTGTCGGTGATCCGTTCGCGGGCCGCGTTGCTGGTGGACGAGCAGGCGGAGTTCATCCGCAAGCTGAGCTACGCCGGAAAACTCAACCGCAAGATCGAATTCCTGCCCAACGACGAGGAGATCGCCGAGCGCAAGGCGGCCCAAGTCGGGCTGGTGCTCCCGGAACTCGCGGTGTTGCTCGCCTACAGCAAGATCGAGCTCTACGACGAGGTGCTGGCCTCGGACGTGCCCGAGGATCCGTACATCTCCACCGCGCTGGCGCGCTACTTCCCCGAGCCGCTGCGCGAACGCTTCGCCACGCAGATCGCCCAGCATCCGCTCAAGCGCGAGATCATCGCCACCCACGTGGTCAACAGCATGATCAACCGCGTCGGCCCGACTTTCGTCAGCCGCATGCACAGCGAGTTTGGTGCATCTGCACCGGACATCGTGCGGGCCTACATGGCCACCCGCGAGGTCTTCGGCCTGGTGCCGATCTGGCGCGAGATCGAGGCCCTGGACAACCAGGTGGACGACGCCGTGCAGAAGGCGATGATTCTGGATTCCGCCCGGCTGGTGCTGCGCGGCACGATCTGGTTCCTGCGCCATCGCAACTGGATAGCCGACCTCAAGGCTACGCTGGCGCATTTCTCGCCCGGTGTCGGGCGGCTCGCCGACGGGTTGCGGGGCTATGTCGCCGAGGCCTACCGCGCGGAGCTGGATGCCACGGTGACACGCTACGTCGAACAAGGCGTGCCGGAGTCGCTGGCTCTGCGCGTCGCCTCGCTGGACGAGTTGTACTCGGCGCTGGACCTGGTCGAGGTCGCGGTGGAGACCGGGCGGGCCGAAGCCGATGTCGCCGCGGTCTATTTCACGCTGGGTGGCAACCTCGACCTGCACTGGCTGGGCCGCCAGATCGGCACCTTGCCGGCCGACAGCCGCTGGCAGTCGCTGGCCCGCAGTGCGCTGCGTGGCGACCTTTCCAGCCAGGCCCGTATCCTGGCGGCGGATGCCTTGCGCAGCGTCCCCGCCGAGGATGCGCCGGCTGCGGTGATCGAGGCCTGGCAGACCCGCCACGCGATCCAGATCGAGCGCTACCGCCACCTGCTGACCGACATCAAGGCGTCGCCGACCACCGACATGTCGATGTTGTCGGTGCTGCTGCGCGAACTGCGTGGCATGGCCTGATCGCGAGTTGAGGCCGGACGCGGGCACCCCGACGGTGTCCGCGTCCGCTGCTGTTCATGGGCTGAACCGACGCAGGAGATCGATCAAGCGCGAACAGGTGTCCCCGAGCATCCGGGTCGCACACTCCATACCAGCGATGCCCGGCTCATCCCATCCCATTCCACACAACTCTTTCGTCATAAACAGCTCGCCCGCTGGGCGCCCGAATAACCATACACTTTAGTCTGGTATACCTTGTGCTTGCTCCATGCC
>JBKBMG010000054.1:0-19016 GCA_046295975.1 Rhodocyclaceae bacterium
AGGCCTCATCGACGAAAAAGCGCATGGACTTGGACTTGCTGACCCGCTTGGCCATCGCCATCGCCTCCGCGGCAGCGGTGGCTTCGTCGAGCAGCGAGGCGTTGGCGAGTTCGAGGCCGGTGAGGTCGATGACCATCTGCTGGTAGTTGAGCAGCGCTTCCAGCCGCCCCTGGGCGATTTCCGCCTGGTAGGGGGTGTAGGCGGTGTACCAGCCCGGGTTCTCCATGACATTGCGCAGGATCACTGCGGGCGTGTGGGTGCCGTAGTAGCCCTGGCCGATCAGCGAGCGCTTGACGACGTTCCTGCCCGCGATGGCGCGTAGCGCGCCCAAGGCTTCATGTTCCGGCCTCGGATCGGCGAGTGCCAGCGGTTGATCGAGGCGGATCGCCGCCGGCACGGTCTGGGAGATCAGTTCGTCGACCGAGGCGGCGCCGACGGCGCCGAGCATCGCGGCGATCTCACTCGGGTTGGGGCCGATATGGCGATGCACGAAGGCGTCGCGTTGCTCGAGGGAGGACAGCGGCGCGCTTGCCGCGAGGTTCGGAGTCGAGGACATGGTGATGAAGTCGGTTGCGGTTTGTGGCGAGCGGTCGCCGGGGGAGAACGAGACTGACGCCCTGCTGTGCGGGCGGCGCGCCGGGGCCGATGGCCCGACGCGCCGCCCGCGCGGTCAGGCGATGGCCGCCTCGTAGCCGGCGGCGTCAAGCACGTCGGCGAGTTCGGCACTGGGGCGCAGCTTGAACAGCCAGGTGCCATAGGCGTCGCCATTGACCGATTCGGGCGCATCGATCGCGGCCTGGTTGGACTCGATCACCTCGCCGGCGACCGGTGCGTAGATGTCGGAGGCTGCCTTCACCGATTCGATGACCGCGCAGGCTTCGCCCGCCTCGACCTGGCGGCCGGATTCGGGCAGTTCGAGGAAGACGATGTCGCCAAGGGCCTCCTGGGCGTGGTCGGTGACGCCGATCGTCAGCGTGCCGTCGGCTTCGACGCGGATCCACTCGTGCGAGCGGGTGTATTTCAGTTCGGTGGGCAGGTTGGCCATGGTGAGTGCTCCGTAGTCAGGGCTGCATTTGTGGGTTGGTGTTGCGGTTGTTCGAAACAGGCGTCTAGCGCCTGGGGCGGGTTATACCAGTGCCGTGCCGTTGCGCACGAAGGGCAGTTTGACACTGCGGGCCGCCAGCAGGCGTCCCCGTACGTCCACTTGCACCGCCTCGCCGGCGACGGTGCCGGCGGGCAGGCGCGCGAACGCGATCGACCGCTCGAGTGTCGGCGAGAAGCTGCCGCTGGTGGTTTCGCCCTCGCCGCGATCGGTGACCACGCGCATGTGGGCGCGCAGCACGCCCTTGTCCTCGAGGATGAGCCCCAGGAAGGCCTTGCGTTCGCCGTGGCCGAGCAGGGCGGCCTTGCCGACGAAATCGCGCGCCGCGTCCTTGAGGTCGATCGTCCAGGCCAGGCCGGCGTCCAGTGGCGAGACGGCGTCGTCCATGTCCTGGCCGTAGAGATTCATGCCGGCTTCGAGGCGCAGGGTGTCGCGTGCGCCCAGGCCGCAGGGACGCACCCCGGCGGCGATCAGCGCGTCCCAGACGGCACCGGCGCGTTCGGCCGGCAGGGCGATCTCCAGACCGTCCTCGCCGGTATAGCCGGTGTGTCCGACGAACAGGTCGGCCACGCGCGCGCCGCAGAATACCGGCGGCACGCCGCGTGCGGTATTCAGCTCGGGCAGGGCGCGCGCCGCGCGTTCGATCGCGTTCGGCCCCTGAACCGCGATCATGGCAAGCTCGCGACGCGATTGCAGGGTGACGTTGGCGCCAGTGGCGGCAATGCGGGCGCGCATCCAGGCGACATCCTTGTCGGCGGTGCCGGCATTGACGACGATGCGGTACTCGGCGTCGCTGATGCGATATACGATGAGGTCGTCGATCACGCCGCCGCGTTCGTTGAGCATGCACGAATACAAGGCCTTGCCTGGCTCGCGCAGTTTGGCTACGTCATTGGCGAGCAGGCCGCGCAGGAACTCGGTGGCGCCGGCACCGTCGAGGTCCAGCGAGAGCATGTGAGAGACGTCGAACATGCCGGCATCGCGCCGCACGGCATGATGCTCCTCGATCTGCGAGCCGTAGTTCACCGGCATCTCCCAGCCTGCGAAATCGACCAGGCGGGCGCCGCTGGCGACGTGGTTGGCGTGGAGTGCGGTGCGCAGCAGGGGGCGGGAGGCTTCTTGGCTCATTGGGGTATTCTCCGGTATCGGGCATGAAAAAAGGGCGACAACCGCGCATCTGCGCCAGTTTCGCCCCATCTGTCCCTTTTACCTGAGAGATTCCGCGCATGCAGGCGCGGGTGCCCCTTCGGTGGATACGTCATGCCGCTCGCGGCCGCGCATCGCTCTCCAGAATTGTGGTTCGTCTGCGGTCCTTTTGCCTGAGCGATTCCGGGGGGTTACGCCTTCGGCGACTCCAGGGAGGAGTGCTCTCCCGCGAGACGGGCGGACTGTAGCACTACACCCGGCGGCAGGCAATGCCATCCGGCGGGTCTGCGGGTTTACCGCTACAGGCGCGTCGTTCCCGGTGCGACCCGTGCTTTGCTATCGTCGACCCATGAAACCCTCGCGAAGCCGTTTTCTCGAAGTGCGTGGTCTGCGCCTCCACGTGCGCGAATGGGGCGCGGCCGAGGCGCCGCAGCTGTTCCTGTTGCATGGTTGGGGCGATGCCTCGGCCACCTTCCAGTTCCTGGTCGATGCCCTGGCGCACGACTGGCACGTGATCGCGCCCGACTGGCGGGGCTTCGGCCTGTCCGAATGTACGACCGACGCTTTCTGGTTTCCGGACTATCTCGCCGATCTGGATGCGCTGCTCGCCCACTACTCACCGGACGAACCGGCGCGCCTGGTGGGGCACAGCATGGGTGGCAACGTCGCTTGTCTGTATGCCGGGGTGCGTCCCGCACGGGTAGCGGCGGTGGTGGCGCTGGATGCCTTTGGCCTGCCCGAGCGCCCGCTCGAGGAAGCGCCTGGCCGGATCGAGAAGTGGTTGCGTCAGCTCGAGTCGCCGCGCGGGTTCAGGCACTATGCCACGGTGGAGGCGTTTGCCGAGCGCCTGCAGCGCGACAACCCGCGGCTCGCGCCGGAGCGGGCCGCATTTCTCGCCACCCATTTCAGCCTACCGGACGGGCAGGGCGGCGTGACCGCAGCCATCGCGCCGGCTCATCGCAATGTCAATCCCATCCCATACCGGCGGGCGGAAGCCGAGCAGTGCTGGCGACGTGTGACGGCACCGGTGATGTGGATCGTCCAGGCCGACCCCGCCTGGCGCCGTGCGCTTGGTCTGGACGATGCGACCTATCGTGCCGGTGTCGCGTGTTTTCGGGATTTTCGCGAGGTCGAGATCGCTGAAAGCGGTCATAATCTGCATCACGACCAACCGCAACGCGTGGCCATGGCCCTCGAGGCCTTTCTGCGCACCCCTGAGTCATGAACGTCGATGCCTTTCCGCTGAACGCCGATCTGCACTGCCATTCCACCGTCTCCGACGGCCTGCTTGCGCCCGCTGACGTGGTGCGGCGCGCCGTCGCCAATGGCGTGGACCTGCTCGCGCTCACCGATCACGACGAGGTGTCGGGGCTGGACGAGGCGTTTGCCGTTGCCGCCGAGACCGGTTTGCACCTGCTGGCAGGGGTCGAGATATCGGTTTCGTTCCTCGGTGAGACGGTGCACATCGTCGGCCTGGGCATCGATCATCGCGATCCGGCGCTGCTGGCCGGGCTTGCCGCCGTGCGGGTGGGGCGTGACGAACGTGCCCAGCGCATGTCCGATGCGCTGGCACGCATCGGCATTCGCGGCGCCCTGGAGGGCGCGCGCCGCTTCGCGCGCAACGCCGAACTGGTCAGTCGTTCGCATTTTGCCCGGCACCTGGTGGCCTCCGGCGTCATGCCCGACGTGCCCACGGTGTTCCAGTACTACCTCGCCAAGGGCAAACCCGGCTTCGTCGAGCACCAGTGGGCGTCGCTGGACGAGGCGGTGGGCTGGATCCGCGGCGCGGGCGGTGTGGCGGTGATCGCCCATCCTGCCCGCTACCGCTATTCCGAGGCGGATCTCGAACGTCTCTTCGACGCCTTCCACGCTTGCGGTGGCGAGGCGGTGGAGGTGGTGTCGGGCGCTCATGGCGACGACGAGATGCGCCGCTTCGCCAGTGTGGCGCGCCGTCGCGGCCTGCTCGCCTCGCGTGCCTCGGATTTTCATGGTGTAGAGGAAAGCCCGGTCGACCTGGGGCGCTGTGTTGCGCTGCCGCACGATCTGGTTCCGGTATGGTCGCGGCTGTTATCATAGCCGCATCCATTCCCGTACCCACCGATGTCCCAATTCTTTTCGCTTCACCCCGAGCAACCCCAGCCGCGTTTGATCCGTCAGGCCGCGGAGATCATGCGCGGGGGTGGTCTGGTCGCCTTTCCCACCGATTCCGCCTACGCTCTGGGCGGCCACCTGGGCGATGCCGACCTGCTCGACCGCATCCGCCGCATCCGCAACGTGGGCGACCGCCACCACTTCACGCTGATGTGCCGCGACCTGTCCGAGATTGCGATCTACGCACGGGTGGACAACAGCCAGTTCCGACTGCTCAAGGCGGTCACACCCGGACCTTACACCTTCATTCTCGAAGCGACCCGCGAGCTGCCACGGCGCATGCTCCACCCCAAGCGCAAGACGATTGGCCTGCGCGTGCCGGCCAGCCCGGTGGTGGCGGCGCTGCTGGCCGAGTTGAACGAGCCCATCGTCAGTTCCACCCTCATCCTGCCTGATGACGACCTGCCGCTGACCGATCCGGAGGAGATCCGCGACCGCCTGGGCAAACACGTCGACCTGGTGATCGAGGCCGGCTACTGCGGCCCGGATGCGACCACGGTGGTCGATCTCACCTCCGGTGCACCTGAGCTCGTGCGCGTCGGCTGTGGCGACCTCGCGCCCTTCGGGTTGGATTGATGGACGTACTGATATCGACGCTCGCCATCTGGGCGCTGCCGGTTCTGCTCGCGATCACACTGCACGAGGCAGCCCACGGCTACGTCGCGCGGTATTTCGGCGATCCGACCGCGCACCTGGCGGGTCGGATCAGCCTCAACCCCTTTCGCCATATCGATCCGGTGGGCACGGTGCTGGTGCCGGCCGGGATTCTCGCGATCAGCACTTTGTTTGGCGGCGGGGCCATGTTGTTTGGCTGGGCAAAGCCGGTGCCGGTGGATTTCGGCCGCTTGCGCCGTCCCAAGGCAGACATGCTGTGGGTGGCCGCCGCCGAACCATTCATGAATCTGCTGATGGCGCTTGCCTGGGCGGGCCTGTTCAAGATCGCGCTGCTGATGCCGAGCAACGCCTATACGGTGCCGATGTTGCGCATGGCCGATGCCGGCATGCACATCAACGCCATCCTGTTGCTGCTCAACCTGCTGCCGATCCCGCCGCTGGACGGTGGCCGGATCGCGGTCAGCCTGCTGCCGAACCGGCTGGCGTGGCATTTCGCGCGGATCGAACCGTTTGGCCTCATCATCCTGCTGGTGCTGCTGTTTTCCGAAGTGCTCGGCAAGATCCTGCTGCCCATGGTCGCGTTCTTCCGCTATTTCCTCGCAACGCTTTTCAGTTTCTAGTCACCGACACCAATCATGTACGCAGAACGAGTCCTCTCGGGGATGCGCCCCACCGGACGGCTTCATCTTGGCCACTATCATGGTGTGCTCAAAAACTGGGTGAAGCTTCAGGAGGAGTACCCCTGTCTGTTCTTCGTCGCCGACTGGCACGCGCTGACAACCAACTACGATTCACCCGAGGTGATCGAGGAAAGCGTCTGGGACATGTTGATTGACTGGCTCGCAGCCGGTATCGATCCCGCCCAGGCGACGCTGTTCATCCAGTCGCGCGTGCCCGAGCATGCCGAGCTGCACCTGCTGTTGTCGATGATGTGTCCGCTGGGCTGGCTGGAACGGGTGCCGACCTACAAGGACCAGCAGGAGAAGCTTGCCAGCAAGGATTTGTCCACCTATGGCTTTCTCGGCTATCCCTTGCTCCAGTCGGCCGACATCCTGATCTACCGCGCCGACAAGGTGCCGGTGGGCGAGGACCAGGTCCCGCATGTCGAGATCACCCGCGAGGTGGCGCGCCGTTTCAACCATTTGTACGGCCGCGAACCGGGCTTCGAGGACAAGGCCAGGGAGGCGGTCAAGAAGCTCGGTGCCAAGCGCGCCAAGCTCTACGCCGAGTTGCGGACCCGTTTCCAGCAGGAAGGCGACGAGGCGGCGCTGGAGCAGGCGCACGCGGTGCTCGACGAGGCCCAGAACCTCAGCATGGGCGATCGCGAGCGGCTTTACGGCTATCTCGAAGGCAGTAGCAAGATGATTCTGGTCGAGCCGGCTGCGCTGCTCACCGAGTCCTCGCGCATGCCGGGGCTGGATGGACAGAAGATGTCCAAGAGCTACGGCAACACCATTTACCTGCGCGAGGAACCGGACTCCGTCACGCGCAAGATCCGCACCATGCAGACGGATCCGGCGCGGGTGCGGCGCACCGACCCGGGCGACCCGGACAAATGCCCGGTATGGCAGTTTCACCAGATCTATTCGGACGACGCCACGCGCGCCTGGGTGCAGGAAGGCTGTCGCAGCGCCGGAATCGGCTGCATCGAATGCAAGCAGCCGGTCATCGATGGCGTGCTGGCTGAACAGCAGGCAATGAACGAGCGCGCACGCCCCTATGTCGAAGACCCGTCGCTGGTGCGCAACATCATGGCCGACGGTTGCGAGCGGGCACGCAAGCTGGCGCAGGAAACCATGCGCGACGTGCGCGACGCGATGGGCTTGTCCTACACTTGATGAACCAAGGCGGGGGCCGGTTTCGTACCGGCGCTTGCGCTCGACACCGGCTTTCGATATAGAATGAGCGACCTTCTCGATCTGAAACCGGTCGAAACCCCCGAGCAGGTCGAGGCGGTGGCGCGGCTCTACGGGCAGCCCATGCTCGAGATGCCCAAGGATCTCTACATTCCGCCGGACGCGCTCGAGGTCATTCTCGAGGCCTTCGAAGGTCCGCTGGACCTGCTCTTGTACCTGATCCGGAAGGCGAATATCGACATCCTCGATATTCCGATGGCGCCGCTCACGGAACAATACCTCGGCTACGTCGAGGCCATGCGCACCCACAATCTCGAACTCGCGGCGGATTATCTGCTGATGGCGGCCATGCTGCTCGAGATCAAGTCGCGCATGCTCCTGCCCAAGCCGCCGCGCGAAGCGGCGGACGAGCCGGACGACCCGCGGGCGGAACTGGTGCGCCGCTTGATCGAGTACGAGCAGATGAAGATGGCAGCGGCGCGGCTCGACGTGCTGCCGCGGGCCGAGCGCGATTACGAGTGGGTCAGCGTGCTCGTGACCGAGAAGCTGGTGGAGCGTTTGCCCGAGTTGAACCTGCACGATCTGCAGCTTGCCTGGTTGCGCATCATGAAGAAGGCGCGGCTGACCCAGCATCATCGCGTTGGCCGCGAGGAACTCTCGGTGCGTGAGCACATGACTGCGATGCTGCGCAAGCTTTCGGGCGGTGGCTTCGTGGTGTTCGAGACGCTGTTCGATCACCACCTGGGGCCGGCCGGACTGGTGGTGGGCTTTCTGGCGGTGCTGGAACTGGTCAAGGAGCGGATGGTGGACGTTGCCCAGAACGAACCCTTCGCCCCGATATACGTGAAACTGGCGGATGCATCCGACGACGCCTGAAGAATACAAGCGGGTTCTGGAAACGGCTTTGCTTGCGGCCGCCGCGCCGATCGGCGTGACGCGCCTGAGATTGCTGTTCGATCCCGATCCGGGTGCCGATCTGGTGCGCCGCCTGCTCGACGAGTTGCGCGAGGAGTGGACCGGCCGGGGTGTGGAACTGGTGCAACTCGCCACGGGCTGGCGTTTCCAGACGCGCCCGGAATACCAGGCGTTTCTCGACCGCCTCAAGGACGAGAAACCGCCCAAATATTCGCGTGCAGTCATCGAAACACTGGCGATCATCGCCTATCGCCAACCGGTGACGCGCGGCGACATTGAAGACATCCGTGGGGTGACGGTGTCACCCAACGTAATCAAGACGCTCGAGTCGCGGGGCTGGATCGACATTGTCGGTCATCGCGACACGCCGGGCAGACCGGCTCTGTTCGCCACGACCAAGCGCTTTCTCGACGATCTCGGGTTGCGCAGTCTGACGGAGCTACCCGCATTGACCGAAATCGAAAGGATCATGGACCTTGTCGACAGTAAAGAAATCGAAGCGGCCGCTGCGCCCGCCAACGAAGAAGAACGCTGAGGCCGCCGCGCCCAAGGCGAGCAACCCCGCGATGCGTCCGGACGCCCATCATTCGGCGCTGGGCATTGCCGACATGGCGCGGCCCGCGCGCCGACCGAGGCCGGGGCAGTCGACCGGGATCAAACCGCAGAACGCGACGTTTGCCGAACCCGAGCGCCTGCAGAAGGTGCTCGCGCAACTCGGTATCGGTTCGCGCCGCGAGATCGAGGAATGGGTGATCGCCGGCCGGATTTCGGTGAACGGCCTGCCTGCCGCGCTCGGACAGAAGATCGGCCCGGGAGACCGGGTCAAGTACAACGGCAAACTGTTGCCGTTGAAGTTCACGGTGCGTGCTCCCCGCGTGCTGATCTACCACAAGCCCGAAGGCGAGATCGTGTCGCGCGACGACCCCGAGGGTCGCCCGTCGGTGTTCGACCGCCTGCCGCTGCTCAAGAAAGGGCGCTGGATCGCGGTTGGACGGCTGGACTTCAACACCTCTGGCCTGCTGTTGTTCACCAGCGACGGCGATCTTGCCAACAAGCTCATGCACCCGCGCTACGAGCAGGAGCGCGAATACGCCGTGCGCCTGCTCGGCCAGCTCACCGACGAGCAGATCCAGTCCCTCACCACCGGTATCGAACTCGAAGACGGCCCGGCACGTTTCAGCGCGCTGACCGATCAGGGCGGCGAGGGCGCCAACCACTGGTACCGCGTGACGCTCTCGGAGGGCCGTAACCGCGAGGTGCGCCGCATGTTCGAAGCCGTCGGCCTGACCGTGAGCAGGTTGATGCGGGTGCGCTACGGCCCCGTCTCGCTGCCGTCCAAGCTCAAGCGCGGCATGTGGATGGAAATGCCCGAGTCCGAGGCCTGCGCGCTTGCCGGCCAGCCCAAGCCCAAGGGGCAACAAGGCAAGCCCGATGCGGCCAAGGCCAAGCGCGCCAGCCGGGTGCGCCGTACCTCGCCGCGTCCGCGTCAGGGGGCGAACGGCTGAGTTTCAGCGGACGGGACAAAAAAGCCGCCCGGGGCGTTGCCCCAGGCGGCTTTTTTTGTTGTTCCCGCACTGTGCGGGAGGTGTTCGCAACGTTCCATGACATCGCAGCGATGCCGTTGCGAACGCCCCGATCAGATCCCGAACGCGAACAGCAGCATGATGCCGCCGCCCAGGGCGAGCACGCTACTGAGCGGGTGGCGCGTCAGGTTGATGGCGCAGTAGCTGATCAGCCATATACCGACGCCCACCTTGACCAGGGCGGTTGCGGCAAGCAGCGGTGTGTCGAGTACCGACAGCAGGGCCGGGTTGGCGACGAAGCCAAGCGGCACCAGAAACAGACCGATGCCAATCCTCATGGCATTGCCGGCGACGGGCCCCCATGGGGTCTTGGCGATTCCGGCGGCAATGAACACGTTGCCACAGACCGGGGGCGTGATGGTGCACAGCAGCGCGTACCAGAACACGAACAAGTGGGCATGCAGTTCCGGTAGTCCCAGATCCATCAACGCAGGCCCGGCGACAGCAATGCAGATGACGTAGGCCGCGGTCGTCGGAAGCTCCATGCCGAGCACCAGGCTTGCCAGTGCGGTGAGTAGCAGGGCGGCCCACAACTCGCCGCCGGACAGCGACAGGATCACCGACGTGATCTTCACCCCTAGCCCCGTCATATGGAACACGCCCACAATCAGGCTGGCACAAATCAGGATTGCTGCCAGTCCGGCAATCTGCTGGGCGGCGGCGATCGTGCCCGTGCCGATGCGTTGAAGCCAGCGCGATAGCGACGCCTTGCCGTTCGAATCGATCAACAGCAGGGCGACGGTCAGGGCAGTTGCGGTTGCTGCGGCATAGGGTGCGGTGTAGCGGGTGAACAGCAGCATGTAGACCAGCACCCCGAAGGGCACGAGGAAAAACGGAACGGTGCGCGCAACCAGGCTCCAGCCCGGCAGTTCATCTTTTCCCAGGCTTCCGAGGTCGTGGCGCTTGGCATAGAAATGCACCCCCGCCCAGGCCGCGACGAAGAAGAGCAGTGCGGGCAGCGACGCGATGATCATTAACTCGGTGTACGGCCGACGCAGCAACTCGGCCATGACGAAAACGCCGGCGCCCATCAGCGGCGGCATGATCTGGCCCCCGGTCGATGCGACGGCCTCTACCGACGCGGCAAAGCTACGCGGGTAGCCCAGCCGGATCATCGCGGGAATGGTGACTGTACCGGTCGAGGCGGTATTGGCCGAAGCGGAGCCGGAAATGGTGCCGTACAGGGCGGAGGCGATGATGGACACCTTGGCGGCGCCGGCACGCAAACGTCCGGCAAATTGGGTGGCGAACGACATGAAGCCCGTTCCCGCCTCGCCCGCGGAGATGAAGCAGCCCAGAATGATGAAGGGAGCGATGACTTCCGCCGAGAGCCCCGTCAGGCTGCTCCACAGGCCGCCCTCGGCGATGACGAGCGTTCCCAGGAAGTAGTCGAGTGGAATCCCGCCGTGGCCGAAACTGCCGGGAATGAACTGGCCGAACAAGCCGTACAGCAACACGAGCAGGGCGATGGAGGGAAGGACCGCCTTGATCGCGCGACGTGCCATATCGAGCACCAGCACGATCAGAATGATCGCGACGGCGTGTTGCAGCCAGCCCTGAATTGCGCCGTACTGGTCGATCAGCATGCTGCGGTTGAGGATGATGTAGGTGCAGCCGGCAAGCCCCAGCAGTCCGCTTGCCCACGCAAGGGCGCGCTGCGCCCGATTGCCGTTGATGCCGATGAAGAATATCCATGGAATCGCGAGCATCAGATGCAATGGTCGCGTCAGCAAGTTGGGCAGCAGGCCGCTGAACACCAGGTACAGATGGAAGCCGACCGACAGCAGTGCGCAGCTGAAGATCAACGCCTGGGTTGATTGAGGGAAGGGGTTGCGGGGGTGTTGGGGTGTGGCCTCGGCAGTCTGCATGTGGGCTGTGGCGAACGGTGTGTCCGGTCGTCCGGTCATCGTGGCGTGGTGGAGGTGGAAAGCATCCCGGCCCGCTGCGCGAGTGCGCGCGGGCTGATGTCAGGTGGATGGACGTCCTGCGGCGATCAGAGGAGGTCGGGCGACAATTCCACGCCTGCCTCGCGGTAGTAGCGCAGCGCGCCCGGGTGCAGCGTGGTGCCCAGCTGGTTCACCATCTCAGGCGACACGCCAGCCCACCAAGGGTTGGCCTTGGCGAGGTCCTCTCGCTGCTGCCAGAAGGACTTGGTGATGAAGTAAGCGGTGTCGTCGTCCATGTCCGTCGTCGTGAATGCGCCAACCGGCACGCCTACGGTGTGGACGTCGCTGGCCTGGTCCTTGTAGGTGCCAGCGGCAATCGTCAGCGGGCCGGACATCGGATCGGCGCTAAGAATCCTGTCGCGCTGTTCGTCCGTGAAGGAAATCAGCGTCAGCGGCGTCGTTGTGGCCAGTTCCACGAGTTGCGGCGTGGGGTGCGAGCTGCAGGTGGCGAAGCCGGCGACCTTGTCGTTGCGCATCGCGCTGGACGCCGCATTGAGTTCCACGTCGATGACCTCGACCTGGCCCGCCAGACCGAGCAATTCGAATATCTTCAGGGTCCGGCCTTCGCAGAAGGTGCCCTTGCCACCGGCGATGAACTTCTGCCCGGCAAGCTGCATCACGTCGGTAATTCCACTGTCCTGCTGAACGGCGAGGTGCACCGTGACGAAAGGCACTACGAAGAGGGCGCGGGCACGGTCATGACCGCTCTCGCCTTCGAACGGCTTGTTGCCGGCGCGGGCGTCCGCGAGCAGGCTGGGCGGCGAGGTGAACAGGAAGTTGCCGGGGCGTCGCGCGGCCTCCTTCACGTTCTGGACCGAACCCTGGCTTTCCTCGACGGTCGGCAGGATCTTGCCGCCGCTTTCCTTCTTCATCATCTCGCCGAGTTGGACCATCATCACATAGTAGGATGAGCCCGCCTTGGCAGCCTTGAGCGTGACGCGGGTATCCGCCTGGGCGGTGGCTGTGGCGAAGCCCAGCGAGGTGGCGAGCGCAAGCGCGAGCAGCGTCTTCTTGAGCATGATGTGGTCTCCCTTTTTTGCTTGAGGTGGCTTTCGGTCGTGACCGGGGCGGACATTATGCGCCGGCAGGTCGACGGTGCCTACTCTTGCGACCGGCCCAGGACCGCCTGGCCACAATGCGAAACGCCGCAGGCAACACGGTTGCACTGCGGCGTTTGAGAGTGAAAGCGGCGATCAGCCGTTGCTCGGGAACGCGAACTGGGCCTTTTCGACGCCTTGCACCGCCCAGCGTTGGGTGAGGGTCTTGCGGCGGGTGTAGAAGCGCACCGAATCCGGGCCGTAGGCGTAGAGGTCGCCGAACAGCGAGCGCTTCCAGCCGCCGAAGCTCTGGCATGCGACCGGGACCGGCAAGGGGACGTTGACGCCGACCATGCCCACCTGGACGCTGTCGGTGAAGTGGCGCGCAACCGCTCCGTCGCGGGTGAAGACGCAGGTACCGTTGCCGAACTCGTGTGCATCGATCAGGGCGATGGCTTCGGCGAGGCTGGCTACGCGGACCACTGCCAGCACCGGCCCGAAGATCTCTTCCTGGTAGATGCGCATCGCGGGCTTGACGTGATCGAACAGGGTGCCGCCCAGGAAGAAGCCGCCCTCATGGCCGGGAACGGTCAGATTGCGGCCGTCGACGACCACTTCCGCGCCTTCTTCGGCCCCGAGATCGATGTAGCTGCGCACCTTGTCACGGTGTGCGCCGGTCACCAGCGGCCCCATGTCGAGGCCGCGTTCGATGCCGTTGCCGATGCGTAACGCTTCGATCTTGGGTTTGAGGCGGGCGACCAGTTCGTCGCCGGTGTTGTCGCCGACCGCGACGACCACCGAGATCGCCATGCAGCGCTCCCCGCAGGAGCCATAGGCTGCACCCATGATGGCGTTGACCGCGTTGTCCAGGTCGGCGTCCGGCATGACCACGGCGTGGTTCTTGGCACCCCCGAGTGCCTGCACGCGCTTGCCGTGGGCGGTGCCGGTGGCATAGATGTATTCGGCGATCGGGGTGGAGCCGACAAAACTCACGGCCTTGACCCGTGGATCGTGAAGCAGCGTATCCACGGCTTCCTTGTCGCCGTTCACCACGTTGAAGACCCCCGCCGGCAGACCGGCTTCGGTGAGCAGTTCGGCCAGGAGCATCGGGGCGGACGGGTCCTTCTCCGACGGCTTGAGCACAAAGGTGTTGCCACACACGATGGCCATGGGGAACATCCACATCGGAACCATGGACGGGAAGTTGAACGGGGTGATGCCGGCCACTACGCCTAGGGGTGGGAATTCCGACCAGGAGTCGATGTCGGGACCCACGTCACGGCTGTGTTCGCCTTTCAGGAACTCGGGGGCGCCGCAAGCGTATTCCACCACTTCGATGCCTCGGGCGAGTTCGCCGTGCGCGTCTTCCCAGACCTTGCCGTGTTCCTCCACGATGGCGGTGACGATGCGGTCGGCGTTTCTTTCCAGCAGTTCCTTGAACTTGAACATGATCCGCGCACGCTTGAGCGGCGGCGTCTTGCGCCATGCGGGGAATGCGGCCTCGGCGGCCGCGATGGCGCGTTCGACGGTGGCGTGCGAGGCCATCGCGACCTGGCGCAATGGCGTGCCCAGCGCGGGGTTGTAGACCGGTTGGGCGCGGTTGTCGTCGGCGATCGGCTGGCCGGCGATGAAGTGTCCGAGTGTCTGCATGTCGGGTATCTCTCTGTGCGGTAAGGCGTGGAAGCGTGGAAGCGTGGAGGTCGGCGTTCAACAGGGGTCAGGCAACGCTGCGCAGCGCCTGGCGCACGGTGTCGAAGATGCGCTCGAGTTCTTCCGGGGTGGAGTCGAGGAAGGGCGAGAACTGCAGGATGTCCCCACCGTTGCGGACCACCACACCCGCCTCGAAACACTTCAGGAACACCTCGAAGCCGCGTGCGCCGGGTGCTCCGTCGCGGGCGGCGAGTTCGATACCGCCCATCAGGCCGAAGTTGCGGATGTCGACCACATGGGGTTCGCCCTTGAAGGCATGGATGATCTCCTCGAACAAGGGTTCCAGCCCGCGCGCGCGGGCAAAGCTGTCTTCCTCGCGATAGGCGGCAAGCGTGGCCAGCCCCGCGGCAGCGGCCACGGGGTGGCCGGAGTAGGTGTAGCCGTGGAACAACTCGATGACGTGCCCCGGGCCCTGCATCAGTGCATCGTAGATTTCGTCGCGCACGATCACCGCACCCATGGGGATGACACCGTTGGTCAGTCCCTTGGCGGTGGTGATGATGTCCGGCCGCACGCCGAAGCGCTCCGCGGCAAAGGGGGCGCCGATGCGGCCGAAGGCGGTGATGACTTCGTCGAAGATGAGCAGGATGCCGTGCTTGTCGCAGATCTCGCGCAGGCGCTGCAGATACCCGATCGGCGGCACCAGGATGCCGGTGGAGCCGGCCACCGGTTCGACGACGAGGGCCGCGATGTTGGACGCATCGTGCAGGGCGGCAAGCCGCTCCAGGTCGTCCGCGAGATGGGCGCCCCAGCTCGGCTGACCGCGTGAGAAGGCCATGTCGGCCAGGCTGTGGGTGTGGCGGATATGGTCCACGCCCGGCAACAGCGCTGCGCTGAATACCTTGCGGTTGGCCGGGATGCCGCCCACCGACATGCCGCCGAAGTTCACCCCGTGGTAGCCACGCTCGCGCCCGATCAGGCGGGTGCGATGGCCCTGGCCGTTGGCGCGGTGATAGGCGAGGGCAATCTTGAGCGCGGTATCCGCCGATTCGGAACCCGAGTTGGTGAAGAACACCCGGTTCATGCCTTCCGGCGCAAGTTCGGCGACTTCGCGGGCGAGTTGAATGGCCTTGTCGTTGCTGACCTGGAAACCCATGCCGTAGTCCAGGGTAGCCACCTGCTCCTGCACTGCGGCCACGATGCCCGGGTGGCAGTGCCCCAGGCCAGACGTCCAGAGACCGGAAAAACCATCCAGCAACTGGCGGCCATCGTCGGTGGTGTAGTAGTGGCCGCGTGCCGCCTTGATGACGCGGGGGGTCTTCCAGAATGCGCGGTTGGCGGTGAAGGGCAGCCAGTAGGCCTGGTCGAGGCTCATCGGGGTCTCCGGGTTGGGGGCGATGGCGCAATCTTAGGGCGTGAGTTAGGTGTATAAAATCGCGATATGCGTCACCAAAGTTTCGTTATGAGGAAACATTCAGATGAAGAACCGTGCCCTGCTGCAGAGTCTTAGCGAGGCTGATCTGCGCCTGCTGCGCATTTTTCTTGCCATTGCGGAATCCGGTGGCGTGTCCGCCGCGGAGTTGCGACTCAACATCAGCCGCTCGGTGATCAGCCGTCATCTCAAGGATCTTGAGGTGCGCCTGGGCATGCGTTTGTGCGAGCGCGGGCGCGGAGGCTTTGCGCTGACGGAGGAGGGCGCGGTCGTGCTCGAAGCCGCGCGGCGGCTGCTCGCGCAGGTGGAGAGCTTTCGCTCGGAGGTGGTCCGGCTGCAGTCAGGCATGCGGGGCGAACTCACCCTGGTGGTGTTCGACAAGTTCATCACCAACCCGGCCTGCCGTCTCGCTGAGAGCATGGCCGCCTTCGGTGCGGAGGCACCCGAGGTGGGCTTCGAGGTGCATGTGGCCGGCACCGCGGACATCGACAAGGGCTTGCTCGACGGGCGCTTTCATGTGGGCATTCACCCGTTTCACCGCGCCAGCGAAAGCCTGACTTCGGTGACCCTGTTCGGCGAGCCGATGCGACTCTACGCCGCGCCGTCCCACCCGCTGCTGCGGGCGCGTCGGCCACCCGGCGACGATGCGCTGCGACAGGCGGATTTCGTCGGCCTCGGCTACCACTCACCCAATATGGAGCATTTCTGGCGCCTGGGTCTGCGTACCGCGGCACGTGCCTTTGATCAGGAGGCGAGCGTACTGCTGATCCGTTCCGGGCGCTACATCGGCTTTCTGCCGGAACACTATGCCCGCAGCTTCGTTGAGCAGGGGCAGTTGGTCTGCCTGGAATCGGACGTGCTGCGCTACCACTGCGACTGGGTGGCGTCGGTTGCTCGCAGCCCGCGCCCGGGGCGAATCGCGCGCCGTTTCATGGAAATCGTCGCGCGCGAGCATGGTCAGGGTGGGTAGGTTCCGGCACACATGTGGCTGCGAGGCGGTGCCAGGCGTGTTCAGGGGCACAAACTGTCTGTAAGCGTCGCGCTCTGTTCATGCCGCGACGCCAGATGTTACGCCGCGGTTATTTCCGCAATACTGTTGGCGTTGGAAAACGGACGCCAAAACAAGACTCTAAGCAGGGTGTGGAGGTGAGCAAGGGCGGTTGTTGAGGGTATACCCAATGTTGCACCCTTGATGCCAATCCTTTACTTTTTAAGACAAATGTAACCGACGGCGACTAATCGACAGGGCTTGCGCGGACATGATCCGGCAAGGCGGGAGGGTGATGGATCGATGGGAACAGCAGCCAGCACGGGCGACGCGGATGGCAAGTCGTTCGTGGTTTTCAAGAACGTCCAGAAGACGTACGACGGCGAGCAACTGGTAGTCAAGGATTTCAATCTCGATATCGACCGCGGTGAGTTCATCACCTTGCTCGGTCCCTCCGGGTCGGGCAAGACGACCTGCCTGATGATGATGGCCGGTTTCGAAGTGCCTACCCATGGCCAGATCGTGCTCAAGGGCACATCAATCACCAAGTTGCCACCCCATAAGCGGGGCATCGGCATGGTATTCCAGAACTACGCGTTGTTTCCCCACATGACAGTGGCGGAGAATCTGGCGTTTCCGCTGCAGGTCCGCAAGCTTTCCAAAGCCGACATCGCCGCCAAGGTTGAGCGAGCGCTCGCCATGGTGCGTCTTGAAGGGTTTGGTGCGCGCCGTCCGGCGCAGTTGTCCGGTGGACAGCAACAGCGTGTGGCGGTCGCGCGTGCGCTGGTGTTCGAGCCTGAACTGGTGCTGATGGACGAACCGTTGGGTGCGCTGGACAAGAACCTGCGCGAGGAAATGCAGTTCGAGATCAAGCGCATCCATGACAGCCTGGGCGTGACCATGATTTACGTGACCCACGACCAGTCCGAGGCGCTGACGATGTCGGACCGTATCGCGGTGTTCAACGCGGGCGTCGTGCAGCAACTGGCTTCACCGCGCGAACTTTACGAGGCGCCGGTCAACGCCTTTGTCGCGCGCTTTATTGGCGAGAACAACACCTTCGTCGGTGAGGTGGTGAGCTTGTCCGACAGCGAGGCGCAGGTGCGCCTGGACAGTGGCGACGTGATTCGCTCATTGCCGGTGAATGTTGCCGGACAGGGGCGGCGTTCGACCCTGTCGCTGCGCCCCGAGCGGGTCGTCATCGATCCGGAGCCGGGCAGCCTGCCCAACATCGTCGATGCCGAAGTGGAGGAGGTGATCTACATGGGGGATCACCTGCGTACGCGCATCAGCGTTGCCGGCAACAAGGAATTCGTCGTCAAGACCCCGAACTCGTCGAACATCCGGCCGCACGCGCGGCGCGACCGCATCCGGGTCGGCTGGAAAATCGAGGATTGCCGCGCACTCGATGCGTGACCATGGATCCGGGGCCATCCGCCCCGAACACTAGGAGAGGACTATGAAGCACTCGTTTCGCCACACCGCCCTGGCGACCGCACTGGTCGCCGGTCTTGGGTTCACCGCGGCCACACAGGCACAGGAAGCGCTGAATATCGTGTCCTGGGGTGGCGCCTACACCGAGAGCCAGGTCAAGGCCTACGATGAGCCGTGGATCGCCAAGACCGGCCAGCGCATCAACAACATCGACCGCTCCGAGACCGCGCTTGCCGGTTTGCGCGCGCAGGTTCAGGCAGGCAACATCACCTGGGATCTGGTGGACATGCTGCCCGCGGACGCAAAGATCGCCTGCGCCGAAGGCCTGATCGAGCCGCTCGACCATGATGCATTGCTCGACCCCGCGCCGGACGGTACGGCGGCCAGCAAGGATTTCATCCCCGGCTCGCTCGATGAGTGCTACGTCTCCTCGATCGTGTACGGCACCATCGTCGCGTTCAACACCACGATGTTCCCGGAGGGGAATCGCCCGTCTTCGATCGCCGACGTCTTCGATCTGCAGAAATTCCCGGGCAAGCGGGCGTTGCAGAAGAAGCCGATCAACAACCTCGAATGGGCGCTGCTGGCCGACGGTGTGCCGCGTGACCAGGTGTATGAATTGCTTGCGACGCCGGCCGGGGTGGACCGCGCCTTCGCCCAGCTCGACACGATCAAGAGCGAGGTGATCTGGTGGGAGGCCGGTGCCCAGCCGCCGCAACTGCTGGCGGACAAGGAGGTGTCGTTCGCATCCGCCTACAACGGCCGCATCTTCAACGCTCAGGTGGTCGAAAACCAGCCCTTCGAGATCATCTGGGACGGCCAGATATTCGAGTTCGACGGCTGGGTCGTGCCCAAGGGCAAGCTCGACAAGGTCAAGGACTACCTGCGCTTCGCGACCGACACGCAGCGTCTGGCGGATCAGGCGAAATTCATCTCCTACGGCCCGGCCCGCACCAGTTCGTCGGCGCTGGTGTCCACTCACGCCACGGCCGGCATCGACATGAAGCCCCACATGCCGACCTACGAGCCCAACTTCGCCAATGCGTTGCCCAAGGACGATGAGTTCTGGGCCGACTATCTCGACGAGTTGACGGAGCGTTTCAATGCCTGGCTCGCCCGCTGATACGGCGATCGCGAGCGGTGCCGGCCCCCGCGGGGGCG
>JBKBMG010000054.1:19026-35316 GCA_046295975.1 Rhodocyclaceae bacterium
TTCAAGACCTTCGCCCTGCGCGGCAACGTGGTCGACCTCGCGGTCGGCGTGATCATCGGCGCCGCCTTCTCGCGGAGCGGGTGCGCGCGCGGCGTCGACGTCGGCTCGCCGGGGCGCGGCGCCGGCCCCGGCGGGGCCGGCCCGCTTCTGGCGGCGGACGGCCGCCCGCTCAAGGTAAGCCTTGCGCGGGCGGTACGACGGAACAAGCTGAAGGCTTTCCTGCTCGTCTCGCCGCTGTTGTTCTTCCTCGTCATCGCCTTCGTCATGCCGATCCTCAGCATGCTGACGCGCAGCGTCCACGCCCCTGAGGTAGCCGACATCCTGCCGCGGACCGTGGCGGCGCTGGAGGACTGGGACGGCCAGGACGTGCCGGACGAGGCCACGTTTGGGGCCTTGGCGGCCGACCTCAAGGCGGGCCAGGAGGCGCGCAACCTGGGGCCGATGGCGAGTCGTCTGAACTACGAACGTTCGGGCATGCGCTCCACTGTGACCGCGACCGCGCGCCGGATTGCGCGGGTGGACGACCCCGATTCCTGGAAAGACCTGCTCATCGAAACCAACCGCGACTGGGGCGACCGTGACGTATGGCGGGTGATCCAGCGCGAGGCCAGCCCCTATACGCTGAGCTATTACCTTGCCGCACTCGATTTCCAGTACGACAGCGAAGGCCGGATCGTGCGGCAGCCCGAAGAACGGCAGATCTACGTCAATCTATTCGTGCGCACGCTGTGGATGAGTGTGCTGATCACCGGCCTGTGCCTGCTGCTGGGCTATCCGATTGCGTTCCTGCTCGCCAACCTGCCGCTGCGCATCTCCAACCTGCTGATGATGCTGGTGTTGCTGCCGTTCTGGACCTCGCTGCTGGTGCGCACCAGCACCTGGATCGCGATCCTGCAGTCGCAGGGAGTACTCAACAACGTGCTGGTGGGGCTGGGCATCATCGACGATGCGTCGCGCCTGCAGATGATCTACAACCAGACCGGCACGATCATCGCGATGACGCACATCCTGCTGCCGTTCATGATCCTGCCACTGTATTCGGTGATGAAGACGATCTCGCCGGTCTACATGCGCGCGGCCCGCTCGATGGGCGCAAGCGGTTTTCTCGCTTTCCGGCGGGTGTATTTCCCGCAGACGCTGCCGGGCATCGGCGCGGGCGGCATCCTGGTGTTCATCCTCGCGATCGGTTACTACATCACGCCGGCGCTGGTGGGCGGCGAGACCGGGCGTTTCATCACCAACTTCATCGCCTATCACATGCAGGTGTCGCTGAACTGGGGGCTTGCCGCCGCGATCGCGTCGCTGCTGCTCGCGATGGTGACGGTGTTGTATCTCGTCTATAACAAGCTGGTCGGGTCCGACGGCCTGAAACTCGGTTAGGAGAACCGCACGCATGGCCGCACCCGACTACGCCACGCCGCTGGAGCGAACCTGGCACTATACCTTCCGCATCCTGTGCGGCCTGATCTTCTGCTTTTTGATCGGGCCGCTGTTCATCATCGTGCCGTTGAGCTTCAACGCCGAGCCGTATTTCACTTTCACCGAGAAGATGCTGGCCTTCGATCCCGAGGGCTATTCGCTGCGCTGGTACGAGAACTTCCTGACTTCCCAGGCCTGGTTGCACGCGATCAAGAACAGCGTCATCGTCGCGGTCCTGTCCACGATTCTCGCCACGGTGCTCGGCACCTTGGCGGCGCTGGGTCTGGCGAGCCGATTCATGCCGTTCCGCTCGACCATCATGATGATCCTGATCTCGCCGATGATCGTGCCGGTCATCATTTCGGCGGCGGGCATGTTCTTCTTCTTCTCGGACATCGGCATTGCCCAGAGTTATCTCGGCGTGGTGTTGGCGCATACCGCGCTGGGCATTCCGTTCGTCGTCATCACCGTCACCGCGACGCTTACCGGCTTCGACCAGAGTCTGATCCGCGCGGCCAATTCGCTTGGTGCGAGCCCCGCCCGTGCTTTCTTCAAGGTGGTGCTGCCGCTGGTGCTGCCCGGTGTGATTTCGGGCGCGCTGTTCGCGTTCGCAACCTCCTTTGACGAAGTCGTGGTGGTCCTGTTCATTGCCGGGCCCGAACAGCGCACCGTACCGATCGCGATGTGGTCGGGTATCCGCGAGGAGATCAACCCCACCATTCTGGCGGTGGCCACGGTACTGGTGGCCTTGTCGATCGCGATGCTGACCACCGTCGAATTGCTGCGCCGACGCTCGGAGCGGATTCGCGGTGTGACGCCTGCGTGAGGATGGCATGAACGAGGTGCGCTTCATCGGTGCTGCCGAAATCGACGCGAGCCTGGATTGGCCGGGGCTGGTTGAGGCGCTGCTGCGTTTTCACCGCACCCCGCGGGCGCGCATTGCCGACCTGCATTTCGCGATGGCCGGCAACGGTTTGCTGAATCGTGCCGCCTGGATAGAGGGCCTGGGTTCAGGCCTCAAGACCGTCTCGGTGTTTCCCGGCAATGCCCGGCTCGATCCGCCAAGGCCGACCGTGCAGGGTGTGTTCGTGTTGTTCGACGACTTCGGCAGTGTCCGGGCGATCATCGACGGCGCTGCGCTCACCCGCTGGAAGACGGTCGGCGACTCCATGCTGGGCGCGCGCCTGCTGGCCCGGCCGGATTCCGCCACCTTGCTGCTCGTTGGTGCCGGCACCATCTCGAGTACGCTGGCGCGGGCTTACCCGGTGATGTTCCCGTCGCTCAAGCGCATTCTGGTGTGGAATCGCACGCGCGCCCGTGCCGCCGAACTGGCCGAGTCGGTCGGCGGCGAAGTGGTGGAGGATCTGGCCGCGTCGGTCGCAGACGCGGATATCGTCTCCTGCGCGACGATCAGTACCGAACCCATTGTTCGTGGCCGCTGGCTGAAGCCGGGGGCACACCTCGATCTGATCGGGGCGTTCAAGCCCGACATGCGCGAAGCCGACGACGACGCGATGCGGCGCGGGCGGCTGTTCGTCGATGCCCGCGACACCACCCTGGGTGAGATCGGCGAACTCATCCTGCCAATGCAGGCCGGCGCGATCACCGAGGCGGACGTGCTGGGCGATTTCTACGACCTTGCCGCCGACGCGTCGGGACGGCGCGATCCTGGCGAGATCACGGTGTTCAAGAATGGCGGCGGGGCGCATCTGGACCTGATGACCGCTGCGCACATCCTCGATCGCCTCGGCAGCTGAGCGCTGCCGAGATTGGTGGGGTCGAATTCGGCGCCTGCATTCCCGGTTTTGAGCCCAACCGGGTTTTTGAGACAATCTGCTTCCCTTTCATTCAGGCCGCACCGGCCGGTGCGGAATGCAGGCGATGACACTCCAACCCGTTATTCTTTCCGGCGGTTCGGGCACCCGGCTGTGGCCGCTGTCGCGCGAACAGTATCCCAAGCAGCTGCTCGCGCTTGGCGGCGATGCGACCATGTTGCAGGAAACCGCCCACCGCCTCGACGGCTTTGTCGGCAGTGCCACGGTGGTGACGACGCCGCTCGTCGTCTGCAATGAAGACTATCGCTTCATCACCGCCGAGCAACTGCGTGCGGCCGGTGTGGCCGCCCCCACCATCGTGCTCGAGCCGGTGGGCCGTAACACCGCACCGGCTCTGACGCTGGCCGCCGCGCTGGCGCAGGCTGACGGGGCCGATCCCATTTTGCTGGTGATGCCGGCCGACCACGTGATCCGCGACCTGCCGGCTTTCCACCAAGCGATCGAAGCCGGGCTCGCGGCCGCGCGTGATGGCGCCATGGTCACCTTCGGCATCGTGCCTACGCACGCGGAAACCGGCTATGGCTACATTCGCAGCGGCGACGAGGTACTCGCCGGGGTGCGCGAGGTGAGATCGTTTGTCGAGAAACCGGACCAGAGTACCGCCCAGACCTACGTGGCCTCGGGTGAGTACCTGTGGAACAGCGGCCTGTTCATGGTGCGGGCCTCGGCGTGGACACGGGCGATTGCAGCCTGCCGCCCGGACATCGCCAGCGCCTGCGCCGCCGCTGTCGCGTCGCCGCGGCGCGATGCGGACTTCGTGCGCATCGACGGCGACGCCTTCCGTGCCTGCCCATCGGACTCGATCGACTATGCAGTCATGGAGCGTCTGGCCGCGATGCCTGATCTCGGGATCGTGCCCCGGGTCGTGCCAATGTCGGTGGGCTGGTCGGACGTCGGGGCCTGGGATGCGCTGTGGGGCTTGGCTGGCAAGGACGAGTTCGGCAACACCGCGCGCGGCGAGGTGCTGTTCGAGGACAGCCGCAACACCCTGGTGCACGCCACCGATCGGTTGGTGGCCTGCCTGGGGGTGGACGATCTGGTCGTGGTCGAGACCCCGGATGCGGTGATGGTCGCGAGCCGCGACAAGACCCAGGAGGTGAAAAAGATCGTGGCGCGCCTCAAGGCTGAGGGGCGTCCGGAAAGCGTGGTTCATCGCAAGGTGCACCGCCCCTGGGGGTGCTACGACTCCATCGATTCCGGCGAGCGCTTCCAGGTCAAGCGCATCGTGGTCAAGCCGGGTGCTTCGCTCAGCCTGCAGATGCACCATCACCGCGCCGAGCACTGGATCGTGGTCAGCGGCACTGCCCTGGTCACGCGTGGGGAGGAAAAATTCCTGCTGTCGGAAAACCAGTCCACCTACATTCCATTGGGCACCACGCATCGCCTGGAGAACCCGGGCAAGGTTGATCTGGAAATGATCGAGGTGCAGTCCGGCAGCTACCTCGGCGAAGATGACATCGTTCGCTTTGAGGACAACTACGGCCGCGGTTGAGCGGGGCGTCGCCTGCGGACTGGCAGTCGATTTCGGCTGCAGCGGTGGCGGGTGGATGTCATGACCGCCCGGTTGGGAAGGGCGCCGGGCGGCGCCGCCGCGCCGCCAGCGCGTGTTCCGACGCGCGCTCACCACAACTGCCACCATGGCCGTTTGTCCTGCGGGCCGCCGGCGAAATAGACGCTGTCGGGAAAGTTGGCGCGCATCACCCGTTCCGCGTCGTCACGCGGATCGGGCATGTTGAGCGCGTCATAGCTCTTGACCAGGATGAATAGCGCTTCCTCCACCGCGGGGGTATCCGGAAAGTCCTTGACCGCCGCCTGGGCACGGTTGATTGCCGCCACATGTGCGCCGCGTCGCATGTAGTAGCGCGCCACGTGCACTTCGTGGGCAGCCAGGGAGTTCACCAGATACTGCATGCGCAGTCGGGAGTCTTCCGCGTAGCGACTGTCGGGGAAGCGTGTCACCAGTTCGCGGAAGGTCTCGAACGACTCCCGCGCGCCTTTCGGGTCGCGCTCCGACAAGTCCTGGTTGGCCAGGCCCCCGAGCAGTCCCAGGTCTTCGTTGAACGTCGCCAGTCCCTTCAGGTAGTAGGCGTAATCCACATGGGGGTGGTTGGGGTGAAGGCGGATGAAGCGGTCGGCCGCCGCGATCGCCAGCGCCGGGGCGTTCGACTTGTAGTGCGCGTAGGCGACCTCGATCTGTGCCTGTTGCGCAAGCGGGCCGTAGGGGAAGCGCGCCTCCAGGCGCTCGTAAAGACGGATGGCGCGGTCGTAGGCGCCATCGTTGAGCGCGTCCTTGGCCTCGGAGTAGATCCGCTGCGCGCTCCACCCGGCGGTCTCGTCCGCCTGCTCGGGCAACAGCCCGCAGCCGCCGAGCAGAAGCGCACCGATTACCGCTAAACTGCGAAAGATGGATCCAACCATTTAAGAAACCCGACTCGCGTGAATGAATCTACGGATTATAGCCCAGCCGACCCGGCGCCAATTCCTGTCAGTTTGACGATTCCTGCCGAGTGTGCCGGGCTGCGCCTCGATCAGGCGCTGGCGCGACTGTTTCCCGAACATTCCCGCAGCCGCTTGCAGGGCTGGCTGAGGGCCGGCTTCATTTTGCTGGATGGCACCCCAGACGACGCCAAGCGCAAGGTCTGGGGGGGCGAGACGCTCCAAGTCTGCCAGCCGCCGCTACCGGAAGAGACGGCCAACGCGGCCGAGGACATTCCGCTCGCCGTGCTCTTCGAGGACCCTCACATTCTGGTCATCGACAAGCCGGCCGGGCTGGTCGTTCATCCCGGCAGCGGCAACTGGAGCGGCACCTTGCTCAACGCCTTGCTGCACCACGCGCCCGAGCTGGCTCACGTGCCGCGTGCCGGCATCGTCCATAGGCTGGACAAAGAAACCAGTGGCCTGATGGTGGTGGCCCGCACGCTCGAGGCACAGACCGACCTCGTCCGGCAGCTCCAGTCGCGTAGCGTCGGGCGTCACTACCTCGCGCTGGTGCATGGCGCCTGCCCGGAATCGGGTACGGTGGATGCCCCGATTGGCCGCCACCCGACGCAGCGCACGCGCATGGCGATCGTCTCGTCCGGCAAGCCGGCGGTCACCCACTATCGGGCACATACCCGCTATGCAGCTTGTACGCTGGTCGAGTGCAGGCTGGAGACCGGGCGTACCCATCAGATCCGTGTCCACATGGCGAGCCTCGGCCATCCCCTGGTAGGCGATCCGACCTATGGTGCCCGGCACAAGGCCGCCGGGGCGCTTGGAGCGTTCCAGCGTCAGGCGTTGCACGCATACCGTTTGCGGCTGCGACATCCGGCCGATGGCCGCGAGATGGAATGGACGTCGCCGATCCCGCAGGATTTCGCGCAGCTTCTGGCGGCGTTGCCCCCACAGGGCGCAACGCAATGAGCGAGCGCTGGCTGGAGGCCGACTGGCCGGCCCCCCCGGCGGTACGCACGCTCGTCACGACGCGGGCCGGCGGCTTCAGCAGTGGGCGTTACGCCGGTTTCAATCTCGGTGATCATGTTGGCGACGATCCCGCCGATGTGCTCCGCAATCGTGCGCGTCTCGACCAGATCGCAGGCGTGAACGTGCCATGGTTGAAGCAGGTGCATGGCGTGGAGGTGGTTGATTGGGACGCGCGCCCCGAGGTTGCGCTGCCTCAGGCCGATGCGGCGCTCTGCCGCAGCCGAGGCCGCGCCTGCGCGGTGCTCACCGCTGACTGCCTGCCCGTGCTGTTCTGCGATCGCCGCGCCACGGTCGTGGCTGCGGCTCATGCCGGTTGGCGCGGCCTCGCGGCGGGGGTGCTTGAGACCACGATTGCGCGCATGGGGGTGGCGGCAGGCGATGTGATCGCGTGGCTGGGGCCGGCGATCGGACCGGCCGCGTTCGAGGTCGGCGATGAGGTCAGGGCGGCGTTTCTGGCGGACTGTGCCGCTGCGGCGCCCGCGTTCCGGGCCGGTGCTCGCGAGGGCAAGTGGATGGCCGACCTGTTCGCTCTGGCGCGCTTGCGACTGGAGCGCGCGGGCGTGGGGAGCATCCATGGTGGCGGGGTGTGCACCTACGCCGATGAGGCGCGCTTCTACTCCTATCGGCGCGATGGCGAGACCGGCCGGTTTGCCTCGCTGGTGTGGCTGGCGGATTGAGCCCTGGGTGATCTCGCCGCACGCCCTCAGCGCGCGTCGGGCGGCGCGTCCTCCGCCGCCTGTTCGCGTTCGGCGCGCGCCATGCGCCTGCGCCGATGCGGTGTGCCGAATATCCACAGGAACAGGGCGAGCGGTCCAAGGCCCCAGAAGACGAAGGTAAGCACGCCGCCGACGACGGTATCGTCGGCCACGGAAACGATGATGACCACGTAGAGCCAGGCGATCGCGATCAGATACATGTACGGGGGTACTCCATTCCGGGTTGTTGCGGGTTTGCGTACGGAATCTTTGTGCGGCCGACGCATTTGCGCACAATCCGCTGTTCGAGCCCGGTCGAAGCATGTCATGATCTGGACTCGACCGGATGCGGACTTCACTTTCCGATGCCTTGGGAGGGCAGATGTCGGATCAGAAAGATAGCAAGACCAACGCGGCGATGTTGGGTTTCATGCAGTTCGGCCAGAACATGGCCAAGTCGTTCTTCGACATGGTGCAGCAGAATCATGCCGCAATCCGCGACAGTGGCGGCATGGCCCTACCCACGCTGCCGGCGCCGGATCCCCAGGCCTTTCAGGACATACAAGACCGTTTTGCGCAGCGTCATGCCGCGCTTTGGTCGGCCATGCTGCAACGCAGGCCGGGCGAGAAGCCCGTACCGGTGGTCGCACCCGAAGCGGGCGATCGGCGCTTCGCCTCGCAGCATTGGGAGGACAGCCCGCTGTTCGACTATGTGCGCCAGGCCTATCTGATCAATGCCGACTTTCTCCGCCAGGTCTCGGATGCCATGCCGCTTGCCGATGGGCGAGCCAAGTCGCGGTTGCAGTTCCTGGTGAGGCAGTACCTGGATGCCCTTGCGCCGTCCAACTTCGCCGCGACCAACCCGGAATTCATCGCCACGGCGCTCGAGACGCAGGGGCAGAGCATCACCGAGGGAGTCAAGAACCTCATCGCCGACCTCGACAAGGGGCGGATCTCGATGACCGACGACGAGGCCTTCGAGGTCGGCCGGAACCTTGCCGTCACGCCCGGTGCGGTGATCTTCGAGAACGCCCTGATGCAGCTGATCCAGTATGCGCCGCTGACCGACAAGGTGGCGCAGACGCCGCTGCTCATCGTGCCGCCTTGCATCAACAAGTTCTACATCATGGACCTCCAGCCGGAAAATTCGCTGGTGCGCTTCATCGTTGAGCAAGGTTTCACAGTGTTCCTGGTGTCCTGGAAGAACCCGGGAATCGAGGACGCGCAGGCCACTTGGGACGATTACCTGGAGCAGGGGCCGCTCGCCGCGCTAGACGTGGTCCGTGCCGTCACCCGCGTTAAGAAGCCGAACGTGCTGGGCTTTTGCGTGGGTGGCACGATTCTTTCCTCGGCGCTGGCGGTGGCGCGCGCGCGCGGCGAGGACCCGGTGGCGAGTGTCACGCTCATCACCACGTTGCTGGATTTCGCCGAAGCCGGCGAACTCGGTTGCCTGGTCGATGAGGCGAGCGTGGCGGCACGCGAGGCGTCGATCGGCCGCGGTGGGCTGTTGCGCGGCCAGGAGCTGGCCAACGTGTTTTCGGCGCTGCGCGCCAACGACCTGATCTGGCAGTACGTAGTAGGCAATTACCTGAAGGGCAACAAGCCTGCGGCGTTCGACCTACTGTACTGGAACTCCGACAGTACCAACCTGCCCGGGCCGTTCCTCACCTGGTATCTGCGCAACATGTATCTCGAGAACAACCTGCGCGTGCCGGGCAGGCTGCGGATGCTCGGAGTGAAGGTGGATCTGGGCAAGGTAGATGCCCCCGCCTATCTCCTGGCCACGCGCGAGGATCACATCGTGCCCTGGAAGAGTGCCTACCTTGCGCGGGCGCTGCTGGGAGGGGAGACCACCTTCGTGCTCGGTGCGAGCGGTCACATCGCCGGTGCGATCAATCCGGCCTCCAAGAACCGCCGCAGCTACTGGGTAGGCGCGTCCGCCGTGGCCGATCCGGACGAATGGCTGGATGCCGCCGAGGAGCGCAAGGGCAGTTGGTGGCTGCACTGGATCGACTGGTTGAAAGCCTTTGGTGGAAAAGCCGTGGCCGCCCGGGGGCGTTTGGGAAATGCGCGCTATCAACCAATCGAGCCGGCGCCGGGCCGCTACGTCAAGCAGCGGGCCTGAGATCCACGTGCTCGCCGGGGCCGGGGCGAAGCCCGGACGAGCCGAGAGAATCGACAGCGGATACGGGGGGCGCTGTCGCATGCATCAAACACCCTTCGACAGAAGACATCGCAAAGGAGGAAGATCATGTCCAGAGTAGCACTCGTAACGGGTGGCATGGGCGGTTTGGGCGAGGCGATCTGCATCAAGCTGGCTGCCCTCGGCTACCGCGTGGTCACCACGCATTCGCCGGGCAATGCCAAGGCGGCGGAATGGCTGCAGAGCATGAACAACATGGGCTACGGTTTCAAGGCTTTTCCCTGCGATGTAGCCGACTTCGACTCGTGCAAGCAGTGCGTGGAGGAGGTCACCAAGGCGGTCGGCCCGGTGGATGTGCTGGTCAACAACGCCGGCATTACCCGCGACATGACGTTCCGCAAGATGACCAAGGCGGATTGGGATGCCGTGGTCAGCACCAACCTCGACAGCGTGTTCAACATGACCAAGCAGGTCATGGATGGGATGGTCGAGCGCAAGTGGGGCAGGGTGATCAACGTTTCTTCCGTCAATGGTCAGAAGGGGGCATTCGGCCAGACCAACTATTCCGCGGCCAAGGCAGGCATGCATGGCTTCACCAAGGCGCTGGCGCTCGAAGTTGCGCGCAATGGCGTGACCGTCAACACCATCTCGCCGGGCTACATCGGCACCAAGATGGTGATGGCGATTCCGCAGGAGATTCTTGACTCCAAGATCCTGCCCCAGATCCCGGTCGCCCGTCTCGGCAAGCCGGAGGAAATCGCCGGCCTGGTTGCCTACCTCTCGTCGGAGGAGGCGGCATTCGTGACCGGTGCCAACATCTCGATCAACGGCGGCCAGCACATGTTCTGACGTCGGTCCGCCCCCGCCGGCGCACAGCCGCGGCGAGTGGGGGCGGGAACCTGCAAGCGTGCCCAAGGGGGCCTGTTGTGACGGATGCCGCGGCGCGGGACGCGTGCGCATCACCGCTGGGCGTGAACTCCGACCGTCGTGGCGGCGCCCCGGTTGCCAAGCCGGGTAAGTGTGAACTTTCGCATAGTAGAAATACTGCACTGCAGCAACTCTTCTCAGGAAGGCGTATACTGCGGCGTGCCGCATCCGGGCCGCGCAGCAGTCGTCCTCCGCCTCCTGCCGGTGGGCTTCCCGGATTCACGACTTCACTTCACCTGTTTGAAAAGGATTCGACAATGTCCCAGAAAGTCGCACTCGTCACCGGCGCGATGGGCGGTCTCGGCACCGCGATCTGTCAGGCGCTTGCCAAAGACGGCATGAAAGTCGTCGCGAACTGCCTTCCGGGCTTCCCTCAGCGTGATGAATGGCTTGCAGCGCAAAAAGCGCTTGGCTTCGAGTTCATCGCTGCCGAAGGCGATGTGTCCGATTACGAGTCCTGCAAGGACATGGTCGCTCGCATCGAGTCCGAAGTCGGTCCGATCGATGTGCTGGTGAACAACGCCGGCATCACCCGCGACAAGTTCTTCCCGAAAATGGAGAAGGCGCAATGGGATGCGGTGATCAACACCAATCTCAACAGCCTTTTCAACGTCACCCACCATGTTTCGCCGAAGATGGCCGAGCGCGGCTGGGGCCGCATCGTGAACATCTCCTCGGTCAATGGCGTGAAGGGCCAGGCCGGGCAGACCAACTATTCCACCGCCAAGGCCGGCGTGCTTGGTTTCACCAAGGCATTGGCCGCCGAGCTGGCGACCAAGGGTGTGACCGTCAACGCGATCGCCCCCGGGTATATTGGTACCGACATGGTCATGGCAATCCGTGAGGACATCCGCCAGGGCATCATCGACACCGTGCCGATGAAGCGTCTCGGCAAGCCGGAGGAGATCGGTGCACTTTGCTCTTACCTCTCGTCCGATCTGGCTGGTTACGTTACGGGTGCCACCATCAACATCAATGGCGGTCTGCACATGTGCTGATCGCCGCATGCAGCGGTCCGGTCGACCGCGACCGGTTGCCGCCGTGGCTGCCGATGCCCCGCCGATGGCGGGGTTTTTTTCATTGCAGCGCGGTATAATTTTTGCGGTGTGTGCGGCCATGGGTGCCGTCGAGGAGATAAGAGAACATGGCCGATAAAGCCCGCCTGATCAAGAAATATCCCAATCGTCGTCTGTACGACACTCGCACCAGCTCCTACATCACGCTTGCGGATGTCAAGGAATTGGTGCTGGCGCGCGACGACTTCCAGGTCGTGGACGCGAAGACGAGTGAAGATCTGACGCGCAGCATTCTGCTGCAGATCATTCTGGAAGAGGAGGCGGGCGGCGCGCCGATGTTCACCAGCGACTTGTTGTCGCACATGATCCGCTTCTATGGCAATGCCACCCAGGGCATGATGGGCAAGTACCTGGAAAACAACATCAAGGCCTTTACCGAGATGCAGGCCAAGCTCCAGGAGCAGACCAAGTCGATCTACGGCGAGAACAGCCCGATCAGTCAGGATCTGTGGGCCCAGTTCCTGAATTTCCAGGGGCCGGCGCTGCAGAGCGTGATGGGCGCCTATGTCGAACAGAGCAAGAAGATGTTCGACCAGATGCAGGAGCAGATCGAGAGCCAGACCCGCAACATGTTCTCGGGTTTCCCATTCCCCAGCTATTCACCCGCGCCCAAGTCGCAGGATGCGTCGCCGCCGTCCGGCGAGCCCGAAGCAAGCGGCAAGAGTGGTCCGGGTTCGGCCAAGTAGGCCTGATCCCTCACGTTCGCCGCGCGGCCGGCCTTTATTCCCAGCAATTCAAGTATGAACCAACACAAGCTTCAAGTTCCGCCGCGCGTCGGATTCGTTTCACTCGGTTGTCCCAAGGCCACCGTCGATTCCGAACACATTCTGACCCGCCTGCGGGCAGAGGGGTATGAGGTCACCGGGCGCTACGACGACGCCGACGTCGTGGTCGTCAATACCTGTGGTTTCATCGACGCGGCGGTGGAGGAGTCGCTGGATGCGATCGGCGAGGCGCTTGCCGAGAATGGCAAGGTCATCGTCACCGGCTGTCTGGGCGCAAAAGACGACGTGGTGCTGGCGGCCCATCCGCAGGTGCTGGCCGTCACTGGCCCGCATGCCACCGACGAGGTGATGCATGCCGTGCATCGGCACCTGCCCAAACCGCACGATCCCTTCGTCGATCTCGTTCCGCCCCAGGGGGTCAGGCTCACGCCGCGCCACTACGCCTATCTCAAGATTTCCGAGGGCTGTAATCACCGCTGTTCGTTCTGCATCATTCCGTCGATGCGGGGCGATCTCGTCAGCCGGCCCATTCACGAAGTGATGAAGGAAGCCGAGGCGCTCGTCGATGCGGGCGTCAGGGAGATCCTGGTGATTTCCCAGGACACCAGCGCTTACGGCGTGGATGTGCAGTACCGTACCGGCTTCTGGAATGGCCGCCCGCTCAAGACCCGGCTGCTCGAACTGGCGAATGCACTGGGCGATCTGGGGGTCTGGATACGCATGCATTACGTTTATCCGTACCCGAGTGTGGACGATCTCATTCCGCTGATGGCCGAGGGCAAGATTCTACCCTATCTGGATATACCGTTCCAGCACGCCAGTCCGCGCATTCTCAAGGCGATGCGCCGCCCGGCGAGTAGCGAGAACGTGCTCGAACGCATTCGCAAGTGGCGCTCGATCTGTCCCGACCTGACGATCCGGTCCACCTTCATTACCGGTTTTCCGGGCGAGACGGAAGAGGATTTCAGCGCCTTGCTCGACTTTCTTGCCGAAGCCCAACTCGATCGCGTCGGTGCGTTCGCATACTCTCCGGTGGAAGGGGCGACTGCCAACGCCTTGCCCGATCCGGTTGCCGACGATGTGCGCGAGGAGCGGCGCATGCGTCTGATGTCCTTTCAGGAGGACATCTCCACCCAGCGCCTGGAGCGCTGGATCGATCGCGAAATGACCGTGCTGGTCGACGAAGTGGACGAGGAGGGGGCGCTCGCACGTTCCTGTGCCGACGCTCCCGAGATCGACGGGTTGGTCGTCATCCCGGATGGCGAGCAACTCGAGGTCGGTGAGTTCGTGAAGGTCCGCATTACCGACTGTGACGTACACGATTTGTACGCGCAGGTGCTCGACGCCTGAAAACCAAGGGATGTACGACATCGCTCCGCTTCCCGCGCGCGACGGCCTGCCCACGGTTGGCCTGGCGCTTGGCAGTGGCGCGGCGCGGGGCTGGTCGCACCTTGGCGTCATCGACGCGCTGGCGGAGCTTGGCATCCGTCCGTCCGTGGTCTGCGGTTGCTCGATTGGTGCCCTTGTGGGGGCGGCCTTCGTGTCAGGCAAAGCAAAGGCGCTTGAGGAGTGGGTCAGCGCACTCGACTGGCAGGGCGTGCTCGCGATGCTCGATGTCAGCTTCAAGGGCGGACTGATTCGCGGAGATCGCGTCGTTCAATACTGCGCCCAGCACTTCTTTGCCGAGCGCTTTTCGGATCTTGCAACGCCGTTCGCCTGCGTGGCGACGGAGTTGTCCAGCGGGCGCGAAGTCTGGCTGCGCGACGGGCGCATTGCCGATGCGGTCAGGGCGTCGATCGCATTGCCAGGGCTGTTCTCGCCGGTCGAGCGCAACGGGCGGGTGCTGGTCGATGGTGGGCTGGTGAATCCAGTGCCGGTATCGCTTTGCCGGGCGCTGGGTGCCGATGTGGTGATCGCCGTCGAGCTTGGTTCCGGCGTGGTCGGGCGTGCGGCACGGCGCGACGCACGCAAGGGTGGCGAGGCCGGGTGGACGCAACGCCTGCTGGGTGCGATCGGTCTGCCCAACGGGCAGGCCGAGGGGGATGCGATTGCGGCCCGAACGCCATCGCTGCCGGATGTGGTCACCTCCAGCATCAACATCATGCAAATGCGCATCGCTCGTAGCCGTCTTGCGGGTGAACCGGCCGATGTGCTCATCTCTCCACGCGTCGCACAGATTGGGATGATGGAGTTCGATCGTGCCGCCGAGGCGATTGCCGAGGGGCGGGCCGCCGTGCAGCGGGTGCACGGCCTGCGGCAGAGTCTGGGATTGGAGGAGCATTCATGAGCGAGAACGCAGAACGGCTCGCCGCGCTGGCGGCGCTGCTGCAATCCGGTCGCCTGCTCACCGAGGCGGATGAGATGGCCCCCTTTCTCACCGACTGGCGGGGGCGCTACGACGGCCGCGCGCTGGCGGTGGTTCAGCCGCGTGAGACCGCCGAGGTCGCCCACGTCGTGCAGTTCTGCGCGGAGCACGCCATACCGTTGGTACCTCAGGGCGGGAATACCGGGTTGTGCGGCGGGGCAACGCCGGACGTCAGCGGCGAGGCACTGGTGCTCAACCTGGTGCGTATGAATCGGGTGCGCGACATCGACATCGACAACAACTGCATCGTGGTCGAGGCGGGCTGTACCCTGGCATCGGTGCAGGAGGCTGCCGCAGACGCGGGGCGGTATTTTCCGCTGTCGCTGGCGTCCGAGGGCTCATGCACCATAGGCGGCAATATCTCGACCAACGCCGGCGGCGTGCACGTGCTGCGCTACGGCAACATGCGCGACCTGGTGCTCGGACTCGAAGTCGTCCTTCCCGATGGACGGCTGTGGCACGGATTGCGCGCGCTGCGCAAGGACAACACCGGTTACGACCTCAAGCACTTGTTCATCGGTGCCGAGGGCACCCTGGGGGTCGTCACCGCGGCGGCACTCAAGCTGTTTCCGCGACCGTCGGCGCGGGCGACTGCGTGGCTGGCGGTACCCGACCCCGCGTCGGCCGTCCGCCTGTTGGCGATGCTGCGGGATGCCTGTGGCGATAGGGTGTGCGCCTTCGAGATCATCTCGCGGGTCGCGCTCGACCTGGTGCTCCGCCATGTTCCCGGTGCCCGGAACCCGCTGCCGGACGACACCTGCGCCTGGTATGTCCTGGCCGAGCTGAGCGACGGCGGAGACTCGCCGGAGCTCGCCCGGATGTTCGAGCGTGTGCTGGAGCAGGCGCTGGAAGCGTCGCTCACAAGCGATGCCGTGGTCGCCGGCAATCTTTCCCAGCTACAGGCCTTGTGGGCGTTGCGTGAGAACATCTCGGAAGCGCAGCGCATCGAAGGGGTCAGCATCAAGCACGACGTTGCCGTGCCGGTCAGCCGGATTCCCGAGTTTCTCGAGCGTGCGGACAGCCTGCTGCGAGCGCGTTGGCCGGACATCCGGATCGTCGCCTTCGGCCATATCGGCGATGGCAATCTGCACTACAACCTGTCCAAGGACGATGCGCTGGACAACGCTGCTTTCATTGGGCGCACGCCCGAGGCCAATCGCATTGTCCATGACCTGATTGCCGAGTTGGAGGGTTCGATCTCGGCCGAGCATGGTCTGGGGCAGCTGAAGCGCGAAGAGATTCTGCGCTACAAGTCCGGTGTCGAGATGGACGTGATGCGTGCGCTCAAGTCCGCGCTCGATCTACGTCAGCTGATGAATCCGGGAAAGGTATTGTGATTGGTCAGGGGAATGGCTGAGCCAGCCGTTCTTTTTTTGGATGGGGTTTACAGGTTCGAAACACGGTCCTATAATGCGCGCTCTTTCGGGCCAGGGGGTATAGCTCAGCTGGGAGAGCGCTTGCATGGCATGCAAGAGGTCAGCGGTTCGATCCCGCTTACCTCCACCAGTCGAAAGAGTTGTTGCGGCTTAAGCTGCATGAGTAACAACTAGGTCCCCATCGTCTAGAGGCCTAGGACACCGCCCTTTCACGGCGATAACCGGGGTTCGAATCCCCGTGGGGACGCCAGATTATGGCGATCGAGG
>JBKBMG010000055.1:0-34648 GCA_046295975.1 Rhodocyclaceae bacterium
GCACGACAATTAAACGACCGCCCTCGAAAGTGTCTCGGATTTGAAACACCTGCTGAAGTCTTTGCACGGGAAATCATGAACTTACAACCCGGTGTTGCACTTCAGACTTGAAACCGCCCTATTTGGATGTCGGAACGCTGCGGCACAGGCTTGTCAAACCAGCTCTTTACGAGTTCATGCGGAACGGGGCCACTCTGATCGCGAACAAGATCATCAACGAGCCTTTGGTCACTCAGTTCGCCCGCGAGGTTGCCGACTACACCGGACGCCAGGTGGTGAGTAGCGCATATGCAGCGTTCGGAAGACGTGACTCCTTTCGAGCGCATTGGGATACGCGCGATGTCTTCGCAATTCAGCTTATTGGTCGAAAGCGGTGGATCGTATATGAGCCTTCGCTAGAGGCGCCGCTCTACACTCAGCAGACCCGCGACTACGAGCATCTATATCCCTGTCCGACCGAACCGTACATGGATGTCATTCTCGAGGCTGGCGATGTCTTCTATCTCCCACGGGGCTGGTGGCGCAACCCCTTGCCCCTTGGGGAGGAGACGTTTCACCTTGCGATCGGCACCTTTCCCGCGTTCACGATGGACTATCTTGCCTGGACCGTTCGAGAGGCCCAGGCACTCCTTCCGGCACGACGCTCCCTCAACAACAACTGGGAGGTGGACGAGGAGAACCTTCGTGACACAGCACAAAGGGTGGGCGCAATGATTGCGGATTCCGCAAACTACCGGCGCTTCATGGACGAGTTCATCGCAGGCACGCGCGAGGAGACGCCACTGGCACTCGAGGTACTCGGCAGGCCTGACGTCGATGTGCTCAGCGATGACGTCGGCTTGCGGATCGCGGCAAGTCGTGTCCACGGAATTGAGAGCAATTATGTTATTGCCAACGGCGTCAAGCTCAATCTCGACGCATCGGGTGTGTCGCTGATGCGTCGCATCGCCGACAATCCAGGAATCAAGGTTGGAGACGTGCTGACAGTCGTAGATGAAGCGGATGCCGAACGCGCCCGTCGTCTGGTTTCGGACCTGTGCCGTCAGGATGTGCTGGCGCTCGATACTGCGGCGTACGGCCACGCGGGATAGTGCGTCTCAAGACTGTTCTACAGGGCGAGGGCCAGGAGTGCGGCCTCGCGTGCCTTGCGATGATTGCCGATGCATTCGGGCGCCGTTGCCGGCTGGCCGATCTGCGTCGGCGGTTCCCTCCGTCCATGCGCGGCACGACGCTCTTGCAGCTTATCAAGCAAGCGCAACAGATTGGCCTGTCGTGCCGGCCATTGCGCCTGGAGTTGGATGAACTGGGCAAGCTCGGCACGCCCTGCATCCTCCACTGGAACCTGAATCACTTCGTCGTCCTTGAGCGCGTTTCAGGTCGTCGCGTCACCGTGCTCGACCCCGCGCACGGTCGCAGAACGCTGGAAACGGCCGAGGTATCACGTCACTTCACCGGCGTTGCCCTCGAGTTATCACCTGGCTCGACGTTTCGGTCTGCCGATCGCCCGCCGAGGATTCGACTACGCGATCTCACCGGGCGCATCTTCGGGCTCAAACGCGCGCTTGGAACCATCCTCGCGCTTGCACTGGCGCTGGAGTTCGTGGGCTTGCTGGCACCGCAGGTCACGCAGTGGATCGTAGACGGGGCCCTGGTTTCTGCCGACTACGATTTGCTGTTGATCGCGGTGTTGGGCGGTGCGTTGCTGATCGTGGTCGACTTCATCGTACGAATGGCGCGCGGATGGATTGCACTGCGACTGAATCAGCAGCTGTCCATCCAGTGGGCGAGCAACCTGTTCTCCCATCTCATGCAGCTGCCTTGGAGTTTCTTCGAGAAGCGCTCGCTCGGCGACATCGCCGCCCGCTTTAAGTCCCTCGATGCGATTCGCGCCACGCTGACCAACGGTGCGATTACAGGCCTGCTGGACGGTCTTGTGACGCTCATCACGCTGGGGATGATGTTCCTCTACAGCAAGGCGCTCACCGCCATCGTGCTGGTCGCGCTAATGTTCTACGGGCTGCTGCGGATCGTTCTATACGCGCCGCTTCGCAACGCTTCCGAAGAGCGAATCGTGCTGGCCGCCCGCGAGAACTCCTTTTTTCTTGAGTCGATACGCTCGGCATTGCCGCTGAAACTATATGGGGCCGCGCCGCTCCGTGTAGCGACCTGGCGAAACATGGTTGCCGATGTCCAGAATCGTGACGTTAGAACTCAGAAGCTGATGCTTGGCTTTGCAAGCGGCAACACCTTGATTTTTGGACTTGAAGGCATGCTGCTGCTCTATGTAGGGGGGGTGGCAGTACTCGATCACACCCTTTCGCTCGGGATGCTTCTGGCCTTTCTCGCATACAAAAGTCAGTTTACGGCACGTGCGAGCAAGTTGATCGACCTCGGTATCGAGTTGAGGATGCTCTCTCTGCATGCGGAGCGGATCGCCGATATCGCCCTCGAGGAGACAGAGCCGGTTCCGACCCATGGAAGCGAGCATGTTACCGACACGCGGATCCAGTTTCGCAATGTGTCGTTCCGTTATGGAGAGGGCGAGCCGTGGGTGCTTCGCGACTGCACACTGAGCATCGACGCGGGGGAGTCCGTCGCCATAATCGGAACATCGGGATGCGGAAAGTCCACCCTGGTCAAACTCTTGCTCGGTTTGCTCAGACCAACCGAAGGGGAGGTGCGCATTGGTGGAATGCCGGTGCAGCAACTCGGTCCCGAGGTACTGCGTGAAATCGTCGGGGTGGTCATGCAGGACGACCGGCTGTTTGCGGGCACGCTGGCGGAGAACATCGCGTGCTTCGATCCGGACGCCTCAAGCTCCCGTATCGAACAAGCAGCCCGTCACGCGCACATCCATCATGCCATCTCGAAAATGCCTATGGGCTATGAGACGGCGGTAGCCGAACTCGGAGACGGTTTGTCGGGTGGCCAGAAACAACGCGTTCTCCTCGCTCGTTTGCTGTATCGCGAACCGCGCATCATCGTCTTGGATGAGGCCACGAGTCATCTCGACCTCCACAGCGAACATCACGTTGTGCAAGCGCTGCGCGAGGTGGACGCCACACGCATCGTGATCGCCCACCGACCCGAGACCGTGACGCTCGCCGAGCGCTTGATCCGCCTCGAAGGCGGCCGGGTTGCCGAAGACATTCCGATCTCCAGACCGCCCGTTGCTGCATGACACCAAGACACCGGCACTACTGTACGAACGGCGCCTCAGAGCGCCGCCCGATCAACCTGACTTGCCAGCAGGAGCACTTTCGATGATAACGACCGAGCGCCCATCGCACTCAACCTTTTCCCCGCCTCGAACCATGTCCCGCGTGTTGTTGGCGCTGTGCGCCGCCTTGTTGGCGACGTCCCCGTGTGTAATGGCGGAGGAGTCCCATACGGCTGGAGTGAGCTTCGAACGTGTGTATGTAGACTATGAGATTGCCGAGGACGGCAGCTTCAGCCGAACTGCAGAGGTGGTGAGGCGCTATGAAACGGCGCAAGGCGTCCAACAGTATGGCCAGATTCGTTTGGGTTTTCAGCCCTCTCGTGGCGACGCCGAGTTCATCGCTGCCCATGTGGAGCAGTCGGACGGTCGCACCATTGCGGTGGATCACACCCGCGTGCATCTGCAGGAGTCGTACCCCCATCCGGAGGCGGCAATCTACACCGACCGGAAACGCAAGAGCCTGATTCTGCCCGATCTTCGGCCCGGCAGTCTGGCGAGTGTGACCAGCCGCGAGAGCATTCGAGACCCGGAGTTCCCCGGACACTTCTCCGCCACCGAGTGGCGTTCGGTGCATTTTGGACTTCGGGATGCGCGCATCCGCTTTACGGCCCCCGCAAGCATGCCGCTCTTCGTAGAGGTTCATGACGCCGAAGTCGAGCGCGAGGAACTGGAGGGCAAGGTGCGCTGGACAGTAAGCATGAAGGTGGAGAACCCATGGCCTCGTGAAGCGTTGGGTGTGGCGCCAATGGACTATAGCCCGCGGGTTGCCGTCAGCAGTTTTCAAGACTACGCAAGCTTTGCGAAGACTTATGCGGCGATGATCGACGGCAGCCGCGCAGTCACGCCTGCCATTCAAGCGCTGGCGGACGAATTGACGCACGGACTCGACGATCCACTCGAGCAGGCCCGCGCGCTCTACGAGTGGGTGGCGGGCAACATACGCTACGTCGCAATTCATCTCGGACGCGGCGGCTGGATTCCCCATGCGGCGCAGGAGGTGCTCGAACGCCGCTACGGTGATTGCAAGGACCATGTCGTTCTGCTGAGCGCATTGCTCGATGCAAAGGGTATCCGCAATACCCCAGCCCTGGTGCAATCGGGCGATAGCTGGTGGCTGCCCGAACACCCTTCCCTGCAAGCATTCAACCACATGATTGTTCATCTCGCGGATTTCGACCTGTACCTCGATTCGACCGCGCGATATGCGGATTTCGGCGTACTACCGCTGGGGGTTTCGGACAAGACGGCGCTGACGCTGGAAGATGGGCGGTTGGTCCGAACCTCGGGTGTGAGCGCCGAAGTGAACCGTGCAGCGATCGAGCAGCGCCTGAAGCTCAGCAAGGACGGCACGATCAACGGCGAATCCACTGTTCGCAACAGCGGGCAGCTGGCCATCATCGACCGTGCCGGATTCGCTGCCAATGCGAGCGTACCCGACGCGCAGTTCGTCGCGCACTTCCTGGGGCAGGCAGGCGAACACGGAACGGGTCAATTGCAGCGACCGGTAACCGATACGCTGGGTGCCGAGGTCGAAACGACCCTGCACTACACACTGACCACGGCCACGGCTACCAACACCGCCGGCAACCTGCCGATCACCCGTGGTGTGCGCTTCGGTGGGATTCAGCAGTTCGGCCGCATGCTCGCCACCGAGACCCGCCGCTCACCCTACTTGTGCTTTGCGTCGCGAGTGGAGGAAACGCAACACTTTCAGTTGCCAACGGAGCTGCACGTCACCGCATTGCCGCTCGATCGAAGCATCGACTCTTCGGACCCCGCCCTGCCATACCGTTTCAGTTCCAGCTACACCCGTGGCGACAACGGGTCCGTGATCGCAAAGCGGATTCTCGAGTTCTCCCCTGCTGGGGTGGTGTGCGATGCGAACACCTTTCCGGCGCTTCTCGCGCTGCTGCGCGAGATCGCACTCGACTATCAGCAAGCCCTGGCATACGCGCCAAACTAGCCCGCCGCGGCGTCACCAGGCGTTGATCATGCGCGTCCGGTGATCCACCGCGTGGCAGGCCGTATGCCAGCACGTGGCAGCGCGGCGCTGCCACGCAGGTCATCAGGCGGCCTCGCGCAGCCTCCGCGCCGCCGCCACCATGTTTCGCAGCGCCGGAATCACCTCCGCCCACTGACGGGTCTTGAGTCCGCAATCCGGATTCACCCACAGGCGCTCGGGCGGAATGCGCTCGGCGGCCTTTTGCATCAGCTGCACGACGTGCGCCTCGTTGGGGATGTTGGGCGAGTGGATGTCGTACACACCGGGCCCGATCTCGTTGGGGTAGTTGAAGTCGTCGAAGGCGTCGAGCAGTTCCATGTCCGAGCGCGAGGTCTCGATGGTGATCACGTCGGCGTCCATGCCGGCGATTGCCTCGATGATGTCGTTGAATTCGGAGTAGCACATGTGGGTGTGGATCTGGGTTTCGTCGCGCACACCGTTGGCGGTAATGCGGAAGCTCTCCACCGCCCAGTCGAGGTAGTCCTGCCATTGCGCCTTTCGCAGGGGCAGGCCTTCGCGCAGCGCGGCCTCGTCGATCTGGATGATGCTCACGCCGGCCTTCTCCAGATCCAGCACCTCCTCGCGGATCGCCAGGGCGAGTTGCTTGCAGCTCAGCGAACGGGGCTGGTCGTCGCGCACGAAGGACCAGTTGAGGATGGTGACCGGGCCGGTGAGCATGCCCTTCATCGGCTTGTCGGTGAGCGATTGAGCGTAGGTGATCCACTCCACGGTCATCGGCCTGGGGCGGCTGATGTCGCCGAACAGAATGGGCGGCTTGACGCAGCGCGAGCCATAGGACTGCACCCAGCCGAACTGGCTGAAGGCATAGCCGTCGAGCTGTTCGCCGAAGTACTCGACCATGTCGTTGCGCTCGGCTTCACCGTGCACCAGCACGTCCAGCCCCAGGGCCTCTTGTTCGCGCACCGCGCGGGCGATCTCGGCCTGCATTGCGGCCTTGTAGGCGGCGACATCGAGCCGGCCGGCCTTGAAGTCGGCGCGCGCCTGGCGGATCTCGGCAGTCTGCGGGAAAGAGCCGATGGTGGTGGTCGGGTAGGCCGGCAGTTGCAGGCGTTCGGCCTGCTTGGGCGCACGCTTGGTGTAGTGGCTTTCGCGCATGCCGAGATGGGCGTCGATGCGCGCCACCGCAGCCTGCACCCTGGGGTTATGCACGCGCGGCGATGCACGACGGGCGGCCAGCGCGGCCTGGTTGGCGGCGAGTGGCTCGGCCACGGCGGCGCGGCCCTGGTTCAGGGCGGTGGCGAGCACTGCGAGTTCGTCGAGCTTTTGCCGCGCGAAGGCGAGCCAGGACTTCAGCTCCGGGTCCAGCTTCTCTTCGCTGACGAGATCCACCGGTACGTGCAGCAGCGAGCACGACGGCGCGATCCACAAACGGTCGCCCAGGCGTTCGGCCAGCGGCTCCAGCCAGTCGAGCACGGCAGTGAGGTCGGTTTTCCAGATGTTGCGGCCGTTGATCACGCCCAACGACAGCACCTTGTGGGCCGGCAGCAGGCCGATCAGCGGCAACACGTCGTCGCGGCCGTTGATCGCATCCACGTGCAACCCGGCCACTGGCAGATTGGCGGCAAGGTACTGGTTTTCCGCGAGCTGGCCGAAATAGGTCGCCAGCAGCAACTTGACGCGGCAACGCTTCAACTGGTGATAGGCGGTCTCGAAGGCGTGGCGCCAGTCGGCGTCGAGCTCGGTGACCAGAATGGGCTCGTCGATCTGCACCCACTCCACCCCCGCGGTCGCCAGGGTTTCCAGCAGCTCGGCATACACCGTGAGCAGCTGCGGCAGCTGCGCGAGGCGGTCGGAGCCATCCTTGGCCTTGCCGAGGGCGAGATAGGTTACCGGTCCGACGATCACCGGCTTGGCGCGCACGCCCTGTGCCTGAGCCTCGGCCAGTTGCGCGAGCAGGCGTGAAGCATCCAGGCGGAACACGGTGTCGGCGGTGAACTCCGGCACGATGTAGTGGTAATTGGTATCGAACCACTTGGTCATCTCGCCCGCGGCCACGCCGCCGCAGCAATCCGCATGCGCTTCGGCGGACGCCGCCGAACGCCCCCGGGCGACGCGGAAGACGTTGTCGAGCGCGTCGCCTTCGAAACCTTGCACACGCTCGGGCAGATTGCCGAGTGTGAAGCTCATGTCGAGCACCTGGTCGTAAAAGGAGAAGTCGCCGACCGGCACCAGGTCGAGGCCGGCCTGTTCCTGCCAGTGGCGCTGACGCAGCGCGGCACCGGTGGCCTTGAGTGCGTCGAGCGAGGACTCGCCCCGCCAGTAGGATTCGAGGGCGAACTTCAGTTCGCGCCTGGCGCCGATGCGCGGAAAGCCGAGGTTGTGCGTAAAAGCCATGATGAATACCCAGGGATGAACAATCGTGCTGCCATCCTAGGCGGCTTAACCCATGAAGAAAAATGGTATTGTTTAATTAATCCATGAACAACTCTCACGTCACGCAAACATGAGCATCCTCGAGCGTACCCACCTGGAGATCATCCACGCGGTCGACCAGCACGGCTCGCTGACCGCCGCGGCGGATACCCTGCACGTCACGCAGTCGGCCCTCAGCCATACCGTGCGCAAGCTGGAAGACCAGCTCGGCACCGCGATCTGGTATCGCGAGGGGCGTAGCCTGCGGCCCACCCAGGCCGGCGAGTATCTGCTGGCGGTGGCGCAGCGCCTGCTGCCGCAACTGGCCCTGGCCGAAGAACGCCTGCGCCAGTTCGCCCAGGGCGAGCGCGGCGCGCTGCGCATCGGCATGGAATGCCACCCCTGCTACCAATGGCTGCTCAAGATCGTCTCGCCCTACCTCGCCGCATGGCCGGCGGTGGATGTCGATGTAAAGCAGAAATTCCAGTTCGGTGGCATTGGCGCGCTGTTCGGCTACGAGATCGATCTATTGGTTACGCCCGACCCCTTGCACAAGCGCGGCCTCGTTTTCGAGCCGGTGTTCGACTACGAGCAGGTGCTGGTCGTGAGCCGCCAGCATGTCTTGAGCCAGGCCAGCCACGTGCGCCCCGAGCAACTCGCGGACGAAACCCTGATCACCTATCCGGTGAGCCTCGACCGACTCGACATCTACACCCGCTTTCTCACCCCGGCCGGTATCACGCCCAAGCGCCACAAACCCATCGAGACCACCGACATCATGCTGCAAATGGTCTCCAGCAGCCGCGGCGTGGCCGCGCTGCCACGCTGGCTGGTAGAGGAAAACGCCGAACGCTTCGGTGTGGTGCCCGTGAAGCTCGGGCCGCAGGGCGTGGACAAGCAGATCTTCCTGGGCTACCGCGAGGCCGACGGCGATACCGACTACCTGCGTGCCTTCGTCGACATGGCACGGGCGTATCGGCAAGCTGAGGGGTGATGCGCCCAGCCGCGCTCGCACTGGATGAAGACGCGGCCGACGACCCGTTCATGCTGTGGCGCCCCACGTCCCCCCAACGCAGCGACCCGTCTTGAGCGTCCCGATTACTTCCTGACTGCCCTCACCAGCCCGACCAGAATGCAGGCGCCCAGTACGCCGGCGATCAGGTAGCCGATCCAGCCGCCGAAGGATATGCCAATGATGCCGAACAGAAAGCTCGCCACGCCGGCCCCGATGATGCCAAGTACGACGTTCAGCAGCACGCCGGTATTGGTCTTCATCAAGCCCGACGCAATCCAGCCCGCGAGTCCGCCTATGATGATGGCGGCCAACCAACCGACTCCCATTTCGTTCTCCTCCGTTGTCTTCCGTGAGTAATGCAGACGACTACCGCCGTGTATCGGTGGTGTCTGGCCCATTATGCCGTAGCGTTCCGGGGGCGGCCCGGGGCAATGGTAAGAAGTGGCTTCGGGCCGAGGGACGGGGGCGCGGTTTGAAGCGCGGTCGCTTGGGCGGCGCGCTGCCTGCACATCGGCGAACGGCTGGATGTGCAGGCGTGTGGCGGTGTGGCCGCTTACTCGCTGGCCAGGGCGGCCAGTGCTGCCGCCACTTCGTCCGCGCTGACGCCTTCGGCCAGGTTGGCGACGTCGGCGAACTGGGCGAGTTCGCCCGCCTGTTTGATCTGCGCCACCGACTGGCCGGCTTCGCGCGGCGATTGGAAGCCGCGGCTCTGCAGCAACAGGCGGCCGTCGCCATCCACCAGTTTGAAGTAGAACAGGCCGTCCGCCTCGCGGTACTGTTTGAACTGCGGCTGAGCCTGGCTGCGCGCGCGCGCCGTGGCGGCGGGTGTGGCGATGCGGTCGAGCCGGCGCAGGCCGACCGCGTGGCGCAGGTCGGCGATGAAGGGGGTGGCGATCGCGCGTGCGCGGGCAGCCCCTTCCATCAGCTTCTGCTCGATCAGTTCTGGCTGCGCCATCAAGGCCTCGTAGCGTTCGCGCATGGGCGCCACGGTTTGTTCGATGTAGTCATACACCGCCTGCTTGGCCTCGCCCCAGGCGATGCCCTCGGCAAAGGCGCGGCGCATCGCCTCGGTTTCGGCCTCCGTGGCGAAAGCCTGGTAGAGCTGGAACAAGGCGGATCCGTCGGTCGCCTTGGGTTCGCCCGGCTGGCGTGAGTCGGTGACGATGGAAAACACCCGCTTGCGCAACTCGGCCGGTGGTGCGAACAGCGGAATCACGTTGTCGTAGGACTTGCTCATCTTGCGCCCGTCCAGGCCGGGCAGGGTCGCCACGGCTTCGTCGATCACCGCCTCAGGCAGCACGAAGTGTTCGCCGTAGAGGTGGTTGAAGCGCGCGGCAATGTCGCGCGCCATCTCGATGTGCTGGATCTGGTCGCGTCCCACCGGCACCGAATGCGCCTTGAACATCAGGATGTCGGCCGCCATCAGCACCGGATACATGAACAAGCCCATGTTCACGCCGGCGTCTACGTCCTCGCCGTCGGCGGTATTGCGATCCACGGCTGCCTTGTAGGCATGGGCGCGGTTGAGCAGCCCTTTGCCCGCCACGCAGGCCAGCAGCCAGGTGAGCTCGGGAATCTCGGGAATGTCGGACTGGCGGTAGAACCACACCTTGTCCGCATCCAGCCCGGCCGCCAGCCAGGTGGCCGCGATCTCCAGGGTGGAGCGCTGCACCCGTGCGGGATCGGTGGTGCTGATCAGCGCGTGGTAATCGGCGAGAAAGTAGAAGCTTTCGGCATCCCCCCGTCGGCTGGCCGCCACCGCGGGGCGGATGGCCCCGGCGTAGTTGCCTAGGTGCGGGGTGCCGGAAGGTTTGATGCCGGTGAGAATGCGTTGAGCGGCCATGGCGGGTCCAGCGTGAAAGTCCGGGAGACACCCGGCCCGCCATGGCCAGGCCCACGAATCCATGAGTGCCGGCCGGCGCGGACAGGTGCCGCAAAGCCCGGAATGTTACCAGCCCGCCGCAGGCCGGTGTGTCCGGGTGGTGACATGGGACCGGTTTGCCCTATCCCAAAGGCTTTTCCGGCGCATCGCGTGGGCTAAACTGAAAGCCGCGCATTGTTTCATGACGCTCGAGCATACCGGGGAAGGTATATGGCGACGGTGAGTTTGCAGCGCATCAATGGGTTGGTCAGGGGGATTTACGCCGGTGTAGGCGAGCGAAGCTGTCTGGCAGAGGCGGTCAAGGGGTCAGGCGTCTGCTCGACGGCTCCGGTGCCATGCTGTTGTGGCCGACACAGGCACGCGACGAGACCGAGGGCGGCTTTGCGGATGGATTCGATGTCGGATTCTATGCACGCTACCTGAACGAGATCCGAGACCGCGACGTGTGGCTGGAGGCGGCGATCAGCAAGGGCTTCATTCGGGCGGGGAGCGTATTCACCGACGAAATGCTGATACCGGATCGCGAGTTCAAACGCCTGCCGATCTATCATCAGGCCCATGTGCCTATGGACGCCACGCGGGTATGCAGCGGCGTGGTGGTCGGCGAACACGACGCCGAACTTCCTCCGGTCGTACTGGGCATTTTCCGGGGCCCCCGGTCGACGCCCTTCGGCACCGGGGACTGTCGCATACTCGGGTTGCTGAGCCCCCATCTCGAATAGGCCTTGCGCCTGAGCCGACGCTTGGCAAGCGCGAATACGATCGCCAACACGACCTTCGACATGTTCGACAGGCTGGGTTGCGGAATCGTCGTGCTGGATGTCGATCGCCGTATCCGCTACATGAATCGCCTGGCCGAGCGCCTGTGTGTGCGCGAGCGCGGGCTTCTGGTGTGCAGCGGCAAGACGCCTGGGCAGACGTGGCTGTCGGCGCTTGGCAGACGGCACGATACCGAGCTCCAGAAAGTCATCACGCAATCGCTGCTGGCAATGGATCGATCGCGCGATCAGAACTTGGCGGACTGCCCCCGTCCCTTCGCGATCTACAGCCCATCCGGCGGGACGCTCGTGGTTCGCGCCATGCCGATTGCCATGCAGGGGCTGACGACGGGCGCGAACGATGCCCGCGTGATCATCCTGATCGAGTCACCCGACGAACAGGCTCGCATCGATGGCGCGGCAGTGGCCGAGCTGTTCGGCCTCACGCCGGCCGAAAGCCGTATCGCCACTGCGTTGTTGCGGGGCGAGAAGCCGAAAGCCATGGCGGTCCGGTTGGGCGTGTCCGAGAACACCGTCAGAACGCACGTCAAGGCGCTCCACGCCAAGACCGGCGCACGCGGGCAGGCGGCACTGATCGCGACCTTGGCGCGTGCCGCAGGGGCGCTCAGCGTGCGTGTGGGGGCGCCCACCCACTCAGACTGATCGGGCCTAGCCTGGGGTTGCGGGCCTGTCCGGACCAAGCGTGCACGCCGAAAGGCTCGTGGCCAGGGACGCTCTGATTTATTCCACACCGTTCGGGCTGAGCCTGTCGAAGCCCTTCTTTTTTCGAGGAATGCCCTTCGACAAGCCTGTCCTAAGCGCAGCCGAAGGGCTCAGGGCGAACGGATTTGATCAGTGTTTCCCAGGCACGTGGCCAGGCAGGCCGTGCCAGTGTCGAAGCCCCGCCGCTGCAGACCTGATCTGCGTGCCGGGCGGGGCTTCCGTTGTGTGTCAATTGGTGAAGGAGTAGGTCGAAGCGATGGTGCCATTGTCGAGGATCTGCACGTACTCGTTGTCGGCCGTCTGGTAGATCTTGTTGCAGCGCTCGGCGCCCCCGCGGATGACCTTGAAGGTCATGCACATCTGGTCGCCCTTGATGCGCCAGGTACCCTCGTCCGATCCGTCTGCCCAGGTGACCATGATGCGCCCGTCGGCGGTGAACGTGGCCTGTCCGCTGCTGCCGGTGGTGGATGAGAAGGTGGAAGTCCGGTCATAGCTGTGCTGCTGCACGATCTGCTCGGCCGTGAGCGGCGCCAGGCCTTGCTCCTGGAGCTTTTTCTCGGGCGTGGCGCAGCCGGTTGCGAGGGCAGCGACGCAGCTGGCCGCGAGGAGTACGGGAAGGGTTGGCGTGTGTTTCATGTGACGCTCCTGTCTTGGTCGGTCCCGAGGTCAGCACTCAGTCGCGCTCGACGACCACATCATCAAACGTGGCATGGATGCTGCCGCTACCGTCGCCCAGCAGACGCGTACCGATCAAGCGCTGCGGGGTTTGCGACGGGCCGCTGGGCAGGCCCGCGCCGGTTGGCTGGTGGGTGAGTGCGCGCTCACCCAGCTTGAACTCGAAGCGCGTGCCGTCCCATTCGATCGAAGCGGGGTAAGCGGTGTCCGGCGTGACCACGCCGAGCGTGTCGGTGTCGCTGAGCAGCACACTGCCGGCGACGCAGTTGGCGTCTTCGCAGCGGAACAGCAAGGCCCGGCCGCGCAGCTCGCCCCCCTGCTCGATGATGGCGGTTTCGCCATACAGCTCGCCGGTGGCGCCACCACCACCCAGGCCGGTGTGGTACCAGAATCCGCCAAGGCGGGCGCGCGGCTCGCTGCCGTTGTTCACGGCATCGAGGATGCGCACGGTGGCGCCCAGTTTGCGTACCCCGGCCGGGTTGATCAGGCGCAGGGAGTTGTTCGCGGTTTGTCCGTTGTGCGAGGCGATGCGCGAATGCAGGCTGCCATTGCTGATGCCGCGTTCGAAGTCGTGGCTGAGCCACTTGGCGGGGTCCAGCGTAGTCGCGGCGAAGTCGTCGTACTCCACGCCATTGACCGTCACGTTGCGTGCGGTTGCGCGAATGTGGGCGGATTCGGCGGGGCTGCCCAGGCGCTCGATACGCGTGCGAATCTGCTTGAAGGGCTGGTTTGAGGGGGCGACGGGGAGACCGCTCGCCGGATAATGTGCCGAGGTCTGGTCGACCGCGAAGGTAAGCTGGGCGCCGTCCCACGAAATTGACAGCACGTGCTCCTGCCCGAGGCTCACCGGGGCGAAGGCGGGCGTCACGACCAGATCCTGGAACTGGGAGCAGTCCGCGTTCTCGCATCGACTGACCACGTACTCTGCCTGCAGGTTGCCGCCGGCGTTGCGCACGACGCGCACCTCAGCGGTGACGTCGCCGGTGGCGCCGGGGCCGCGGCGGCCGTCGTTGTACCAACTGCCGGCAATGCCGAAGCGCACCCGCCCATTATTGTCGACGGTATCGGTGACGTCGGCGATGTCGATACGCACCGGCACGGAAATGGACTGGATGCTGGACGGGCTGGCGAATGCGAGCGGGTTGTCCTGCCGCGCGACACCGCCACCGGTAAACGCCTGCTCCAGGATCAGGCTGCCGGGGATGCGGCGGAACTCCTGGTCCAGCCAGCGCGCGGTGGAAATCGTTGCGGCACTGAAGTCGTCATACACGTTGGGTTGCGGAGCGGGGGCGGGACCGGGGGCAGGGTCGGGGGCGGGATCGGGCTGCGAGCTGGACGAGCCCGATCCACCACAGGCCGAGAGCAGCAGGCACAAGGCCAAGGCGGGTAAGGTGCCGTGGTGCGTGAGCATGTCGGTGGTGCGCATGATTCGTCTCCTGTCGAGGCTGGGGCCTGGTGAGGCGGGGTGGGGGCGCGATGGCGCCGCGGTCGCGGTGTTGAGCAAATGACGCTTGCAGCATAGGGGGCGGCTTGCATAATGGGTATGCGCAGGATCGGCTAAACGAAGGTTTAGGCGGTTCGATCGGTTGCCCGCGCTGTACCTGGCGATGCCCGTCATCTATGCTCAGTGCAAGACAGAGCGCGCATTGCGAGCGGGCGAGGTGCGAGGGGGGGCGAGGTGTCAATGGGCGACGAACAAGATGGTCTGGCTGTACTGTCGATCGACGACCATCCTATCGTCATGGATGCGCTCGCCACCGCCTTCGTCAGCACCCGCATTTTCGCCCGCGTCGACAAGGCCAGAACGCTGCGGGGCGGGCTGGATCTGCTCGCTGACGATGCCGGCTATGCCTTGATCGTGATCGACTTGCACATGCCCGACAGCGATGGCCTTGAAGCGGTGGAGCAACTGCGGCTGAGCTATCCCGACATACCGTTGATGGTGTTTTCCGGAGAATCCGGCTCGGACATCATCATCAAGGCCTTCGAGCTCGGCGTGCGCGGCTACGTGGTGAAGGACAGCGCGCTTGATGTGGTGCTGTGGGCAGTCCGGCTGATTCTTGCCGGGAGCGCCTATGTACCGCCCCAGGCCATGAACCTGCCCGATGCCACCGCCATTGCGCCCGAGCCCGCGGTCGGCAATCTGTCCCTGAGTCCGCGCCAGCGGCAGGTGCTGGCGCTGTTGTTGCAGGGCATGCCCAACAAGGTGATCGCCCGGCGCCTCGGCATGGCCGAGGGCACGGTCAAGACGCATCTCAACACGCTATACCGGGTTATCGGCGCGCACAATCGCGCCCAGGCCATTCTGCGGGCGCACGACCTCGGGCTGATCTGAGGCAGAGGCCGCCAACAGTGGCAGCGAGAAGCGGAAACAGCTGCCTTTGGTGGCGGCGGTGGGGTCGAGCGTCAGGCGGGCGTCGAGACGTTCGCCGATACAGCGCGCGATGGCCAGACCCAGGCCGGTGCCGCCATCGTCGCCGCAGTGGGTCGGGTCGAGGCGCACGAAAGGCTCGAACACGCGCTCCCGATACTTGGCCGGAATGCCGCAGCCAGTGTCGCGAACGACGAACGCCACGCGCTCGGCACACACCTCCGCCTCGATGCTCACCTCACCTTGATCGGTATGGCGGATTGCGTTGAACAGCAGGTTGCTGATCAGGCGTTGCAACAACGCCTGATCGGTCAGGACCGTGACCGGGGCAATGCGCGCGTGCCACCGCAGCGCCTTGCTTTCGGCCAGCACGCGGAACTGGGTGAGCAGGGGCGCCAGGCCGCGCGGAAGCGCCACCGGCGCCGTTTTGACTGGCAGCGATTCGGCCTCGACCCGCACCAGATCGATGAGGCTGTCGAACTGCGCACGCAGCACGCCAATCGCCTGCTGCTGACGCAAAACGATGCTGCGCTGCTCCGGTTGCTGGAGTTGCAGCGCGAGGGTGTCGGCCAGCAGGCTGATCGCATAAAGCGGTTGCTTCAAGTCGTGCGCCGCCTCGGCCAGCAAGGCGGAGCGCGCACGGCAGCGCGCCCGCGCCTCGGACTTCGTCTGTTCGATCTGCGCCTGAAGGGCGCAAATCTGCGCGTGCAGGTCGCGGCGCTCGTCCGCGTTCAATGGGGCGAGTGGGTTGAGTGCTTTTAGTGGGTTGAATGCGTTGTGTGCGTTGTGTGCGTTGAGTGCGTCCGCCCCCAGGTCCGGATGTTTCACCCCCTCGGGTCTGCGCCGGGCGCGCCAGCGCATGAAGATCACCTGGCCCAACACCGTCAGCAACCACATGCTCAGTGCGGGCGTTGTCACCGACGACCACAAGGTGACCGTACAGCCACCCACGACGACCAGCGGCAGCCATTCCAGCACGAGCAGGCGCCGATACCGATGCGCCGTTGAACGGCACAATCCGCGAACCGCATCACGACAGGGGTTGGGGCTTTGAATTGGCATCGCAAGCTGAGTCGCGCTTCGCCCGCAGCGTTTCGGGCTGGTCGGCGACATGGGTCATGAACGCGCTCGGTCCGACGTGACGAGCGTCCAGGCACCACCGCGGGTCCCTTCGGGCCTCAGCGCTGGGTCGAAGCCTTGGCGCCACACGGATGTCCATGCCTGAGGTCTACGCAGTTTCCATGCTACGAACGTAAGTTGTTGAATTTTCGATGAGCCGGGAATGAACCCGGCCCGTGTCGTCAGCAGGATCGACTCACCAGATTTGGTGAGGAGGTGGGGCTCATGGCCAGCGCGGGGCCAGCGTTCCGCGCTGGATATCGACCTTGGCCGCAACGCGAACGACGATCGTGGCCAACGGTTCGTCTTGTTCTTTGTCAGGCGTCTGTTCCAGCATGCGTGCCGGCAGCTCGGCCGGGGGGATTGGCCGTTCTCGGGCGCAGCCCTCGGTCCGCAACCCGTCAGCTGCAGCCCATATGTCTCCGGTACATCTCCGGGTTGTGGTCTTCCGGTACCTTTGCGCACGGATCGTCGGCGTAGCCACGCAGCACCTGGTAGCGATCGATCTGTTGCGGGGTGAGCAGTGCCACCGTCTTGTAGTGCTGCGAAAGATGGATGAATCGCAGCTCGGTTCTTGCCGATTCGGCCTTGGCAAGCAGGTGACGCAACAAGGTTTCCTCCACGGTCCCGTTGGCGAACGCAGCTTCGATCTCGGTTTCTGCAGCAATGAGCCGCTCGCCGGCCGGTATTGCCGCCTGGCGCATGTCTTCGAAAAGCGTCCGGATCTCCTCCACTTGATCCCGGGAAAGTGGTATTTCGTCCCGCAACTCCAGCAAATGCGCCGGCCCCGGCATACCGTTGAGCTCGGCCGGTAACGCGAGACCCCAACCACCCCCGCGGCGGAGTTCTTCGATATCCGCGTCCGACAGCGACTTGATCGCCCGGCCCTGCATACCCGCATAGGGTGAATGCCCCGGGTGTTGGTGCTGAGCCAAAGCCGTCACGGGCAGGGCAAGGCTCAAGGCGAGCAGCAGGCCGGCAGGTTTCACGTCCATCTCCTCAGCATCGTTGGTAATGTGAATTCTGCAGACGAACGCCGGCGCAAGCGTATGATCAAAATCATATGAACGAGGGGCATCCATGGAGAACCACTTCGGCCTGCCTGCCAAGCTACTGGCGCTGCTGCCCGATCGGCTGCTTTCACTTGCCGAGCCCCGGGCCCTTGAGCGCGGCGCGCGCCTGTTCGAGCAGGACAGTGCGCCGCAGTACATGTTCTATGTCGTGAGCGGTGAGGTGGCGCTCGAGCGCTGCGGAGAACACGGCGAGCGGATCGTTTTGCAGCGGGTGTGCAACGGCCCGCTCGCGGAGGCCAGCCTTCAGGCGGCTCGATACCATTGCGACGCAATCGTCGCGCGCAGCGGCACCGCCATCGCACTACCACTCAAAACGCTGCGCGCCGCCCTGCAGGACGACGCCCACTTCGCGATGCGCTGGATCACCATGCTCAACTCCGAAATACGAACGCTGAGACTGCGCTGTGAGCGGCTGTCCCTCAAGGGCGTCGAAGCCCGCCTGCTCCATCTGATCGAAAGCGAGGGCGAGAACGGACGCTACCGCGTCGAATCGACGCTGAAGCATCTCGCACTCGAACTCGGTGTCAGCCATGAAGCGCTGTACCGAGAACTCAGCCGTCTGGAACGGAGTGGGCAGGTCGTCCGTAGTGAGGGCGAGCTGATTCTGCGCCGTTGAGCGCACAAGCGAACACAGGCACAGGCAGCCACCGCCAGCACAAGCCGCAAGGTGACCGCCGTGCGAATCCTTCAGCCGCGCAGAACAGGGGTGTCGATCGGCAGAATCGGGGCGGTAGCGGCAGGCGTCTGGCGTGGGTACGGCACCAAGCTTGCCTATGCGGCTTGCTGATAGAGCATCAGGACCGCTCCTAGCATCAGAGCGATCGCAGTGCTTGCAAGCGCGGTGCGCGCAATGACGCGGTCGATTGGGCGGACGTAGCGGATGAGGTGCTTGAGATTGATCTCATAGGCCGGCCTGGGTTGCTTCGATTCGCGCAGCAGCCGCTCGTGCGACTTGATCAACTCGCTCCCGTAGAAGATGAGCCGATACATCCACATGTCCCATGCGCAGGGCCGTGGCAGGCCGTCACGTTTCATCTGGCGCTCTATGCGCAGTGCGGAGTAGAAGAAGATCGCGAGCATCGAGAAAAAGCCGGTGAGGCCGGAGATTCCCCCCATGAGAGCAATTATGAACGCGACGACATCGGCTTCTTGCGGTTGAACGACTGGCATGGTTGTCAGGGGGCGATGAGGGTGAAACCGTCGTAGATCGCTCCACCGGCACCTTCGCCTAGTGTGGCGCCCACATCGGCAGCGTAATAGATGAACACCGCCGCGGTGAGCACGCCGAGCACGGCCCAGCCAATCGGCCCTGCCAGCGCGCCTGCTGTGTAGGTCTTGATCAACGCGCCGGCGACGGCCCCGCCCACGGCCGCCCCTCCGGCCCCCACGACCAACCCTCCCAACTGCACCGTACTCTCCCGGTGCCAGTTGCCCCCTGCACCGTGTACCGTAACCACCTGTCCCGTACGCAGTCCGGCGTCCAAGAAAACCGCTGCCGGCCCCAGGCGTTGAAGGTGCTGGGTGTAGCGGCTGATCTGGTGGGCCGTATGCATGCTCGAGACCAGCCGCCGGTGGTCCACCTTGCGCCCCATGCTGCGGCGGGCGAGCGTGATGCCGCGGTTCGCGTTGCTCAGGGCGGTGCCTCGGTTGCTGTTGCGCAGTTCGACGAGCGACGGGGGGACGCGCGGGCAGCGATCGGCCACAAGCGGAAGTTCGCGAATTTCGGCAACCTGCCACTAGAAGGCCAGATTCTCTCCGAAACGTGCCGTACGTGTTACGCGAACTGCTCAGCCAATGTTACCCGACGCAGGAGCCGAAGCGATGGGTCGAGCTGGTTCGGAACCGGTCATTGACATGAACTGACTTCGGGCTGTTTGCTTGACCCGGCTGGCTCCCCAGTTCAGCTGCCGTTTATAGTCAAATTTGTGAAGTTATCGTTTAGTTGTAATTTCTAAAATCTCAATATAAACTGCGCCGTATGGACCCTATCCGCAATCCCTTTTCCCCCGGAGCTGGCACTCCGCCCCCCGAGCTTGCCGGCCGTGACGACCTGCGCGAATCCTTGCGCATTGCGCTTGAGCGCGCCAGGATCGGTCGTCCTGCCAAGAGCGCTATGCTGGTCGGCCTGCGTGGAGTCGGTAAGACGGTACTGTTGGACCGCATCAGGATGGATGCCGAGGCGGCCGGAATCCACACGGTCCGCGTCGAGGCGCCAGAAGGACGCTCGCTTCCAGCTCTGATCGCACCTCAGTTGCGTCAAGCCCTGCTGCGCCTGAGCCAGATCGCGGCCGCGAAAGACTATGCCGTGCGCGGTTTGCGTGCGCTGGCGGGTTTCGCCAGCAAGCTCAAGGTTACTTTCGGCGATATCGAGGTGGGTATCGACTACGAGCCCGAACCGGGCCTAGCTGACAACGGCGATCTTGAGCACGACATGCAAGCGCTGTTTGAGCAAGTCGGCTTGGCAGCCAAATCGGCCAACACCGCTCTGGCGATCTTCATCGACGAGCTGCAGTACGTGGAGGAGGCGCAGTTGGCAGCGCTCATCACGGCAATACATCGGACCGAGCAACGGCAGTTGCCGGTCGTTCTGGTAGGCGCAGGTCTGCCCCAATTGCGCGGGCAGATGGGGAATGCCAAGTCGTATGCCGAACGCCTGTTTGATTTCCCCATGATCGGACCGCTGCTCCCCGCCGCAGCCCGCCTCGCAATCGAGAAACCACTTGAGAACGAGGGCGTGGCGATTACCGAACGGGCATTGAGCCAGATTCTGCAGGTCACGCAAGGCTACGCGTACTTCCTGCAGCAGTGGGGCAGTCACACTTGGCTGGCGGCGCAGGCATCGCCGATCGATATCGAGGCCGTTAGCGCGGCTTCCGTCACCGCCGTGGCTGCGCTCGATGAGAGCTTCTTCCGCGTTCGCTTCGACCGTCTCACACCGAAAGAGAAAAAGTATCTCCGTGCAATGGCTGAGTTGGGCGAGGGCCCCCACCGATCCGGTGACATCGCCGGCTGTTTCAACGCCGCCGTGTCTTCACTGGCTCCGACAAGAAGCTCCCTGATCACGAAGGGCATGGTCTGGAGCCCCAATCACGGCGACACCGCCTTCACGGTGCCAATGTTCGACGAATTCATGAAGCGCATAATGCCGGGGGACGAGTGGCGCTGATTCTGCTCCTCTGCTCGCGGCGCACACGCTCATCGAGAGGAGCCAGTGGGCGTTCGGGGCCACGTCCAGCAAGGTTGCAAGACGCATCCGCCTCTCGTCATGGGGTTAGGTTCGAATGACGGTATCCGCTCTTGGTGCAGGCATTGGTATCGACTAAATTGACTGCCCCCTCCGGCCGGGGACATGCCGGTAAGGTGATGTGCTGGGTGTCAACTCAAATCAGAACCCACCGCTGAAACACCGACGGAACGTAGGTCTGCAACGGGTCGAAAGCGGTCTGACCGTCGCCTCGTGGTTGATCGTCATTACCTTGGGGCAGCCAACGCAAACGCCGTGTCAGTTGTGCCGAGCGGGAGCGTGCTGCGCAAACACGCCTTGAAGACGGACCAAGGGCGCAACCGATCACTAGATGCCCACCGCGCCCTCGCGTCTATCCACCGTCGCTCACACGCCACACCATGACCCGCTCCGGATGCCCGGAATGCACGTCGGTCCGCAGTTCCTCCGCCCGAAACCCCGCCCGTTCATAGAACGCGACGGCGCGGCGGTTTTGCGAATAGACGTTCAGCGAGAGCGTTTGGCGTTTGTTTTTCGCGCACGTCAGCAGGCGGTTGCCGTGGCCGCGGCCCTGGGCGGAGGGGAGGACGAACAGGGCGGCGAGGTGGTTGTCGGCCAGTGAAAGAAAGCCCAGAACCTCATCGCGGTCGACGCAGACGTAGCTTTCGGCCCCGGGCAGATAGATCGAGCGCATGTCGTCTGCGCGGTCCAGCCAGAACGTGTAGGGGATGAAGCTGTGTGCGAGCCGGGACGCCTGCAGCCAGATGTCGATCATGGCGTCGATGTCTTGCTCGGTGGCCGCTCGTATCAAGGGGGCGTCTCCTGCTGCTCGGCGCCTGGACGTGACGGAGCGGGCTTTTCGAAATGCAGGACGTAGGCCAGGCTGTGGCCGAAGAACGCACGCTCGCGAAAGCCTGCGGACGTGGCCAGTTGGGTGACGCTGCGGCGCGTCTGGAAGTGCGGGTCGAAGATCACCTCGACAATGGCCAGCAGGCCACCGGGCTTGAGAGCACGGAATAGTTCGCCGATGGCGTCAGCGCGATTGGGGATCTCGCCCAGGACCGTGACCAGGACCACGCGATCGAAGTGACTGGCAGGGAGTTTGCCGTCGCCAAGCGCGGCTTCCAGAAAGACGACGTTCGTCAGCCCGGCGGCTTCGGCCTTGCTGCGTGCCCGGGTGAGCATGCCGGGCTGGATGTCGAGCGCCAACACATGGCCGTCGCAGCCCACGCCCCGTGCAAGCGGCACGGTCAGCCGCCCGGGACCGCAACCGGCGTCCAGTACCGTCATCCCGGGCGAAAGCCCCAGTGTCTCGACGATGAATGCGGCGCGGTTCGTCCTGGTGAAGGGGTTATCCAGCTCGACCAGCCAGCGCAGCCAGACCGGGCAGGGCAGGCTTCGACGTCGGGAGGCGAGGCGCCACAGGACCGCAACCAGCGCAATCGCCAGAATGGCCAGTAGCAGGGCGAGCAAGGGTGTCATCGGTGGCAAGGGGTTGGGCGACGGCTGGCGCGGCACGGGTTCGACTCATCTGGCTGCACGAGGAGGCTTACCGGGAACGAAGTCCCCTGTGGTTCAGACGGCCTTGCGCTGCAGCATACCGACGATGCTGGAGAAGTCCAGCCCCCTTGCCTTGCGCGCCGTGGGCGGCATTGAGCGATTCGGCCAGTCCCCCAGCGGTGCATGCGCGTGGGTGGCGCGCACCACGCAAGTTGCTCGCCATCGCCTGGGCTGCGACCTCGCTCACGCGCAGCAACTCGTCTATGCCGACGGCCACGCCCTTGCGGCACCACGCGACGTCGCACTGGTAGGCCCCGGCTGTCGCGTCTGCCCCCGCAACGACTGCGCCGGCGCATCCCGTGATCCTTGCCGACCAGGCGCTGGCGTTCGACGAAGGTCGCGCCTTGCACCACTACGACACCCGCTTCGGCAACACCGAACGCGGCATCTGCGCGCAGCCCTATGTGCGCCAGTCGGACGTTCCGACCAGCACGAAGCTGGAATGCCTCGACCGCCATCAACGCCTGATCGACAGCTGCCGCAAGCTGCACACGGTACGGGCCACGGTATACATGAACTGACGCAGTGTCCGGGCACCTCGAAACGGGCGGCATCGCCTCCAAAGAGGCCGTAGCAGCACGATGCCCTTGGCCTAACTTCCCTTTCGCTCCAACAGTCCTATCACACTGGAAAAATCCAGCCCCCCCTTGCCGGCCGCGCTGTGGGCGGCATAGAGCGATTCGGCCAGTCCGCCCAGCGGCACAGGCGCACGGGTGGCGATGGCGGCCTCGAGGGCCAGGCCGAGGTCCTTCAACATGAGGTCGGTGCCGAAACCGCCGCTGTAGCCACACGAGGCCGGTACGCCTTCCATGACGCCAGGCACCGGGTTGTACTTCTCCAGCACCCAGTTGCCGCCCGAGCTGACCTTCATGATGCCGGCGAGCACGGTGGGATCGAGGCCGAGGGACTGGCCGAGGTTGAGTGCCTCGCTGGTGCCGATCATCAGGATGGCGAGCAACATGTTGTTGCACAGCTTGGCTGCCTGGCCGGCCCCGGCATCACCGGCGTGGAAGATGTTCTTGCCCATGCTTTCGAGGACGGTCCGGGCGCGGCCGAGAGCATCATTCTCCCCGCCGACCATGAAGGTCAGCGTACCGGCGGCAGCGCCGGCAGTACCACCGGAGACCGGCGCATCGAGCACCTCCAGGCTGTGCAGCTTGCCCGCGGCGGTGAGCCTTTTCGCGCTGGCGGGAGCGATGGTACTGCAGTCTATGACCAGGGTGCCGGCGGGCAGGCCGTCGAACAGGCCTGGGGCGGTGTCACTGCCAAGATAAAGGGCTTCGACGTGGCGACTTGCCGGCAACATGCTGATGACGATCTCCGCGCCTTCGACCGCGGCACGGGCAGAATCGGCAACGTGTGCGCCCTGTTCGGTCACACGGGCGCAAGCGCTGGCGTCGAGGTCGAAGGCCTGTACGCGGAAGCCAGCCTTGACGAGGTTGATGGCCATCGGGCCACCCATGTTGCCGAGGCCGATGAAGGCGATGGATTTGTCGGTCATGCGGGAAACTCCTTTGGTTCGAAATATGGTCTCTAGCAGCCTCAAACAAGGTCGGACAGGGGATGCGGGCCGTGGTAGCGAGGTCTGAAGTGGTCTTCGATGACGCCCTCCGGCGTCTCGGCCAGGCTGGCATATTGCCAGCGCGGCTTGCGGTCCTTGTCGATGAGCAGGGCGCGCACGCCTTCGGCGAAGTCGCCGTGGGCGGTGCAGGCCACCGAGACGTGAAACTCGGTGCGGAATACGTCGGCCAGCGAGAGATGGCGGGTGCGTTGCCACAAGGTCCAGGACAGTTGCGCCGAGCTGGGTGCGCCGCGCACAAAGGTCTTGCCGGCGCTCGCCAGCCAAGGGTCGGCGTCTTCGGCGAGCGCGGTCAGCCGGCGGGCGATGTTCGCCAGCCCGTCGTGGCCAATCACGGCCTCGATGCGGTCGAAGTGCTCGCGCAGCGGCGAAGAAGGCACCGCGCATGTCGCACCCAGGCGGTCGAGCAGCGCGCCAAGGCGGGCGTGGTTGGCCGGGCTGGCGTCGCTGCCCGGCGCATCCCAGCGGGTATCGGCAATCAATGCGGTCAAACGCTCGCGTTCATCGTCGGCAACAATGAAGTCAGCCAGGCCGGCAAAGCGTGCATCCGCAGCGTTGAGCGGCGCGCCGGAGAGCGCGAGGAACAGGCCAGTGCGCCCCGGCATGCGGCGCAGGAACCAGCTGCCACCGACGTCCGGGTACAGACCGATGCTGATTTCCGGCATGGCCATGCGGGTGGTTGGTGTAACCACGCGGTGCGAGGCACCGGCGAGCAGGCCGATGCCGCCGCCCATGACGATTCCGTGGCCCCAGCACACGATGGGCTTGGGGTAGGTGTGGATGCGGTAGTCGAGGCGGTATTCACGCTCGAAGAAAGCCTTCGCTTCCGCTGGTGCCTCGCCGGGTGCTGCGGCCTGGATCGCATGGTAGAGCGCGGCCACGTCGCCGCCAGCGCAGAAAGCTCTGTCGCCGCTGCCGTCGAGGAGCACCCCGACGATGGCAGGGTCGGCCGCCCAGGCCTCGAGCTGCGGGGCGAGGCGGTCAATCATCGCCAGCGACAGGGCATTGAGGCTCTTGGGTGCGTTCAGCGTGGCGTGGCCGAAGCGCCGCCCGCAGGCGGTGGCGAATTCGCGCAGGATCACGCAATCATCCATGGCGCGGCTCCTCAAGCGTTGCGCCACATCGGCGCACGTTTTTCGAGGAAGGCGGTGACGCCCTCAAGCTGGTCGGCGGTGTCGAACAGCTTGACGAAGGCGGCACGCTCGCTCGCCAGCGCTTCGCCCGGCGGCATGTGGCGCGCGGCCTGGATCATGCGCTTGCAGGCGGCCACGCTGGTGGGGCTCTGGCGTTCTACACCCTGGGCGATCTCCAGCGCGCGCTTGAGTGCTTCGCCGCGCTCGGTAACCTCTTCGACAAGGCGGATGCGCAGCGCGGTGGCCGCGTCGAGCCGCTCGCCGCACAGGATCAGGCGCTTGGCCCAGCCTTCACCGACCATCCACGACAACCACTGGGTCCCGCCAGCGCAGGGCAGCAGGCCTACGGCAGCTTCGGGCAGGGCGAGCACGGCCTGTTCCTCGGCCACGCGCAAGTCGCAGGCCAGTGCGCATTCCAGCCCGCCACCCATCGCATAGCCGTTGATCGCCGCGATGGACACGCCGCGAAACGCCGCCAGGGTCTCGAAGGCGCGGCCGAAGTGGTGGGCCATACCGGCAGCAATGGCCTTCTCGCCACTGGCAAAGAGCTTGAGGTCGGCACCGGCCGAGAAAAACTTGTCGCCCTGGCCGGTCACCACCAGGCTGTAGATCTCGCGATCGGCGTTAAGCGCCTCGACCACCTCGACCAGCGCGGCGAGGCTGTCCTGCGTCCAGGTATTGGCCGGTGGGTTGGCCAGGGTGAGGATGGCGATGTGGCCGCGCTTTTCGAGTTCGAGGCCGGGGTAACTGTGTCTGCTCATTGGAAAATCTCCGTATGGGTGTGCGCGAGTACGCGGCGGGCGATGATCACGCGCATGATTTCGTTGGTGCCTTCGAGTATCTGGTGCACCCGCGCGTCGCGCAGGTAGCGTTCCAGCGGGTATTCGCGGATGTAGCCGTAGCCGCCGTGGATTTGCAGCGCCTCGTTGCAAATCGTAAAACCCAGGTCGGTGGCCAGGCGTTTTGCCATGGCGCAGTACAAGGTGGCATCGTCGGCTTCGGCGTCCAGCCGGCTGGCGGCCAGGCGCACCATCTGGCGCGCCGCGACCAGTTCGGTGGCCATGTCGGCAAGCTTGAACTGCAGGGCCTGGAAGTCCGCCAGCGGACGGCCGAACTGGCGACGCTCGTGCACATAGGCAAGCGCAGCGTTCAGAGCCCCTTGTGCGGCGCCGACCGAGCAGGTCGCGATGTTGATGCGCCCGCCATCGAGCCCCTTCATCGCGATGGCGAATCCTTCGCCCTCCGCTCCCAGGCGCTGGCTGGCCGGTACGCGCACGGCGTCGAAGGCGATGCTGCGCGTGGGCTGGCTGTTCCAGCCCATCTTGTGCTCCTTCTTGCCATACTCGATGCCCGGGCTGTCGGCCGCCACCAGGAAGGCGGAGATGCCCTTATGTCCCGCCTCACCCGTGCGTGCCATGACCACCAGCGCATCTGTGGCGCCGGCGCCGGAGATGAAGGCCTTGGTGCCGTCGAGCACGTAGTCTTCACCTTGCCGCCTGGCGCGGGTAGTGAGCGCAGCGGCGTCCGAGCCAGCACCCGGCTCAGTCAGGCAGTACGACGCCAGCCATTCGCCGGAGGCCAGTCGAGCGCCCCACTCGGCGGCCACCGCCGGTTGTGCGAAGCGGGTGACCATCCAGGTCGCCATGTTGTGGATGGTGAGGTAGGCGGTGGTCGACGGGCAGGCGGCGGCGAGCTCCTCGAACACGATGCTGGCGTCCAGCCGCGGCAGGCCCAGGCCGCCGTATGCCTCCAGTGCGTAGAGTCCGCAGAAGCCGAGTTCCCCCGCATGGCGCAGGACTTCGCGCGGAAACTCGGCCTCGGCGTCCCAGCGCGCCGCGTGGGGAGCGAACTCGCGTTCGGCGAATTCGCGCGCGGTGTCGCGGAAGGCGCGCTGGTCTTCGGAAAGTTCGAAGTCCATGGCGATGCTCCGTCAGGTCTTACTTGAGGCTGATCGTGGTGTTGACCGGGGCCACCACGTCGTCGTCGAACCAGCGCGCGGTAACGGTCTTGGTCTGGGTGTAGAACAGGATCACCTGCCGGCCGTAGGGCCCCAGATCCCCCAGCTTGGAGCCGCGCGAACCGGTGAAGGAGAACAGCGGCACTGGCACCGGAATGGGCACGTTGATGCCCACCTGGCCAACGTCGATCTCTTCCTGGAACTTGCGCGCTGCCGCGCCGGACTGGGTGAACACGCCCGTGCCGTTGCCATTGGGGTTGGCATTGATCAGCGCGATCGCATCGTCGAGGGTGTCGACTGCCATCGTGCACAGCACCGGCCCGAAGATCTCCTCGTCGTAAATGCGCATGCCGGGCCTGACTCCGGAGAACAGCGTAGGTGCGACGAAGTTGCCGTTGGGATAGCCGGCGACATCCGGGGTGCGCCCGTCCAGTTCGAGGGTCGCGCGGTCTTCCACGCCCGACTCGATCAACTCGAGGATGCGCGCCTTTGCGGAAGGCGAGATCACCGGCCCGAGATCGGCCCCCAACTCGTGTCCGGCGTTGACCTTGAGCGCACGGGCGCGCTCGACCAGTTCCGGCAGCCACTGCGCCGACTCGCCGACGAACACCACCACCGACGACGCCATGCAACGCTGACCGGCAGCGCCGAAGCCGGCGCCCGCCAGTGCGTTGAGGGTCTGCTGCTTGTGCGCGTCGGGCAGCACCACGACGTGGTTCTTGGCGCCCATCATGCACTGCGCGCGCTTGCCGGCGAGGCTGGCACGGTTGTACACATGCGTGCCGACACGGGTGGAGCCCACGAAGGACACCGCCTTGATGTCCGGATGGTCGCAGATGCCGTTGACCACCTCGACCGCGCCATGCACCACGTTGAGCACACCGGGCGGAATCCCGGCCTCGACCGCAAGCTCCACCAGCTTCATCGTGGACATCGGATCCTGCTCAGAAGGCTTGAGCACAAAGGTGTTGCCGCAGGCAATTGCCATCGGGAACATCCACAACGGGATCATCGCCGGGAAGTTGAACGGCGTGATGCCCGCACACACGCCGATCGGCTGCAGCAGGGTGTAGGTGTCAACACCGGTGGCCACGTTGTTGGCCAGCCCGCCGAGTTGCAGCGTGCCGATGTTGGCCGCGTGTTCGACCACTTCGAGACCGCGGAAGACGTCGCCCTCGGCGTCAGGCAGCGTCTTGCCCTGCTCCGCGGTGAGGATCGCTGCGACCTCCTTCATGTTCTCGCGGATCAACTGCTGGTACTTGAGGAAGATGCGTGCGCGCGCGCCGATGGATGTCTTCTTCCAGCTTTCGAACGCCTTCTTCGCTGCCGCGACCGCGGCATGCAGTTCGTCCGCGGTCGCCATCGGCACGCGCGCGAGTACTTCCTGGGTAGCCGGGTTGACCACGTCGCGCCATTCGCTGGTACGCGACTCGACGAATTCGCCGTTGATCAGCAACTTGACAGTGGGCACAGTATGGGACGCTTGGGTCATATGAGTTCTCCTCCTCGTTGGCGGCTATGAGTCGGCACGCCTGTTCGCGCCGTCATCTCAGATCGTATTTACACATTCACAAGACATCAATAAGCTATTGATGTAGCAGCGAATAATTGCGAATCAATTCGCAAGACAAAGCGCATTTTTGTTAATCTTGTGAATGGCCGGAGGGGACCGCGTGAGTCGAAAGCTTTTCATAGGCGCCCGCCTGCGCCGCTTGCGGGAGCAGGCCGGGTTGAACCAAGGCACGATGGCCAGTCGACTGGGCATTTCGCTGAGCTATGTCTGCCAGTTGGAGAACAATCAGCGCCCGGTCACCGCCGCGGTGCTGCTGAAGCTCGTCGAGGTGTTCGACTGCGACATCGCAGAATTCTCCGAGGAGCAGGACAAGCGCCTGCTCGGCGAACTGATGGCGCTGTGCCGTGACCGCGAGCTGATCGGCGAGAACATTGCCCCGGCACAACTTGCCCGTATCGTCGAGCAGACACCGGAGGCGGCGAGCGCATTGGTCAACCTGGCCGAGCGCCATCACCGCCTGCGGGAGGAATATGCGCAGTTGCTCGATCGCGTCTACGGCGACCAGCTCGCCACCCCACTCGCGGTGCTGCCGCACGAGGCGGTGCGCGATTTCTTCAACCGCCGCAACAACTACATCGATGCGCTCGATGTCGCGGCCGAAGCGCTCGCCGGACAACTCGGCTTGCGCCCAGGCGAACGCAGCGCCGCGCTGCGCTCAGCCCTGCTCGAACGCCAGCGTATCGAGGTGTGCATCATCGATGCGGAAGCAGGGGGCGTGCTGCGCCGCTTCGACGCCCGCCGCCGCCGGCTGGACGTCGCCGCCGGGCTGTCCGACGCGCAGCAGGCCTTCCAGCTTGCCACCCAGTGGGCGCTGATCGAACACGGCGAACTCATTGACGCAGAAATCATCGCCGCCGGTGTCGTCGACGAACAGAACCGCGCGCTTGCCCGCCAGGGCCTGGCGCACTACTTCGCCGGCGCGCTTCTGCTGCCCTACGGCGACTTTCTAGCCGCCGCGCGCGCCAGCCGCTACGACCTGGAAAGCCTGCAGCGGCGCTTCGCTGTGGGCTTCGAGACCGTCTGCCATCGCCTGTCAACGCTGCAAAGGAGTGGCGCGCGCGGCGTGCCGTTTTACCTGGTGCGGGTAGACCAGGCCGGCAACATCTCGAAGCGCCAGAGCGCCACCGCCTTTCACTTCGCCCGCCACGGCGGCGCCTGCCCGCTGTGGCATGTGCACGAAGCCTTCACCCGCCCCGGCGAGATACTCACCCAGCTTGCGGAAATGCCCGACGGCACGCGCTTCTTTGGCATTGCGCGCACCATCTCACGCGGCGGCGGCGCCTTCCGCGCACCGCGCAAGTTGTTCGCCATCGGCCTGGGCTGCGATCTCTCTCACGCGCAGCAACTCGTCTATGCCGACGGCCACGACCTCGCGGCACCACGCGACATCGCACTGATTGGCCCTGGCTGCCGCGTCTGCCCCCGCAACGACTGCGTCCAGCGCGCCTTCCCACCCGCCGGCCGGCCGTTGAACACCGGTGTCGATGTCGAATCGCTGGTGTCCTACCGGTTTGAGAGCGATGCGGTGTAAGGGGTGGGGGCAGCAGATCGGCCTGAGCTGCCGGTGCTTGACGGGTGCAGTCAGGGCGCTATGTGTCGGTCACCTGCCGTTCGACGGTCAGGCGACGGCGAACGACAGCTTCTCCATCCTGCGAACTGGAACTACCGACCCAAACCGGTCATCCGAGCGCCGGACTTGACCGCCGCCAAGCGGTCGCTCGCTTGAGGAGATCGCGCCCGGCTCCGGGCGTCCATCACCCGCGCGGCCAGCCGCCGCATGAACTTCAGTGGCGACATCATCAGTTGCGCAGTGCCGTCCATCGTTCTCGGTGAGTGAACTGCTCGCAAATCCTATCTAGCCCCAGGATTACCCATCTGCCAACGCCTTCCCGGCTGCGCGCAGCATTCTGTCTCTCGGGACGGATATGCCGAAGTCAAACCAATGAATGACGTTGTAGTAGACATGATCGGCAGCCATGTACTCATCAAGAAACCGCTTCACCCTGCGGCGCGGAAAAGCGCGGACGTACTTGAGCGAAGCCGACTTTCGCACGTCCTCATTCTCCGACCGCATGAGCGGAACTATGACGGCGTCGGCAAGTCCTTGGAAGGCCTTGTCGGATATCAGTGGGATGATGCGCGCCAAAAGGTATCCAGGCATCGTGGTCGCCAGAAGGTCGTTGAGCCTATGCTTGCCGAGCGCGTAGAGCGTGTGCGCCACATCCTCGTACTTAGTGCTACTCGCAATCGAAAGCAGCGATGAGTACTTTCGACCGTAGTCGGGCCGGTCTAGCGATGCGATCACCAAGGGAATGTCGCACCATTGACCGAACTTCGCTAGGTATCGAAGGTCTGCGGCTGAATAGTCGACACCGCCACTCTCAAGCATCGATCGAACGAGCGGCAGGTCAGCCGCGTCGAGTCTGCTGCAGATGATGTCCAAGCCGTTGCGAGTAAACGTGCTGCGCAAATACTTCCCAAGTGAGCGGGTCTTCTCGATAAGGTCAGCCTGCGGTCCATACCGCCTAACCATTTCCTCCAGCAACGACTCAAAACGATCCACAAACTGATTAGCCACGGCCTTACGCAGGTCATCGCCGCGCAGCCTGAAATCGCGACGGATCAGCGCGAAGTAGGCGCTCTGGTCGAAGATCGACGATCGGTCTTCTTCTTCGAGCTGCGCGACGGTCAAACTATCAAAGAACTGCTCGGTGTAACGCTCCAAAACGGCCTCACCTTCCGTATCGGTCTGGCTCATGGCGGACAATCCAAGCCCCGTCCGAGCCGGGCTCTTGCGTACAAGGACGGCTTTCGCCTGTTCAACGGAATAGCTCCGGCCGCTGGCGACAAGCGCCTGCAGCGCTTCAAAGCGCACCTCCGCATTGCTATCGTTGAGCAACGTTTCGGCGAGGCTCGCGACCAGCGCCCGCCGCTTCTGCAACAACTTGACCACTGTGGTTCTTACCAACACGTTGCGATGACTGAGTCCGCGCACCAAGATCTCATCGTCAAATTCGGCATCGTGGCTGAACAGCGCGTCGAGCAGATCCTGCTTCACCGTGCTGGGCTGCATGGCGTAGAGCGCCTCCAGGGCCACGCGGCGATCGTCACGCAGCGAAATGCGGATGATGGCGTTGGCTGCAGCGCTGGTCGTCTGTGTCTCGTTCCGGCCGAACTCTTCATAGATAATGGGCAGGTCTGACGGCTGACCACATTCGCTCAGATATTCCAAAGCTGCCACGCGCACTTCGTTTTCGGCCGCTTTGGCAAACCACAGCGGAACGATCTCCTTACGGCCCAAGTGCTCCTGCTCGACGATCGGTTCCGCGATCAGGCGCATGGCTCTCAGCGCGCCGGCACGCAGGTCGGTCGTGCCGACCGTAGAGCAAATGGACAGTATGTTGTTCTTGAAACCGTCGACCGCTGCAATCCAGTGCCAAAGCGGCACGTTCTTGTGTTTGAAGTGCACCAAGCCGTCGTCAAGTAGCCCGCTGAGCTCGCGCCTGCCGAACTCAAACCTCGTCCGCGCCTTAAAAAGAAGATTCGCGTCGTGCGATCCCAGCGATTGCAGATCGTTACCGTGGACCGCCGCGATGATGGAAAGCAATCGAACCCGCGCAACGTCGTCGGCAGCGAGTGGATGCTCGTCGGTCGCCTTCTCGGCAGTGACCAAGAAAGCCCGCAAGAATCGTGCACCTTCGACGGACAGTGGCGTCGTCGGCCCTGGCTCGTTCGCCGGCGTGGTTTGCGCCTCGGCAGCAGGTGCTTGGTCTTTCTCGGACTCTGACGCTTTGTCCTTGTTGGCAATTGCGATGACGTATCCCTGAATGCACTTGCGGAACTTTCCTTCGAAGTCTCGCACGTCCGCGAAGGTCCCCGCCAACAGCTTCTTCTCGGCAAAGACTTGCTCTTTGAATGCGATGACCTTCTTGAGGTGATCGCCCGGGTCGGCTAGCGACGCGGCGTCAAGATCCTTCAGCAGGAGGTTGATCTCAGGTCGACCCTCTTTCGCGTTTCGCGTCATCGACCGCCTGAATTCTTCCTCGAAACCGGACGTGTAGGGCTCGGTCCCCGGCGGCGTGCCCCAACGCTTCCAAAGCATGCCAACAAAGAGATCGCATCCATCAAGATCGCGATTGATGATCGCTTGCGGCCGGCCGATGCCGGGCAGCGTGTCTTCCCAGCCAACCAGCTCTACTTGATATCCGAGCGCGTCCGCCAACTGACTGTTGAACTCGTCAACGATCACTTTGGCAACTTTGCGTTCTTCAGCTAGATCACCTGGAGAAGCAAGAAATACTTTGATGAACCGTCTTGTTCCTGCCATTGGCCACTATACCTGTACGATGTGCTTGTCGTTTGTCGTTTGTCGTTTGGGATCGTCACACGACCGCAGATTGACGGTTGCCTTGCTTCCGGAAGCAGGCACCCAATGTCGCGGCCCCGCCAGCCTTACACTCGCCTACGCGCAAGTAGTACGCCTATGCGGCGACCTGTGCACCGGGCCGAATTGGCTGCGCACAATTCTGGTTAGCCGCGCCAACGTCCACCGCGGCATATGGTATCTGCGCGCATTGAGGACATCTAGATTCACTTGACCAAAGGCGCTCAACACCCCCGTTGCTCGAAAGCCGTCACACGCGAAGGTCAGGAACTGGCCGGCAGTGTGAGTTGCCGGACTTCGCTGACAGCGGACCTTGGCCTGCTTGGCGCGCGTAGCGCATGTCAGCTTCTTGGCACGGCTTCGTACTCACGCTCACGGCCACAAGCTGCCGGTGACCGTTACATTTCAGGCTCTTTTGAAAAACGAGTGGGTTGGTTGCGGATGCCGCTGGGCGACCTTCTTCGTTTCATGCCGCCCCGAACGCAACCCCATAGGAAGAGCAGTCCTCTCCGCCGGACGGGCTCGGGGGCAGGCGGCGCAAGGCTTTGCCTGCCACGAGCCCTCAAGGGTAGCGGTTACTAACCCGTACGTTGGTAAGCGGACATTCACGCAATTATGTACCGTGTGCTTGGGTGCCGGAAAAAAGCACGCACAAGGTCGGGCATTTTCTGCAATGAACGCAGGAATCCGACGGCGATTTTTTTCATCTGGTTGGGGCCTTTGATGATGCTGCGTCCCATCTTGTGGTGCTTCAGGTGAGCCCAGACGTGTTCATCAGGGTTCAGGTCGGGGGCGTAGGACGGAAGCCTGAACAGGCGCAAGCGCCCCTTTGTTCTCTCGACGAAAGCTTTGACCTTGGCGCTGCGATGGACGGGGTGGCCGTCAACGATCAAAAACACGGGCTTCTCGCGCCCATTGATCAGCCGCTTGAGGAATTCGATGAATACGTCTGCCGTAACGTTGCCTTCGGTACTCATGAAGCGCAACTGTCCTTTCGGGCTGATGGCCGAGATCAGATTCACCTTGAACCGCGCGCCGGTGCCCTTGACGATGGGCGTTTGCCCGGTCGGCGCCCAAGTGGTTCCGCTATGGTAGTCAGAACGGACCTGAGCTTCGTCAGCGAAAAAGATCTCCGCATCAACGGCCTTGGCCTCGGCACGAATACGCGGGAATTCGTTCGTGATCCAGTCCGACACGAGCTCCGGATCGCGTTGGTAGGCCCGCACCAGCGGGCGCTGGGGCGACAAGCCCAGCTTTCTGAGCAGCCGGCCCACGCTCACCTCGGACAACGCCACGCCGAACTGTTGTCGGATCAAGGTTCTCACCATCGCCCGGGTCCACAAGGCAAACTCGAACTTGAACTGCTCGGAACTGGACATCGTGATCGTGCGGTAAAGCCAATCCAGCGCCTTGCCATCGAGCTTGGGCGTTCGACCGGGAACAGGCTTCGCACGGGGTGCCTCAAGCCCACCTTCCCGGTAGCACGCAAGCCATTCATAGATTCGACCACGCGAAAATCCCAGCGCCTGAATGACCACTTCCGGAGATTCGCCGGCTTCGACCCGCTGCACGGCCCGAATCCGAGTCTCCTCCATCGCCTCGTGCGATATCGAACGACCGTCTCTCTTGCTCATGCCGCATTATCGCATCCCGGCAAGGAATGTCCGCTAACTTATGCATGTATTAGTAAGCTGCCCGCGTCAAGGGTCCGCTTCGCCGGGCTGCGCCCGCCCTTGACCCAGCCAGCTCCACCGTCTTTGAAGCCCAGTTCACCCACTCAAAATTCAAAAGATGCACATTTCACTTGCAGGTCGATGGCGCTCGTCTATGTTGAAGCAATGGCATGACAGGTAGCTCATGTCGGCCAAGAGCCGCCGTTCGTGCTTCTGTGACAAAGCACTCGCTCAACCCCGGCGGCCACCCAAAATCCCCCAGTGATGGCCACTTCAAAATCCCCCAGTTGCTGACCGTCGGAGGTCAGGCCCGGTGATGCGCCGGGAGTAACGACAGGACATCATCCGCGCCCTC
>JBKBMG010000056.1:0-34540 GCA_046295975.1 Rhodocyclaceae bacterium
AGGGCGCGGATGATGTCCTGTCGTTACTCCCGGCGCATCACCGGGCCTGACCTCCGACGGTCAGCAACTGGGGGATTTTGAAGTGGCCATCACTGGGGGATTTTGGGTGGCCGCCGGGGGTTTTGTGCTCTATTTCTCATTCGTGCAGTTGGCGAAGTCCTACCATGCCACGCGTTCCACGAGCGATGACTGACCCTTCACTCTCTCCGCACGACCAAGCAAGACGTGCCAGCGGTCCATCATCCAGACGCATCGACAGAAATCACATCGTCACCCATCTAGGACTCGCTTCATGAAGCTTACGATTACCCAACGGCTCGGGCTTGGATTCGGAACCGTCATATCTTTGATGATCATCGTGACCGCAGTCGGAATTGTGGAAGTCAGGAAGATTGACCGAGACCTGACGGAAATCACCGACGTAAACGCAGTCAAGCAGCGCTACGCAATCAATTTCCGTGGAAGTGTTCATGACCGAGCAATCAGCCTGCGGGATGTCGTGCTGCATCGCGACAGCGCCGGCGTCCGAAGGGCAGCAGACGAAATTGCCGCCCTTGCGGCCTTCTATACCCGTTCGGCGACGGACCTCGACAAGCTCTTCTCTGCGCTAGACAGCGTTGGTGCCGATGAGCGTGAGGCCCTCGCAAGGATCAAGGCGATCGAAGCAAAGACCCTTCCCCAGATCGAGCGGGTCATCGAACTTCGCAACTCGGGGCGGGACGACGAAGCGCTGACACTGCTACTGCAACAGGCTGCCCCCAGCTTCACCGAATGGCTTGCTGCAATCAACGTATTCATCGACATGCAGGAGGCCAAGAACCAGATCGCAACCGAACGCGCGCGGGACACAGCTGGCGACTTCGCTCGACTCATGCTCATTCTTTGCGGTATCGCCATTCTGCTGGGAACTGTCATTGCAACGCTGATCGCGCGCAGTCTCGTCCGTTCACTTGGCGGCGAGCCTGAGCAGGCGGCGCACATGGTGCGCTCCATCGCCAATGGCGACCTGACCTCGCGCATTCACACCCGCCATCCCGAAAGCATGCTTGGCGCAATGGGCAGCATGCAGGGCCAGTTGAGCTCGATTTTCGGCGAAATGGGAAGCATCGCGAGCAATCTCGTGGCGCAGTCCGAAACACTGGGCAAGTCGGCACGCGAAGTCAGCGAGCAGGCGCTCAAACAAACCGGGTATTCCCAGGAGTCGGCCGAGAAGATCGACCACATGGCTGCGGGCATGGATGAGATCGTGGCGCTGGCCCGCAGAACCGAAGAGAACTCGCGCAAGACCACCGAGCTTTCCGAGGCGGGAATCGCGCTGGTGGAGCGTGCGGGTGCCGAGATGAGCAAGATCGCGGCCACCGTGGCCACCTCATCCGAACAGATCAGCAACCTCAGGCAGGGTTCGGAGAAGATTTCCGGGGCGGCCGGCGTCATCCGCGAAATTGCCGACCAGACCAACCTCCTCGCCCTCAACGCCGCGATCGAGGCCGCCCGGGCGGGCGAGACGGGTCGAGGATTCGCCGTGGTCGCGGACGAAGTACGCAAGCTTGCCGAGCGCACCTCGCTTGCGACCAGCGAGATCGCCGAGGTCATCAAGGTCATCGAGCGCGACACGCAGAAGGCGGCGGACGCAATGGCGACGGCCGTACCCCAAGTGGACAAGGGGCTCGAACTGTCGGAACAAGCCTCCAGAATGCTCTCGGACATCAATCGCCAGGCGACCGACTCGCTCACCCAGGCCGCCGAGGTGGTCAGAACCACGGACGCGCAGCATTCGAGCATCCAGGCATTGTCGTCAAACTTCAGGCAGGTCACCGAGACCGCAGAACAAGTGGCCAGCCAGGTGACCAACAACGTGCGTACCGCCGCCGACCTGGAGCGGATTGCGAGCGTGATGCGCGAGCACACCTCACGTTTCAGGCTCGCCAGGGCTTGAGACGGCGGCGCCAATAGCCGGGCGGTCGGCCGTTCGACCAGGCCGACTGCCCGGCCTGTCCAGGGCCGTGCCATCGCCTGGCGCGCGTATAGTGCACCGGCACCGGACCAACGCACCACGGCGCGCCGCCCCCCATGCCCGAAGACCGCACCGACCTGACGCTGGACGACCTCTCAATCGGTCTTCTGACCGGTGTCTCGCTGACCATCGCAGCGGGCGAGACGGTATGCCTGTCGGGGCCATCAGGGTCAGGCAAGTCCCGTCTGTTGCGGGCCGTTGCCGACCTCGACGCCCACACCGGACGGGTTGCGCTGGGGCAGCTTGAGCAGCGGGCGGCCAGCGGCCACGGCTGGCGGGCGCAGGTGATGATGGTGCCGGCGGAAAGCCAGTGGTGGTTCGACACGGTGGGCGAGCACTTTGCTGGCGTACCGGACGAGGGACTGGCGGCGCTGGGCTTCGACGCAGACGCGCTGAGCTGGCAGGTCAGCCGCCTGTCTTCCGGCGAAAAGCAGCGACTGTCGCTGCTGCGGGCGGTCGCCCGCAATCCCCGTGCCCTGTTGCTCGACGAACCCACCGCCAACCTGGACGCCGACACCACCTTGCGCACCGAGCGCTGGCTCAAGCACCTGGCGGTGGATCGCGGCTTGCCGTTGCTGTGGGTGGCGCACGACACCGGGCAGATCCACCGCGTCGCCGATCGTCATTACCGCATTGCCGGCAGCCGGCTGGAGCGCGTCGCGTGAACGTCATCGCCCTCTCGTGGTGGCAGCTCGGGCTGGCCGCGCTGCTGGTGCTGGCCTTGGCCGCCTGTACCCACGTGGCCCGGCTTGGCATGAGCGCAAGCCTGCTCGTCGCCGCGCTGCGCACGGTGGTGCAACTGGCGTTGATCGGACTGGTGCTGGAAGTCTTGTTCGCCGCCAAGGCACTGCATTGGGTCGCGCTGATGGCCTTCGCCATGCTGCTGATTGCCGGGCGCGAGGTCATGGTCCGGCAAAAGCGCCGATTGCGCGGCGGCTGGGCCTTCGGCATCGGCACGCTGTCGATGTTCGTGTCGTCCTTTACCGTCACCGTTCTGGCGTTGACCGTGGTCATCGGCCCCACACCCTGGTACACCCCGCAGTACGCCATTCCGCTGCTGGGCATGCTGCTCGGCAATACGATGACCGGGGTGGCGCTCGCGCTCGACCGCCTCACCGATACGGTATGGCGCCAGCGCGCGGCGATCGAGTCGCGCCTGATGCTGGGCGAACCCTGGCAGGTTGCCATCGCCGACATCCGCCGCGACGCCATCCGCAGCGGCCTGGTCCCCACCATCAACGCCATGGCCGCGGCAGGCGTGGTCAGCCTGCCCGGCATGATGACCGGCCAGATCCTCGCAGGCAGCGCGCCTGCGCTGGCAGTGAAGTACCAGATCCTGATCATGTTCGCCGTCACCGCGGGCACCGGCTTCGGCACCCTCGCCGCCGTCATGGCAGGCAGCCGGCGGCTGTTCGACGAGCGTGAGCGACTGCGGGTGGACCGCCTGTCCTGAACCCGACCCATGTGGTACTGCGCACCCACCCGGTCATGGCGCGGTGGCTTGATAACATGGAGACCCGTATCGATTCCGGCCGCCTTCCCACGCCCCCCAACGCCGCCACCCCATGCCCTTGCAGCCCACTCTCCAAGACCGCTTCATTGCCGGTGACCAAGGCCGGCTGTTCGTGCGCATCTGGTCGCCGCCCTCGCCCACCGTCCGTGCGCCCATCGTGCTGTTTCACGACTCCCTGGGCAGTGTCGAGCTGTGGCGCGAGTTCCCGGCCGCACTGTGCCTGCACAGCGCGCGCCCGGTCATCGCCTACGACCGGCTCGGCTTCGGCCGCTCCGACCCGCACCCGGCGCGGCTGGCACTGGATTTCGTCGCCGGCGAGGCGGAAGAAGGCTTCGCCGCGCTGCGCCGGGCGCTGGCTATCGAAACATGCGTGCTGTTCGGCCACAGTGTCGGCGGCGGCATGGCGGTGAACTGCGCCGCCCGCCATCCCGAGGCCTGTCTTGCGCTAATCACCGAGTCGGCCCAGGCCTTCGTCGAAGCGCGGACCGTGCAGGGGATCGAAGCGGCCCGCGAACTGTTCCGCCAACCCGACCAACTCGCCCGACTGGAGAAATACCACGGCACCAAGGCTGCCTGGGTGCTCGACGCCTGGATCGGCTCCTGGCTGCACCCCGAGTTCGCATCCTGGTCGCTCGACCCGGTGCTTCCCGCCGTGCGCTGCCCCACCCTGGCGCTACACGGCGCCGAAGACGAGTACGGCACGCCGCGCCATCCCGAGCGTATCGGCACCCTCGCCGGCGGCCCCACCCGCGTGCTGGTGCTGCCGGACACCCGCCACGTGCCACACCGCGAACGACCGCAAGCGGTGCTGGACGCGGTAGCGGCGTTTCTCCATGACGTCGCATGACCGCCCGCTATGCGGCCCACGGTTCGCACCGGCCGCGTCGGATCTGCCGCACTCAGCCCAGGCGCCCGATCATTGCGCGCGCATCGTCGAGATGCCGGGTCATCGCTGCCAGACAGGCCTGCCAGTCGGCGGATAAACGTGCTTCAGCACGCATCGCATTCAGCAACAGGTCTGCCAGTTCAAGCGCACACCGCCACGCCTGCGCCGATACTTCCGGATGCAGGCGCAGGGGTGGGAGCCGGTCCGGCAGTGCACCGGACGCCCTCGGTGCAAACCCCATGGCCAGCATGTCATAGGCGGGTGCGAGGTCGTAGGGCCGGCCGCCGTCGGCGACGAATGACAGATTGCCGTTGTGCATGTCGGTATTGCCGATGAGCGTACCAAAGGCGTAGAGCAGTGCGCTGCGTTCGGAGGCCTGTGCAGTGATGACACCTTGCGAGGCGAGCTTCCGGGTCAGCACCGGCCACGGGGCGCGGGCATCGCCAACGAACTCAGCCTCCAGCGCAGCCAGCGAGTACACGGCGCGGCGCCCGAAGGCACGGACGCGATCGAAACGATCGACTTCGAGAAAGCGCCGGCCGCCGATATCGAGCAGGCGCGAATCGACAGCGGGCACGCCCGCTGCCCGCAATACCTGTGCGGCAAGATGCTCCACGGCCAGCAGATCGCGCCAACGACACGAGATGGGGTTGTCGTTGGCGGCGGTGAACTTGACCAACACATGGCGCTCGGCAAACGCGGCGAACTTGGGCTGCTCCCCGCCGGCGGACGACCCGGGAAGGTCACCGCGTTCAGCGATTTCGGCGTACCGCGGATAATCCGCCGGATCGACGGACGCCGGTGGCGGGGCTTCGAGGAAGCGTTGGCGGGCAAGGTCTCCGAGCAGCAGATTGCCGACGACGTCGTGGCCGTGCGCGATCAGCGCACGCAACATGTGGGCATCGCTCCATTCGGACAACCGCGGGGGCAGCCCCAGGGTGGCGGCGTGACGTTCCGCATAGGCGCGCCCCAGAAAACCCTGCGGACACATGTCCATCAGCCACCAGGGCAAGCCATGGCTGTGGCGCGCGCCGCCTTCTTCCTCGCGCATGACGAACCCCTCCGGCCGCACCGGCACGAGCACCCCCAGGCGATGGAGCGTACCGTCGGCGGCGACGCGATGGACGGGAATGGCGCCGAAGCCCCGCGTGGTATCACGCAGGGTGTATTGAATAGAAGGCCCCGCACCGAAACGAAGCACCTCGTCACCCAGCACGGCAATCGTTCGTGACACCGTGGGCTGACTGACCTCCATGTAGTCTGCGATTTTCTTGGCTGTCAGCGGCCCTTTTGCGAGGTGCAAGCGTAGTGTGTCAGCATGGTCGGCCATGGTTGGAAGCAGTCCAGGAACAGTTGCCGAATAGCTTGATGAATAGATTATTGAATAGCTTTTCGGAGGCTTTCCCGAATCATACGCGATGCGACCGCCAGGCGGGCGACACCGGGCCGACGGCCGTATGCCTACGTGCAGTGCAGGCGCGCAGGCGCACCGCAGCCAACGACAACCAGTGTCAGCCCGTGGTCGAAGATCGGCGTCACGGCGCGCGGCTGCAGCAAGGCGCTGGCTCAAGCATTCTGCAAGATGGGATTGCGGCAAACTCGCGGATAAGCGCCCGCGACCTTGCTCAACGACTTGCTCTACGAACGCGATTGACCGCGCCGCAGCGCTCACACAAACACTGGCTCGGGCTCCAGTGCAATGCCGAAACGGGCATGCACGTCGGCCTGGATGGCATCGGCGATGCGGCGAACGTCACTGCCACGGGCGCCACCGCGATTGACCAGCACCAGGGCCTGGCGCTCGAAGCAGCCGACCGGGCCCAGGTCGCGGCCTTTCCAGCCGCTTTGCTCGATGAGCCAGCCGGCGGCGAGCTTGGTGCTGCCGTCCGCTTGCGGGTAGCAGGGCATGCCGGGGTGGGCGGCCTGCAGGCGGGCGGCGGTGGCGGCATCGACCACCGGGTTCTTGAAGAAGCTGCCGGCGTTGCCGATCTGGGCGGGGTCGGGCAGCTTGCGGCGGCGGATGGCGATGACCGCGTCGGACACCGCCGTCGCCCCCGGAACGGCGGCATCGGCCGGCGCCTGCGCCCGCCGGGCGTCGAGTTCGCGCGCCAGTTCGGCGTAGCGGGTGACTGGTTGCCATGGGCGGGGCAGGCGGAAGGTGACGGCGACGACGGCCCATCGGCCGGCCTCGGCCTGCTTGAACACGCTGTCGCGGTAGCCGAACGCACATTCTTCGCGCAGGAAACGGAGGTGCGTGCCGCTGCGCAAATCGACTGCATCCAGGTGGTGGAAGCGCTCCGCCAGTTCCAACCCGTAGGCGCCGATATTCTGGATGGGCGCGGCGCCTACGGTGCCGGGGATGAGCGAGAGATTTTCCAGACCACCCCATCCCATCGCGAGCGTCCAGCGGACGAAGTCATGCCACGGCTCGCCAGCACCGGCCTCCACGTACCAGGCGTCGTCGGTCTCTTCGATCAGGCGACGCCCGGGAATCTCAATCTTCAGCACCAGGGCATCGACATCGCCGCCGACCACGATGTTGCTGCCACCGCCCAGTACCATCACGGCTCCCCCATCCGCGGTGGCGGCGGCGATGCGCGCCAGTTGCCCGGCTGAACGCACGCGCAGCAGGGCACGTGCGCGGCCGGGCAGGCCGAAGGTGTTGTAGGGCCGCAGGTCGACGCCGTATTCCAAGGCCGCCGCCTCGCTTGCCATGGACAAGGACGCCTGGCTGGACGACGCGATGGCCGCGCCGGGACGGGTGGATTCAGCCATGTCCGGAGCGGGGCTGCGCCGCCAGCGCGAGATCGAGCGGCGCGTCCGGGCCGCAGCCGCGGGCGGGACCGCCGGGGGCAACGGCCAGCGCTGAATCAGCCGCGGCAGCGGCAACGGATGGCGACGCGTCGCAGCCCTCGCCCCCCTCGAACTGCGCAATCGGGAACAGGCGGTCGTAGCCAAGATTGAACGCAAAGGCATAGATCACGTAGGTGAGCGCCAGGGCGATGTCGGCGACGAAGGCCTCCATCCAGCCCATGCCGGTCCACCACACGATGACCGGCCAGGTCATGGCGAACAAACCCACCTCGAAGCCGATGGCGTGCACCACCCGCAGGCGCAGCGGCCGGCGGTCGGCGCTGCGGCCGGTGAGACGGCCTTCGATCCAGTCGAAGCTGGTGTTGTAGCTGCCGTTCCATATCGCCGCGATGAGCGACAACATCGCCAGCAGCGCGATGGACTCGGTAATCGGCACACCGCTCAACCAGGCGAACGGCGGCGTGATCAGCAGCAGGCCGCCGAGCTCGAACAGGGCGACCTGGCGGCAGCGGTCGACGAAGGAACGCAGGCGCGGCGGCCGCGGCCGCGGCGAGCAGGCTTGTGACGAAACGGGTTGCGGCATGGCGGAAATATCGCTTCCGTCCACGGGGTTGACAGTGCTCACGGAATTATGGAACGGGTACAATTCGGGGCTTTTACCAGCCGGAAAAGTGCGGCCGGACGGAAGGCCCGCTTCAAGGGGCCGGCTTTCGGCGGTTCGATCCAGACGGACGGTGAGGCGATCGACCGACAGGCACCCGACTGCCCCCCTCATTCGCCGCCGCGGCATCGGCGCCACATACCTTTTCAGGCCTTTTCAACGGGCTAGACTGTAGCATGCTTCCTCACCTCCTTCCCATCACCTCGCTGATGCTGGGCACCGCCCTGCTGCTGCTGGGCAACGGCCTGCTGAGCACCCTGATCGCGTTGCGCGGCAGCCACGAGGGCTTTGCCGACCAGACGCTCGGTTTCATGGGGTCGGCGTATTTCGTGGGCTTTTTCATCGGCACCTACGCGGTGCCGAAATTGATTCGACGTATGGGCCACATCCGTTCGTCGAACTTCTTCTCCGCGGCCATCGCGGCCTTCATCCTGCTGCATTCGATGGTGCTCGACCCCTGGGTGTGGGTGGGCCTGCGCGTGCTCACCGGCATTGCGCTGGTGGGCTTCTACACGGTGATCGAAAGCTGGCTCAACAGCCAGACGGCGCCGGCCCACCGCGGCCAGGTGTTCGCCTTCTACATGGTGGTGAACATGGTGTCGATCGCGGCTGCGCAGCAGTTCCTGCACCTGGCCTCGCCAACGACCTTCGTGCTGTTCTCGATCGCAGCGGTGATGGTGTGCTTCTCGGTCATGCCCATCGCCGCCACCCGGCTCCCCCAGCCGGTGGTGACCAAGGCGCCGCGGCTGACCCTGCGCAAGCTGTGGCTGGCGGCTCCGGTGGCGGTGATCGGAGCGCTGGCATCAGGCCTGACCATGGGCACCTTCTGGACCATGGGCCCGCTGTACGCGACCCGCCTGGGGCTGGACGAGGCCGGCGTGGCGCTGCTGGTGTCGGTGATGATCATCGGCGGGGCGATGTTGCAGTGGCCCCTGGGCTGGCTTTCGGACCGCTATGACCGGCGCTACGCGCTGGGCCTGGCCGCCAGCGGCGCGGCCGTGGCGGCTGCCTGCATGGCGGTGTTCGGACACGTGGACCTGGTACTGCATGTAGCCGCCTTTCTGTACGGCGGCACGGCGTTCGCGATCTACCCGATCGTGGTCGCGCACATGGTGGATCACCTCACCCACGACAACATCCTGTCGGGCAACGCGGGCATCCTGCTGCTCTACGGCATCGGCGCGATGGTGGGACCGACGCTGGCCGGCGCGCTGATGGGCTGGGTCGGCGCGGCGGCAATCCCTGCCTTCTTCGCCGCGGTCATGGTGCCGCTCGCGCTCTACGTGGTCACCCAGGCGCGCGGCTCGCAAGACGAGATCGTGGAGGAACCGGGCCACTTCGTACCCATGATCCGCACCGCCGAAACCGCGATGGAGATGGCCGCCGCGGTGGAGGAACACCACATGGAGTCGGCCACGCCGGCGCCGGTGCAAGTGGTGCAGGACGTGGAAGAGCCACCACCGGCCTTGCTTGAGGAGCCGGCCACCGACACGCCGGACACCACCCCCTCCCCGGCCTCGCCGGCGACCACTGAGGCGCCCCACAGCGCCGCGGACGGCGCGCCAACGGGCCCTGCCACACCGGCCTCACCGGTACCGGACACCTCGGCCGCCGCCAGCGACGACGAATCCCGACGCCCACCGCGCGATGCCTTGTGAGCCCCCGACCTTGCTCCGACATCGATGGATCGGGCCGGCCGGGCTGAACTCGCTTTTTAAGCGTAATACCGGTAATTTGTGCGCTTTGACGCCACCGCCGGCCGTTGAAGGGGTTCACCCGAACTTTGCCGGAACGGCCGTTTGCGGTATGGTCTGCCCCCGCCAGCTCCGTCGAGCCACGCGCCTACCCGGCGCGCCCCGCTCGCTGGGCAGGCCGAGGCGACAAAATCACACATCGGGCACCCGGCAACGGCCCCAGGCAGCGAGGCCATGCGGCTTGGCGCCGACACGGTGACGCTGGCGAGACGCCCAATAAGAATAGAGAGCGGCATGCTGGAGCTGAACAACATCGTCAAGGCCTTTGGTGGCTTTCACGCCATCGACGGCTGTTCGCTGCGGGTGAGCCAGGGCGAGATTCTCGGACTGGTCGGCCCCAACGGCGCAGGCAAGACCACCTTATTCAACGTTATCGCCGGTGCCCTGCAACCCACCTCGGGCACCCTCCACTTCCTCGGCGAAGACGTCACCCACCTCTCCACCGATGCCCTGTTCCACAAGGGCCTGGTCCGCACCTTTCAGATTCCCCACGAATTCCACCGCCTCACCGTGCTTGAGAACCTGATGATGGTTCCGCCGCAACAGCCGGGCGAACACCTGTTCGCGAACTGGCTGAGCTGGGGCAAGGTGCGGCAGACGGAAGAGGCGGTCCGTGCCCGCGCCATGGACACCCTGGCCTTTCTGGAACTGACCCACGTCACCTACGAGAAGGCAGGCAATCTTTCCGGCGGCCAGAAGAAGCTGCTGGAACTGGGCCGCACGATGATGACCGAGGCCCGGCTGGTGCTGCTCGACGAACCCGCGGCGGGGGTGAACCGCACGCTGCTGCGCAAGCTCGAGGAGAAGATCCAGATCCTCAACCGGGAGCGCGGCTACACCTTCATCCTCATCGAGCACGACATGGAGATGATCGAGAAGCTGTGCGACCCGGTGGTGTGCATGGCCGAAGGCAAGGTGCTGATCCAGGGCGACTTCCACACCGTGCGCAGCGATCCGCGCGTGCTCGAGGCCTATCTCGGCGAGACGCCCTCGGCCGCCGCACGCGCCGAAGCCGAACTCGACCCCGAGCTGGAAGAGGCTCGCGAGCAGGAACTTCCCAAGGAAGATCTATGACCCCATTGCTTTCCATGCGGGATGTCCGTGGCGGCTACGGCGACGCGGACATCCTCCAGGGTGTGTCCATCGACGTCGCGCCGCGCGAAATCGTCGTCATCGTCGGCCCCAACGGCGCCGGCAAATCCACCGCGATGAAGGCGGTGTTCGGCCTGCTCAACGTACGCGGCGGCAGCATCCGCTTCGACGGCGACGACATCACCGGCTGGGCACCCAACCGCATCGTGCAGCGCGGCATCTGCTACGTGCCGCAGGTGGACAACGTGTTCCGCGAGATGACGGTGCACGAGAACTTCGAAATGGGCGCCTTCCTGCGCAAGGGCGACCTCGCCGCCGCCTACGACCGCGTCTACGCCTTGTTTCCCGACCTCAAGGCGAAGCGCCGCAACCTGGCCGGCGACCTGTCCGGCGGCCAGCGCCAGATGGTGGCCATGGGCCGCGCCCTGATGCTCGAGCCCAAGCTGTTGCTGCTGGACGAACCCACTGCCGGCCTGTCGCCCAAGTACATGGAGCAGATCTTCCAGATCACGCGCGACGTGCGCGACTCCGGGGTGTCGATCATGCTCGTCGAACAGCACGCCAAGCAGGCGCTGGCCTTCTGCGACCGCGGCTACGTGCTCGCCACCGGCGCCAACCGCCACGAGGGTACCGGCGCCGCGCTGCTCGCCGATCGCGAAGTGGCCCAGATGTTCCTGGGCGGCTGAGGAAGACAAGGACATGACGGTTATCGATTTCATCAACTTCTACCTGGTGCCGGGCCTGGTGCTCGGTTCCATCTACGCGGTCGGCGCGATCGGCATCACCATGGTGTTCGGGATTCTGCGCTTCGCCCATTTCGCCCACGGTGACATGGCCACGCTGGGCGCCTTTATCGCGCTGGCCCTGGTCAGCACCGGCATGGATCCCTGGACCGCGTTGCCGCTGGCGATGGTCGCCACCGCGGTGGTCGCGATCGGCGTGGATCGCACCTTTTACGACTACCTCGTCAAACGCCCCAAGATCCTCACCGTGATGGCCTCGCTCGGCATTGCGCTGATGATCCGCTCGGTGGTTCAGGTGGTGTGGGGAGTGGACCCGCAGACCTACGCCCGCGGCATCGTGCGCCCGGATTCCTTCGGCGGCATTCTGCTGCGCCCGCGCGAGATCTACACCTTGTTGACGGTGGTGGTGCTGGTGGCCGGGCTGGCGGCATTCCTGAAGTTCACCCGCTGGGGCAAAGCCATGCGGGCGATGTCGGACAACCCCGATCTGGCCCGCCTGTCGGGCGTGGACAACCGCCAGGTGACAATGCTCACCTGGGCCATCGTCGGCGCGCTGACCGCGGCCTCGGGCTTCATGCTCGGCATCAACACCGAACTGAATTCGATGATGGGCTGGTCGATGCTGTTGCCGATGTTCGCCGCGGCCATCCTGGGCGGCGTGGGGCGCGTGGAAGGCGCGGTGGTCGGCGGCCTGATCGTCGGCCTGGCCGAGGAATTGTCGGTGCTGATCGTGCCCAGCCAGTACAAGATGGCGACCGCCTTCGTGATTCTGCTGGCCATCCTGCTGCTGCGGCCCAGCGGGCTGTTCAAGGGTAAGGTGCTCTAGATGAAACGACCACTACGCCTGTTATTCAGCCGGCACGCAAATACCCTTGGGGCCAAGCCTGTCGAAGCCTTATCGAAGGCGTTGCCGAAAATGCCCTCAGGCGGGCTCAGGACGAACGGAGTTGCCGGTTTCTTCGCCGGCTTGATGATGTGTTCGCCAAGGGCCGACTGTGTACCGTCGCCCCGGCGGGAGGCCTGAATGGAACTCACTGGTCTGCTCAACTACGCCCTCTTCATGGGCATTCTCATCGGCGTGTACGCCTTGCTGGCGCTGGCGCTCAACATCCACTGGGGCTTTACCGGGCTGTTCAACGCCGGGATCGCGGGCTTCTTTGCGGTGGGCGCCTACGTTTCGGCGATCCTCACCGGCATCCCGGCCGCCGGCCGGCTGGGCGGCTTCGAGATGCCGGTGCTGATCGGCTGGCTGGGTGCGATGATCGCCGCCGCTGCAATCGCCTGGCCGATCGGGCGCATCTGCCTGCGCCTGCGCTCGGACTATCTCGCCATTGCCACCATCGGCGTGGCGGAGATCATCCGCCTGGTGATCAAAAGCGAGGACTGGCTGACCGGCGGCCCGCGCGGCATCACCGGCATCCCCCGACCCTTCGGCGACCTGGACTACATGGCCTCCCAGGCGGCCTATCTGGCGCTGGTGGTGGCCGTCGTGGCAGTGGTGTACTGGGCGGTGGAGCGCCAGTTGCATGCGCCCTGGGGACGCATGATGCGGGCGATCCGCGACAACGAGGCGGCCGCCGCGGCAATGGGCAAGCACGTCGAAAAGCGCCGCCTGGAAGCCTTCATCTTCGGCTCGGCGCTGATGGGCCTGGCCGGTGCGCTGTTCGTGCATTTCAACCGCAGCATCACCCCCGAGGCCATCGATCCGATGATCGCGACCTTCCTGATCTGGATCATGCTCATCCTCGGCGGCTCGGGCAACAACCGCGGCGCCATCCTGGGCGCGGTGGTGATCTGGCTGATCTGGTCGCTGTCCGAACTATTTACCGACCGCCTGCCGGCCGACGTCGCCACCCAGGCCAAGTACGTCCGGATTTTCGTGGTCGGGCTGATGCTGCAACTGGTGCTGCGCTTCCGTCCGGAAGGCATATTGCCGGAGGAGTCGGCACGGCACGAACGGAAGCCATCGGCGCGACCGGGCTGAACCCCGGGGCACGCGACGTGCTTCCGCGAGAAGCCCGCCAGCAGCCGCGAAGCGCTGCACGACCGGCATAGACGTTGTAGGATTCACACCACGGCCCGAAGCGGGCCACCTTGACATCCACTGCGAACAGGAGACACCTCATGCGCCAACCCAAACGCCTCGTTGCCGCACTCGCTCTGGCCGGCGCGGCCTTTGCCGCACCGGTCCACGCCGACGTCACCGTCGGTTTGCTGGGCGGCCTGACCGGCCCCATCGCCGGCATGGCCCCGGCCATGATCGACGCCATGCAGCTTGCCGTGAAGCAGGTCAATGACCAGGGCGGCATCGCCGGCGGCACGCTCAACGCCGTGGTCGGCGATTCGGCCTGCAACCCGCAGAACGCCACCGACGCTGCCACCAAGGCGGTGAACCTTTCCAGCGCCATCGGTATCGTGGGTCCGGCCTGCTCCGGCGCAGTGCTCGCCGCCGCCAACTCGGTAACGATCCCGGCCGGCGTGCTGATGATTACGTCGTCCGGCACCTCGCCGCAGATCACCGGCATCAATGACAAGGACCTGGTGTTCCGCACCGTGCCGTCCGACGACTACCAGGGCCGCGCGCTCGCTCGCACGCTCAAGGCGAACGGCACGGACAAGGTCGCCGTCGCCTATGTGAACAACGACTACGGCAAGGGCCTGGCCGAGAGCTTCAAGGACGAATTCGAGAAGGCCGGCGGCACCATCGCCGGTTACGCCGGCCAGGAAGACCAGCGCGCGTCCTACCGCTCGGATCTGGCCGAACTGGCGCGCGGCGGTGCCGACACGCTGGTGATCTTCCACTACGGCAACAGCGCCGGCCTGACGATTCTGCGCCAGGCCATCGAGAACGGCTTCTTCAAGAACTACGTGGGTGCCGACGGCATGCGCGACGAGTCGCTGATCAAGACGCTGGGCGCCGACAACCTGAGCACCTTCCAGGTCTCCGCGCCGATGGGTGAAACCGGTGCCGCCTTCGACGCCTTCGCCGAGGGCTATCGGGCGGCCGGCGGCGACCCCAACGCCACCTTCGCCGCGACCTCCTACGACGCGGCCTTCCTGATGGCGCTGGCGATCGAGAAAGCCGGCGGCGACAAGGCCAAGCTGTCGGAATCGCTGCGCGCGGTGGCCAGCGCCCCGGGCGAACCGATTCTGCCGGGTGAGTGGACCAAGGCCAAGCAACTCATCGCCGAAGGCAAGGACATCGACTACAAGGGCGCCGCCGGCGACCACGAGTTCGATGCCGCGGGTGACGTACCGGGCCAGTACCAGTTGTTCAAGGTCAGCGGCACGACCTACGAGGCCATCGCCGACATGAAGTAAGCCAAGCGCGGGCCAGACCCAGCGAAAAGGGCCGGACTGTCGTCCGGCCCTTTTTCCTTCTGGTCCCGGGCAATTGGATACGGGTGGGGCAAAGCGAACTCATCCCCGCGGGCGGGGCAGGACTTCAGCCGACCCGGCCGTCGCTCTTCAGCCGCCCGATCCGCACCACTTCCGGCACACGCCGGACGGCGCGCATCGCATTGGCAAGGTGCATGCGGTCGCGCACCTGGACGGTGAGGTTGAGGGCGGCGTAGATGCCCTGCTCCTTGTCCATGGTGACGTGCTGGATGTTGCAGTCGGCGTCGGAAATGGCGCTGGCGACACGCGCAAGCACGCCGCGGCCTTCCTTTGTGAGTATCCGCATGGTGACGTCGAACATGCGGTCGTGGCTGTACTCCCATTCGACGTCCACCCAGCGTCCCCGGTCGCCGCGCAGCTTGGCCACCGCGGTGCAGTCGTGACGGTGCACTTCCAGCCCCTTGCCCTTGCGGATCAGGCCGATGATGGGGTCGCCGGGAATCGGCTGACAACAACCCGCGAGCTGGACCGCAATGCCTTCGCTGCCGCTGATCAGCATCGCCGAGGCAGGCTTGGGCTTGATCACGTCCGGCCGGCCGGACTCCTGGTCCTGGGCGAGCGAGATGCGTCGCGCGACAATGGCCGGCAGACGCTTGCCCAGGCCGATGTCGGCAAGGATTTCCTTCTTGCTCTTGATCCCGCGGTCGCGCAGGAAGCGGTCCCAGGCAAACGTACTGATCTGCCCCAGGGTGAGGCCATAGGCACGCAAGGCCTGGTTGAGCAGGCGTTCGCCCAGGGTCACGGATTCCTCGTGCTCGGCGTTGCGCAGGAAGTGACGGATCTGCGCCCGTGCCTTGCCGGTGCGCACGTAGGACAGCCACGCGGGATTGGGGTTGGCATGGGCGGCCGTGATGATCTCGACCTGGTCGCCGTTGCGCAACTCGGTGCGCAAGGGCATCAAGTCGTTGTTCACCCGGCAGGCGACGCAGCGGTTGCCGATGTCGGTATGCACGGCGTAAGCGAAGTCGACCGGGGTCGAGCCCTTGGGCAGCGACAGGATCTTGCCCTGCGGGGTGAAGACGTAAACCTCGCTGGGGAAGAGGTCGACCTTCACGTGCTCGAGGAACTCGGTCGCCTCGCCCGAGGTGGATTGCAGCTCCAGCAGCGACTGCAGCCACGAATGCGTCTTCTGCTGGAGTTCGGTGAGCGTCCGCTCGTCGTCCTTGTACAGCCAGTGCGAGGCCACGCCGCTTTCGGCGATGTGGTGCATCTCGGCGGTGCGCACCTGGATCTCGACCGGCGTGCCGAAGGGGCCGATGAGCGTGGTGTGCAGCGACTGGTAGCCGTTGGCCTTGGGCAGGGCGATGTAGTCCTTGAACTTGCCGGGCACCGGCTTGTACATGGAGTGCAGCGCCCCGATGGCCAGGTAGCAGGTGGGCACGTCATGCACGATCACGCGCAGGCCGTAGATGTCCAGCACCTGGGAGAAACTCAGGTGCTTCTCGACCATCTTGCGGTAGATCGAGAACAAGTGCTTTTCGCGCCCCTGTACCTCGGCGGCGATACCCCACTGCGGCAGGCGTTCCTCGACGCTCTTGAGCACCTTGCCGATGACCTCGCGGCGGTTGCCACGCGCCGCCTTGATCGCCTTGGCCAGGGCGCGGAAACGCATCGGGTACTTGTGCTCGAACGACAACTCCTGCAGCTCGCGGAAGAGGTTGTTCAGCCCCAGGCGGTTGGCGATGGGCGCGTAGATCTCCAGCGTTTCGCTGGCGATGCGGCGGCGCTTGGCCGGGCGCACGCAATCGAGCGTGCGCATGTTGTGCAGGCGGTCGGCGAGCTTGATGAGGATTACGCGCAAGTCCGTCGCCATGGCGAGCAGCATCTTGCGGAAGTTCTCCGCCTGCGCTTCCTCCTGCGAACGGAACTCCATCTTGTCGAGCTTGGACAAGCCGTCGACCAGTTCGGCGGCGGTCTTGCCGAAGCGCTCGGCGATCTCCTGCTTGGAGATGTGGGTGTCCTCCATCACGTCGTGGAGGAGTGCGGCAATCAGCGCCTGGGCGTCGAGGTGCCAGTCGGCGACGATGTCGGCGACCGCGACCGGATGGGAAACGTAGGGTTCGCCGCTGATGCGGAACTGCCCTTCATGGGCGCTGGCGGAAAACAGGTAGGCCGCCTCGATGCGGGCGACGTCCTCCGCCTTCAGATAGCTTTCAAGCTTGCTCTTGAGGCGCTGGAAATCCAGCGACACGACGCAGCCGGCCGGCGCGTCGGAAGCGGCATGGGGTTTGGGGGCGGCACTGGCAGCTTCCATGAGTTCACCCCCGCCCCGCAAACGCTCAGGCCTGACCGCGGTTGAGCATCTCGAGGCCGACCTTGCCCGCCGCAATTTCGCGCAAGGCGACGACGGTGGGCTTTTCCTTGGTGCTGCGGTCGATCTCGATCTGCGGCGTGGCCCCGATCGTCAGCTGGCGCGCGCGATACGTTGCGGCGAGCGTGAGCTGGAAGCGATTGGGGATCCTCTTGAGGCAGTCTTCGATGGTGATGCGGGCCATGGTCAATCCTGTGCTATGAAATCGAAAAATTGCAGATGGCGGGCGTGCTGGTTGGCGTAGCGCAGCCGCGAAGCGTGCACGACGGCCACCAGGTCATCGATCGCCTGCTGCAACTCGTTGTTAAGTATAACGTAATCAAACTCGCTCACATGGCGCATTTCGCCACGCGCAGCGAGCAGGCGGCGCTCGATGATGTCGTCGCCGTCGGTGCCGCGCCCGCGCAGGCGCGCTTCGAGCGCCTCCATGGACGGCGGCAGCACGAAGATGCCGACCGCTTCGGGAAACACCTTGCGCACCTGTTGGGCACCCTGCCAGTCGATTTCCAGCAGGATGTCGCGACCGGTCGCGATCTGCTCCTTGATCCAGACCTTGGAGGTGCCGTAATAGTTGCCGTGCACCTCCGCCCACTCGAGGAACTCGCCCCGATCGCGCAGGGCGCGAAAAGTGGCGACGTCCACGAAATGGTAGTCCCGACCGTTTTCCTCGCCGTCGCGCGGCGCACGCGTGGTGTAGGACACCGACAGTTGTACGTTGGGGTCGCGCGCGAGCAGCGCCCGTACCATGGTGGTCTTGCCCGCACCCGAAGGGGCGGTGATGATGATCAGCGTTCCTGGCATGCTTGCGATGCGCCGGTAGCGAACCGGCGGTTTTGGTTGGAGTGGATCGTCACGGCCGCGACCATGTCAGGCTTGCCACGCCGTGGTGCTGGCGCTCGCCCCGGGGGCCGGCTCGTCTCGGCGCCCCCTGACCCGAGCCTTGGACGGGTCCGGCCGGGGCGGACGGACAAGCACCGCCCCGAGGGGCAACCGGTGCTGCTACGCGTCGTCCGGCCGGTAGAACGCGCAGCGGTTGCGCCCGCTCATTTTGGCACGATACATCGCGGTATCGGCACATTTGAGCAATTGTGCGCTGTCCTGGGCGTGCGCCGGGTATTCGGCGATGCCGATGCTGGCGGTCACCGCCAGCGTGCGTGAGCCGAGTTGCACGGGTGCGCCGGCGCGCGCGATCAACCGGGCGGCCACCGCGTCGAGGGGGTCTCCGGCCTCGATGCCACCCAGCAGCACCACGAATTCATCCCCGCCCAGGCGGGCGACGGTATCGTCCTCACGCACGCACTCCGAAAAGCGCCGCGCGATCTCCACCAGCAACTCGTCGCCAACGTCGTGGCCAAGCGTGTCGTTCACATGCTTGAAACCGTCCAGATCGATGAACATGAGTGCCAGCGGCTCGCCACTGCGGTGGGCGTGGGCGATCGCAACGTGGATGCGGTCTTCCAGCAGCCGGCGGTTGGGCAGGTTGGTCAGCGGGTCGAAATAGGCGAGGTGGCGGATGCGTGCCTCGTCCTGCTTCAACTGGCTGATGTCGCTGAACACCGCAACGTAGTGAGTGATCTCGCCGGTGGTGTCGGCAATGGCGGTGATCGTGAGCAGCTCAGGAAACAATTCGCCGTTCTTGCGCCGGTTCCAGACCTCACCCTGCCAGCGACCGTCGCGCGCAATCGCCGACCACATTGCGGCATAGAACTCGGGGCCGTGACGCCCGGAGCTGAGAATGGACGGATTCTTGCCGATCACGTCCTGCTGCGTGTATCCGGTGAGCCGGGTGAAGGCGGGATTGACCGACTGGATGCAGCGGTCGGCATCGGTGACGATCACCCCCTCGAAGGAGGTCTCGATGATCTTTTCGGCCAGCCTCAGGTTCTCGCGCGACGCACTGAGCGCGCGATCGCGCTCGCGCAGCGCCTGGCGCAACTCCTTTACGTACATCAACTCCATGCCCGAGAGGATGTCGCTGAAACCGATCAGATCGGCCAGCCGGCCATCCTTGCGCACCACGCCGACATGGCGTAGATGCCGCTCGAGCAGCATGCAGCGCACGTGGTAGAGGCTGGCCTCCTCATCCACGGTGACCAGCGGCCGGCTCGCCGCCTCCCCCACCGAGCCGGCGCCTGCCAGGCAGGCGATCAAACGGACGAGGTCGCGTTCGGTAACGATGCCGAACTCGCCCGCGCCGTGCTCGTCCGTTCCATACTCGACCACCACCGCATCCACCCCGCGTTCGCGCATCAGCCGCGTCGCTTCGCTCAGCGGCAGGTCAGGCGGCAGGGTCGTCAGCCCCGGCTTGATCACCGAATCGACCCGCCGCAGCCGCAAGTAATGCTCGATGCCCTGGTTCAACACCACGTCGGTCTGGGAGACGATGCCGATGCGCGCACCCGCAGCATCCACCACCAGGTAGTGGCGCACATGTTCGTCCCGAAAGCGCAGCGCCAGCTCCTGCAGGCCCACGTCGGCCGGCACGCTGCGCACCGGGGAGCTCATGAAATCGGCAACCGGCCGGCTCAAGTGGCCGGGCTGGGAAAAATCGATCGCCAGCGCATCGCGCTCGGTCCAGATCCCCAGCGCCACGCCGCGATCGACAACCAGCATCGAACTGACCCGCGCCTCGGCCATGCGCCGTGCCACCTCGCTCAGCGGCGTATCGGGCGCGCACTCCAGTAGTTCTCGCTGGGCGATGTCGCCTGCCCGTATCGTCACGGACGCCGCCTCACCGAACGACCCCGACAGGGGCGACACAAGATCGCCAGGGTCGCGGCAAGCGTCTTTCGCAAAGTTTGTGGCCATGGGCATGCACCCGTCAGGGAAAACAAACATTGTGCCAGCCGGCGACACCCGCGGCCATCCGCAGCGGGGTCAAGGGCTGCTGCGGGTCAGTTGCATCCAGCGGACGGCGGTGAGGTGACCGCTACTCGATGTTCTGCACTTGCTCGCGCATCTGCTCGATCAGCACCTTCATCTCCATCGCAGCGCTGGTGACGTCCCCGGCCGCGGCCTTGGAGGCGAGGGTGTTGGCTTCGCGGTTGAGTTCCTGCATCAGGAAGTCGAGGCGTTTTCCGGCCGCGCCGCCGGCGTCGAGGATGCGGACAACCTCGTCGAGGTGGGCGCACAGGCGGTTGAGTTCTTCGGCGACGTCGATGCGCTGGGCAAACAACGCGGTTTCCTGACGGATGCGGTCCTCGTCGAGCGAGGCGACGGCGTCACGCAGACGGGTGGCCAGGCGTTCCTGATGCTCGGTGACGATCTCGGGAATGCGTGGCTGAACCACCGCCACCAGTTCGCGCATGCGGCTGACGCGCTCCTTGAGCATGGCGGCGAGCTTGTCGCCCTCGCGACGGCGGGTGGCGATCAGTTCCACCAGCGCGCGCTCGGTCAACTCGGCAATCGCCGGCTGGATGCGTTCGAAGCTTACGCCATCGTCGGCCAGCATGCCGGGCCAGCGCAACACTTCGCCCACCGACAGGCGCGCCGCATTCGGCAGGCGGGCGAGCACGCTGGATTCGGCCGCCACCAACTGGTCGAGCAAGGCGTTGTTGAGCGCCAGCGCCGCCACGCCCTGGGCGCTGTCCTGCAGGCTGAGCCGCACCTCGACCTTGCCGCGTACCAGACGGGCGTTGATGAGTTCGCGAATCGACGGTTCGGCCTGGCGCAGATCGTCCGGCATGCGGAAGGCCAGGTCGAGGAAGCGCGAATTGACGCTGCGCAGCTCGAGGTGCAGGCTGGCGTGACCCATGTCGCGGGTTTGCACGGCAAAGCCTGTCATGCTGTGGATCATCGGGTTCTCCGAACGATGGTGTGAGTGACGACGAATTATCCGGCATTCGCGCGGCGCGCGGTGTGGCATGCGTCGCGGCGCTCGTACAGGAAAGCCCCCGAGGAGGAACGAAATATGCAGGTTTAGCAGCCAAGCGGCGCGACTCGCATTAAACTTCTGGTCCCGACACAAAACGTGCCCGAAACGACGCGTACACCCTCACCTACTACATGCCGTCGCAAGCCAATTCCGCCCTCCCGCAGGGCTTCCAGCTCGATCAGTACCGCATAGAGCGACAGTTGTCGCTCGGCGGATTCTCGATCGTGTATCTGGCTTTCGACCCCGAAGGCACGCCGGTGGCGGTGAAGGAATACCTGCCGAACTCGCTGGCGCTGCGCAAGGACGGACAGATCTGCCCGCAGGTGCCGCCGGAGAACGAGGCCGCCTTCCGCTACGGAATGAAGTGTTTTTTCGAGGAAGGTCGCTCCCTCGCCAAACTGATGCACCCCAACGTGGTGCGGGTGCTCAACTTCTTCCGCGCCAACGATACGGTGTACATGGTCATGCAGTTCGAGCGCGGCCGCACCCTCAACGAGTTCATCAGCAAGCATCGCGGCGAGATCAAGGAACGCTTCATCCGTGCGGTATTTACCCGCATGCTCAACGGCCTGCGCGAGGTGCATGCGCACAAGCTGCTGCATCTGGACATCAAACCGTCCAATATCTACCTGCGCACCGACGGCACACCGGTATTGCTGGACTTTGGCGCCGCGCGGCAGACGTTGTTCACCGACCAGCCCATCCTCAAGCCGATGTACACCCCCGGCTTCGCCTCACCCGAACAGTACAACCAGCGCGACCGCCTGGGGCCGTGGAGCGACATCTACAGCGTGGGGGCGAGCCTTTACGCGTGCGTGGTGGGCACGGCACCGCCGCGATCGGACGAGCGGATGAAGCAGGACACCCTGGTGCCGGTGAGCCAGACCCATGCCTCGCGCTATTCCGAGCAGTTGCTGCAGACCATAGAATGGTGCCTGAAGCTCGACCCGCTGGCACGGCCACAGAGCGTGTACTCTTTGCAAAAGGCCTTGATGCGCAAGGAAGCCGGCGAGGCGATGCCGGCCACCTGGTACGCCGATATCGGCACACGGCTCAAGTCCTTCATCGGACGATCATGAGGTCATCTGCGTGAAATTCACCATCTTCCAGGAAAGCCGCATCGGCAAGCGCAAGGCCAACCAGGACCGCACCGCGTACAGTTATTCGCGCGATGCGCTGCTGATGGTCGTGGCCGACGGCATGGGCGGGCATCTGCATGGCGAAGTCGCCGCGCAGATCTCGGTACAGTTCATCACCCAGGCGTTCCAGCGCAGTGCCGCGCCGGCGCTCGCGGACCCGGTGTTCTTCCTGTCGCGTGCCCTGTCCAACGCGCACAATGCGGTGGTCGATTACGCCTTCGACAAGCACCTGCCCGAAGCGCCGCGAACCACGGTGGTTGCCTGTGTGGTGCAGGAAGGCTTCGCCTACTGGGCCCATGCCGGCGATTCCCGTCTGTACGTGCTGCGTCGCGGCCGCGTCGCCGCACAGACACGCGACCACTCGCGCGTGCAGTTGATGATGGACCAGGGCCTGCTCGACGCCGAGGGCGCCGCCCAGCACCCCGGGCGCAACCGCATCTACAGCTGCCTGGGGGGCAATCATCCGCCCCAGATCGAGTACTCCAAGCCTTTCGCACTGCGCGACGGCGACATCATCACGCTGTGCACCGACGGCCTGTGGGGACCGGTGGGCAACGAAGGGCTGGTGTTGGGCATGTCCAACAACAACGTGATGAAGGACGTCCCCAAGCTCATGGACCAGGCCGAGCACGTGGCCGGCCGAACCTGCGACAACCTTTCCATGGTCGCCATGCAATGGCAGGACGACGGTGCGGACGGTGGCGACGACGCGATCTCCACCCAGACCATGGCCAAGGACAACATCACCACCCGGCTCGACACCTTCGACCGTGCGCGCCATCCTACGAGCGCCTTCGATCTCACCGACGACGAGATCGAACAGGCCATCTCCGAAATCAACTCGGCCATCCAGAAATTCAGCAAGTAGAGCAGATCACGCCAACCATGCGACCCAGCCGACGCCGCGCGGACGAACTCCGCCCCATCCGCATCACTCGCGACTACACCCGCCACGCAGAGGGCTCGGTCCTGATCGAGTTCGGCGACACCCGGGTGCTGGTCACCGCCAGCGTCGAGGACGGCGTGCCCTCCTTTCTGCGCGGCAAGGGCCAGGGCTGGCTCACCGCCGAGTACGGCATGCTGCCCCGCGCCACCCACACCCGCAGCGCACGCGAGGCGGCCAAGGGCAAGCAGAGCGGCCGCACCCAGGAAATCCAGCGCCTGATCGGCCGCAGCCTGCGCGCCGTGGTGGACCTCCAGGCGCTGGGCGAGCGCCAGATCACCATCGACTGCGACGTCATCCAGGCCGACGGCGGCACCCGCACCGCCAGCATCACCGGCGCTTGCGTGGCGGTGCGCGACGCGCTCGACAAGCTGGTCGCGCGCGGCACGCTCGCCACACACCCGATGCGCGACTTCGTCGCCGCCGTCTCGGTAGGTATGTACGAAGGCATGCCGGTGCTCGACCTCGACTACGACGAAGACGCCAACTGCGACACCGACATGAACGTCGTCATGACCGGCAGCGGCGGCTTCATCGAAGTGCAGGGCACGGCCGAAGGCGCCACCTTCACCCGCCAGGAACTGGACGCCCTGCTTGAGCTGGCCGAACGTGGCATCGGCGAACTGGTCGAATGCCAGAAAGCCGCTCTGGCCGAGCGCAAGTCTGTTTAGCGCTCATAGCACAGGTCCATTCCTTAAGGCCCGCTCACGAGTTCTGACCGGACGCGCAACATGACCACGATCGAAAGCCTGGTACTGGCCAGCAACAATCCGAAGAAGGCGCGGGAGATGAACGAACTGCTCGCGCCGCTGGGCATTACCGTCGTCTCCCAGGGTGATCTCGGCGTACCCGAGGCCGAAGAGCCCCATGCCACCTTCGTCGAGAACGCGTTGGCCAAGGCGCGCAATGCCGCGGCCCACACCGGCCTGCCGGCGATCGCGGACGACTCGGGGCTGTGCGTGGCGGCACTCGGCGGCGCGCCCGGAGTACAGTCCGCGCGCTACGCCGGCGAGCCGCGCTCGGACGCACGCAACAACGCCTTGCTGATCGAACGCCTGGACGGGGTAGCCGACCGCAGCGCCTGGTTCTATTCGGTGGTGGTGCTGGTGCGCCACGCCGACGACCCCCAGCCGCTGATCGCCGACGGCGAATGGCACGGCACGATACTCGAGGCCCCGCGCGGCGAGCAGGGCTTTGGCTACGATCCGCTATTCTACATCCCGGAACTCGAACAGACCGCGGCCGAACTCGACGCCAGGCTCAAGAACACCCTCAGCCACCGCGGCGCAGCAATGCGCCACCTGTTGCAGCGACTGGCGCGCGAGCAGCCCTGAACGCCCCGCGCGGCGCGAACAGCCCGGTACGCCGGCGCCGACACCACGCCACGCCACGCCACGCCTCTGGCGCCGCAGCGGCAACATCCGGCCATACCTACGTTCCCGTGAATACCCGCAAGATCATTCCCCTGGCCGTCCAGTCACCACGGCATCCCGACGCTCCGCAAGGCCCTCGCGCCGCGCACGCGCCGCCACCACAACCGTCGCTGAAGAGCCCGCCTCCGCTCGCGCTCTACGTGCATTACCCCTGGTGCGTGCGCAAGTGCCCCTACTGCGACTTCAACTCGCATGCCGTGCGCGACGCCGGGCAGACGGTGGCGGAGGATGTCGAGCAGGCCTACGTCGACGCCCTGATCGCCGACATCGAGGCCGCCCTGCCCCAGGTATGGGGCCGGCGCGTGCATTCGGTGTTCATTGGCGGCGGCACGCCCAGCCTGATGCGCGCCGGCAGCCTGGACCGCTTGTTGACCGCGGTGCGTACCCTGCTGCCACTCGACCCGCTGGCCGAGATCACCCTGGAGGCCAACCCCGGCACCTTCGAAAGCACGCGCTTCCGCGACTACCGCGCGGCGGGCGTGAACCGTTTGTCGATTGGCATACAGAGCTTCAACCCGCAGCATCTCGCACAAATCGGGCGGATTCACGACGGTGACGAGGCGCGTGCAGCGGTGGACATCGCCCTCGCCCACTTCGAACGGGTGAACCTCGACCTGATGTACGCGCTGCCGGGGCAAACCCTCGCCGAGGCCTTGCTCGACGTCGAAACTGCGCTCGGCTTCGGCGTCGGCCACCTGTCGTGCTACCACCTCACCCTGGAGCCGAACACGCCGTTCGCCCATGACCCGCCGTCGCTACCCGACGGCGACGCCGCTGCCGACATGCAGGACGCGATCGAGGCACGCCTGGCCGACGCCGGATTCGTGCATTACGAAACCTCGGCCTTCGCCCGCCCGGGTCAGCAGGCGCGCCACAACCTCAACTACTGGACCTTCGGCGACTACCTGGGGATCGGTGCGGGCGCGCACGGCAAGCTCTCCAGCCACGCCGGCATCGTGCGCGAGATGCGGCACAAGCACCCCAACCGCTATCTGGAAGCCGCCGCAACCCGGGATTTCGTGCAGGAGCGACGCGAGGTAAGTGCCGAGGATCTGCCCTTCGAGTTCATGATGAACGCGCTACGCCTGACCGACGGCGTGCCGGCGACGCTGTTTGCGGCCCGAACCGGGCTACCGGCGGACACCATCACCACGACCCTGTTGCGCGCCCGCGACCAGGGCCTGCTCGCGCTGGACGCCGGACAGGTGCGCCCCACCGAACGGGGCAGGCGTTTTCTCAACGATTTGCTGACGCTGTTCCTCGCCGAACCAGGCGCCTGAACGCAGCAGGCCGACCGGAGCACCCGGCCGGCCTGCGAGTCCTGCTACCGCGCTGATCAACCCAGCCCTTGAAGTCACTGACTGGCGTTCGGGCTGAGCCCCTCGACAGGCCGGGGACAGGCTTGTCGAAGCCCAGACTCAGCAGAGTCCTTCGACAAGCTTGTATGGTCCATACCAGCGCCCTTACTTCGCAGGAGGAAGGCGAGGGGCCGGGGTGGAGGGACATCGACTGGCATCGGCAGCGGTGCCGCTGCCAGCCCCGACCGCTACGGCGCTACTCCGGCGAACCGCACAGGCAGTGTGCGTAAAGGTGCTGGGGATCGTTCCAGCTCAGCAAGGCCTCGGCCTCGCGCTGCAGCCCGGCAAGCATCACTGCCAGCGGCGACGCGGCAAGCTCCGGCGCGGCCACGCCGATGCGCCCACCGCTGACGCTGCCGGCCAATTCATTGAGGTGCTGCATCAGCAACTGTGCCGGCGACAGCCGGCGTTCCAGCCACACCACCTCGTACTCGCGCAACTGCGCGCGCGCCGCGGCTGCCGCAACGGCTTCACCCAGTCCGCCCAAGCCGTCCACCAAGCCCAGCTTGGCAGCGGCTTCGCCGGTCCACACCTGGCCGCGTGCGACCAGGTCGACCTCGCCAACGGGCATGCCGCGCGCGGTCGACACCGTCTTCAGGAACCGGTCATAGCCGTGGCGGATCGCCACCTGCATCGCGTCCGCGGCATAAGCGTCGAGCGGCCGGCGCGGATCGAAAGCGCCCGCCAGCGGCCCGGTGGCCACCCCGTCCACGGTGATGCCGACGCGGTTGAGCGGTTCGGCGAACTCCGGGAACATCGCAAAGATGCCGATGGAGCCGGTGAGCGTGGTCGGGTGGGCCCAGATCTCGTCGGCCCCCGCTGCAATCCAGTAGCCGCCGGAGGCAGCGGTGGAGCTCATCGACGCGATCACCGGCTTGCCTGCGGCACGGGTGATCTCGAGTTCGCGGCGGATGACCTCGGAGGCAAAGGCGCTCCCACCCGGGCTGTCGATGCGCAACACCACCGCACGCACGTTGTCGTCCTCGCGCGCCTGACGGATCAAACGTGCCAGCGCATCGCCGCCAACCGAACCGCTGCTGCCGCGGCCGTCCACGATGCCGCCCTGGGCTACCAGCACCGCCACCTTGTCGGCCGGCTTGGCCCGCGCGCCGCGCACGTGCGCGAGATAGCGCCCCACCGACAAGGACTTGTAATCGCTGCCTTCGGCCCCATCGCCGGCATCGTCCCAGATCTCGTCCAGACCATCGCCGTCCGCGCGGCCGACCCGCTCGCGGAGCAAGGCCCGCCATTCGTCACGGGTGCTCAGCCGGTCCACCAGACCGGCCTCCAGGGCCGCCCCCGCGGCGTCGCCGGAACTGGCAATCAGCGCAGCGCGGTAGTCCTGCACGTAGCGGTCCAGCGTCTCCAGGCTCAGGCCGCGGCTCTCGGCAACGTCGGTGCGGAACGCGTTCCACAAGGCATCGAGCAGGTCGCGACTGTTCTCACGATCCTCGTCGGACATGTCGCTGCGGGTGAAAGGCTCGCTGAATGACTTGTACTCGCCCACGCGGAACACGTGCATCTTCACGCCCAACGCATCGAGCGCGCCCTTGAAATAGGTCACATAGCGGGACAGGCCGCGCAGCAGCACGAATCCATCCGGCGAAACGTGAACCTCATCGGCCGCACTGGCGAGGTAGTACTGGCCCTGGGTGAAGCGTTCTCCGCGAGCCAGCACCGGCTTGCCACTGCGCTTGAAGTCGATGATCGCGGCACGCAGTTCGGCGAGCTTGGACAGCCCGGCACCCGTCAGGTGGTCGGTCTCAAGCACCAGCGCGGTGATGCGCGCATCGTCGCGCGCCGCCTCGATCGCCTCGACCAGGTCGCGCAGCGTGGTCTGCGCCACCCGCGACGGATCCGGGCGCAGCAGTTCGAACGGGTCCTGAATGGTGCGCTGCTCCACCAGCATGCCGGCCGGCCGCACGACCAGCGCAGCCCGCTCGGGCAAGGGCAGTTCCGGGGTATAGACGAAGGCGGCGATCAGCACCGCGATCAGCAGCAGGAAGACGAGGTTGAGCAAGGTCCGGCGCAACGCATCCAGCCAGCGCCAGACGTAGACGAACAGCTTGCCGATGAAACGAAACAGGCCACCGATCATGGGGTTCTCCGCAAGACGCGGCGCCCGTTCAGTCGCGGGCGCGGCGGGTGAAAATCAGGTCCCATACGCCGTGTCCGAGCCGCAGTCCGCGGTTCTCGAACTTGGTCAGCGGCCGGTAATCCGGCCGGGGCGCATAGCCATCCGCGCTATTCTGCAGCAAAGCCTCGCCGGACAACACCTCCATCATCCACTGCGCATACTCTTCCCAGTCGGTGGCGCAGTGCAGGTAGCCCCCCGGCGCGAGACGTGACGCAATCAGCGACACCAACTCGGGCTGGATGATGCGGCGTTTGTGGTGACGTTTCTTGTGCCAGGGGTCGGGAAAGAACACGTGCACCCCGGCGAGCGTACCCTCCGGAATCATGTCGCGCAGCACCTCGATGGCATCGTGCTGCATGATGCGCAGGTTGTCGAGGCGCTGCTCGGCAACCAGCTTGCACAGGTTGCCGACGCCCGGACCATGTACCTCGATCGCCAGAAAATTGGCTTCCGGTCGGGCGGCGGCGATGCGCGCGGTAGTCTCGCCCATGCCGAAGCCGATCTCCACCACCGTCGGCGCGCTGCGGCCGAAGGCTTGAGCCAGATCGAGTGGCGCCACCCTGTAGGGAATGCCGATGCGCGGCATCATCTCGTCCAGGCAGCGTTGCTGGGCAACGGTCATCCGCCCCTGGCGCAGCACGAAACTGCGGATGGAGCGGCTGGAAAAGCGGCCCTCGGGCTGCGCGGCGGCATTGGCGGTGACGTCAACGGCGTTGGCATCGGCGGCGTCGGCCGCGCCTTCCTCGGCCCGGTCGGAGGGGGAGCAATCTTGCATCTGAAGGTCCAGCGGGTTCAGGAGCCGATCAGCCCGGAGGTGGGCGAGCTGGGGTCGGCGGAATAGTGTTTGCGAGGCATACGGCCGGCCAGATAGGCATCGCGCCCGGCCTCGACCGCCTTGCGCATCGCACCGGCCATGCGTACCGGGTCGCCGGCCTTGGCGATGGCGGTGTTCATCAACACCCCGTCGCAGCCCAGCTCCATCGCGATCGCCGCGTCCGAGGCGGTGCCGACGCCCGCATCCACCAAAACCGGTACGCGCGCCTGGTCGATGATCAGGCGCAGGTTCCAGGGGTTGAGAATACCCATGCCGGAGCCGATCAGCGACGCGAGCGGCATGATCGCCACGCAACCGATCTCTTCCAGCATGCGCGCCTGGATCGGGTCGTCGGAGCAGTACACCATCACCTCGAAACCCTCCTTGACCAGCGTTTCGGCGGCCTTGAGGGTTTCCGGCATGTTGGGAAACAGGGTTTCCGGGTCGCCCAGAACCTCGAGCTTGACCAAGGCGTGGCCGTCCAGCAGTTCACGCGCGAGGCGCAGCGTACGCACCGCGTCCTCGGCGGTATAGCAGCCGGCAGTATTGGGCAGGATGGTGAAGTGTTCCGGCGGCAGCACCTCGAGCAGGTTGGGCTCACCGGCATTCTGGCCGATGTTGGTGCGGCGGATCGCCACGGTCACGATTTGCGCGCCGCTGGCGTCGATGGCGGTACGCGTCTCGGCAAAATCCTTGTACTTGCCGGTCCCAACCAGCAGGCGGGAGCGATAGGCCTTGCCGGCAATGACCAGCGGATCGGACACCACGGAATCGTTCATTTCAGACCTTGGACGGGGTTGGGCGGGAAGTTGGGAGGCGCAGTCGGGCTGCACAACGGGGATGACAGCGGCGGGCGATACCGATAGTGAACTCAACCGCCACCGACGGCCACCACGATTTCCAGTCGATCACCGTCTTGCAGCAAGGTGTCGGCGTGCCGGCTTCTGGGCACGATCTCGCCGTTGCACTCCACGGCAAGCCGCTTGCCGACCAGCGCACGCGCCTCCAGCAGCGCCAGCACCGTCGTCGGCCCTTGCAGCGAAAGCCGTTCACCATTGACCGTGACCTGCACCATCGTACCCAGCAAAGACGTTGAAGGGCCAAAAGTTTAGCACGCCACACGAACCCGAGATTGCGCCGACCCGCGGCGGTGATTACAATGCTCGCCTTGTCGCTGCAAGACCGGGCGGGTGTAGTTCAATGGTAGAACGGCAGCTTCCCAAGCTGCATACGTGGGTTCGATTCCCATCACCCGCTCCACTGCATCAATCTGCGGACTTCCGCAGAAGTCCAAGAGAGTCTGCAAGTCGTTGCCACACAAAGACTTTTCCTCTCTTTGATGTTCTGCCGAGGTCCACTGCGATCCGCCTACAGCCGGGACTTTCAAGTCCACAAACAAGTCCATTTTTGCGGGCGCGGCTGATTCCGGATTGTTGATGGAGGGGCGAGGTCGACATGACCAGCATCTGGTTCCTGACTCATGTTCAGGAGCAAGAGCATGGCACTCTCAGACCTGGCCGTTCGGCAGGCCAAGGCAACTGGCAAGGCATACACCCTTCCCGACTTGGATGGCCTCTCCCTGGCCGTCACGGCTGCAGGGGGCAGGACTTGGCACTACCGCTACTACTGGGCGGGCAAGCAGAAGCGGATGTCGCTCGGCACCTACCCGGAGGTGACGCTTCGCGAGGCCCGCAGCCTACGCGATGAAGCGCGCGCCCTGCTGGCCAAAGGCATCAATCCCCGCGTTCACCGAAAACAGAAGCGCACCGCTGTCCGACTCGCCGACGAAAACACCTTCGAGGCGGTGTATCGCAAGTGGCTCAAGCATCGCGGGCTCAGCCTCAAGGAAGGCCGGCAGACGACCCTCTCGATACTTCCGCGCATCTTCGACAAGGATGTGTTGCCGACCTTGGGCAAGCGGTCGATCTATGAGATCAAGCGTCCCGACCTCTTGGAGGTGATCGCCAGAATCGAGAAACGCAGGGCGCTCTCCGTCGCCGAGAAAGTCAGGGCGTGGTTCAACCAACTGTTCCGCTACGCGCTGGTGATCGTGCCGGGCCTGGAGCAGAACCCTGCCTCCGATCTCGACGTGGTGGCGCTGCCACTGCCGCCCGTCAACCACAACCCGTTCCTGCGCATGGCCGAGTTGCCAAAGCTGCTGCAGAGGCTGCGCAGCTATCGCGGCAGGCGGCAGACCCAGCTCGGGCTGCGGCTATTGCTGCTGACCGGCGTGCGAACCGGAGAGCTGCGACAGGCGATGCCGGATCAATTCGACCTGGACCGTGGGCTGTGGATCATCCCGCCCGACGTCGTAAAGCAACTCCAGGTGGACATGCGCAAGAAGCGGCAGCAGCCGAAGGACATCCCGCCATACATCGTGCCGCTGTCGATTCAGGCCATGGAGATCGTCCGGCACCTGCTGGATGAGTTCAAGCCGGCCCAGCGCCACCTGTTCCGGCACGACAGCGACCTGAAGAAGCGCATCAGCGAGAACACGCTCAACGGTGCGCTCAAACGCATGGGCTATCAGGAGCGCCTGACCGGACACGGTATCCGCGGCACGATGTCCACTGCGCTCAACGAGATCGGCTACCCGAAGGTCTGGGTGGATGCACAGCTCTCGCATGTCGATCCCAACAAGGTCAGCGCGACCTACAACCATGCCGAGTACGTGGAGCAGCGTCGTCGCATGATGCAGGACTGGGCCGATCGGCTCGACCTCTTCGAGCAGAACCAGGTCGAGGCGGCCAGCATGCCGCTCACCGTGCATCTGGAAGGCGTGCCCGCATTCCCGAGTGAGCAAACCGCAAGCGCACCCTCCACGCCGGTTGCCGCTTCGCCAATCCTGCTCGTGACGAAGCCGGGTGACGCCATGCCGTTGGTTTCTGCCGCCGCGCATCGGCTGCCGGCGGTTCCACCCCCTCGATCGGCCGCGCCGCTGGTGCCTTCGGACATTCAGCGCGAGAGGATGGAGCTGTTCGATGTCTTCGAAGCGCCGCACAACCTTCCCGTCGCTGCGTTTGCCAAGATGGCGGGCAAATCCCGCAGGTGGATCAGCTACGAGATCAAGGCGGGCAACTTGCTGGCGTTGAACGTAGGCAACCGCGGCCAGCGCGTGCCGGACTGGCACCTCGACCCACTCAAGCACGAGCTGATCCAGTCCGTCCTGAAGCTGACCAGGGGTGCAGACCCTTGGCAGATCTACCATGCACTGCTGCAACCGCGCTCGATGCTGAGGGGGCGTTCGGCACTGGAGGGCGTGACTGCCGGCAATCTCGACAAGCTCGTCATGGCAGTGAGCACAGCAGTGAAGGAAAGCGAATGGACCCCACTGCAAGTCGGGGTCGCCTAGCAGCAGGAATGCGGGATCGCGGCGAAACCGCGATCCCCGCGCGTTTGTCAGTCAGGACACCAAGCGCGCGCGGCGGGCGAATCTTTCCTGGGAGTCTGACAAGGAAGCGTTGCGGCGGAGCAGGTAAGCCATCACGATCGTTGGTGCGCCGGCCAGCGGCCGCACGGCGATGCCTCGGCGTAGGTAGCTCGCCAGCCTCGCGGCAGGCGCAATGGCGATCCCGTACCCGGCGGCAACCAGCGTCATCGCCACATCGAATGTCGCCACCGTTTGCTCTCGCTCTTGCAGCGCGTTCTCGAACACGCGCTGTACGGTCATGCGCCATGGTTCATCGGCCGTGGACTGCGAGCAGATCAAGGGCTGCCTGAGCACTTCCTGGCACGGCACTTCACGGTAGGCCAGCAGGTGGGAGCGCTTGGCCACGGCGACCGCCAGCGTGTCATGCCACAGCGGCTCGCATATCCAGCCAGGCCACTGCCAAGCAGCCGCAGACAGGGCGAAGTCGAAGCCGTCGCCCGGCAGCTCCGCACCGCGACCGGGGTCTGTCCATCCGGCCAGGACGGCATGGGTCTCCGGCTCTTCGGCGCGCTGCAGGGCGAGCACGTCGGCGAGTTGGGGAGGCACCCATTCGCCGAGAACGGCCATGCGAATTTCGGCGGTGATATCACTCGATTCCACGTCCAGCTCCCCCCAGGCGGTGAACTCGTCGCAACTGATCTCGAAATCGTTGAATGAGTTAAGTTTAACGTGGTTTAAATCGTGCCCGTGTTCGACGCTCTTGGCAATGCCAAAGCGTTCGATCCAAAGGGGCCGCCCCACCGGCACCACTACCTACGAAGCGGAACCAGCCATCGCGTTTGGGGCTGCCGTGCGGGAAGAGAGAACCAACCAGGGTATTGCTCAGGAAACGCTGGCCCACATGGCCGGCATCGAACGGTCGCACATGGGCAAGATCGAGCGCGGCGAGCATGTCCCGACGCTCCCTCTCATCCTCAAGATTGCCCGTGCGCTGAAATGCAGTTCCGCCCACTTGATGACCCTGACCGAAGCCAAGCTGGCAGAGTCGGCCCCATCCGCGGATTGAAGCCGACCCGCACAGCGGTCGCATGCCTACGCCTGATCGGCGTCCTTGCCCCCAAGGGCTGAATCTTCGCGCTTTGCGGCCTCGTTGAGGAGCCGCAGGTATGGGTTGTCTGGCGGCGTCTCCTGGAACAGCGTATCCGGGCTGGCGAGCAGGTAGCCGTGCAGCCGGCGCGACTTGCGCGGCCCTGTGACTTCGCAGGTCCAGATGTTCAGCCCGCTCGGCTGCTTGCGGTGCTGCCCCAGCTTCTCGAATCGCTTCTGCACCCACTGCCACCCCTCCAGCTCCTCCTGCTTGGCCAGCGCGGCGACTTGAAGGTACTCCTGTGCATAGCGCTGGAACACGCCGGGGCTGACGAGGTAGGCCGTGCCGGCGACGGTATGCACCAGGGCCTTGGCGTCGTTGATGATGAGCTTGCGCGTCTGGATGCTCTGACGCAGCCAGGTCATGAAGTGCGCCCCGGAGGGCTCCGCGCGATCCTGGGAAGGCGCGGGGCTCATCTGCGGCGGTGGCACGGTCAAAGGGGCCGGCTCGGGCTCGGCAACAGGGCAACTTGGGATCTCCGGTGCTGTGGGTGGAGCGGTGTCGCCCAGCAGGTCGAGCAGCGCGGTCACGCCGGTGTCTGTGGTAGCGCATGTCATCGGCGGTGTGCTCGCGGGTGCAGCTTCGATGCCTTCCGCGCGCGGCCCATCGGCCACCGCCGGCGCCTGTGGCGTCGGCTCCGCTTGTTCCTCTTCGACCTGCACACGACCTGCGAACGGCGCCGGCCGGTCGGCGGCATCCCAGATCATCGCCGGCGAGAGTTTCAGGAAGGTGAAGGCGTGTGACCAGCCGGCGTCGCTGGTGACGGCAGCCTTCCAGATCGCCTTGCCATCCGGCGTTGGTTGCACGATGCCGTGATCCTGCAGCACGTTGAACACCGCCGTATTGCTCGCCGGGATGCCGTCGATGCCCTGCGACAGCAGATGTGCGCGCAGTTTGTCGGAGACGGTCTTGCTCACCAACCACAACGCCTCTTGGGTCAGCCAACCGTCCGCCGGGCCGGCCTGGTTCAACTTGAACTCTTCCTTGAGCAGGTAGCGCAAGCCGTCGAGCAATTTGCCAGCAGTTCTCAATTCAAACTCAGCCACCGTGAGGACGAGTGGTCCGCAGTCAGCGCTGGCGCGCGGCGTGAAGAAAAGGCGGGAATAGGCGGGCGAATCTAGCTCCATTTTGCCTATTT
>JBKBMG010000057.1:0-34425 GCA_046295975.1 Rhodocyclaceae bacterium
GATCAAGCGCTTGGTCAGACGGCCATCGCCCGCCTGTGCTCCGCCAAATTCGTTCATTGCCCAGCTCCCTTCGTCGTTCATGGCCATGCCTTGGTAGATAAAATGGCATGGAGCAAGCACACGGTATACCAGACTAAAGTGTATGGTTATTCGGGCGAGCAGCGGGCGAGCTGTTTATGACGGAAGAGTTGTGTGGAATGGGATGCGTCGAAGGGCCGTCTTGGGCAGGGCCTTCAATCTGCCCCGGTCGGTCAGTTTCGAAGTAGTCGAGCGGCGCGGCCCGACCGGTATTTGATTGCGCGGCTGATGGCGACCAGATTCTTCAGGCGCTTTTCTTGCCGCCGATTTTGCCTTCTTTGCCTTCCTTCAGTCGTCGAATGTTCTCCGCGTGGCGCCATACCAAGACCGCGGCGACTGCGAACAGGGTGCCGATCACCCCTGCGTCGTCGATCAGCGCGATACCGGCCATTGGAGTGGCGGCGGCTGCAGCGAGTGCGGCGGCTGACGAATAGCGCGTGGTGACCGCGATCAACAGCCATGTTACGAGTGCAATGGCCGCCACCACCGGGTTGATTCCAATCAGCACGCCAAGTGCGGTTGCTACCCCTTTCCCGCCCTTGCCCTTCAGGAACAGACTGAACACGTGACCGAGAAAGGCGGCCAGTCCGGCGAGGGCAGCAACCGGGGCACTGAATCCGAGCATGATGGCCAGCCATACGGCGAACCAACCTTTGGCGCAGTCGCCGATCAACGTGAGCAAGGCTGCGGCCTTGTTGCCGCTACGCAATACGTTGGTCGCCCCGGGGTTGCCGGAGCCATATTGGCGTGGATCGGCAAGTCCGAACAAGCGGCTGGCCACGATTGCGAAAGGGACCGATCCAATCAGGTAGGCGAGTGCGATGAGCAGGGCGGTGGTCATGGAAGCGTGTGGCGAGATTGACGGAGATTGAGGCGCCCGAAAACCGCAACGGAACGTATGCGGGTGACGTCCTCGGCTGCGGGCGAGGATCTTCCCAGGGGCTTCGCGAAATCGGTCGTGCGAGAAAAAGGACTTGGATTATCCGTTACCCAGTCCGAAAAAGGAAACGGGCACCGATGAAAGCGTGCCCGTTGTGTTCTAGAGATCCGTGGAGGGGCGGCGCGATCAGCGCTTGGCGAGTTCCTCTAAGGGCTTGTCCTGGGCGATCCAGTCGAGCACCCACTGGGGGCGACGGCCGTGTCCGCTCCAGCCGATATTGGGATCCTGCGGGTGCCAGTACTTGGGCGGCGATTTCTTGGCTTTTGCCGCCGGCGCCCGGCGCGTTTTCTTGGGCGTGCTCGTGGCGGGGGGAGTCTTGACCGTCTGGCCGGTGGCGGCCATCAGTTCTTCCAGGGACAAGCCCTTGTCTGCGGCCATTTTCTTGAATTGCTTCAGTAGAGCGCGGCGGTCCACATCGCTGCGTTTCTTGATTTCAGTGGCGATTTGATTCTGAAGCCGACGCAGTTCCGTCAGCGACATCGAGTTGAGATCCATGAGTTCTCCGTTGTTAAGCAAAGTAAGGACTGTTGGGCGGGGCCCGATGCGTGCATCGCCTTTCCGATTCGCCTAGGCCCATCTGCAATGGCATTTTCCGGCTGGCACCAGAGCCCCTGATGGGCCGGTCAATACCATATTCTCATTGGCGGCTAAAGACCGCGCAACGGGCGTTCGGTTCCGTCATTCACGTCTTGCAATGATTTTTCGGTGAATTCCTGGTGCGACGCAAGAAAGCGATTCAATTATACGTGTATCGGAAACTTCAATCAGGCCTTACTACTTTAGTACTATTCGAATTTTCGGTCAATGCGTGAGTCATGGATTCGTGAATTGAGCTTTAGCGCGGCGCTCAAAGTTTCACAGCCACCAATTGAGGCTGCAACGCCTGGAGAATGTCGTGAGGGTGAATCCCGACCAGAAAGCCCCGTCTGCCTCCATTTATATAGATCAGCGGGAGATCAAGTATCGATTTCTCCATGAATACGGGCATGGTCTTCCTGGTGCCGAACGGCGAGGTGCCGCCAATGAGATAGCCGGAATGCCGGTTGGCGGTTTCCGGCTTGCAGGTCTCGACCCGCTTTCGGCCAGCCTGTCGAGCGAGTTCCTTGGTTGAGACCTTGCAGTCGCCGTGCATCAGCATGACCAGCGGCTGGGCCCGTTCGTCTTCCAGAATCAGGGTTTTCACAATGCAATGTTCGGGAAGGTTGAGTTCGCGCGCCGACGCGGCGGTACCGCCATTCGCTTCGTAGGCGTACAAATGCGTCGAATAGGCGATGTGGTGCTGCTTGAGGAAGCGCGTGGCGGGTGTGTCCGGGGCGTGGTGGTCAGGCTTGCTCATTGGCTTCGCTCGAAGGTCGGGTGAGGCGCGTCCACTCGTCGTGGAGGCTGGAATGAGCGTCAGTTTAGGCGGTTTTACATCGCGGCGCGTCTGATCACGCGCGTGGATGGTGGCGGGCGTGAAGTGATTTCAGGCGTGCCCTCGCAACGTGGGTATACACCTGTGTGGTGGAAATGTCGGCATGTCCGAGCAGTAGTTGTACAACGCGTAGATCCGCACCGTGATTGATCAGGTGGGTGGCGAACGCGTGGCGCAGAGTATGCGGGGAGAGATGTTCGCCCGGAATGCCTGCACTGAGCGCATGTTGCTTGACGATGCGCCAGAACCACTGGCGTGTCATTCCGGTGGCGTGACGGGTCACGAAGACGTGGTCGCTTGTCCGCCCGGCGAGTAACTCCCGTCTTGCCGTCCGCTCGTAATCTGCAAGTAGATCGACAGCAATCTCCCCTAACGGAACGAGTCGCTCCTTGCTGCCTTTGCCCATGACCCGGACGATTCCTTCGGACAGGCTGACCTCGAACATCTTCAGGCCGACCAGTTCCGATACCCGCAATCCGGTTGCGTACAATACCTCGAGCATGCATTTGTCACGTACTCCGGTGGCGGTGCTCGTGTCCGGGGCGCGCAGCAGTCGTTCTACCTGTGCTTCGGTCAGGGTTTTGGGAAAACGCGTAGTCGGGAGCGGCGGGTCGAGCAAAAGGCTGGGGTCGTCGTCACGCCTTCCTGTGGCCGTCAGCCACTGGTAGTAACGTCGCCATGACGACAGCAGCCGCCGCTGGCTGGCCGGCTTGGCGCGGGCGCTGAAACTGGCCAGATAGGTGCGCAGGTCGTTCGCATCGGCCTCCGGCAGGGCGCGACCGTGGTGAGCAAGCCAGTCGCCAAACAGGGCGAGATCGGATCGGTAGCCGGCGATCGTGTTGCGGGCGAGCCCATGTTCAAGCCAGATTGCGTCTCCGAATGCATCCAGTTCTTCGCTGGTGCGCCGCATGGCGTCGGAGTCGGGTTGGTTCAAAGTTGGGCCTCGAACGCGAGCAGCCAGCGCTTGGCGGCAAGTTGATAGCCATCGCGACTACCCGAGAAGCCACCTATCCCGGTGGCAGAGACAACGCGATGGCAGGGCACGAACAGGGGAAAGGGATTGGCGCCACAGGCCTGGCCGACGGCTCGCGCCGCTGAGCCGAGGCGAGCAGCGATCGCGCCGTAGGTATCCATCTGCCCGAGCGGGATCTCGCGGATTGCCTGCCATACGCGGTTTTGGAATGCGGTACCAGCAGTCGCGAATGGCAGGTCGGGATGATAGGCGGGATCGTCAAGCCAGCGAAAGATCGCGTCGGCGGCGTGCTGCGCAAGCGGGCTGCATGGCGCAAGCAATGGCGTGTCGGGTGGCAGAAAGCGCAGTTCCCGAACGGCGCCTGGGGCGCAGAGTACGCCCATGCGACCGAACGGTGTGGCCACAACCGCGGCGAGGGTCGCGGGTGGAAGTGGCCGGGTGCGGCGCGGCGTCGTCACGGCGGGTTCAGCGACGGACCTCGCCGTTGCCGAACACGATCCATTTCTGGCTGGTCAGTCCTTCGAGGCCAACCGGACCACGTGCATGGATCTTGTCGGTGGAAATGCCGATTTCGGCCCCCAGGCCGTACTCGAAGCCGTCGGCGAATCGTGTCGAGGCGTTGACCATGACCGAGGCGGAATCGACTTCCCGTAGGAAACGCATCGCGCGCGTGTAGTTTTCGGTGAGGATGGACTCGGTGTGCCCGGAGCTGTAACGGTTGATGTGCGCGATTGCGTCATCCAGCCCTGCAACGACTTTCACCGAGATGATTGCCGCCAAATACTCTTCGGCCCAGTCCGACTCCTGCGCGGGGTTGAGGTGCGTCTGTGCGATGCCCGCATCGCGGAGGATTGCGAGCGCGCTCGGGCAGGCACGCATCTCCACGCCTTTCGACGCCAGCATTTGGCCGAGCGCGGGCAGGTGGGTGTGGGCAACGTCGGCCGCGATGAGCAGCGATTCGGCCGTATTGCACGTGCCCAGGCGTTGCGTCTTGGCGTTCTCGACAATGGGGACGATTTTGGCCGGGTCTGCGTCCGAATCGACGTAGACGTGGCAGTTGCCATCCAGGTGCTTGATCACCGGCACGCGCGCCTCGCGCGCAATGCGTTCGATCAGGCCTTTTCCACCGCGCGGAACAATGACGTCCACGAACTCGGGCATGGTGATGAGTTGGCCGACGGCCTCGCGGTCGGTTGTTTCGACTACTTGCACGGCGGTCTCCGGCAGGCCGGCCTCGGCCAGTCCGCTGCGCACGCAGGCGGCGATCGCCTGGTTGCAGTGCAAGGCTTCCTTGCCGCCGCGCAGGATGGCGGCGTTGCCCGACTTGAGGCACAGGGCGGCGGCGTCGGCGGTGACGTTGGGCCGTGCTTCGTAGATGATGCCGATGACGCCGAGCGGCACACGCATCTTGCCGACCTGGATGCCGGAAGGGCGGCGCTTGACGTCGCTGATCTCTCCGACCGGATCGGGCAGTGCCGCAACCTGCTCCAGCCCCTGCGCCATGGCCTCGACGCCGGCGGCAGTCAACGTCAGACGGTCGAGGAGCGCCGGCTCGAGACCCGCAGCGCGGGCTTCGGCAAGGTCTCTTGCGTTGGCCTCGAGCAGCTGGGCCTGTTGGTTGCGCAGTGCCGTCGCCATCGCGACGAGCGCGTTGTTCTTGGCCGCGGTCGAAGCGGCTGCAAGCAAACGCGAAGCGGCTCGGGCGCGTTGCCCGAGCATGAGCATATAAGAGTTGACGTCCATCTTCGTAGTCGGGTGTGAGCCTCAATCAGAGACTATACGGCATCCGCCATGGACATGCATGCGGGGCATGGGTAACGGCGATGTTGCACGCCCGCCGGACGGACTGCTAGGGGCGGGCGATGCGCAGCACGAGCAGCAGAAACTCTTCCCAGACGTCGCCGTCGGCAACGCCCTTGGCGACGCGGTCGAGCTTTGCCGCATGCAGCAGCGCGGCGTTCAGTGCGCCCCGGCTCAAACGGCCGAGTGCCTGCTGGAGCTGCCGCTTGCGGCGTTCGTCGAAGATCCGTTCGGACTTGAAAACGCCGGCCAGCGGCTGCCCTGCATCGGCGCCGGCACGCAAGTAGGCGAGCGCCCGGACTTCGGCCGCGAGCGTCCACAGCAGCAGCGGCGGAGCCGCTCCCTCTGCGCGCAAGCCCTCGAGTACGCGGCTGCAGCGCGCCGCGTCGCCTTCGAGCATGGCATCGCGCAGCATATCCATGTCGTAGCGGGCAACGTTCAGTACGGAAGACTGGATCTGCTCCAGCGTGATGTCGCCCTCGGGATAGAGCAGTCCGAGTTTCTGGAGCTCCTGGTGGGCCGCAAGCAGATTGCCTTCGACGTGTTCGGCGATGAAGGCGAGTCCGGTTTCGTCGGTGCGCTGGTTCTGGCGCCGCAGGCGCTCGGCAAGCCAGCGCGGGAGTTGCTCGCGTAGTGGTGCGTTGAGCTCGACGACGCAGCCGGCTTCATCGAGCGCCTTGAACCACGCTGTCTTGCGGGTTTGCCAATCGAGCTCGGGCAGGGTGATCAGGGTCAGGTTGCTGGAATCGAGCTGACGAGCGTAGCGCTGCAGCGCGTCACCACCGTCGCGGCCCGGCTTGCCGTTGGGAATGCGCAAGTCGATGAGCTTGGCGCCGCCGAACAGTGAGATGTTGCCGGCCGCCATGAAGAGCGCTTCCCACTTGAAGCCCTGGCCGCTGACCAGAGTCTCGCGTTCGGTGAAACCCCGCCCGCGGGCGGCTGCCCGGACCGCATCGCCGGCTTCGAGCACCAACAGCGGTTCGTTTCCGTGCAGCACGTAGAGTGGCGCGAGGCCGCGCTCCAGTTCCGCGCGAAGTTGGTCGGGGCGCAGATTCACCGTCTGGCGGTCGCGAGGCGGTCCATCAACTGCCGCAGCAGATCGTTTTCCATGTCGCGATACAGCAGCGCTTCTTCGCGCTCTTTGGCGATGACCTGAGCGTCGTCAAAGGTGTATTCGCGCCGCACGCTGATGGTCGTCGGCGCCAGCACCTCCTGGCCGGAGCGGTCGACCATGCGGAAGGACAGGGTCTGGAACAACTGGTACTCCCTGACCTTGCCTGCGGCCGAAAGCGACAATATTTCGCGGCTGCGGTCGTTGCGCATGACCTCGAGGCGGACGTCGGCAAGGTTGGGGTCATCCACCACCGTGGTTGTGCCGCTGGTGAGGATCTTGCGGCGCATCGCCTCGCCCAGTTCGGAGTTGCCATCCATGCCGACGTACAGGGTGTCGAACGGAAGCGGCCGAGGTCCCCGCAGTCGGAAGCCGCAGCCGGCCGAGGCGGTGGCCGCAAGCGCGAGGGTGGCGAGCAGAAGGCGGCGGCGGGCGACGGTGTGGGCGATCATGATGGGTAACTGGGCGTCAGACCACGATATTGACCAGGCGCCCCGGCACGACGACGACCTTGCGCGGCGGTTTGCCTTCCATGAAGCGTTCGGCGGCCTCGGATGCGAGGGCTGCGGCCTCGATGTCAGAGGTCGCGGCATCGGCTGCGACCTCGATGCGGCCGCGCAGCTTGCCGTTCACTTGAAGCATCAGCTCGATCTGGTCCTGGCGCAGTGCGGCTTCCGCGGGTTCCGGCCAAGGGCTTGCAAGCACGTCGTCACCAAAACCGCACTCACGCCAGAGCGCGTGGGTGAGGTGCGGTGCAATAGGGGAGAGCACGCGCAACAGAATGGACAACCCCTCTTCGATAACGCGTGCGTGGGCGGCGGCATTGTCCGTCGGGGCCTTCTCCAGGGCGTTGAGCATCTTCATCGTGGCCGAGGCGACCGTGTTGAACTGGTGCTTTCCGACGTCGTAGTTCGCCTGGCGCAAATGGGTATGGATCTCCCTGCGCACCGCCGCCAGTGCGTCGCCGAGTGCAGCGGCGTCAAGCGCCACCGCGCCAGCGAGGGTCGGTCGGATGTCGTCCGCATAACGGTGGGCAAAACTCCACACACGGCGCAGAAAGCGGAATGCGCCTTCGACGCCCGAGTCCGACCACTCCAGTTGCTGATCGGGCGGGGCGGCGAACATGATGAAGAAGCGCGCGGTGTCGGCGCCGTACTGGTCCACCAGGGCTTGCGGGTCGACGCCGTTGTTCTTCGACTTGGACATCTTCTCGGTGCCGCCGATGATCACCGGCGCGCCATCGCTGGTCAGCCGGGCGGCCACGATGCGCCCCTTCTCGTCGCGGTCTACCTGAACGTCGGCAGGGTTGATCCACTGCTTCTTGCCGGCCTCGAGTTCGCGATAATAGGTTTCGGCGACCACCATGCCCTGAGTCAGCAGGTTGGTGAAAGGCTCGGAGACGTTCACCAGACCGCAGTCACGCATCGCCCGGGTGAAGAAACGCGAGTAGAGCAGGTGCAGGATCGCGTGTTCGATGCCACCGACGTACTGGTCCACCGGCGACCAGTAGGCCACGCGTCCATCGACCATCGCCTCCGCGTTGTCGGCGCAGGTATAGCGCAGGAAGTACCACGACGACTCGACGAAGGTGTCCATCGTGTCGGTTTCGCGCCGGGCGGGCTTGCCGCACTTGGGGCAGGTGCATTCGTAGAACTCGGGCATCTTCGCCAGCGGCGAGCCGCGGCCGGTGATCTCGACATCCTCGGGCAGCACCACCGGCAGTTGTGCGTCCGGTACAGGCACGTCGCCACAGTCGTCGCAGTGGATCATCGGGATGGGGCAGCCCCAGTAGCGCTGACGGGAAATGCCCCAGTCGCGCAGCCGGTACTGGACGCGCTTCTGGCCGAGGCCGCGGGCGGCGAGGTCGGCGGCAATCGCGTCAACCGCATCCTGGAAATGCAGGCCGTCGTACTTGCCCGAGTTGACCAGGCGGCCCTGTTCGGCGTAGGCATCGATCCAGGGCGTGACGATGTGTTCGTAGGCGTCGCGGGTGGAACGCACCACCATCTTGATCGGAAGGCGGTATTTTCCGGCGAACGCGAAATCGCGCTCGTCATGGGCGGGTACCGCCATCACAGCACCCTCGCCATAGCCCATCAGGACGTAGTTGGCAACCCACACCGGCATGAACTCTCCGGACAGCGGATGCACCACCCGCAGGCCGGTGGGCATGCCCTTTTTCTCCAGGGCGGCGAGATCGGCCTCCGCCACGCCACCGCGCTTGCATTCCTCGATGAACGCGGCCAGATCCGGGTTGTTCCGCGCGGCCAGTTCGGCCAGCGGGTGCTCGGCCGCCACCGCAACATAGGTGGCGCCCATCAAGGTATCGGCGCGGGTGGTGAACACCTTGAGCACGCCGGACTGGCCTACGGTGGACAAGTCGTAGGGGAAGTGGATCTCCACCCCCTCCGAGCGGCCGATCCAGTTCTTCTGCATCAGCTTGACCTGTTCCGGCCAGCCCGGCAGATGATCGAGCGCTTCCAGCAACTCATCGGCGTAGGCGGTGATCTTCATGTAGTACATGGGGATCTCGCGCTTCTCCACGAGTGCGCCGCTGCGCCAGCCCCGTCCCTCGATCACCTGCTCGTTGGCGAGCACGGTCTCGTCGACCGGGTCCCAGTTGACCGTTCCGAGCTTCTTGTAGATCAGCCCCTTCTCGTACAGACGGGTGAACAGCCACTGTTCCCAACGGTAATAGTCCGGCTTGCAGGTCGCCAGTTCGCGTGACCAGTCGATTGCGAAGCCCAGGCGCTTGAGCTGGGTCTTCATGTAGTCGATGTTGGCGTACGTCCATTTGGCCGGCGGCACATTGTTCTGGATCGCGGCGTTTTCGGCCGGCATGCCGAAGGCGTCCCAGCCCATCGGCTGCAGGACATTGAAGCCGCGCATGCGATTGACCCGCGACAAAACGTCGCCGATGGTGTAATTGCGCACATGCCCCATGTGAAGCTTGCCCGAGGGGTAGGGGAACATGCTCAAGCAATAGTACTTGGGCTTGTTCGGGTCCTCGGACACGCGAAACGCCTCGGTGCGCTCCCAGTCCTGTTGCGCGGCGGTCTCGACCTCGGCGGGGGTGTACTTTTCCTGCATGGCGGGCGTGGATTCTGGCTAGAAGATAAACCGAGAATTATAGCCCCATCCGCGATGGCCCAAACCGTGGAGATCGCCCCAATCGAGAGGGTGCCAATCGAAGAGCGTTTCGAAACACGGTTTCGTGAGGACACGTTCGAGATGACGCAAGCCCCGGATGGAGGGGGGGTTGGTCGATTGCTGCCGCTCCGCGTCCGCGGTGGCGTGGTGTGATTGGGTAAAAAAGCGCCCGGATTTCATGGTCCGGGCGGAATCTCCAGTGAAGGAGAGGGAGGGAGACAAGATTCGAAGGGGGGACGGAGCGTTGCCCCTGCCGGTTGCGGTCAGGGGTGACGCTCCGCAGCGGTGGTCAGGCGGCTTCGCGCGGCTTACAGCTGCGCGTAGTCGGCCAGCGCCAAGCTGCGGGGGCGCTGAGCAGCATCTCCATGGCCGTCAGCGGCAAGCGCATGATGCGGTTCTGGCTGCGGATCAGTGGCGTGACCTTGGGGCTGCACAGGGAGGCCCGCTCTTCGTCCAGCAGACGGATGAAGGCGTTCATTGCCTCACCCCAGTATTCGGCGTTGCCCACCCAGCCGGTGTCTTCGGTGGCGCAACGGATGGCCTCGTGCCAGAGCTCGAGGGCGCGTTCTTCAGGGATTCCCGCCTTGCGGGCATACCAGGGTAGCAGTTTAGGGGCTTTCATTTCATGGCTCTCCAGTCGGTCCGGTAAGACCTTGCGCGGGATCGACCGCCTTGTGGGGATGTCGATTTTTGGGGTGCGCAATTTCTGCGCTGCAATAGGCGCGCAGATTGATTTTAGTCTTCCTGTGTCCGGGACTGTGTGACAAAGTTCCGGAGTTACTTGCATTAATGGCGCAATGCACAATGACAAATTAATCTATTCGGGCTGGCTAAGCAAGTGTTTGTTGTACCATTGCAACAGTTCATTCGAGCTTGGGTTGCGGCGTCGGGGAGCCCGGCTTTCGCAGGGGCGGTGCGCTCCAACACCGCTCGTCTCGACGCCGTATACTTCTCCGCTCTCCGTTGATTCGCCTTGTCCGCCGAAACCGCTAAGGCGCCACGCCCAGGATTCAGGAAGTCCCCGATGTCCGATCTGCTTGCCAATCTAAACTCCGAACAACTGCAGGCGGTAACGCTCCCGCCCCAGCACGCACTGATCCTCGCCGGAGCGGGGTCGGGCAAGACCCGTGTGCTGACCACCCGCATCGCCTGGTTGGTGCAGACGGGCCAGGTTGGGCCGCAAGGTGTGCTTGCGGTCACCTTCACCAACAAGGCGGCAAAGGAGATGCTGGCGCGACTGTCGGCGATGCTGCCGCTCAGCTTCGGAGGCAGTGCGCGTGGCCTGTGGGTGGGAACCTTCCACGGTCTGTGCAATCGTCTGTTGCGCGCCCACCATCGCGACGCGGGTTTGCCGCAGTTGTTTCAGATACTCGATTCAGGCGATCAGTTGGCGGCCATCAAGCGCCTGCTCAAGACGCTTGCGGTCGACGACGAGAAGTTCCCGCCGCGCGACCTGCAGCATTTCATCAATGCCCAGAAGGAGGCCGGCGTGCGGCCGCACGCCGTCGAGGCCTGGGATGACTACACCCGCAGGCGTGCCGAACTCTATGCCGAGTATGAAACACAGTGCCAGCGCGAGTCAGTTGTGGATTTCGCGGAGTTGCTGTTGCGTTGCTTCGAGTTGCTGGAGCGCAATGAACCGCTGCGGCGGCACTACCAGCAGCGCTTCCGCCACGTTCTGGTGGACGAGTTCCAGGACACCAACCGCCTTCAGTACCGCTGGCTGCGAATGCTTGCCGATGAAGGCCGGGAGGGCGGGGCGTGCCTGTTCTGCGTCGGCGACGACGACCAGTCGATCTACCGTTTCCGGGGCGCGGAAGTCGGCAACATGCGCGACTTCGAACGCGAGTTCAAGGTGGCGAACGTCATCCGGCTTGAGCAGAACTACCGCTCCCACGGCAACATCCTGGATGCGGCAAATGCGATCATCCGCCACAACGGCGGGCGCCTGGGCAAGAACCTATGGACCGATCGCGGCGCGGGCGAGCCGATTCGCATCTTCGAGGCGTATTCGGATGGCGACGAGGCGCGCTGGATCGTGGATGAGGTGCAGTCGCTGGTGCGCGACGGTACGAGCCGCGCGGATATCGCGCTGCTCTACCGCTCGAATGCCCAGTCCCGGGTGCTTGAGCACCAGCTTTTCTCCGCCGGCATCGCCTACCGCGTGTATGGCGGTTTGCGCTTCTTCGAGCGTCAGGAGATCAAGCATGCGCTCGCCTACCTGCGGCTGATCGCCAATCCCGACGACGATACTGCCTTTGCGCGGGTGGTGAATTTCCCCACGCGTGGTATTGGTGCCCGTTCCATGGAAGCGCTGCAGGATGCGGCGCGCACCTGGAACACCAGCCTGTATGCCACGGTGCCGCACCTGCCAGGCAAGCCGGGTACGGTGCTTGCACAGTTCGTGCGCTTGATCGAGACGCTGCGCCACGACACCGCCGGGCTGAGTCTGCCGGAGCTCGTCGATCATGTGCTCGATGAGTCGCGTTTGCGCGACCACTACCGTGCGGAGAAGGAGGGGCAGGAGCGCCTGGAGAACCTCGACGAGATGATCAACGCGGCGAGCAACTTCATGGCCGAGTCCGGTGCCGATGCCGACACGCTGGCCATGCCCCACGCCCTGCTCGCGGACTTCCTCGCTCATGCCTCGCTGGAGGCGGGCGATCACCAGGCCGATGTCGGCAGCGATGCGGTGCAACTGATGACGGTGCATTCGTCGAAGGGCCTGGAGTTCGACGTGGTATTCCTGTCCGGTCTGGAAGAAGGCTTGTTTCCGCACGACAACAGTATTCTCGAGACCGAGGGGCTGGAGGAGGAGCGGCGTCTGATGTACGTGGCCGTAACCCGCGCCCGCGAGCGCCTGTATTTGTCCTTCGCGCAAAGCCGCATGCTTCATGGCCAGCCGCGCTACAACATGCGCTCGCGTTTTCTCGAGGAGATTCCGGAGGGGCTGACGAAGTGGCTGTCGCCCCGCGCGACGCGCGGCGCCGGCCGGACGGCGGCTGGCCAGTTGGGCGGTGGTTACTACGAACCGTCCTCGCGCGGCGTGTCTGCACCGCCGCCACGCATGGCGGAAGTGCCCGGCGGCTGGCGGGTGGGGCAGTTGGTGCGTCACGCCAAGTTCGGTCAGGGCGTGATCGTGGCGGCTGAGGGGGGCGGGGCGGACGCGCGCATCCAGGTGAATTTTGGTGCGGCCGGCGTCAAGTGGCTGCTGGTCGCGGTGGCCAAGCTGGAGGCGTGCGCCTGAGGCGGAGCCTCGTCCTCGCAGCCACCGCAGCCACCGCGGGCGCCGCTCGGTGCGCTAGCCGTCAGCCAGCTGGGGCCATGGGCCATGCCCCGGCAGGCGTTGCGGATGGCGCGGTGTTCTCAGGTTCCGTATTTGCGGGCCAGGGTATCGTGCAGCGACAGGTACTCCTGCGACAGCTTGTGGCGGGCGTCGAGGTGGATCATGGGGAGGCTTTGCTCGTGTGACTCCTTGATTTTTACCGATGAAGACAGATACGGCGACAGCACTGGCAGGCCCTCGGCAATCAGTTCCTGAACCACTTTCTGCGGCAGCGAGGCGCGTGGCAGGAACTGGTTCACCACGATGCCTTCCACCGTCAGGTCGCGATTATGGTCGGCCTTGATTTCCTCGACGTTCTCCAGCAGGGCGTACAGCGCGCGGCGGGAGAAATCGTCGCAGTCGAAAGGGATGAGGCAGCCGTTCGCAGCGATGAGCGCCGAACGGGTATAGAAGTTCAGTGCAGGCGGAGTGTCGATGTAGATCAGGTCGTAGTCCGCGGCGAGTTCATCGAGGGCGTCGCGCAGCTTGTAGATCTTGTAGCGCGACTCGAGCTTGCCCTGCAGGTCTTCCAGGCTGGGGTGGGACGGCATCACGTCCAGGCCGGGAAAGGGGGTGGCGACGACGAATTCGCCGGTTTCCTTGGGGTTGAGCTTGAAGTTGAGCGTCTGATCGAAGAAATCCGCCAGCGTCGTATCCAGGTCCGTGCCCGGGCGGCCAAGCAGGTAATGGGTGGAATTGCCCTGCGGGTCGAGATCGACGACCAGCGTGCGCTTGCCCTCGTGGGCACTGATGGCTGCGAGATTGCAGGTAATCGTCGATTTGCCGACCCCGCCCTTCTGGTTGAAGATGACTCTGCGCATGGCTTTTCCCTCCCCCTTTGCGTGCTCGCCGGATTGTGCCAAAAATCCGCCCGCTCTGCGCCGCTTGCGGTAACCGGCAGAGATGGATTCGGCGGCGCTGGGGCCGAAGTTTCGCAGGCTTGCAACAGAGCCGGCATACGGATAGTCGCAATCGCCGGCTTGCGCGGGGCTGCTAGAATGACGCTCCGCGTCGTCGCCGGGTGTTATGCGCACCGGCGGGCGATGCGGCGGTGCCGTCGGCATCGATCGAGAAGAACAGGCCGAATTTCTAGAATATGCAAACCTCTCCGGGGGGAGAAAAATAATGGATCAGGATTTCATCGCCGCCGCGCTCGACTACCACCGTGCGCCGACCCACGGCAAGATTTCGGTGGTGCCGACCAAGGGGCTGACCAACCAGCGTGATCTGGCGCTCGCTTATTCCCCCGGCGTCGCTGCCGCGTGCGACGCCATCGTCGCGGACCCCGCGCAGGCGCGGGAACTGACCTCGCGCGGCAACCTCGTGGCGGTGGTGACCAACGGCACGGCGGTGCTCGGGCTGGGCAACATCGGCCCGCTCGCCTCCAAGCCGGTGATGGAGGGCAAGGGCTGCCTGTTCAAGAAATTCGCCAACATCGACGTGTTTGACATCGAACTGGCCGAGAACGACCCGGACAAGCTCATCGACATCATCGCCTCGCTTGAGCCGACGCTGGGTGGCATCAACCTGGAAGACATCAAGGCGCCGGAGTGCTTCTACATCGAGCAGAAGCTGCGCGAGCGGATGAAGATCCCGGTCTTCCACGACGACCAGCATGGCACGGCCATTATTTCCGCCGCCGGTCTGATCAATGGTCTCAAGGTGGTCGGCAAGGACATCGACAAGGTCCGGGTGGTGTGCTCCGGTGCCGGTGCCGCGGCGATTGCCTGCCTGGACCTGATGGTGGCGCTGGGCGTACGGCGCGAAAACGTCTATGTGTGCGACTCGCGCGGCGTGATCTTTGTCGGCCGCGAGGCCAACATGGAGCCCAACAAGGCGCGCTACGCGCAACAGACCGAGGCGCGCAGCCTGGCCGACGTGATCGAGGGAGCGGACGTATTCCTCGGCCTGTCTACCGCCGGGGTGCTCAAAGCCGAGATGGTGCAGAAGATGGCCGACCGGCCGCTGATCTTCGCGCTGGCCAATCCCAATCCCGAGATCCTGCCGGAAGACGCCAAGCGTGTGCGGCCCGATTGCGTGATCGCCACCGGCCGTTCGGACTATCCGAACCAGGTGAACAACGTCCTGTGCTTCCCCTTCATCTTCCGCGGCGCGCTGGATGTGGGCGCGACGACCATCACCGAGGAGATGAAGCTGGCCTGCGTCAAGGCCATCGCCGAACTGGCGCAGGCCGAGCAGAGCGACATCGTCGCCTCGGCCTATGGCGGGGCGGACCTCAGCTTCGGGCCGGAGTACATTATTCCCAAGCCCTTTGATCCGCGCCTGATCGTCAAGATCGCGCCTGCGGTGGCGCGTGCGGCGATGGAGTCCGGGGTCGCCACCAAGCCCATCGACGACTTTGATGCCTACACCGCCAGCCTGACCAATTTCGTCTATCAGTCCGGCATCATCATGAAGCCGGTGTTCAATGCCGCCAAGGCGGTACCGCTCGAGAACAAGCGTGTGCTCTTTGCAGAGGGCGAGGACGAACGGGTGTTGCACGCGGTGCGGGTGATCATCGACGAGGGCTTGGCTCGCCCCATCCTCATCGGCCGCCCCGGTGTGATCGAGATGCGCATCAGCAAGATCGGCCTCAATCTCGTACCGGAGCGCGATTTCGATGTGGTCAATCCGGAATCCGATCCGCGCTATCGTGACCTCTGGAACCAGTACTACCAGCTGATGGCGCGCGATGGCGTGACGCCGGAAATCGCCAAGGCCAAGATGCGCCGCGACACCACGCTCATCGGCTGCATGCTGCTGCGCAATGGCGATGCGGATGCGATGGTGTGCGGCACCTTCGGTACCTACGAGTACCATCTCAAGCAGGTTCAGGACGTGATCGGCCTGGCCGACGGCGCGAAGCTCTTCGCGGCGATGACGATGCTGTTGCTGCCCAAGCGCATGCTGGCAATCACCGACCCGTACGTGAACGAGTCGCCGGATGCGGAAGAGATTGCCGAGATTGCACGCATGGCGGCCGAAGAGCTGCAGCGCTTCGGCATCGAGCCCAAGGCGGCGCTGCTGTCGCATTCCAACTTCGGCAGCTCCACCTCGGCGTCGGCGCGCAAGATGCGTGCCGCCCGCGATCTGCTGCGCGCGAAGGCGCCGGCCCTGATCTGCGACGGAGAGATGCACGGTGACTCGGCCTTGTCTTCCGACATCCGCGAGCGCGTGCATCCGGACTCGACCTTGAGCGGCGAGGCCAATCTGCTGGTGATGCCCAACATCGATGCGGCCAACATTTCCTTCAATCTGATGAAGATCGCCAACGGCGATGGTGTCTCGATTGGCCCGGTGCTGCTTGGCGCCGCCATGCCGGTACACATCCTCACGCCGTCGGCGACCGTGCGCCGGTTGATCAACATCACCGCGCTGGCGGTGGTGGATGCCAAGGAACAGCGCGCTCGCGCTGGCGCTGGCGCTGGCGCTTGAGCATTGCCCCCGGGGCATCGCCATGGTGGCAATGCCCGTAGCCCAGGAGCGAACATGACCAATGTGATCCGTTTCCATCAGACAGGCGGCCCCGAAGTGCTCCAGTGGGAGCGCGCCGAAGTCGACGAGCCCGGACCGGGCGAGGCGCGGGTGCGTCATCACGCGGTGGGTCTGAACTACATCGATACCTATCACCGCTCCGGCCTGTACCCGGTGAGTCTGCCGTCCGGCATCGGCCTGGAGGGCGCGGGCGTGGTCGAGGCAGTCGGCGAGGGTGTGACCGTGGTGGCGCCCGGCGACCGGGTGGCCTATGCGGGCGGACCGCTTGGGGCCTACGCGGAAGCGCGCAAGCTGCCGGCCGACCGGCTGGTGCGCTTGCCGGACGCGCTGAGCTTCGAGCAGGGGGCGGCGATGATGCTGCAGGGGCTGACCGCACAATATCTGCTGCGCCGGACCTATCGGGTGCAGCCCGGCGACACGATTCTGATCCATGCCGCCGCCGGTGGTGTGGGGCTGATGGTGTGCCAGTGGGCCAAGGCCCTGGGCGCGACGGTGATCGGCACGGTGGGCTCGGACGACAAGGCCGCGCTTGCCAAGGCGCATGGGTGTGATCACCCGATCATCTACACCCGCGAGAATTTCACCGAGCGGGTACGCGAACTCACGGGCGGCGAGGGGGTTGCGGTGGTGTACGACTCCATCGGCAAGGACACTTTCATGGCCTCGCTCGATTGCCTGCGGCCGCTCGGCATGATGGTGTTGTTCGGCGCGGCGTCCGGGCCGGTGCCACCGGTGGACTTGAGCGTGCTGGCGCAGAAGGGCTCGCTGTTCGTGACGCGCCCGACGTTGTTCAGCTATGCGGCCAAGCGCGCCGACCTGCTGGCGATGGCGGACGAACTCTTCGAAATCGTCATCTCCGGTCAAATGCGCATCGAGGTGAACCAGCGCTATGCCCTGCGCGATGCTGCCCAGGCGCACCGTGATCTCGAGGCACGCAAGACCACTGGCTCGACCGTGCTGCTGCCCTGATGCCACGCCTGCTGCTCCGCCTGCGCCTGATTGCACTGGCCTTGCTGCTCGCCCTGCCCGTTGCGGGGCATGCGCAGGGGGCGCTGAGTCCATCGCAGGCGGCATTTCTCAAGGCCGAGAACAGGCGTATCGAAGACTACTTCGTCGCGCGCGTCGCGCGCATTGTCGGCGTTTCGTCCGAGCAGGTCAGGCGGGCGATGCCCGATGAGCGACGCATCACGGTGGCCGCGTCACGCCTGATTTCGGCTCTGGAGCAGGATCTCGGTCGCAGTCTCGACGAGTCTCAGCGTGCCGCCATCATCGAGGCCGACGAGGAGCGCAAGCGCGCCTTGGCTCGCGTCAGGGAAGGTGCATCGCAGCGCTGAGCGCGTGAGGCGGACTCGTCGCCAGCGAACCGAGTACAGAGCGTTCAGAATGCACTGATCAATCCGTTCGCCCTGAGCTTTTCGAAGGGCATGCCATGGAAAATCAATGGCTTCGACAGGTTCAGCCCGAACGGTGGGGAAAGAATCAGTGCTTTCTGAACATCCGGCACCGGGGGACTATCATGCCTCCATACCTTATCGCAGTTCGGGCCCTTACCGGGGCGCGTCCAGTCGTACCAGTCAGGTTGTTCATATCAGGTCGTTCAAATGAGTGCTTCACACCAGCCCCGCTTCATCCACCTGCGCATGCACACCGAGTACTCGATCCTGGACGGCATCGTCCAGATCGACCAGGCGCTCGCCGCTGCGGCGGCCGACGGTATGCCTGCGCTAGGCATTTCCGACCTCGCCAACCTGTTCGGGATGGTGAAGTTCTACAAGGGCGCGCGTGGTCGCGGCATGAAGCCCATCGTCGGCGTGGATGCCTGGGTGACCAACGACACGGATCGGGACAAGCCGTTTCGCGTGTTGCTGATTTGCCGCAACCGCAATGGCTACGGTCAGATGTGCGAGTTGCTGACGCGTGCCTATCTTGAGAACAAGCACCGCGGCCGCGCGGAGATGCGCCTGGACTGGCTGGACGGCGACAGCGCCTCCGATTTGCTGTGTCTGTCTGGCGCCATGGCGGGGGATGTGGGGCAGGCGCTGATCAATGGCAATCCGGAGTTGGCCGAGCGGCTCGCAGCACAGTGGGCGGAGCGCTTTCCCGGACGGTTCTACATCGAGTTGCAGCGGGCCGGGCATCCGGGCACGGAAAGCTATGTGCGGGCGGCGCTGCGCCTGGCGGCGCATGTCGGTTTGCCGGTGGTGGCCACCCATCCGGTACAGTTTCTCAAGCCGGACGACTTCAAGGCACACGAGGCGCGCGTCTGCATCGCCCAGGGGTATGTGCTGGCTGACAAGCGGCGCCCGCGCGACTTCACCGCGGAGCAGTATCTCAAGTCGCAGGATGAAATGTGCGAACTGTTCGCCGACATCCCGGAAGCGCTCGAGAACGCCGTCGAGATCGCCCGCCGCTGCTCGTTGACGGTACAGCTGGGCAAGAACTTCCTGCCGCTCTTTCCAACGCCAGAAGGCATGACACTGGACGACTTCCTGGTGTTCGAAGCCCGCCGCGGTCTGGAGGAACGGCTCGTCGAGCTCTACCCCGATGCCGACGAACGGGCGCGTCAGCGGTCGCGCTATGAAGAGCGCCTGAAGTTCGAGACCGACACCATCATCCAGATGGGTTTCCCCGGCTACTTTCTGATCGTGGCGGACTTCATCATCTGGGCCAAGGAGAATGGCGTTCCGGTGGGACCGGGGCGGGGCTCGGGGGCGGGCTCGCTGGTGGCATACAGCCTGCGCATTACCGACCTCGACCCCCTCGAATACGCGCTGCTGTTCGAGCGCTTTCTGAACCCGGAACGGGTGTCGATGCCCGACTTCGACATCGACTTCTGCCAGGACAACCGCTACCGCGTCATCGAGTACGTGCGCGATCGCTACGGCAAGGAAGCCGTGAGCCAGATCGCCACCTTCGGCACCATGGCTTCGAAGGCCGTGGTGCGCGACGTCGGGCGGGTGCTGGATCTGCCTTACGGCCTGTGCGACCGCCTGTCCAAGCTGGTTCCGATCGAAGGTGCCAAGCCGGTGTCGCTCGCCAAGGCCTACGAGATGGAGCCGCAGATCGGTGAGATGATGCGCGACGGCAACGACGGCGAGTCGGTGCAGGAGTTGTGGAGCCTGGCCGAACCGCTGGAAGGTCTGTCCCGCAACGTCGGCATGCACGCTGGGGGGGTGCTGATCGCGCCAGGCAAACTCACGGACTTCTGCCCGCTGTACATCGCCGACGGCGACGACGCCACGCCGGTTTCGCAGTTCGACAAGGACGACGTGGAGGCGGTGGGCCTGGTGAAGTTCGACTTCCTCGGGCTGCGCAACCTCACCATCATCCAGCTTGCGGTCGAGTACGTCGAGCGCCTGACCGGCCAACGGCTGGACCTGAACGCGCTGCCTTTCACCGACCCCGCTGCCTACCAGATCCTGAAGGAGGCCAACACCACCGCGATCTTCCAGGTTGAATCGGACGGCATGAAGAAGCTCCTCAAGAAGCTCGGCCCCGACCGCTTCGAGGACATCATCGCGGTGCTCGCGCTCTATCGCCCGGGGCCGTTGGGTTCGGGCATGGTGGACGACTTCATCCTGCGCAAGAAGGGCCAGCAGGAGATCGACTACTTCCACCCCGACCTCAAGCCTTGCCTGGAACCGACCTACGGCGTCATCGTGTATCAGGAACAGGTGATGCAGATCTCCCAGATCATCGGCGGCTATACCCTGGGCGGCGCGGACATGTTGCGCCGTGCGATGGGCAAGAAGAAGGCCGAGGAAATGGCCAAGCACCGGGAGATCATGCGCGAGGGGGCCAAGACCAAGGGCTATGGCGAAGACTTGGCCATGAAGCTCTTCGATCTGATGGAGAAGTTCGCCGAGTACGGCTTCAACAAATCCCACACCGCCGCCTACGCGGTGGTCACGTATCACACCGCCTGGCTCAAGGCCCACCACTGTTCGGCCTTCATGGCTGCGACGATGTCGGCGGACCTGGACAATACCGACACCATCAAGATCTTCTACGAGGATGCGCTGGCCAACGGTCTGACGGTGTTGCCGCCGGACGTCAATGCCTCCGACTACCGCTTCGTGCCGGTCGACGCCCGGACCATTCGCTACGGGCTGGGGGCCGTCAAGGGATGTGGCGAACCGGCAGTGCGCAGCATTCTTGCGGCTCGCGACCGAGGCGGGGTGTTCCGTGACCTGTTTGATTTCTGCGAACGGGTGGACCGGCGCATGGTGAACAAGCGCGTGATCGAGGCCTTGATCCGGGCTGGGGCGCTCGATGCGCTGGAAGGGCATGCCGGGCGCGATCGTTCGCAACTGCTCGCCACCGTCGCACTGGCGATGGAGGCCGCCGAGCAGGCCGCCGCCAACGCCATGCAGGGCGGCCTGTTCGATGCCGTGCCGGAGGCCGCCGGCGCGGCCGTGGCCTTCGTCAGCGTGCGGCCATGGAGCGAGCGCGAGCGCTTGAAGGAAGAAAAGACCGCCATTGGCTACTTCCTGTCGGGGCATCCGTTCAACGCCTTCCGCGCCGAGGTGCGTCGCTTCGTGCGCCGGCCGCTGACCGAACTCGAGCCTTCGCGGGATCTCAGCCTGCTGGCCGGCGTGGTGATGGAAGTGCGCACCAAGGTGGGTAACCGCGGCAAGATGGCCTTTGTACTGCTGGACGACGGCAGCCAGGCACGTGAGGTGGCGGTGTACGCCGAGGTGCTCGACGCCAATCGCGGCAAGATCGTGGTGGACGACGTACTGGTGGTGGAAGGCAAGGTCAGCAACGACGAGTTTTCGGGGGGGCTGCGCATCGTCGCCGAACGCCTGATGACGCTGGGCGATGCCCGTGCCCGCTTTGCCAAGGCCTTGCACATCCGGTTGAATGGCGAGGTCGCCGACTGCGGCGGCGCGGTCGCCACGGTGGACCGCTTGCAGCAGTTGCTGACCCCTTTTCGCGAGGAGGCTTGCCCGATCAGGCTGTCCTATCGCAATCACTGCGCCGAAGGCGATCTGCCATTCGGCGCGGCTTGGCGGGTGCGTATTGACGACGCGCTGCTCGACAGCCTGCGCGAGTGGTTGCCCGCCGATGCGGTGGAAGTCGTGTACCCGTAACATCCCCATGCCGGTCCGGCGCGCCCCCGAACGGCGGGTGTCGCACCGGTGGGCGGGGCCGTTACGGCCACCGCTGCGCCGTTACTGGCACCGGCACTCAGGTGCGGCGGTCGTGGTCGCCGGCGTTGTAGTACTCGCGCTTGGCGGCATACATGCGCTCGTCGGCCGCGTGTATTGCCTTGGTCAGCGATTCACCCTGCACGCAGGTGCCGATGCCGAGCGAGAAGCTCAACACCGCGCCCGGATAGAACTGGTTGTTGAGCGCGGTCACCGCGTGAATGCGCTCGACGACCTCTCGGGCTCCGCGCTCGTCGCAGCCGGGCAAGAGGATCGCGAACTCGTCGCCGCCGATGCGCGCGGCGCAGATGCCGTCCCCCATCGCCTTCTTCAGCACCTCGCCGGCCCGGCGCAGCAACGCGTCGCCGGCGGCATGGCCGAGTACATCGTTCGAGGCCTTCAAACCATTGAGGTCGGCGATGACGACGCTGATCGGGTAGGGGCCCTTGCGGGTCAGCCGCATCAAGTCCTCGTCGTAATAGGCGCGGTTGTAGAGCTTGGTCAGGGCGTCGTGGCGGCCGAGGAATTCGAGATAGGCTTCAGCCTTCTTGCGCGCGGTGATGTCGGTCAGGGCGATCAGCACCCGATCCCAGTTGTCTTCGTGGCCGGGAAGCACCGAGAACTGCAGATAGACGTTTACTTCCACGCCGCTCAGCGAGTAGTTCACGGTCTCGCGTTGGTGGAACAGCCGGTCGTTCCACAAATCGATCAACTGGGCGACGAAAGGCTCGCGCATGTCGTCACGGAACACGCGATCGAGGTTGCCGAGCAGATGCTCCTTGCTGTCGGCTCCGAACAAGGCCAGCGTCTGGCGGTTCACGTCGATGACCTGGATTTCCTGCATGCAGCGGCTGACAAACTCCGGGTGTACGTCGAGAAATACGGGAAAGTCGGTGATGCCGGCATCGCGCACGCCTTGCAGTAGCGCACGCACGCCGCTGAAGTTCTCCACCCACAGCGACACTGGAGAATGCTCGAACAGGCCGCGGGCATATTGCTCGGAGAACTTCAGGCCACGTTCGGCGCGCACCCGGTCGGAGATGTCCTCCAGCGAGATCATGACCCGCTTCCAGTCGTGTTCATGTCCCGGAAGAATGCGCGCGTTGAGTTGAACGTCGATGCGCCGTCCGTCCAGGGAGTAGTTCACCGTCTGGCTGGTGAAACCCGGTTTGCCGTTCCAGAGCGCGGCCATGTCATGGGCGTGCTGGTCGTGCATGTCGTCGCGGAACACCTTGTGCAGGTTCGCCACCAACTCGTCCTGATCGCGCGCGCCGAACATCTCCAGGGTGCGGCGATTGACCGCCAGCACGCGGATGGCCGCGGAGCAGGCCTCAACCTGCTCGGGGTAGGCATCGAAGTATGTGTCGACGTCCGAGATGCCAGCCGCCCGCCACTCGTTGAACAAGGCCTTGATGCCGGAGAAGTCCTCCAGCCAGAGTGAGATCGGCGCAAGCTCGAAGAGGTCACGAAAGGCGAGATCGTCGCCCGTGGTCTCGGGGGAAGGGGGACTGGAGTGGGTATGCTTGGCCATGAGTGCTGTGGTGGGCGCGGAAGTATCACGGGTTCAAGGGAGTGCAGGGGCTGCGGCACGCCGGTTGGCGTTTCAGGCGTCGGGGAGGACGGTGAAGTCCGCGTATGGAACGAGCGCGGCAACGACGACCTCCAGCCGCGTCACTTGCGCCTTGGGCGGGCCGGCGCGCGCCCAGTCGGTGAAGCGCTCGACCGCCGCCTCGGGGCCTTGCACGAGTGCTTCCACCTCGCCGCCGGACAGATTGCGCGCCCATCCGGTCAGACCAAGCCGACGCGCTTCGGCCTGCGCACTGGCGCGGTAATAGACGCCCTGCACGCGCCCGTGGACGAGTAGGCGTCGTGCGACATGGCCGGTGGTCGCTGCGGTGTCAGGCATGCTCCGGCTCCTCGCCAGTAGGGGGGCGGCGTTGCGCGCGGATCAGGGCTTCGGTGATGTTCGCTGCCACGTTGTCCCGGCCGAGCGTGTCCAGAAAACCCGAGCGGGCAATGAGGGAGCCCGGTTGGGTGTTCAGATCGCACAGTATAAGTTCGGCACCGCGTTTTTTCAGGCTGCGGTGCAGGGCTTGCAGCATGTCTAGCCCGGTGGTGTCGACGCTGATGACCTTCTCCATGTCGAGAATGATGACGTCTGGCTGGCCATGCTGCATCAACAGCAGGCTGTCGAGTTTGTTTGCAGCGCCGAAGAACAGGCTGCCGAACACCCGGTAGGCGAGAATGCGCGGCGTGCCATCGGCACGGGCGAGCGCCTCGACGCCGTAATGGTCTTCCAGGCGTACGCGCTCGATGCGGGTGAGATCCGACATGCGGAAGATGAAGAACAGGCTTGCCAGCACCATGCCGATCTCCACTGCCAGGGTGAGATCGAACACCACCGTGATGAAGAAGGTGCCTAGCAGAATCGTGCGGTACTGGGCGGAGTAGCGGCGAAGCTCGTGCCACCTGAAAGCATGCCACTCGCCCATATGTACCGCCACCATGACGACGATGGCCGACAGTGTGGCGAGCGGGATATGCGCTGCCAGCGGAGCCAGTGCCAGCACGATGGCGAGCAACACTCCGGCATGCACCATGCCGGCCACCGGTGTGCGTGCGCCGGAGCGGATGTTGGTAGCGGTGCGGGCGATCGCGCCGGTTGCCGCAAAACCGCCAAACAGGGGGGCGGCGACGTTGGCGATACCCTGTGCCATGAGCTCCTGGTTGGGGTCGTGGCGATCGTCGATCTGGTTGTCGGCCACGCGTGCCGACAACAGCGACTCGATGGCCCCCAGCAGGGCGATGGTCAGTGCCGGTGCGATGAGCTTGCCCAGTGTGCCCAGCGACAGCTGTGGCAGCGCGAAGTCAGGCAGCCCCTGGGGAATGCCGCCGAAACGGCTGCCAATGGTTTCCACCGGTAGCGCGAACAGCGCGTTTGCGGCGGTGGCCAGCAACAGTACGGCAAGCGGCCCGGGCAGGCGCTTCATCCATGCCACGCGCGTCGCCGCGCGGTTCCATCCCAGCAGTACCGCCAGTGAAGCGAGCGCCAGCAGCACGGTGGGCGGGTGTACGCTGTCGATCGCCCCCAGCAGCGCCTCCATCTTGGCAAAGAACTCGCCCGGCATCTGCTCGATGCTCAGGCCAAGAAAGTCCTTGATCTGGGAAATGAAAATCACCACCGCAATGCCGTTGGTGAAACCGATGACCACCGACAGCGGGATGAAGCGGATCATGTTGCCCAGGCGTAGCGCGCCCATGGCGAACAGCATCACCCCGGACATCATCGTTGCGATCAGCAGATTGGCCACGCCGTAGTCGACCACGATCGCGTAGATGATGGGGATGAACGCTCCTGTCGGGCCGCCGATTTGCACGCGCGAGCCTCCCAGGGCGGCTACCAGAAAGCCGGCGACGATGGCGGTCCAGATTCCGGCTGCGGGGGAGAGGCCGCTGGCAATCGCGAAGGCCATCGCCAACGGCAGGGCGAGCACCCCGACAGTGATGCCCGCGGACAGGTCGTGGGTGAACCCTGCCCGGCTATAGCCGGGCAGGGTATCGAGCAGCTTGGGGCGAAAGCGGATCATTGTGCCTCCGGAGACGTTTCTGACAGGAAGGGGCGGGGCTGCGTCGCGTCGCGGCCGACAATCGGCCCGGCGTTACACGCATCAACGCCATCCAGCGCTTGGAAACGGTCAGAGGCACGGGGGCGGTCTGGTCTACTTGACGCGCATGCCGGGCATCGCACCCGTGTCCGGAGACAGGATGTACAGGCCACCGTTGCGCCCGGTGTCGTCGGAGGCCGCCAGCACCATGCCTTCACTCATGCCGAACTTCATCTTGCGCGGGGCCAGGTTGGCGACCATGACTGTGAGTCGCCCCACCAGACTCGCCGGGTCATAGGCTGACTTGATGCCGGCGAACACTTGCCGCGGCCTGGGGGCGCCCGTGTCGTCGAGTTCGCCGATGTCGAGCGACAATCGGATGAGCTTGTCGGCACCGTCGACGTGCTGGGCGTCGACGATTCTGGCGATGCGCAGATCGATCTTTACGAAGTCGTCGATGGAAATGTGGGTCATTGCGGTTTCCGTGGCCTGGGCGGCATGTTGTTGCTTCTCGGCGTGGCGTTGTTGGGAGGAGGCGACCGTCTTGGTCGCGTCTCCGCTGCCCGCTGCCGTCGTACCCGAAGCAAGCGAATCGCGATTGGCGTCCAGCAAGGCGTCGATCTGCTTGCGTTCGACGCGGGCCATGAGATGTTTGTAAGCCTCGATGCGATGACCGGCCGGCAGTGGCGCCCAGTTTGCCGGCCAGTCGAAGGCAGGAAGACCGAGGAAGCGTTCCACCTGGGCGGCCAGCGCGGGCAGCACGGGCTTCAGGAAGCGGGCAAGATCGCGGAACTGGGTCAGCGCGGTGGAGCAGACCGCATGCAGGCGGGCGTCCTGGCCCTCCTGTTTGGCCAGTTCCCAAGGCTTGTGGTCATTCACGTACTGGTTGGCGACGTCGGCAAGACGCATGATCTCGCGCAGCGCGCGGCCGTAATCGCGCGCCTCGTAGGCCTGGGCGATGCCGCCGGTTTCCAGCGCGGCACGGAATTCCGCGCAGGCGGACGCGTCGCTTTCCGCCAGTGCGCCGTCGAAGCGCTTGACGACGAAGCCGGCGCAGCGGCTGGCGATGTTGACGAACTTCCCGACCAGGTCGGAATTGACCTTGGCGATCATGTCGTCCAGATTCAGGTCGACATCCTCCATCGTGCCATTGGACTTGGACGCGAAGTAATAGCGCAGCCACTCCGGGTTGAGCTTCTGGTCGATGTAGGATTTGGCGGTGATGAAGGTGCCGCGGCTCTTGCTCATCTTGGCGCCGTCCACGGTCAGGAAGCCGTTTACGCACAGCTGCGTGGGCGCGCGGTAGCCGGCAAAATGCAGCATCGCCGGCCAGAACAGGGCGTGGAAGTAGAGGATGTCCTTGCCGATGAAGTGCACCATCTCGGTACCGGCCCGTTCAGCCGCGAGCGCGTCGGTGTAGTCGGAGACCTCGATGCCGTCCACCCGTTCGGCCAGATGACGGAAGCTCGCAAGGTAACCGATGGGGGCATCCAGCCACACGTAGAAGTACTTGCCCGGTGCGCCGGGGATCTCGAAACCGAAGTAGGGGGCGTCACGCGAGATGTCCCAGTCGGACAGTTTGTTCTCGCCTGCGTCGCCCAGCCATTCCTTCATCTTGTTGGCCGCTTCGGGCTGTAGCCGGCGCTGACCGGAAGCGTTGCTGCCCTGGGTCCATTGACGCAGGAAGTCGACCGCACGCGCATCCGACAGGCGGAAGAAGAAGTGCTCCGATGTCCGGAGTACCGGTTTGGCCCCGGACACGGCGGAGTACGGGTTCTTGAGTTCGGTCGGGGCATAGGCCGCACCGCAGGCTTCGCAGTTGTCACCGTACTGGTCGGCGGCGCCGCATTTCGGGCACTCGCCCTTGATGAAGCGGTCCGGCAGGAACATGTTCTTGAGCGGATCGTAGTACTGCTCGATGGCGCGGGTGTCGATCAACTCGGCGGCCTTCAGCTTGCCGTAGATGTCTTCGGCGTAGGAGCGGTTCTCCGGGCTGTGGGTGGAGTGGTAGTGGTCGAAGGCCACGCCGAAGGCGGTGAAGTCGCGCAGGTGTTCGCCATGCACGCGGGCGATGAGCTGCTCGGGGGTGATGCCTTCCTTCTCGGCGCGCAGCATCACCGGCGTGCCGTGGGTGTCGTCGGCGCACACGTAGTGCACCGTGTGCCCGCGCATACGCTGGTAGCGCACCCAGATGTCGGCCTGGATGTAGCCCACCAGGTGGCCGAGGTGGATGTCGCCGTTGGCGTAGGGCAGGGCGTTGGTGACGAGAATCTTGCGGGGCATGATCGGGGCTTGTTCTTGAGCGAGAGCAAAACCCCGATTTTATCAAAGCGCATCGGCCGTCCGCGGGAAAGTTTGGCGTGTCGGCCTGAGCGAAGCGACGATCAGTGAAATGGCCGTACCACGATCTCGACGCGGCGGTTGATTGCGCGACCCGCTTCGCTGCGGTTGTCGGAGATCGGTTCGGCTTCGCCACGTCCATCCGCCAGCAGGCGAGCGAGTGCGACGCCGCGTCCGCGCAGATACTCCATGACCGCCTCGGCGCGGCGGATCGACAGGGCAAGGTTGTAGGTCTCGCTGCCGACACTGTCGGTGTGGCCGAGTACCTTGATTTCGGTCGCGGGCTCCTCTGCCAGGACGTCGGCCACCCGGTCGAGCATGCGCTTGAGTGGGGCGGTAGGTACGTCGCTGTCGCGGCCGAAGCCTTCGGCCGCCGGAAGCCGCAGCACCAGCGCGCCGTCGTCACGAAGCTCGGTGCCGATGTCGCCGGGATGGGCGAATGCGGCGATCAGTCGAGCCTGCTCGGCCGGCCAGTCGAATGCCGGAACGGCCGCTTCGGTGGCGCCGTTGGCAGAAGTGGGGGCGTCCGTGGCCTCGGTGTCGGGGGCGGGCAGGCTGGCGCAGCCGCCCGTCGCCACCACCAACGCCGCCAGGCAGGCGCGGAGCAGGGCGCCGCGCGAGGATTTCGTCATTGTCGTGATTCTCCGTGGATTCGTTGCGGCGCATGGCGCCGGAGCGCGCATTCTATCTGGAATGAATGGAATGCCAAGCCCGACGATGCACCGCGGCGGTACCACCGAATAGCCCCTTTCACCCAGTGGGTGAGCGCAGGCCCGAGCTTAGGTATCATCCATGATCTAAGGCCCGGAGGCGGGCCGTCCCCCGGGGCGTGACCGCAGGGGCTCGCAAGGCCGCGAGCCCGCACGACCCGCCAGCCAAGGAAGCGTTCACCATGAGTCTCACTCCCGAAATCGTCACCCAGGCTCTTAAAACGGTACTGGATCCGAATACCGGCAAGGATTTCGTGTCCTCTCGCTGCATCAAGAACCTCAGTGTCTCCGAAGGCGTAGTCCGCTTTGACGTCGAGCTGGGCTACCCTGCACGCAGCCAGCACGCACACATCCAGGCGTTGATCGGTGATGCCTTGTCCGGTATCGAGGGGCTTGCCAGGCTCGAGGTCACGGTGCGTTCCCATGTGGTGGCGCATGCGGTGCAGCAGGGCGTCAAGCTTCTGCCCGGTGTGAAGAACATCATCGCGGTCGCGTCGGGCAAAGGCGGGGTCGGCAAGAGCACGACGGCGGCGAATCTGGCGCTGGCGCTGGCGGCCGAAGGGGCCAGCGTCGGCATTCTGGATGCCGACATTTACGGTCCGTCCCTGCCACAGATGCTGGGCGTCGGCGGGCAGCGACCTCAGTCTAGCGACGGCAAAAGCATGGAGCCGTTGCGCGCGCATGGCTTGCAGACGATGTCGATCGGCTTCCTGGTCGACGTCGAGACGCCCATGGTCTGGCGTGGTCCGATGGCCACCCAGGCGCTGACTCAGTTGCTGCGCGAAACCAACTGGCACGATCTCGACTACCTGGTGGTGGACATGCCGCCGGGCACGGGCGACATCCAGCTCACGCTGTCGCAGAACGTTCCCCTCACCGGTGCGGTCATCGTCACCACCCCGCAGGACATCGCCCTGCTCGATGCCCGAAAGGGGCTCAAGATGTTCGAGAAGGTGGGGGTGCCCATCATCGGCGTGGTCGAGAACATGAGCATCCACATCTGCTCCAACTGCGGCCACGAGGAACCTATTTTCGGCAGCGGTGGCGGGGCCAAACTCTGTGCCGACTACAACGCGCCTTTCCTCGGCGCCCTGCCGCTCGATCTGCAGATCCGCAAGGAGGCCGATGGCGGCGTGCCCACGGTTGCCGCCGATCCGGACGGCCGCCTCGCGGGCATCTACAAGGAGATCGCACGCAAGGTCGCGATCGCCGTTGCGGAGAAGGCCAAGGACATGACGCACAAGTTTCCGAGCATCGTGATCCAGAACACCTGAGTTGGGCTCCGAATCCCTCGGCCGCCGGGAACGCGATTTCCGGTGGCGCGGGCGGGGCGAACATCCTAAACTACGCGGATTTTTCACGGGCGGTCCGCCCGTCCGCAGGCAAGGAAACCGCGTCAGTATGTCCATCAAGTCCGACAAATGGATCCGCCGCATGGCGGAGCAGCACGGCATGATCGAGCCGTTCGCCCCCGAACTGGTGCGGCACAACGATGGCGGCAAGATCGTTTCCTACGGCACCTCGAGCTATGGCTACGATGTGCGCTGTGCCAACGAATTCAAGATCTTCACCAACATCAATTCGACCATCGTCGACCCCAAGGACTTCGATGCGCGCAATTTCGTCGATTTCGTCGGCGACGTGTGCATTATCCCGCCGAACTCCTTTGCCTTGGCGCGAACGGTTGAGTACTTCAAGATTCCGCGTAGCGTCCTTACGGTTTGCCTGGGCAAGAGCACCTATGCGCGCTGCGGCATCATCGTGAACGTCACGCCGCTCGAACCCGAATGGGAAGGGCACGTCACGCTCGAGTTTTCCAATACCACGCCGTTGCCGGCGAAGATCTACGCCAACGAGGGCATCGCACAGATGCTGTTCTTCGAGTCGGACGAGATCTGCGAGACTTCGTACAAGGATCGCGGTGGCAAGTACCTTGGCCAGACCGGCGTGACCTTGCCCAAGATCTGACCCAAGCACCGTGCGCGGTGGGGCGGCCCGATGCCCTTGCCGACGCACCGAAGACGATTCCGGAAGTGGGCAGACCCCGCTGCGCCGTTGCGAGTCGTCGTCCATCGCCGGGATGAGCTGGCCGGGCATGGCGAGCCTTGCGGCGCATGTGACCTCGTCCGGTATGTCCGTCGTGCTTTTCGGTAACGCAACGGACTCATCCCCAGGGGTATCATTCCCCATTTAGCCACCCGCTCCCGCTGGAGAAAATGCATGCGCTTCCACTTCCCCATCATCATCATCGACGAGGATTTTCGCTCCGAGAACGCCTCGGGCCTGGGTATCCGCGCCCTCGCCAAGGCGATCGAGGGTGAGGGCAGGGAGGTGCTCGGTGTCACCAGCTACGGCGATCTGACCTCGTTCGCCCAGCAGCAGAGCCGCGCCTCGGCCTTCATCCTGTCGATTGACGACGAGGAATTCTCCTCGCCCGAGGCGGCCGACGAAGCGATTGCCAGCCTGCGCGCCTTCGTTGAGGAGATCCGCTTCCGCAACGCCGACATTCCAATCTTCCTGTACGGCGAGACGCGCACCAGTCGTCACATTCCGAACGATGTGCTGCGAGAGATGCACGGCTTCATCCATATGTTCGAGGATACGCCGGAGTTCGTGGCGCGCTACATTGTGCGAGAGGCCAAGAACTACCTTGATACGCTGGCCCCGCCGTTCTTCCGCGCGTTGACCCACTATGCGGCGGACAGCTCGTATTCCTGGCACTGCCCCGGCCACTCCGGCGGTGTCGCCTTTCTCAAAAGCCCGGTCGGGCAGATGTTCCACCAGTTCTTTGGCGAGAACATGCTGCGTGCCGACGTTTGCAACGCGGTCGAGGAGCTCGGTCAACTGCTGGACCACACCGGCCCGGTGGCGGCGTCCGAGCGCAACGCCGCACGCATTTTCAATTGCGACCATCTGTACTTCGTCACCAACGGCACATCCACGTCCAACAAGATGGTGTGGCACACCACCGTCGCGCCCGGCGACATCGTGGTCGTCGATCGCAACTGCCACAAGTCGATTCTTCATTCGATCATCATGACCGGTGCAATTCCGGTGTTCCTGACCCCCACGCGCAACCACTATGGGATCATCGGCCCCATTCCGCTCGAGGAGTTCAGCATCGAGACGATCCGCAAGAAGATCGAGGCCAATCCCTTTGCCGCTGAGTCGGCCGGCCGCAAGCCGCGCATCCTGACGATCACGCAATCGACCTACGACGGCATTCTTTACAACGTCGAATCGATCAAGCAGATGCTGGACGGCGAAATCGATACCCTGCATTTTGACGAGGCCTGGCTGCCGCACGCCGCGTTTCACGACTTCTACGGCGACTACCACGCAATCGGCGCGGACCGCCCGCGCTGTCGTGAGTCGATGATCTTCTCCACGCAGTCCACCCACAAACTGCTCGCAGGCCTGAGTCAGGCCTCGCAGATACTTGTGCAGGACTCGCAGATGCGGCGCTTGGACCGCGACATCTTCAACGAAGCCTATCTGATGCACACGTCCACCTCACCGCAGTACGCGATCATCGCTTCCTGCGATGTCGCCGCGGCGATGATGGAGCCGCCGGGCGGCACGGCGCTGGTCGAAGAGTCGCTGTCCGAGGCCGTGGAGTTTCGTCGTGCGATGCGCAAGGTCGAGGCCGAGTTCGGTGCGTCCGACTGGTGGTTCAAGGTCTGGGGGCCCGATTATCTTGCCGAGGAGGGGCTGGGTACGCGCAGCGATTGGACGCTCAAGGCGGGCGAGCGTTGGCATGGCTTCGGGGATCTTGCCGACGGCTTCAACATACTCGATCCGATCAAGGCGACCATCATCACGCCGGGGCTCGACGTCGACGGCGATTTTGCCGAGAGCGGCATCCCGGCCGGCATCCTTACACGCTATCTCGCCGAGCACGGAATCGTCGTGGAGAAGACCGGCCTCTATTCCTTCTTCATCATGTTCACCATCGGTATCACCAAGGGACGCTGGAACACCTTGGTGACCGAGCTGCAGCAGTTCAAGGACGACTACGATCGCAACCAGCCGCTGTGGCGAGTGATGCCCGAGTTCATCGCCAAGTTTCCGCGTTACGAGAAGGTCGGGCTCAAGGACTTGTGTGCGCAGATCCACAGCTTCTACAAGGCTCACGACATCGCCCGGCTGACTACCGAGATGTACCTCTCGAACATGGTGCCGGCGATGAAGCCCGCGGACGCGTTCGCAAAGATGGCCCATCGCGAAATCGAGCGGGTACCGATCGACGAACTCGAGGGCCGCGTCACTGCCATGTTGGTCACCCCTTATCCGCCGGGTATCCCGCTGCTCATCCCGGGGGAGCGATTCAACGCCACCATCGTGCGTTACCTGCAGTTCGCGCGTGACTTCAACGCTCGTTTCCCAGGTTTCGAGACCGATATTCATGGGCTCGTACGGGAGGAAGTCGATGGCAGGATCTACTATCACGTCGATTGCGTGAAATGAGTGCGTGTTCATTGCGCCTTGCGGGCGTGATGAACATCGGGGCGGCGCGACGCCGCCCCGCCTGCCGGCCAAGAGCTAGCGGCGACGGTATTCGACGAAGTCGTAATCGAAGTCGTTGTCGCTATCTGCGCTGCCCGAGGTGCGCGCGACTTCCTCGAAGTGCATCCAGTCCACGTCCGGGAAGTGCGCATCGCCGTCCACATCGGCCCAGACCTCGGTGAGCAGCAAGCCGTCGGCGCGGCCAAGCGTCTGCCGGTAGAGGTCTGCCCCGCCGATTACGAACACTTGTTCGGCGTTGTGTGTCGCGCGCAAGGCCGACTCGATATCCGCGAACACCTCTGCGCCCGGGGCTGGCAGGTCAGGGTGGCGGCTGAGTACCAGATTGCGCCGACCGGGCAAGGGGCGGCCCAGCGATTCCCAGGTCTTTCTGCCCATGAGGATAGGATGCCCCATCGTGGTTGCCCGGAAGTGTTTGAGATCAGCCTTCAGGCGCCACGGCAGTCCGTTGTCACGACCAATGACACCATTGCGCGCCACGGCCGCAATCAGAATGAGTCGAGGGGATGTCTGCGAGCTCATACGGCCACCGGCGCCTTGATGTGAGGGTGTGGATCGTAGGCCTCCAGCGTGAAGTCCTCAAAGCGGAACGCGAAGATGTCCCTGATGTCGGGGTTTAACCGCATTCTTGGCAGGGGGCGGGGAGATCGGGCAAGCTGCTCACGCGCCTGCTCAAGATGATTAAGGTATAAGTGGCAGTCGCCACCGGTCCAGATGAACTCGCCGGGTTCGAGGTCACAGACTTGCGCCACCATCAGCGTCAGCAAGGCGTAGGACGCGATGTTGAAAGGCACGCCGAGAAAAATGTCTGCACTGCGTTGGTACAACTGGCATGACAGGCGCCGGTCAGCGACATGGAACTGGAAGAGCGCATGACAAGGAGGGAGGGCCATGCCGTCCACCTCACCGGGGTTCCAGGCCGCAACCATGTGGCGGCGCGAGTCCGGATTGCGCTTCAGTCCGTCGACCAACTGCCGAATCTGGTCGACCTCACGCCCGTCCGCACATGCCCAGTGGCGCCACTGCTTCCCATAGACGGGACCGAGGTCGCCGTCCTCGTCCGCCCACTCGTCCCAGATCGAAACCCCGTTGGCCTTCAGGTAGGCAATGTTCGTGTCGCCGCGCAAGAACCAGAGTAACTCGTGAATGATGGAGCGGGTGTGCAGCTTCTTGGTTGTGACCAGCGGAAAGCCGTCTGCCAGGGCGAAGCGCATCTGCCAGCCGAACACCGACAGCGTTCCCGTCCCGGTCCGGTCGGCCTTCTTGTGACCGTGTTCGAGCACGTGTCGCATCAAGTCCAGATACTGTTTCATGTTCTGCTTCCATAGGAGATGCCCCATTCTACCGATAGCTTCAAGCATCCGCAGCCGCGACCCCGTCACCGAAAGCCTGTCGAGGGATGTCTGCTGCACCGAGTGCACGTATTGTTCGCGCCACATGAGGTAGGGCCAATGGCGCAATGCCGTCGGGGCGTTGCCTCCCTGGGCGGTGATGAGTAGACAGCGTACGTATTCAGCCAGGGAGTCGATCGGTCGGCGGACATGCAGGGTTGTGCCGTACGGCCATGTCTGGAATGCCGGTTGCCAAGTTCGCTTGGCCCACGTACGCGTTGAAACGTTCCCATCCTCTGCAGCGACCCCGCGTCGGCTGTTGTCTTGGCGAGGGGGCTTGGCGGGGGTGTGAGTGGTTGGGGGTTTCGAAAGAATTTTGGTTTGTTGGGTTGACAGGAATTTTGTGGTGTATAGAATGCGCGCTCTTCGTTGCTTCCGGCGGTGTTTCGGGGGTGTCGGAGAGGGAGTGAGTGGTATTA
>JBKBMG010000058.1:0-30334 GCA_046295975.1 Rhodocyclaceae bacterium
CGGCTTTTCCGGCTTCGTGCGCGAAATCGCCGGCGACGCCGCCCTGGACGACTTGCTGCGGCGCGCTTTCAGCCAGACCCGTGCCACCGCCGACAGCATCGCGCTGCCGCTGGAGAAGGCGATCATCGATCCGGCCGAGCGCAAGAAGGTCGAAAAGCTTGCTCGCGAAGCCGCGGCACTCAAGGCCTTGCTGACCCAACGCCTCACCGTGGCGCTGGGCATTCCGGTCGGTTTCAACTCGCTGGACGGTGACTGACGGGGTGTTCGATCGACGGCGCTTTCTTGCGGCTGGCGGGGCACTGGCCGCCACCTGTACGCTGCCATCGGCAACCGCCGCCGGCAGCGCAGACGAGGCCCCACGCTGGCTGGGTGCACGCGCCGATCGCGACGGCCGCTTCCATGCCACCTGTTTCGACAACGCCGGGCGGCTCCGCTTCGACCACGCCTTGCCGACGCGGGGGCATGGCATGGCGGTAAATGCGGCACGCGGCGAGGTGGTGATGTGCGCCCGCCGCCCGGGCGACTGGCTGGTCGTGCTCGATTTCTCCGACGGCACCCTGCTGCACCCGGTCACCGCCGCGCCCGGACGCTTCTTCAACGGCCACGCGGCGTTCATCGGCGATCTGCTCTACGCCAGCGAAACCGCCACGGCGGCCGGCCCGGCGAGCGCCGCCACGTTCCCCGCCACGACATCCTCACCGCCTACCCCGGGCGACGGGGTGATCGGCGTGTACGACGCGCGCGCCGCCTACCGACGCCTCGGTGAATTCCCCTCTCACGGACTGGACCCCCACGACCTGCGCGCGATCGACGCCAACACCCTGGTGGTGGCCAACGGCGGCTTGCTGACCCACCCGGATGCCCCGCGGGTCAAGCTCAACGTCGACACCATGACCCCTTCCCTCGCCTACTTCGACGCGCGCGACGGCCGCCTCACGTCCCTGCACGCACTTGCGCCGGAACTGCACCAGCTGAGCATCCGGCACCTGGCCGTGGCGGCAGACCGCACGCTGGTGGTCGCGATGCAGTACGAAGGCCCCGCCACCGACCGCCCACCATTGATCGCACTGCATCCGCCGGGGGCGACCGAACTCGAACTGCTGGCCCTGCCCGAACCGGCGCTGGCCAGTCTGCGCAACTACTGCGGCAGCGCCGCCGTGGACGCCACCGGCCACATCGCCGGCATCTCCAGCCCGCGTGGCGGGCAGACACTGTTGTACGACATTCCAGCGCGACGGCTGATCGCAAGCCTGCCGCTGGCGGACGGCTGCGGCATCGCCGCCGACGGCCACGCCGGCGGCTTCGTGCTCACCAGCGGTCTGGGCAGCATCCTGCGTGCCCAGGCCGGCGGCGATGCCGCCCCCATCAACAGCGCCGCGCTCGGCGCCAGCCAGTGGGACAACCACCTCGCCCTGTTGACTCGTTAACCCAGCAATCAGATACCGTTGGGACCTGTCGAAGCCCGGTCGAAGGCACTGCCAAGCGCGCCCGCCGACGCACCCAGGGCGAGCGCTGTCGCCTGCCTGATGACCGGGTTGATGATTCGTCATGCGGCGACGAGCGCCACCCCGAAGCCGCCCGAAGCCACCCGCACCAACCAACGTTCGGAAACCCTTGCCCATGGCCGAACTCACGGACATGGCCTGCAATACGATACAAAGCCGTACAAACCCTTCGGCTATTCTTAGGACGTGCTCAATCAAGCAATGCGGCCGGCCCGCACTGCGAACGTTCAACCGTCGTCTGCAATCGTACCCCTGCCCCCTGTTCCCATCCTGATTTCACCGACCCGATGACCACTCCCTCTTCCCCGCCCCGGCCGTCCGCCCGTCCCCGTCGCCGCTCACGCTGGCCGGTCGTGCTGGTCGTGCTCGCCCTTGCCTGTGGCGGCGCCTACTTCGGCTGGCAACACTATCTCGCCCAACCCGACCCGACCGCCGGCCTGCAGTTGGCTACCGTGACCCGCGGCGACATCGAGGACGTGGTCACCGCCACCGGCACGCTGCAACCACGCGAGTACGTTGACGTCGGCGCCCAGGTGTCCGGCCAGTTGATGCGCATCCATGTAGACGTCGGCTCCACGGTCAACGAAGGCGACCTGCTCGCCGAAATCGATCCCACCGTGCTGCAATCCAAGGTCGACGCCACCCGCGCCAGCCTGCGCAACCAGCGCGCCCAGCTCAAGGATCGCGAAGCCAGCCTGGCGCTGGCGCGCATCCAGCACACCCGCCAGAAAAACCTCATGGCGGAAGATGCAACCACCGAAGAGGCCCTGCAGACCGCGGAGGCCGCGCTGGTCTCCGCCCAGGCCGCCATCGAGGCGCTCAAGGCGCAGATCGAGCAGACCGAATCCAACCTGCGCGCCGACGAGGCCAACCTGGAGTACGCCCGCATCTATGCGCCTATGAGCGGCACGGTGGTATCGATCGCGGCGCGCCAGGGCCAGACGCTCAACGCCAACCAGCAAGCCCCGACGATTCTGCGCATCGCCGACCTCAACACCATGACCGTCCAGACCCAGGTCTCCGAAGCCGACGTCGGCCGGCTGCGGCTGGGCATGCCCGCCTACTTCACCACCCTGGGCGGCCAGGGCCAGCGCTGGCACGGACAACTCGAAAAGATCGAACCCACCCCCGAGGTCACCAACAACGTGGTGCTCTACAACGCCTTGTTCGACGTGCCCAACCCCGACCGCCGGCTGATGACGCAGATGACCGCACAGGTCTTCTTCATCACCGCCCAGGCGCGCGATGCGCTGCTGGTGCCAATGGGGGCACTCGCCCGCAGCGATGCGCGTATCGCGGCACGCGGCGATGCCGCCGGACCGCGGCGCGAAGGCGCGACCGGCGACGGCCCGCGCACCATGCGCGATGGCCAGCGCCCGACGCGCGACGGCGCACGTCCGCCGGAAAACGGTGAGGCCCGCGCCGCCACCGGCGACACACCCCCCGGCCGCCTCGCCACCGTACGCCTGCTCAACGCCGACGGCAGCCTGGTCGAACGCAGCGTGCGCTATGGCGTCAGCAACCGCGTGCTGGCGGAAGTGCTGAGCGGGCTGGACGAGGGCGACCAGGTGGTCGCCGGCATGGCCTTGCCCGTTGGCACCTCGCAGCAACGCGGGCCCAACATGCCGCCGAGGCTGTAGCATGAAACGCGATCCGATCACGCCCATCGCCGAACCGCCCGCGGTGGCAGCTGTAGCCGCTGCGGCCGCTGCGGCCACGGTGGACGCCGCGGCCGCAGTCCACGACGGCCTCACCCCGGTGATCCGCCTGTCCGGTATCACCAAGACCTTTGGCAGCGGCGAACTGGCGGTGGAAGTGCTGCACGGTATCGACCTCGCCATCTACCCGGGCGAGTTCGTCGCCATCGTTGGAACGTCGGGCTCGGGCAAGTCCACGCTGATGAACATCCTTGGCTGCCTGGACAAACCCACTACCGGTCACTACCTGTTCATGGGCGAGGACGTCGCCGATTTCGACCGCGACGAACTCGCCCGCCTGCGCCGCGAAGCCTTCGGTTTCGTGTTCCAGAGCTACAACCTCGTCGGCACCGCCACCGCCCGAGAAAACGTCGAGATCCCCGCGGTGTACGCCGGCATGCCGCCCCACGAACGCCACGCGCGCGCCCTCGAACTACTTGCCACGCTGGGGCTGGAGCACCGCAGCGAACACCGCCCCAACCAGTTGTCGGGCGGTCAGCAGCAGCGGGTGTCGATTGCCCGCGCGCTGATGAACGGCGGCCGCATCATCCTCGCCGACGAACCCACCGGCGCGCTCGACAGCAAGAACGGCGCCGAGGTCATGACCTTGTTCCGGCAGTTGTCGGCGCAAGGCCACACCATCATCCTGATCACCCATGAGCGCGAGGTCGCCGAACAGGCAAGCCGCATCATCGAAATCCGCGACGGCCATATCGTCGCCGATCCCGGGCCGCGCCCGCGCCCGGAAGGCGAACCGGAGTTCGCCCCGCACGTGGATCGCAGTTCGCCGCTCAACGAGTTGCTGGAAGCCACGCTCACCGCGCTGCGGGCGCTGCGGGCCAACCTCTTCCGCTCCATGCTGACCTTGCTTGGCATCGTCATCGGTGTCGCGGCCGTCATCGCCATGCTGGCCATTGGCGACGGCGCCAAGCAGCGCGTGGTCGACCAGATCAGCGCCATGGGCACCAACCTGCTCACGGTGCGCCCGGGCGCGCCCAACCAGCGCGGCCGCTCGCCCAGCACGCTGGTGCCGGCCGACGTCACTGCCGTTGCCGAACTCGACAACGTGCTGGCCGCCGTGCCCGAACAGACCAGCACCGTAACCCTGCGCTACGAAGGCCTGGACCACCGCACCGAGATCAACGCCACCTCGGCTGACTATGTCGTCGCCCGTACCTGGCCCATCGCACGCGGCACCTTCTTCAGTGCCGAGGACCAGTCCCGCTACGCCACCGTGGCCGTGCTGGGCTTGACCGTCGCCAACGCCTTGTTCCCCGGTGGCGCCGATCCCATCGGCAACTACATCCTGGTGAACAACATCCCGTTCCAGGTCATCGGCGTGATGTCGCCCAAGGGCGCCACCGCCTGGGGCCAGGACCAGGACGACGTGGTGTTCGTGCCCTTCACCACCGGCAGCCTGCGCCTGACCGGACAACGCCACCTGCGCAACATGACCGTGGCGGTGACCGACGTCGCGCGCATAGACGCCACCCAGGAGTCGGTTCACGGACTGCTGCTCGCCCGCCACGGGGTGGAGGACTTCCAGATCCGCAACATGGCCTCGGTGATCGACACCGTGTCCGAGACCCAGAACACGCTCACCGTGCTGCTCGGCACGGTGGCGGCCATCTCGCTGCTGGTCGGCGGCATCGGCGTGATGAACATCATGCTGGTGTCGGTTACCGAGCGCACCCGCGAGATCGGCATCCGCATGGCCACCGGTGCGCGCACCCGCAACATCCAGCAACAGTTCCTGATCGAAGCGCTGGTGGTGTCGGCGCTGGGCGGGCTGATCGGGGTCGGCGCCGGACTGGGCGTGGCGGCCTTGATCGCCTACTTCGGCACCCCCATCCAGTACTCGCTCGCACCGGTGTTGCTCGCCTTCACCTGCGCTTTCGGCACCGGCCTGGTGTTCGGCTTCCTGCCCGCACGCAAGGCCGCCCGCCTGGACCCCGTCGTCGCCCTTGCCTCCGAATGAACCATCACGCCACGACGCCATGACCCGCACATCCGATCCGCACCCCCACGCGCCTTCGCCTTTGCTTTTACCCTCACCTTCGAGCGACCATGTTGCTGCGTCCCGCACCCCACCCGGCGCCGCAGCGACAGGGCGCGGCCGCGCCAGTTTGGGCGCCACGCTGATCGCCGCCGCGCTGTTCCTCGCCGGCTGCGCAACGCCCTTGACCCACCCCGGCGTCGAAGTCGCCCTGCCGACCAACTGGGCCGAAGCCACGGCCGCCGACGGCGAGGCACTGGCGCTGGAGGCCGAATGGTGGCGCCGCTTCGACTCGGGCGAACTCGAAACCCTGATCGACCTCGCACTGACCGCCAGCCCCGACCTCGCGGTGGCGACCGAACGCGTGGTGCAGGCAGAGCTCGCGGTACGCAGCACCGGCGCCTCGCTGTTTCCCGCGGTAAACCTCAACCTCGCCACCACCGGCCGCGAGGCCAATCGCAGTTCGGCCGCCGGCGACAGTTCCAGCGCAGGCCTGGCGATGAGCTATGAAATCGACGTCTGGGGCAGCAACCTGCTGGCGCTGCAAGGCAGCCGCGCCCAGCTCGCCGCCACCCGCTACGACTACGAGGCCACCCGCCTGTCGCTGCTGTCCGGCGTGGTCAATGCCTACACCCAGGTCCTCGCGCAACGCGCGCGCATTGCCATCGCGCAGGAGAACCTCGCCATCGCCGAGCGCCTGTTCGGCATCGTCGAGGCGCGCTACCGCAACGGCGCGGCCTCGGCGCTGGACGTCAGCCGCCAGCGCGCCACGGTGATGTCGGCCCGCGACGCGCTATTGCCGCTGGAGGCCCAGGAGCGCCAGAACCTGCGCGCGCTCGCCATCCTCACCGGCCAGTTGCCGCAGGGCTTCGACATCCAGGGGGTGGACCTCTACGCCCTGGCGGTGCCGGAACTGGCCCCCGCCCTGCCCGGCGAGTTGCTCGCGCGCCGACCCGACCTCGCCGCCGCCGAGGCGCGCCTGGCTTCGGCCGACGCCAATATCGCGGTGGCCCGCGCAGCCCTGTTCCCGCTCAAGCTATCGGTCGGCCTCGGCAGCACCCTCAGCAGCGGAGAATTCGGCCTGCTCGGGCTGGGCAGCCCCACCCAGGTCGCCAGCCTGTCGCTGTCACTGGTCCAGGCCATTTTCGACGGCGGCCGGCTGCAGGCGCAGGTCGCCACCACCGAATCCGCCCGACGGCAACTGGTGGAGAACTATCGCGCCACCGTGCTGGCCGCCCTCAAGGAAGTCGACGACGCCTTGTCCGGTGTCGAGCGCAGCCGCATCCAGGAAGGCTCGCAGCGCGAGATCCGCGACGAGTACGCGGAGGCCCTGCGCCTGTCCGAACTGCGCTACCGCGAAGGCAGCGACAGCCTGTCCACCCTGCTCGACGCCCAACGCAGCCTGTTCTCGGCCGAAGACAACCTGTTGCAGCAACGACTCACCCGCCTCGGCGCAACGGTGGATCTCTACAAGGCACTTGGGGGCGGATGGCAGCGGCCGGACGCGACCGAGAACCTGTGAAGGCGTCCATGCGAGCCGCGCGACGCAACGGAGGGGCGCCCTGGAATCAGTCTAGAGTCGGCCTGGGCTGACCATTTCGGGGAACGGAGGAGAGGAAGAAGACGCGTAAGGGTTTGCCCTAGTGATCGCGAATCGTTATCATTAACACACTTTGAAACAGTAGCCAGCCACCTGGGAAGGCGCGATACCGCGCCGCTTCTGCCGGGAAGCCAGCCAAATCGACTTCAACCCGTCCAGGAGTATTCCCACATGGCATCGATTCCGTGTGTGCGCGGCCGCGCGCCCGTTCCACCCGTTTTCTGCGTCCCGCTGCGTTCACGCACCGCCATCGCCGTCGCAGCCGCCCTCGCCCTGCCGCTGGGCGCTGCCCATGCCCAATCCGGCGCTCCCACCGAGCAGTTGAGCGAGGTGGTGGTGTCGGCCTCCGGCTTCGAGCAGGACATTCGCCAGGCCCCGGCGTCGATTTCAGTAATCTCTCGCGAGCAGCTTGAAACCCGGCAGTTCCGCGACCTCGCCGAAGCGCTGCAGGACGTGGAAGGCATAGACGTACGCGGTGCCACCGGCAAAACCGGCGGTCTCAACATCAGCATCCGCGGCATGCCCAGCGACTACACGCTGATCCTGATCGACGGCCGCCGTCAGAATGTGGCCGGCGACGTCACCCCCAACGGCTTCGGCGATGCGCTCACCAGCTTCATGCCGCCGATCTCGGCGATCGAGCGGATCGAGGTGATCCGTGGCCCGATGGCCACGCTTTACGGATCGGACGCCATGGGCGGCGTCATCAACATCATCACCCGCAAGGTCGCCAATCAATGGGGCGGTGCCGTCGGTGTGGAAGCTGGTATCCCGGAAAACAGTGACGCCGGCAAATCAGGCCGGGTGAACTTCTACCTCAACGGTCCGCTGGTTCAGGACACCCTGGGTCTGGTGCTGCGCGGCAGCGTCTTTCGTCGTGGCGACTCCGATCTCCAGCCCAGCAACGGCGAAGGCGTGGTATCGACCCGCGGCCCCTCGCCGGTCAAGACGCGCCAGCACGACATCGGCACGCGCCTGACCTTCACCCCCAATCGCGACCACGAGATCTGGCTGGACGCTGAGCAAGCGCGCACCTGGTACGACAACGACGAGTGCCAGTTGGGCACGCTCGACTACATCAACTGCACCACCGGCGCCACCACCAGCACCGCCAGCGGCTACCGCGACGCGATGCGCTTCAACCGCGACCAGGTCGCGATCGGCCACACCAGCCGGCTGGGCATCGGCCTGCTCGAATCCAGCCTGATGCGCACCGTCACCGAGACCAAGGGCCGCACCATCCCCACCGCTTCGCGTCCCGCCGGCAGTGCCGACATCGGCCTGGACCGCAAGCTCGAAACCACCAACGTGGTGTTCGACACCAAGCTGGTTGCCCCGCTGGGCGACGCCCACATCGCCACCGTCGGTGCGCAGTGGTGGGACGCCGAACTGGAAGATGGTCTGCTGGCCGAAAGCCACAGCCAGACCATGTGGTCGTTGTTCGGCGAGGACGAGTGGCGCTTGAGCGACACCCTGGCTGCCACCCTGGGCCTGCGTTACGACCGCCACGACGCCTTCGGCGGCGAGTTGAGCCCACGCGCCTACTTGGTCTGGAATGCCAGCGACGCCTGGACGGTGAAGGGCGGTGTGAGCCAGGGCTTCAAGGCGCCGCGGCTCAACCAATTGATCGACGGTGTGGCCGGAATCGGCGGTCAGGGGACGATCATCAGTATCGGCAACCCCAACCTGCGTCCGGAAACCAGCACCAGCACCGAACTGGGTGTGCTCTACGACGGCGCACGCGGCCTCAACGCCTCGGCCACGGCTTTCCACAACAAGATCAAGGACAAGATCGGCAGCGGCGGCGACTGCACCGTGGCGTTCATCTCGAGCTGCGTCGCCAACCCGACCGCGACCTACTCGATCAACAACGACGAGGCCAAGACCTGGGGCCTGGAGTTGGCCACGCGTATTCCGCTGGCCGAGCGCTGGTCGCTGGCGCTGAACTACACCTTCACCGATAGCGAACTGATTCAGGCCGGGTCCAAGAACGGCAAGCTCAGCGACACCGCCAAGCACGTGGCCAACGCCCAGTTGCGCTGGAACGCCACCGAGAAGCTCGACCTGTGGCTGCGCGGCGAACACCGCGGCGGCAGCCGCCGCTTCGACGGCGACCCGGCCAGCCTCACCGGCAACAACCAGTTGGAATACGAAGCGCTGGGCGACTTCAAGGGCTACACGCTGTTCCACCTTGGCGGCGCCTACAAGCTGTCCTCCACCGTCACCCTCAATGCCAACATCTACAACCTGCTGGACAAGGACTTCCTGAAGTTCCGCTCCTGGACCAACGCCTCGGGTGAAACCGTGTGGGGCAGCTCGTACTTCAAGTCCTCCGCCGCGACCAAGGGCACCGTCCCATCCGGTCGCACCCTGTGGGTGTCGGCCAACGTGAGCTTCTGAGCGCCGGCACGTGCCCACCTACTCGCCGCCACGTCCAGCCCCCCGGCCGGCCGCCGCCCAAACCCCGCAAGCCGTCACCTCTGCGGGCGCGGGGCCGGCGGACGGCGGGCGCGCGGCGCGCCATGCGCGGCGCGCGGGCTGGCTGAAAACGCTGCACCAGTGGCACTGGATCAGCTCGGCGGTGTGTCTGGCGGGCATGCTCTTGTTCGCGATCACCGGCATCACCCTCAACCACTCCGGCGCGATCGAGGCCAAGCCCACCATCACCACCCACCACGACACGCTGCCGCCCCCCTTGCTCGACAACCTGCGCACCCTCGCCAGCGCGCTGGATGGCAATGCGCGCGCGGTCGACGCACCGCTGCCGCGCGAAGCGCGCGCCTGGGTAGCCAGCACCTTCGCGGTCGACGCCGGTGCGCGCGAAGCCGAATGGACCAGCGACGAGATCTACCTCGCCCTGCCGCGTCCCGGTGGCGACGCCTGGCTGCGGCTGGACCTCGCCAGCGGCGAGGCCGAGTACGAGCGTACCGACCGCGGCTGGGTCGCCTGGGCCAACGACTTGCACAAGGGCCGCAACACCGGCACCGCGTGGAGTTGGTTCATCGACTTGTTCGCCGTCGCCTGTGTGGTGTTCTCCCTCACCGGCCTGCTCATCCTGCAGGTTCACGCCTCAAACCGCCCGGCCGTCTGGCCGGTGGTCGGCCTGGGGGTGGTGGTGCCGCTGCTGCTGATCCTGCTCTTCATCCATTAGAACGGAGTGCCCCGATGCACAAACCCCTGCTTCTCGCGTTCGGCGCATTCGCTGCGCTTTCCTTCGGCACGGCCAGCGCCGCCAGCCTGGACATCGAAATCGAGCTTCCGCGCATCGACGTGTCCGACTACCGCCGCCCCTACGTGGCGGTGTGGCTGGAACGGCCGGACAACTCGGTCGCCGCCAACCTGGCCGTCTGGTACGACATCAAGATGCGCAACGACGAAGGCACCAAGTGGCTCAAGGACATGCGCCAATGGTGGCGGCGCAGCGGCCGCGAACTGAGCGTGCCGGTCGACGGCGTGACCAGCGCCACGCGCGCGCCCGGCCAGCACAACCTGAGCTTCACCGCCGGCACCCAGCCGCTGGGCGATCTCGCACCCGGTGAATACCGCCTGGTGCTGGAAGCCTCGCGCGAGCACGGCGGACGGGAGCTGCTGACGATTCCGTTGCAGTGGCCCCCCACCGAGGCAAGCCGCAGCAACGTGCAGGGCGAGCACGAATTCGGCAGCGTGTCACTGCAGCTCACGCCCTGAACCCGCCCTGCCCCCTGAACCCGCCCCGAACTCCACGACCCTTGAACGTAGCCGCTCACTGCGGCTCGTTCCAACCCCTTGATCCAAGGAGACTTCCGATGACGCTGCGCAACCGCATCGCCCTTGCCGCCCTCGCCCTGAGCGCCGGCGCCCCGCTCGTCCACGCCCACGAGGTGTGGCTGCTGCCGTCCTCCACCGTGCTGTCCAAGGGCGGCTACGTCACCATCGATGGCGCCGTGTCCAACGACACCTTCCACTTCACCTACCGCCCGATGCGCATCGACAACAACCTCACGATCTCCGCGCCGGACGGCACCGCCGTCCAGCCGGAGAACATGGTGCAGGGGCAGTTGCGCACCGTCTTCGACGCCAACCTGCAGGCAAACGGCACGTACCGGCTGGCCGTGACCAACGCCAGCGTAATGGCCAGCTGGAAGGAAGGTGGTGAAACCAAGCGCTGGCGTGGCGCGCCCGATGGCCTTGCCACCAACGTACCGGCAGACGCCACCGATCTGACCGTACGCGAGGGCTACGGCCGCATCGAAACCTTCATCACCGTTGGCAGCCCGACCCCCGTCGCGCCCGAAGGCAAGGGCCTGGAACTGGCCCCGGTCACCCACCCCAACGACTTGTACACCGGCGAAGCCACCATCCTGGGCTTCACCATCGACGGCAAACCTGCTGCCAACATCGAAGTCTCGCTGATGGCCGGCGCGACCCGCTACCGCGACCAGCTCGATAAAGTCACCCTGACCACCGACGACAAGGGCCAGATCACCCACACCTGGGCAACGCCCGGCATGTACTACCTGAGCGCGGTGGTGAACGACCAGAACGCCACCCGGCAGAACGCCGAGCGGCGCCTGTCCTACGTCGCCACGCTGGAGGTGCTGCCGCAGTGATGCCGATCTGCATCGCCGCCGCGGTGGCTGCAGCGGTGCTTGCAGTAGCGGCGGCATCCCGCGCAGCGCCGGTGTTGGCCCCAAGCGGCGCCGGCGTGCCGGAGGTGCAGTGATCTCCACCGAACTGCCGCGGCTCGCCGCCGCCGGCGTACTGGTGGCGGCCTACGCCGGGCTGTGCCTGCGCATCTGGGCCGGGCAACGTACCCGCCGCCACAGCGCCGCGGCGCCCGAGCGCGGGGGCAAACCGGTACTCGTGGCCTACGCAAGCCAGACCGGTTTTGCCCGCGAGCTCGCAGAGGATGCCGCCCAGGCCCTGGCGGCGGCAGGCGTGTCGGCCCGCGTCGCCGCGCTCGGCGACGTCGACGCTGACACGCTGCGTGACTGCGAACAAGCCTTGTTCGTCGCCGCCACCAGTGGCGAAGGCGACGCCCCGGACAACGCCGCCCGCTTTGCCGACGGCCCCATGCACACCGCGCCGCCGCTCACGCGCCTGCGCTACGGCCTGCTGGCCCTGGGCGACCGCAGCTACAACCATTTCTGCGGCTTCGGCCGGCGGCTGGACACCTGGCTCGCCGGCTGCGGCGCGCACGCGCTGTTTCCACGGGTGGAACTGGACCGGGCCGACGCGTCGGCCCTCGCCACCTGGCGCCATCGTCTGGCGGATTTCGCCGGCGTGGCCGAACTTCCCGAGGCGGCCGCCCCCGAGCCCGGCTACTGGCGTCTGCGCAGCAGCCGCTTGCTCAACCCCGGCAGCGCTGGTTGCCCGGTTCACCACGTCGAACTCGAAGCGGTGGCCGGCCCCGGCCCGGACGCCGTCGCCCTCGCACTTCCCCACTGGGAAGCGGGCGACCTGCTGCAGATCTTCCCCCCCGGCGAGGGCGATCACTCCCGCGACCAGCCACGCGCCTATTCCATTGCGTCCCTGCCCGCTGACGCTGCGGTTCACCTGCTGGTGCGCGCGGTGCGGGGCACGGACGGCACCCCCGGACGCATGTCCACCCTGCTCACCACGCAGGCCCGCCCTGGCACAACCTTTCGCGCCCGCCTGCGCGCCCACCCCAACTTCCGCGAGGGCGACAACGCCGGCCGGCCGCTGATCCTCATCGGCAACGGCACCGGATTGGCCGGCCTCGCCGCCCACCTGCGCCAGCGCGTTCGCCGCGGCGACGGTCGCACCTGGCTGGTGTTCGGTGAACGCCACGCCGCGCACGACGACTTCCTCGGTGACGAGCTCGATGCCCTGGAGCACGCCGGCCTGTTGGCGCGCTGCGACCGTGTCTGGTCGCGCGACGGGAACACTGCGGAATGCGGAACACAACCAGCGCACCGGGAATACGTGCAGCACCGCCTTGTGCGGGCCGCTGCCACGCTGCACGACTGGGTCGCCGGCGGCGCCGCGATCTACGTCTGCGGCAACGCCGTCGGCATGGGGCCGGCGGTCCATGCGGTGCTCGAAGAAGTACTCGGCACCGAAACCCTGGCCGAGCTCAGCACTACCGGCCGGTATCGACGCGACATCTATTGAGGATGCGCGCCACCCGTTCAATTCCGGCAATCGATCTGGCGCGTCCGCCTGCCCGGGCAGGCGCACCCACTTCCCCTTCAATCCACTCACGATTCTGAAACAGGAGGCCTTGCAATGAATCTCAAGCACACCCTGACCTGCTTCGCGCTGGCCGCCGGCCTGGCGCTGGCCCCGGCGACCCACTCTGCCGACACCTCAGCCGGGCGCGTCGCCCACTTCGAGGCGGCGCGCGGCGACACCCTCGACGAAACCATGGCCAACCTCAAGGAAGCCAACCGCAAGCTCGCCGAACTGCTTGCCGGCGAAGTCGACGACCACGCCATGCACGACATCCACAGCCTGAGCTACACCCTGGAGGAATCCCTGCTGCGCATCATCGATGAACTGCGTCTGCTCCACGACACCGCTGCCGACATGCACTTCGCCACCGAAGGCCTGAAGCGCGACGCCGTCATTGACTATGGCGAGGCTTATTTGTCGGGCATTCGCAAGATCGTGGACTGATCTCGGCCTGACGCCGCCGGCACTTCGCCCGGCGGCCCTGGCTCGCGGCCCCCGGGCTTTCCCACCCCTACCAGCCCAACCCCTTGCGCAAAGCCAACAGCACCGCCATGCCAAAGATGAACGGTAGCCACGGATTGCGCGAACGGCTGACCACCAGTATCACCACCAACCCGGCGGCAAGCTTGGGGTTGAACACGCTCACCTCGCCGCCATCGATCAACAGATCCGGAATCACCAGCGCCGACAAGGCCGCCGCCGGTGCGTAGCGCAGGGCGCGCTGTACGCCGTCCGGCAGACTGGCGCGCGCGCCCAGCAGGATGAAACTGCCACGCAAGGCAACCGTGATCGCGGCCATCACCGCGAACGTCACCCACAGCCAGATGTCGTATCCGCCACTCATTTCCGCTTCTCCATCCAGCGCTCAGCCAGAAAGCCCGCCACCATGCCGATGGCGATACCGGCGATCAAGCCCAGCCGCAACGGCAGTCCCCGCAGCAACACCGCCCCCAGCCCGCCCGCGAGCGCCGCGACCAGCATCGGCCGGGTGCCCGCCAACGGCACCATCATCACCATCAGCGCGATCGTCGTCATGAACTCCAGCGACCAGTCGGACGGAATCGAGCTCGCCCCCAACGCGCCGAGAAAGCCGAAAAACTGCCAGATCGCCCAACCCCAGACGGATGGCGTGATGTAGAAGCCCCAGCGCCAGTGCGGGTCATCGTTCTTCAGCAAGCGGTCGGCACAGACCGCAAACACCCCGTCGACGAGGATGTAGCCCGACAACAGCCTGCGGGTGAAGGAATAGCCACGAAAGGCCGGCGCGATCGCCGCACTGAAGATCAGAAAGCGCAGATTGAGCGCGGCCGTGGTGACGGCGATCAACCACAGCGGCGCCCCCGCCACCAGCAACGGTAGCGCCCCCAACTGCGCGGTGCCGGCAAACACGATGAGGTTCATCCCCATCGCCTCGACCAGCGTCATGCCGGACGAGCGCATCGCCACGCCGGTCACGATCGCCCACGGAATGATGCCCACCGAGAACGGCAGAAAGGCCTTGAACCCCTCCCGCGCCCCAGCCTTGAATGAGTCGTTCATGGCCGCTTCGTGCAATAAAACGCACAAGCATACCAGTTGGTCAGGGCTTGTCGAGGGCCGTGTCCGCCGCCACTCGAATGCGCCCCATCGCGGCAACGCCAATTCACCCTATCCTTCACGCATGACCCGGGCGTAGAATCCTCACTGCCATCGCTTTCCCGGCAGCTCAGTTCAACAAGCTCTATCCCTCGCGACGTGCGCCTCGACCCCGAATCTACCTGCGTGCCGCGAGGGATAAGGCCTATCCGTCAGCCATCTCATGCAAGCGCACGAGTTCATCGAAGATTTCCAACAAGTCACCGCCCGCTTCGGACTGTGGCCAAGCTTCCACGACGGCGAGGTACATCGCATAGTGCTTGACCGAATGTCCCGCTCACCCTCTGGCTCATACATTCCATCGGTGGAGATCCATCTTCGCGGCTGGATCATGGGGCCGGAAGTTACCAGCGAGGGCTCCTACAAACTGCACAACGACTCTGTTGTTCACTTCCTGTTTGAAGACATTTTCGATTTCGAGCTTGAAGGGCTCAACAATCAAAATGTCCTGTCGTCGCTGAATTTGTCTCTCGTTGAAGACCCAAGGGGCGTCGGCCAAGTGCTGCACGTCGAGCTTGAGCATTGCTATCTGTTTTCCAGTGGGTTCAATGCTCGTAAAGCAAAAGTTCTTGGCATTGAGCCCTATGTTGCCTGACGCGATGGCTAAAGATATGTCGTGATCGCGAAGCGAGCCACGACATGAACCGGTTGTTGAACAAGCCCGGTCCGTTCCCCTGAAAATTGCTTCAAGCGCCCTGCCCGGGAAGTGGCGAGACAGCCAGCACACGGGGCTTGCCATGCAGGGTTAAGCGCGTGGAAGCGATCAACATTCGCGTGCCAGTTACCGCAACGTGTTCAGGCCGGGACGGGGAAGTCAATTCATTGGTTAGGCTATAGCATGATTATCGACTATCCGTTTCACCCCCGTCACTGGCCGAAGTCCATCATCTATCCTGAACAGCATGATTCGGGAGAAGCGCTGCGCTTAGACTGGGACCTCGGCCGCGTTCCGGAAGACGAGAAGAAGAAGGTCATTGCGACTTGGGTGAGGACGCTTCCCTCGCTATCCAACCTCAAGCGGCTTTGCGTTTGGTCTCATGTGAACCAACCTCTCTTTGACGCTATTTGCGAGGTTCCAAGCCTTGAGGTGCTTCAGCTCAAGTGGAGCAACGTTCGCCACTTGGACGCAATTCGTGGATTGCGCGCCCTTAGACTGCTATCCATCGGCAGCTCAACTCGCATTGAGTCCATCACGCCACTCGCTGATCTTCCTTCCCTGGAGCTACTTGAAATTGAGAACTTCAAGTTGATTACGGACTTCTCTCCGCTCCTCTCAATTCGCTCGCTTCGCGACTTGTCCGTCACGGGCAGCATGTGGAGCAAACAGTCCGTGGCAAGCCTTCAACCATTCGCACAGATGACCTGGCTCACGTCTCTGTGTGTCGACACTTCGAGCCTAACGTCTATTCGCGAGCTCGCGGCACTTACTAACTTGGAACGTCTCGGAGTCGGCGGGCGCCTTCCATACACCGAGTATGCGTGGCTAGCGGCGAAACTCCCCAACACGGAGTGCCAGTGGTTTCAGCCATACCTCGATCTGTCCGCCGCTGGCTACTCGCCATGCAAATCCTGTGGCAAGCAGTCTATGGTTATGGTCACTGGCAAGGGCAAACCGACCCTATGCCGGCACTGTGACGAAACCAAACTGGCGAAGCATGTCCGTTTGTTTGAGCAGGCTCGGGCGGCGGCGAGGAGCTTAGCCTGACAGATTCGAGGTGTTGCACGTCATTCTGGAGCCCGCCGTGGCTTGAGCAACATCAGCAGTCGGTGCTGTCGCTGGTTCAGTTCGGCCGGACCCGGAGTCTGTTCCTGTAGGCGCATTCTGGATCGTGGATGCACGCGACAAATCTGCTGTCCGCGCATTGTTCGCCACCGATCCCTTTTGGGTTCAGGGGCTACGTCAAAGCGTCGAGATACTGCACTTGTCCAAGGCCTCTCCGGAGCGCAGCGGGCCGGTGTGAGCTCAGTGCGGCCGAGTGCGTCGAGGGTTCCGAGCGTGTCCGCGCCGCGTCAGCACAGCGCAAGCGCACGCCAGGGCGGAAGCGGGCTCGGTTCCGTGACGGGATTCTGACCCGTCACCCTCATCCCGTCACCCTCATCCCGCCACCCTCATCCCGCCACCCTCATCCCGCCGCGTGCACCGGTGCCACGCCAGAAGCCGTTGCGCGACCAGTCGAACATCCACTGCGACAACTGCCCGGGGGGCATGGGGCGGGCGATGCCGTAGCCCTGGCCGACGGTACAACCCAGTGCAATCAGGGCGGCGGCGTGGGCTTCGGTTTCGACGCCTTCGGCGACCACGCGGCGCTGGAACGATTCCGACAGCTTGATGACGCTTTCGACGATGATCAGGTCGTCCGGGTCGTCGAGCATGTCGCGCACGAAGTTCTGGTCGATCTTGAGGGTCTGGGCGTTCAGCCGGCGCAGTTGCACCAGCGACGAGTAGCCGGTGCCGAAGTCGTCGAGCGCGAAGCTCACGCCCAGCGCGCGACAGTCGTTGAGAATCTGGGCGGCGAATTCCCAGTCGTCCACCGCGGCGCTTTCGAGGATCTCGAACTCCAGCGCCGACGGGGGGATGTCCGGGTAGTGCGCGAGGCGTTCGGCGAGGCGCCGGGCGAAGTCGGGCTGCATGAAGTGGCGGACCGACAGATTCACGCTCAGCGGCATCTCGAAACCCTCCGCCCGCCAGGTGCGCATCTGTGTCAGGGCCGCCTCGATCACCCATTCCCCCAGATGCAGTTCCTGTTCGGTATTGGCCAGCAGCGGCAGGAATTCAGCGGGTGCGAGCAAGCCCTTGACGGGATGCTGCCAGCGCACCAGCGCCTCGGCGCCCAGTACCTCGCCGCTGCGCATGTCGACCTTGGGCTGGTAGTGGAGCAGGAACTCGTGGTTGCGCAGCGCGCGCGACAGGCGCTCGAGCTCCACGCGCAGGCTTTGTACCTCGCGATCGCGTTCGGCGTCGAACACATGGAAGCGGTTGCGCCCTTCCTGCTTGGCCACATACATCGCCTGGTCGGCATGGCGCAACAAGGTGTCGGGATCCGCGTCGTCGTCGGGGAACAGGGTCGCACCGAGGCTGGCCGACACGACCACCTGTCCGCCGGTATCCAGGGCCAGGGGGCTGGCCAGGGCTTGCAGGATGCGCTCGAAGCTTTGTTCGCATTCGAGCAGACTGTGGATGTTGAGCAGCACCAGCACGAACTCGTCGCCCCCCAGCCGGGCCGCGGTGTCGCCGCCGCGCAAACAGCCGGACAGGCGTTGTGCGACACCCTTGAGCACCCGGTCGCCAGCCTCGTGGCCGAGGGTGTCGTTGATCGGCTTGAAACCATCGAGATCCAGCACCGCCAGCGCCATCATGTGCCCGTGTCGCCGGGACTGGGCCATGGCCTGCTGGATGCGGTCGCCCAGCAGGCGGCGGTTGGGCAGGCCGGTGAGCGGGTCGTAGTGCGCCAGGCGCTTGAGCTCCTGCTCGTGCGCCTTGATGTGACTGATGTCGGACAACACCGCCACATAGTGTGTGACGCGCCCTTCGCCGTCACACACCGCGCGGATGGACAGGTGCTCGGGATAGACCTCGCCGTTCTTCTTGCGATTCCAGATCTCGCCACGCCAGGAGCCGGTGCTGCCGAGCGAGGCCCACATCGCGCGGAAAAACGCGTCGCCGTGGCGGCCCGAGGACAGCATGCGCGGCGACCGCCCCACCACCTCCTCGCGGGCATACCCGGTAATGCGGGAAAAGGCCTCGTTCACATCGAGGATGAGGGTGTTGTGGTCGGTGACCACCACCCCCTCGTTGGCCACCGCAAACACGCTGGCCGCCAGGCTCAAGCGCTCCTCGGCGTGCTTGCGTGCGCTGATGTCCATGTGGGTGCCGGCCATGCGCAGCGGCTCACCCTCGGGCGTCCACGCCGACACCTTGGCGCGCGACTCCACCCACACCCAGTGGCCGTCGCGATGACGCATGCGCAGCTCGCACTGGAAATGCGACGCATCGCCGCTGAAATGCGCCTTCAGCGCGGCGTCCAGTACCGGCAGGTCATCGGGGTGGACCAATGGGCGCACCCGCGTGGCGGTCATCGGCACGTAGTCGGCCAGAACGCCGCCGAGCATGTCCGCCCAGCGCTCATTCAACACAATGGTGCCGCTGCGCAGGTCCCAGTCCCACAAGCCGACGTCGGTACCGTTCAGCACCATTTCCAGGCGCTCCTCGCCGGCGCGCAAGGCCGCCTGCGAGGCCAGCAGCCGGCGGCGACTCAGCATCAAGGCCAGCAGCCCGGCCAGGGTCGCCGCCAGCACCATGGCCACCAGGCCGATTTCGAAGGCATGGCGCTGCCACAACTCGTCGAGCGACATTACCGGCGGGCGGTCGAAGGGCGGTGCGCGCAGTTCGCGCATCACCTCCTCCACCGGCAGGTAATCGGCGGGAATGGTGAAGCCGTGGATGCCGGCAGCACGCAATCCGGGGTTGTCCGGCTCCAGCGACAACACCGCCGCGGCGATGCGCCCGACCAGGGCGCGATCGACGTGGGGCAAGACGACCAGCGGCCATTCCGGATACAGGCGGGTGGAGGTGGCGTAGGGGTAGCCAGGCAGCGTCTGGCGGTTGAGTACCCGCAGCGCATCGGGCGCAAGCCGCCCTTCGCGCTGCATGGCTTCGAGGATGCCGGTGCGCATCATCCCGGCATCGGCCTCGCCGGAAAGCACCGCTTCTACCACCTCGTCATGATAGATGCGCGGCGCGAGCAGGCGTACGTCCTCACCCACGCGCAACCCGGCACGGGCCAGTTCCAGCGCCGGCGCCATCATGCCGCCGAGGTGGCGCGGCCCCAGCGAGGCCACGCGCTTGCCGCGCAGGTCACGTAACTCGCGCAAATCGTTGCGCTCGGCCCGGACGAAAATCACCCCGCCCAGCACCGAGGTGGGGATGCCACCTTCCTCTTCCACGACCGTGGCAAGCGCCCCCGACAGCGGAAAGACCTGCCGCAGCACGATGTAGTGGGTGGGGTTGGTGAGCAGCAAATCGACTTCGTTGCGCCGCAGCGCCCCCTCCATTTCGGCCTGTGTCAGCGGCAGCAACCGCACCCGTGCAGGTGCCAGGCGCACGCTCAGTTCGTCGGCCAGCGGCTGCCAGCGGCTCTGCGACTCGTGCTTGGAGCGGTTGGCGAACACGGCCAGGGTCAATTCGCCGGTGAGGCCGTCGGCCGCGCGTGGCAGCGGCGGCACGCCCTGGCCCAACGCCACGGTGGTCGCGGACACGAGCAACCACGCCGTCGCGCCGCGCAGGGCACGAACAAGGAGGCGGTGAAGCGCTGCCCTCATGGAGCGGCATGAACTCTTGTGGCCGGCCGCCCACCTGGGGCGGCATGAGTTCATGTCACCGGCCGCCCTCATGGGGCCGCCTCGTGCGTCAGATAGCGATCGTTGGTCAAGCCGGCGAGATCGGGACGGACCGTGACCAGCCCGTGCTCGTGCATTAGCGCGGCGAGTTGCTCCGCTGCCCGCACCAGCGGACCGTCGGGCGCGGCAAGCAGGCTGCGGTTGCGGGCGACGTCCGGCAGTTCCAGGTGGCGGAAGCTTGCGAGCGCCTGCGGCCCCACCAGCCCGAGCCGGCCGGCCACCCGGTAGGCCGCATCCTGCGGGTTGTGGCGCAGGTGGCGGAGCGCACGAAAATGCCCGGCGATCAGGCCACGCAAGGCTTCGGCATGGCGTTCGACTGCTTCGGGGCGGAGCGCGAGCACGTCGAAAATGGTGTCGGGAAGGCTGCGGCTGTCGAACACGCGATGCGCCCCGGCTGCTTCCAACTGGCTGCTGACGGGCTCGTAGGTGACGATGGCGTCGATATCGCCCTCGGCCCACAGCGGCAGGTGGCCGTCGACCGTCGCCGCCACCACCGACACATCGCTGATCGCCAGTCCGGCTGCGGCCAGCGTCTTGCGCAACATCAGGGCGCCCAGCGCACTGGTCTCGACGCCGATGCGCATGCCGGCAAGTTCCGCCAGGCTGGCCAGGGGTCGCCGCGTGAGCACCACGTCGGCGCCGTTCGACAGGTCGAACACCATGACCACCTGCAGTGGCAGCCCGAAGCTGCGGGCGAGCAGCACTTCGTCCAGCGTCAGCGCGGCACCATGGGCAAGCCCGTCATCAAGCGCGGCCAGGGAGTCCGACGCCGAGCGGGTTTCGAGCAACGCCACGCCGGACTTCGGTAGCCAGCCCTCGCTGCGCGCGAGGAACAGCAACTCGTAGCCGGGCCAGACGTGGCTGGCAACGACCAGATCATTCCTCGGTGAACAGCCGCCCAGCCACGGCAACCAGGGTAGCGCGGTGAGGCTGGTGAGCAGGCGGCGGCGGTGAGGCGACATCGAATCGATCTGGTGTTTCCCGTACCGATTCTAGAGCGAATCGGCGAATGGCCGCGCAAAAACCATCACATACGTGGGGCGATTCCGGCATGTTTGTCCGGCTTCGCCTCGCACTCAGTGACGGGCGAACACCTCGACCTTGCCGGCCGCGTCGAAGCTGACCACGTCATAGCGCTCGGGCTCGTATGGACCTTCCATGCCGGGCGACCCCAGAGGCATGCCCGGCGCGGCAATGCCGCTCACCGCCGGACGCTCCGCCAGCAGACGGCGCACGTCGGCCGCCGGGACGTGGCCCTCGACCACGTAACCGCCCACTTTGGCGGTGTGACAAGAGCCGAGCGCACGCGGCAGGCCGGCGTCCAGTTTGATCGCGGTCATCTCGCGGGTGGCGACCTCCTTGACGTTGAAGCCGTGCTCGCGCATGTGGTCGGCCCACTTGCCGCAGCAGCCGCAATTGGGGTCCTTGTACATCACCACGTCGTCGCTGGTGAACGCCGGCATCGCGACCAGGCTGGCGACCACGGCGGTTGCGCCCAAGGCCAGCACGGCGGCGAGTCGCCGACGCGTCGGGCGCGCATGCGCAGGGGGCGCATCGGACGCATTGGATGCGGAGGGGCTAGCGGAGTCGGGCTTGGGTGCCTGGGGATGGGTCGTCATGGTGCAGCCTCGTGGCGTCTTGTGGGGAAAAGGGTGGGGCAGGACGGCGTCGCGCGTCGGTCGGGCGGTTAGCTGAAGTGTATGGGCAACGGTCGGTCGGTGGCGACTGCGGCGAACACCAAGCTTGCGGCGGCGCTGCACCGACGGTGGCCGTGGCGCGACAGCGTCAGCGGAACCGGCGGTTTGGGCGCGATGATCGCGCACTGCAGCAAACGCCGCCTTGAGCCCGGACAAGTCGGCAAACCGCCGTGGCCGACAGCATTTACGCCATCACACCCCGCCGGTTCGCCCCGGCCTCATAGCCAGCCATTGTGACCAGCGCGTATATCGATATAGACGAATCATCGTTGCGCGCGCACGGCCAGCGGGTAGACTCCGCACTTCTTCGGAACCGGCCCCTGCCGGGCCGCACATCAAGGCATCAGCAGTGATCGAACTACAACGGGCAAGCAAGACGTACCGGGTGGACGGGCGGGACGTTCCCGCCCTGCTGCCCACCGACCTGCGCATCGCGCGCGGCGAGGTTTTCGGCCTCATTGGCCATTCCGGCGCAGGCAAGAGCACGCTGCTGCGCCTCATCAACCGGCTGGAGAACCCCAGCGGCGGGCGCATCGTGGTGGACGGCGAAGACGTCACCGCGCTTGACGCCGCCGGCCTGCGCGCTTTTCGCCGCCGCGTCGGGATGATCTTCCAGCACTTCAACCTGCTGTCGTCCAAGACGGTGGCCGACAACATCGGCCTGCCACTGCGCTTCGGGGGCGTGCCCCGGCGCGAGGTGGCGCGGCGGGTGGACGCCCTGCTCGCGCGGGTCGGCCTGGAGGCGCACGCCAACAAGTATCCGGCCCAGTTGTCGGGCGGACAGAAGCAGCGCGTAGGCATCGCCCGCGCCCTCGCCACCGAACCCAAGATCCTGCTGTGCGACGAGGCCACCAGCGCACTCGATCCGCAGACCACCGGACAGGTGCTGCAACTGCTCGCCGACATCAACCGCGAACTGGGGCTGACCATCGTGCTGATCACCCACGAAATGGACGTGATCCGCCGGGTGTGCGACCGCGTGGCAGTCATGGATGGCGGCGCCATCGTCGAACAGGGCGAGGTCGGCGACGTGTTCCTGCACCCGCGGCACGCCACCACGCGCCGCTTCGTGCTGGAGGCCGAACAGGTGGACGAGCACGAGCAGCGGACGGACTTCGCCCACGTCGGCGGCCGCATCCTGCGCCTGACCTTCCGTGGCGACGCCACCTATGCGCCGCTGCTCGGCCGCGTCGCGCGCGAAACCGGGGTGGACTACAGCATCCTCGCCGGGCGCATCGACCACATCAAGGACACCCCCTACGGCCAACTCACCATCGCGCTCATCGGTGGCGACATCGACGCGGCCCAGCGCCGCCTGGGCGAGGCCGACGTCCACCTCGAGGTCTTGCGCCAGGAGGCTGCGGCATGAAGGCCTTCTTCTCCAACGTCGATCTGGTCGAGATCTGGGGCGCCACCCTCGACACCTTGCTGATGCTCGGTGGTTCGCTGCTGTTTACCGTGCTGTTCGGTCTGCCGCTGGGCGTGCTGCTGTTCCTCACCGGCCCGCGCCAGATGTTCGAACGACGCGGTCTGTACGGCTTGCTGTCGGTGCTGGTGAATGCGTTGCGCTCGCTGCCCTTCATCATCCTGCTGATCGTGATGATTCCGGTCACGGTGCTGATCACCGGCACCTCGCTGGGCGTGGCCGGCGCCATTCCGCCGCTGGTGGCGGGCGCCACGCCGTTCTTCGCCCGGCTGGTCGAAACTGCGCTGCGCGAGGTCGACCGCGGCATCATCGAGGCCAGCCAGGCGATGGGCGCAACCCCTCGGCAGATCGTGCTCGGCGCACTGCTGCCCGAGGCGCGCCCCGGCATCATCGCCGCCATCACCATCACCGCGATCACCCTGGTGTCCTACACCGCGATGGCCGGCGTGGTGGGCGCGGGCGGCCTGGGCGACCTCGCCATCCGCTTCGGCTACCAGCGCTTCCAGACCGACGTGATGATCGTCACCGTGGTGCTGCTGCTGGTACTGGTCCAGATCCTGCAATCCATCGGCGACCGGCTGGTGGTGCATTTCTCCCGCAAGTAGCCCAGTCACCCTGAGAACCTGGGTTGCCGCGAACGTCTCAACACGCTACAAAAGGAACCGCTTCATGAAGAAACTACTGACCGCCCTGGCCCTCGTCGCCAGCTTCTCCGCCCAGGCCGAAACCCTCAGCGTGGCCGCCACCGCGGTACCGCACGCCGAGATCCTGGAGTTCGTCAAACCCGCGCTCGCCAAGCAAGGCGTCACGCTGGAGGTGAAGGTGTTCACCGACTACGTCCAGCCCAACGTGCAGGTGGCCGAAAAGCGCCTGGACGCCAACTTCTTCCAGCACCAGCCCTACCTCGACGAGTTCAACAAGAGCCGCAACACCCGCCTGGTGGCCGCCGGTGGCGTGCATGTCGAACCGTTCGGCGCCTATTCGCGCAAGATCAAGAACATCGCCGACCTGCCGCAAGGCGCCAGTGTGGTGATCCCCAACGACGCCACCAACGGCGGCCGCGCGCTGCTGTTGCTGGAAAAGGCCGGCGTGATCAAGCTCAAGGACTCCGCCAACATCCTGTCCACCCCCAAGGACATCGCCGACAACCCCAAGGGTATCCGCATCCGCGAGCTCGAAGCCGCCACCCTGCCCCGCGTGCTCGACCAGGTCGATCTCGCCCTGATCAACACCAACTACGCACTGGAAGCCAAGCTCAACCCCAGCCAGGACGCGCTGGCAATTGAAGGCAGCGATTCGCCCTATGTGAACATCGTCGTCACCCGCGACGACAACCGGGACGCCGCCGCCGTACAGAAGCTGATCCAGGCACTGCACACGCCCGAAGTGAAGCAGTTCATCCTCGAGAAGTACCAGGGCGCCGTGGTGCCGGTGTTCTGATCCACCGCCGGTCGGCCAGCGCGCCGACCGTGCAGCGTACGCGCCCGGCACACGCTCCGGGCGCGTAGCCCTTTCCCTTCTCCCCCCTTCGTCCTTCCCCCTCTCCCTCCCCCTCCTTTCCCGCCCGCGACCGCGCCGGACCGGAGCACACCGCCCCACCACCGCATTCCCCTCCCCCGCTGAATCCGCACTTGACCTTGCCATCATGGGAAGGTCTAGACTGGGCACATCGACTCAACGCGGGTGACCGCATCGACTGCACGGCGCGGCCTAGCGTCGCACGCCACGCGCCCCCGGATCGCTCGCCACGACGTCTTCACACGCATTCAGGACACCGACGATGAACGCCCCCCTCCCCACCCTGGCGCCTACGCCCTCCCACACCCTGCACATCGCGGGCATGAACTGCGCATCCTGCGTGGCACATGTGGAAAAGGCCTTGCTCAAGGTGGAGGGCGTGCAGGCGGCGAGCGTGAATCTCGCCACCGAGACCGCCACCGTCACCGCGGCGCCCGCCGTCGGCTTTGCCCAGCTGGCCGAGGCGGTGGCCAAGGCCGGTTACGAGGTGCGCCGCGATGCGCTGGACTTCGACATTGAAGGCATGAGCTGCGCGGCCTGCGTGGGGCGGGTGGAGAAGGTGCTGAAGCGCGTGCCGGGCGTGGTGGAGGCCAGCGTGAACCTCGCCGCGCGCAGCGCGCATGTGGAAACCGCGGGCGGGGTGGCGCCGGCGGCGCTGATCGAGGCGGTGAAGAAGGCCGGCTTCGGCGCCCGCCCGCATGCCGAGGTGAGCGAATCGCGCCGCGCCGCGGACGCCGCCGCCGAAGAGCGCCAGTTGCAGCGCGCAGTGTGGCTGGCGGTCGTGCTCACCCTGCCGGTGTTCGTACTGGAGATGGGCTCGCACCTGATCCCGGCGATGCACGACTGGGTGATGGCCACGCTCGGCCATCAGCAAAGCTGGTGGCTGCAGTTCGCGCTCACCAGCGCGGTGCTGTTCGGCCCCGGCCTGCGCTTCTTCCAGAAAGGCGTGCCCGCCCTGCTGCGCGGCGCGCCGGACATGAACGCCCTGGTGGCGCTGGGCACCAGCGCGGCCTGGGGCTATTCGGTGGTCGCCACCTTCGCCCCCGGTCTGCTGCCGGCCGGCACGATCAACGTGTATTACGAGGCCGCCGCGGTCATCGTCACCCTGATCCTGGTCGGCCGCCTGCTCGAAGCGCGCGCGCGCGGCCGCACCAGCGAAGCCATCCAGCACCTGCTGCGCATCCAGCCGCGCACCGCGCGGGTGGTGCGCGAGGGCGGCGTGCAGGAACTGCCGATCGAGGAGGTCGCGGTCGGCGACCTGATCGAACTGCGCCCCGGCGAGAAGGTGGCGGTGGATGGCGAGGTGGTGTCCGGCAGCTCCTTCGTCGATGAATCGATGATCACCGGCGAGCCGCTGCCGGTGGAAAAGCGCACCGGCGCGCAGGTCGTGGGCGGCACGCTCAACACCCGTGGCGCGCTCACTTTCCGCGCCACCAAGGTGGGGGCGGACACCGTGCTGGCGCAGATCATCCGCATGGTGGAAGCCGCGCAGGGCGCCAAGCTGCCCATCCAGGCGCTGGTGGACAAGGTCACCATGGTGTTCGTGCCGGTGGTGATGGGGGTGGCGCTGCTCACCTTTCTGGTCTGGCTCGCCTTCGGCCCGGCGCCGGCGCTCACCTTTGCGCTGGTCAATGCGGTGGCGGTGCTCATCGTCGCCTGCCCGTGCGCGATGGGGCTGGCCACGCCCACCTCCATCATGGTCGCCACCGGGCGCGCCGCCCAACTGGGCGTGCTGTTCCGCCAGGGCAGCGCACTGCAGGTGCTGCGCGACGCCGAAGTGGTGGCGCTGGACAAGACCGGCACCCTCACCCTCGGCCGCCCCACCCTCACCGACCTGGTGCCCGCGCCCGGCTTTGCGCGCGACGAGGTGCTGGCCCTGGTGGCCGCGGTGGAGCGGCGCTCCGAACACCCCATCGGCGAAGCCATCGTCGCCGCGGCGCGTGAAGCCGGCCTGACACTGGCCGAAGCGGAAGACTTCGAGGCCAGCGCCGGCCACGGCGTGCGCGCCCGCGTTGCCGGCCGCCGCGTGGACGTCGGCGCCGACCGCCTGATGCGCAGCCTGGGCCACGACCCTGCCCTCACCTCCACCTTCGCTGCCGAGGCCGAACACCTGGGCGACGAAGGCAAGACCCCGCTGTACGCTGCCATCGACGGTCGCCTGGCCGCCATCATCGCGGTCGCCGACCCGCTCAAGCCCACCTCCGCCCAGGCCGTGCAGGCCCTGCACGCAATGGGCCTGCGGGTGGCGATGATCACCGGCGACAACACCCGCACCGCCCACGCGATCGCCCGCCAGGCCGGCATCGACGAAGTGGTCGCCGAAGTGCTGCCGGACGGCAAGGTCGCCGCGCTGCAGGAGTTGCGCGCCGGCGGTGGGGGCAACGGCGGGGGCAAACCGCGCCGCATCGCCTTCGTTGGCGACGGCATCAACGACGCCCCGGCACTGGCCGAGGCCGATGTCGGCATCGCCATCGGCACCGGCACCGACGTCGCCATCGAAAGCGCCGACGTGGTGCTGATGTCCGGCGACCTCGCCGGCGTGCCGCGCGCCATCGCGCTGTCGCGCGCCACCCTGCGCAACATCCGCCAGAACCTGTTCTGGGCCTTCGCCTACAACAGCGCGCTGATCCCGCTCGCCGCCGGCCTCTTCTACCCCGCCTTCGGCGCCCTGCTGTCGCCGGTCTTCGCCGCCGCGGCGATGTCCATGTCCAGCGTCTTCGTGCTCGGCAACGCCCTGCGCCTGCACCGCTTCCACGCCCCGGGAGGTGCCGCATGATGAACATCGGCAAGGCCGCCGACGCCTCCGGCGTATCGGCCAAGATGATCCGCTACTACGAATCCATCGGCCTCATCACCCCCGCGCAGCGCAGCGACGCCGGCTACCGCCACTACAGCGCCGACGACATCCACGTGCTGCGCTTCATCCGCCGCGCCCGCGACCTCGGCTTCAGCGTGCACGACATCGCCGGCCTGCTCACCCTGTGGCGCGACCAGGGCCGCGCCAGCGCCGACGTCAAACGCATCGCCACCGCCCACATCACCGCCCTGCAACGCAAGATCGACGAACTGCAAGGCATGGTCGCCACCCTGCAGACCCTCGCCGACCACTGCCACGGCGACCAGCGCCCGGACTGCCCGATCCTGGCGGATCTGGATGCGGCGGATGGTGAGGCGCCGTGCAGCGCCGGTTGCCATCATGGCCACCGCGACGATTAACCCCGCAACCCAATACCATTCGGGCTGAGCAAAGCAAGCCCCGCGTGGGCGTGGCAAAGCGAACCTTTGAAACAGGCACCTCCGCTCGCCCTGAGCCTGTCGAAGGGCGACTTCGGAAGTGCCGGGAGTCGGGCTTCGACAAGCCCGTCCTGAGCAGAGCCGAAGGGCTCAGCCCGAAAGGATGTGGGGTCTTGTGCGCCTTCCGAAAGTAGGACATATGGAAACTGTTTCTCAAGCGCCCCAGTCGACGCGAACGCCCTTCGACCAAGCATCGACAAACCGGAACGGTCACCACAACCTCCAGCAACCAGGGGGAACGCCGCCCGCGCTGCGCGCTTTGACTCTGCTGACACCCTGATCGATGATCTCGAAAAAGGTCGCGAGCAGTAAGCAGGCCACGCTACCCAGAGCGTGCGACTACACCAAGACTTTCGAAAAGGACTGGGTCCGCCTTTCCCGCTCGGGCCGTTGCGACCTCAAGCGCCTGAAGGAGGCGATGCTACTGCTCATCGCCAATGCTGCGCCCCTGGGTCCCGAGAGGCTCGATCCTTCGCTGAAGGGGGACTGGGCTGATCACCGGGAACGTCACATCGGCGGCGACGTTCTGTTGATCTTTTGGACACCAAGCAGCCAGAGAATCAGCGTGCCCTGCTTTCCAGCCTCCCGGATGCCTGCGCCGTTGCCAGCCGGAAGGTCGGCCAGCATCATACTTGCGAGGGCGAGGGCGAGGTCGTCCTAGCCGGCGAATCGTTGCCGATCGTCCAGTGCCACGCCCCCGTTATTACAACAACGGCCAACAACAGATGAACTACTCCGAAATACTGGCGCAGCTGAAAGCCGCTTCCGCCTTCGATCTCTATCGACTCCGCGCAGCGATCGATCGCGCGCTTGACGAGCCGGCCTGGATGCTCGCGGTCCAGGCGCAACTCCGTGTTGGGCAAAGCGTTGCGTACTTTGACCCACAGGCCAACGCTTCGCATGTCGGGCAAATTCTCGAGTTGCGGCGCAAGCAGGCCGTCGTGCTCGACAAGGCGACGAACCAGCGCTGGTTGATCTCCTATGCTGCGATCAATCTTGATGGTGCCGACGTCGAGATTCGCGAAAAGCCGCGACAAGGGCTCGGACGTAACGAAGTGGCGATTGGTGACCGCGTGGGCTTCGTCGGTCGCGATGGCAAGGAGCGCAGCGGCCGCATCATTCGGCTCAACGACAAGACCGTGACGCTCGATTGCGAAGACCAGCAATGGCGTGTCTCGTACAGCCTTTTGCACAGAGTGCTCGATTCCGACGCGAAAGTCGTCAAGGGCGTAGAGATCCTTGGCCCGACCTCTGCGCGAGCAAGCTCCGGAAAGCAAGAATGATCCATGCGACGCGGGCAGCAGTGCAGGAGAAGGTCCAACTTACGGTTGGTTGTGCGGGTGCCCTACCGACTGAGTCGTAATCGCCAGGAGCGGACACAGCGGGCATTCATACCCTGCGTCACGCCTTCGCCACCGATCTACTTGAAGCCGGAGTCGATCTGGCCACCCTCGCCAAACTGCTCGCGCACGGCCACCTGCCGACCACGCAGCGCAACTTGCATCCGGCACGCCCCGGCACGATCGCGCAAGACAATCCCCTCGACCCGTTGCGCCGGCCCTGAGCGCAATCCGTCATGGATCGGCCCACGCTGGCTCTTCGATACCTTGTTCGGCTGTGCGGCCGCAACCTTGCTCGAACTGTCGGCCACCCCGCGCTGGCTCGGTGCCACCCCGGCCTTCAGCCTGGCGCTGCGCACCTGGACACAGGACTTGCGCACCCGCTACGGACTGCTTGCTGCAAACCACAAGCGCGCGCGCCTGGATGCCGCCCGCACGGCGCTGCAGCCCCCCGAACCGCAAGCGCTGGCCATCGAAACAGCCGAGGCCCTTCTTGTTCGGGTGAGTGGTCACGATCCGTGTCGCTGCCCCCACTGCGCAAGCGGACGTTGACGCACGATTGGCGTCATTGCGCCAATGCCGCGATGTCGCGATGTCGCGACGGGCCATCATGAACCACGCCAACCCGCCTGCGATGCACGCGCCAGACAACCGACTGCGGCTGTTCGGGCAGCCCTGTGCGCCGCGCCGAAACTGGCTCCGAAATTGCGCCCAGCCCCGCAAAACACAGCACTGCGCAGCCCCAAAACACGCTGCCATGCCGGCGAAAGCCCCCCTTCCGTCCTGCGCGAGCTCAGCCGCAGCACGTCAAGCTATTCACTGCACATGAGCCGGGCGTAGAATCCCCAGTGTCACCGCCTCGCCGGCGGTTCAGTTCGACATGGCTTATCCCTCGCGACATGCGCATTCGCTCCGAATCAGTTTGCGTGCCGCGAGGGATAAACCCATCCCATTCCACACAACTCATAACGCATAACTCTGACGGATTTTCTCAAGCCCCCTGACGAAGCTACTGAGCCTGGCGAAGCCCTGCCACAGCGTCTTGACGCCCGGCT
>JBKBMG010000059.1:0-29995 GCA_046295975.1 Rhodocyclaceae bacterium
GCGCGTGCGTTTCTTCTTGCGGTCGAAAGCCAGCGAGGCGAAGGTCGTCTGTTTCATGGCGGCGGGGCAGATTATGACCTCGATATTTTACCGGCTCTGAATAGATCAGAGCTTCCTTAGCAATAGGCGCCTTTCAACAGCTATTGCCCCACATTCTGCCCCTGCCAGACCTCCGTGCAGCTCACTAAAACCTCTGCGCTGGGCTGATCTGCCGATAGCTGGCCGATGCGCCCGCGCTGGCTGGCAAGCTTCAGTTGCTCGCGCACCCGTTCCAGGCTGCGCTTTTCAATAACCGCTGTATAGCTTGCACTCAGCTCGCCATCCGGGTCGATGAACAGCTCGATCCGCTTCACCGGCAACCCGAACACCGTGAAGCTGCGTGCCGGCGTCAGCGCCCAACTGCCGGGAGCATTGGGCGCAATGCCCTCCAGTACGCGCATCGGCAAGGCTTGGCGGCATTCCACGGCGGCGACAATGGCCGGCTCGATCCGCAACCAGCGGTCGATGTCTGTCGTATTGCCATCCATCAGCACAACCGGCATGGCAGCCAGCAGCAACGCCTTCATCCCTTGATGTTCCTGATCCAGAAGCGGCGGTCATCGACCGTGAAGTTGGGGTCGTAGCCGACCAGGGTCAGCAGCGAACCGACATAGTAAAGGCCGAACTGATTCATCAGCCAGCGCTCCATCGCCGGGTCGCCGGGCAACTTGCTGTACGGTGGGGTTGGGCCGTCGCTGCGAACCTGACCACTGGTTTTGCCGGAGATGGAAAAGCTCTTCCAGGTCAGCACGAAATTGTTCGACTGTTTCGGCAGCTCCGGCGCGCAGAGCGACAGATTGCTGAAGCGCTCGGAGCGCTTGGCGTCGTACCAGAGTACTGCGTCAAAGCGAATGCAATCACTGGCTTTGAGCGTGAGGCTACGAGTCAGCGTCATCTGATCAGCTGGAATTTGCAGATTGCTGATCGCCACCTTGGGCCATTCCGGGGCGCGACCGTTGGTAGACAGATTCTGGCGCAAGGCGTTGTGCAGTGGAGTGCCCAGCAAGCTGTTGCGGTTTGCCGCGCTTTCGGGCGTAGCCGCTTGCGACAGATTGGTCCCAATGGATTGTCCCAGTCCGTTCAGGGAATCCAGCGCCCCCTGCATGTCAGTTGTGGCACAACCCGTCAATACAAAAGGCAGAAGCAATAAGCTCCGGTAGTGTTTCATCGCAGTTCCTCGCGAGGTTATCCGTTGAAGATGGTATTGAGCCGGGCGCACCAGGTTTCCGCCGCCCGACGGCTCATGGGAAAACTGAGCAGCGGTCGTTGCGGGTCGGCGGTTTGCAGCTCGATGGCGAAGTCCTTGGCGCGTACCGTGCGCTCGAAGGTCGGCACGCTCATGCCGCTGGCGTTGACCTGACGGCTACCGCCGTTCATCTCCATGCTCTCGACCTCGCGCCAGGTCATCCGCCACCCAAGCAGCCAGGAGAAGTCGTGGATACGCCAGGCTTCATCCACGATTGAGCAGACAGCCAGTTTGCGATGCTGCGGGTCAAACACTAGAAAGGCCGGCGCGGGGTAGCCCAAGAGATGTTCAGCATCGAATGACAGCCCCTGCTGAGCGTTGAGCTTGGCTACAAGTGCCTGACAGCTGGCCTGCAAGCGCGCCAGAAAGCGGAAGGACAGCATGAAGATCGCCAGCGAAATCAGCAGATAGAGCATCAGCTCACTGGTCAACAGTCCCCAAAGCGATGTCTGTGACAGGCGCGCAGGCCCCACGCCGAACATCGCCAGTACAAGAATCAGCGTAAGAGCAGTGGCAGCAAGACCTGAAAGCCCAGCCACCGGAACTGCCAGCCCCGCAGCCGCCCCCATCCCAGCAGTCTTCCAGACGCTTGCCATACGTCATCACCTCCATGTTGTTACTCATAGAGGCCATTCTATGGCGCTTGAATTAAATTGTCACTTATAGTGCGGGTACCTATCGGGCGTAGCCCTATAGAGGGGGTACTCATAGAGTCATTTCTCTTTAAGAAGAGAGAAATATGGCCCTTGATCCCCGACTACGCTTCGGCCTGAAGCTGATAGAAATCAGAAAGACCAGAGGGTGGTCGCAAGAACGCCTGGCACTGGAGAGTGGCTTGGCGCGCAGCTATCTGGGGGGTGTTGAGCGTGGGCAACGCAACATCGCCTTACTCAACATCTTCAAGCTGGCCGAGGCGCTGGGGGTGGAGCCTTCAGTACTGCTGGAGGCGCCGGCTGCTGGACAGGAGCCAACTCCGTAACATCGTAGCGTTACGATGGTCACCGCATGATCGCTCGCGGCAGCTATCGCAGCCATCTGCTTTCAAGAATAAGTAAAGCCCACTACAATGGCGCTTACGCAATTTTTTTCGCGTTAAGGGTCATAAAAGTGACTTTTCATCTTTCGACTTCCGCTGAGATCCTGCACGCGCTGGGTGTTCGTCTGCGCGAGCAGCGGCTTGCCCAATCGCTCACGCAGCGTGAACTGGCGCAAATGGCCGGACTGTCGCTGGGGGCGTTGCGCAAACTCGAAAGCGACGGCCAGTGCTCGCTGGAAACGCTGGTCCGCGTTGCGCAGGCACTTGGCTTGCTGGAGGCGCTGGACGATCTCTTTGTACTCAAACGGCAATCCATCGCCCAGATGGAGCAGGTGGACCTTGTGAGCCGCCGCCAGCGTGCGCCGCGTAAGAAAACATCATGAAGCTGCTTACCGTACATTATTGCGGCTGGGGAGAAGACTGGCCGTTGGGACGCTTGGCCGATGACGGTCAATCCCTGCTCTTCGAATATTCTCCCGAAGCCTTGTCTCAAGGCTTGGAACTGTCGCCCTTGCACCTCAAGCTGCGTGCGGATGCCTACGGAGGTTTTCCGATCCATTTGCATCGCCTTCCGGGCCTGATCGCCGACAGTCTGCCTGACGGCTGGGGTTTGCTGCTGATGGATCGGTTGTTCCGTCAACACGGCTTGCGCCATCCCGGGCCACTGGACCGGCTGGCCTTCATTGGTGAGCGCGCGATGGGCGCGTTACGCTTCGTTCCGGCAAGCGACGCCGGCGCCCACGAGCCCGACTGGTCCTTGCTGGCGCTGGCCGAGCAAAGCCGTCTCGCGCTCGCGGGCGAGGCGGGGGCAGCCCTGCGCGAGCTCGCGCTCACCGGCGGCTCACCGCAAGGGGCTCGACCCAAGGCCTTGGTGCAGTACGACGCAATGACCGGGCAAGTCAGCACCCGTCCGGATGCGCCCGGCAGTCCCTGGCTGGTCAAGTTCCCGGCGCAGAACGAACACAAAGAGGTTTGCGTCATCGAGCAGCTCTATGCCGAGTTGGCTCGGGATTGCGGACTGGATGTGCCCGAAAGTCGTTGGTTCGACCTTGGCCCCGAACTGGCCGCCTTCGGCGTCGCGCGCTTCGACCGGGAGGGAGGGCAACGCGTCCCGGTGCACAGTCTGGCTGGATTGTTGCAAGTGGATTTTCGCCTGCCCGGTGCCACCGACTATACCGCCTTCCTGCGGGCTACCCGTTTCCTGACGCGCGACGAGCGCGAAGTGGAGAAAGCCTACGCACGAGTCGTCTTCAATGTGCTTTTCCACAACCGTGACGACCATCCCAAGAATTTCGCGTGGCGTCTCGGGCCTGACCGGCGCTGGCGTCTGGCTCCGGCATTCGACCTGACCTTCAGCGAAGGCCCGATGGGCCAGCATCACCTGGACGTTTGCGGCGAAGGTGCTGCCATCGAACGCCGGCATTTATTGCGTCTGGCGGAGGAAGGTGGAGTCCCAAGGAAACGGGCGGAAGAGGTCATCGAACGGGTGTTGCTGCAGGCAAGCTCATTGGGTGAGCGGTTGGAGCGTGCGCCGATCAGGCAGATGCTGGCGCAACAGATAAAATCCACTATTGATGCCTGTCGCCGGCGTCTGGAAAGCTGAATCCGAGCCGGCGCAACGGCGCCAGATCACGGTTGAACGTACTCAATGCTGAGTTTCTTGAGTACAAACATGAGTATGTTTTTTAATGGAGCAGCATGGTGAACTGTTCAATCAATGACTTGCAGTCACAATCGCTGTTCAACGTCTGCCCAGGCTGCGGGATCAGGACATCCCACAGCGCCCCAAGAAACCCCGTGAATCCCTGTGATTGCGGGGTTTCTTGTTGGTGGCGGTTTCATGACAACCCTTTGCCTCCCACCCCGAAGCGGGTACGTTGGTGTGCGCTTCCGGAAGCGTGGGAAGTGCTCCGCCCGGTCCCTCACCACACCCGCAAGACCTTCCCCGTCTGCAGGCCCTCGATACTCTTCACGAACGCCAGTGCCACCCGCTTGGCCGGCACGGCTTCGAAACCGAGGAAGTAGGGGCCATACGATCCCAGTGATTCTTCCAGTACGGACGGGCTGACGACATTGATGCGGATCCCCCGCGGCAACTCCAGCGCGGCAGCCCGCACGAAACCTTCGACCGCAGCGTTGACGGTGGTCGCGCTGACCCCGTAACGGATCGGATCGTCGGTCAGCACGCCGGATGTCAGCGTGATCGAGCCGCCGTCGTTCAGGTAGTGCTGTGCGACCAGCGCCACGTTCACCTGCCCCATCAGCTTGCCTTGCAGGCCAACCGCAAAGTGATCAGGCGTCATCTCGGAGAGCGGCCCGAAATGCACCTCGCCGGCCGCGACCACCACCGCATCGACCTTGCTCACGCGCTCGAACAGGTCGTGCACACTCGCGATATCGCTCATGTCAACACGCTCGCCGCTGCTGCGGCCCACCGCGATGACTTCGTGGCGCGTTGCCAGTTGCTCGACCACTGCGCGACCGATGGTGCCCGCTGCGCCGATAACCAGGATTTTCATATTGCCTCCATGCGTTGAGAGAAAGGTATTAAGACGAGAGCCAGTATGAATCCGGCACTGAACGAAATAAATGCGATAGCATGAACATCATTAATAACCAATGGTTAGCAATGAATGGACAGACTGCTGAGCATGGAGGTCTTCGTGGCGGTAGTGGACAAGGGCAGTTTCTCGGCTGCCTCCGAGCAGTTCGGTATCTCGCCGGTCATGGTTGGCAAGCACATCCGCCATCTGGAAGAACGTCTCGGCGTCCGACTGCTCACACGCACGACGCGCCGCCAAAGCCTGACCGAGATTGGCCGCCGCTACTGCGAGCACTGCCGCCTGATCCTGGCCGAAGTGCGCGCCGCCGAGTCGGGCGCCGAGGCGATGCGCAGCGCACCGCGCGGACTGCTGAAAGTCAGCGCCCCGGTCTCCTTCGGCACCCAGCGCCTGGCGCCAGCCATGGCCGACTACCTTGCACTGCATGTGGAAGTCAGCCTTGACCTCCAGTTGAACGACCGTGTGGTTGATCTGGTGGAGGAGGGTTTCGACGCGGCTATCCGCATTGGCGCGCTGGACGATTCCAGCATGATCGCCCGGCCGCTCGCCCCCTACCGGATGCTGGTGTGCGCCTCCCCCGCCTACCTGAAGAAGCACGGCCGACCCGAACGCCCGCAGGATCTGCTGCAGCACCAATGCCTCGACTACGCGCACTGGAACCGGCGCGTGAGCTGGAAGCTGGACGATGGCACCGGGCGCGAGCTGGCGTATCCTGCCAGCCGCTTCCGCTCGAACAACGGCCAGGCCTTGCGCATGGCCGCGCTGCGCGGCTACGGCGTGGTGATGCAGAGCGAAGTCCTGCTGGGCGAAGACGTCGCCGCTGGCCAGCTCGTATCGCTGCTCGATGGCTTTGTTCCGCCACCACGCTCCCTGCACCTGATCTACCCGCGCGACCGCCAGCCGACGCCGAAACTGAGCACTTTCATCGATTTCGTGCTGGAACGTTTCGGCACGACTCGCGTTTCGGACTGATTTTCTGTTTCGCTCGCACGAATCTGCCGTCCTGCTCCAGCAAAGCCAGCACATCGTGCGTCAGGTTTCGCAGACCGGAAAGACCGGGCCGGGCTGTCGCGCGGCTCACATCGCTCACCGTCCGTCCGGAACGGTCAGCACCCCTGCGACGCTCGCGGGAAGACTCGGCGCGCCGCGTCCCAGCGGTAATAGTCTGCAGCGCGTGGAACCGGTTCGTGGCGGACGAGGTGCGGGGCGAGGCCCGGGCACCACCCCGCACAGCGGTGATATGATCCGCCGCATCGATGTCCACCCCAGCCCCTCCCTACGTCGGGCGCTTTGCCCCTTCGCCCACCGGCCCCCTGCACTTCGGCTCGCTCGTGGCCGCGCTCGGCAGTTGTCTCGACGCTCGCGCGGCCGGCGGCCGCTGGCTGCTGCGCATCGAAGACGTGGATGCGCCACGTACGGTGGCCGGCGCGGCCGATGACATCTTGCGCACGCTTGTTCGCCTGGGCTTCGAATGGGACGACGCGCCACTGTGGCAAAGCCGGCGGCTGGATCGCTACGCCGACGTACTGGCGCAATTGCGGGAGCGCGGCAAGGCCTTTGCCTGCGCCTGCACCCGCCGCGAGCTTGCGGACTCGACGCTGGCGCGCGACGGTTCGAGGATCTACCCCGGCACCTGCCGTTCCGGCCTGCCCCCGGGGCGTGCGGCGCGCGCCTGGCGGCTGAGGGTCTGTGGCCAGGTGCGCTTCGAGGACCGGGTGCAAGGTTCTCAGTGTGAAGACCTTGAGCGCGAGGTCGGCGATTTCGTGCTGCTGCGTGCCGACGGGCAGTACGCTTACCAGCTCGCGGTCGTGGTGGACGACGTCGACTGTGGCGTGACCGACGTCGTTCGTGGCGCCGACCTGCTCGCGTCCACCGGGCGCCAGATCCACCTGCTGCACACCCTCGGCCAACCAGTGCCACGCTACGCGCACCTGCCGGTCGCGGTCGATGCGGCGGGCGACAAGCTTTCCAAGCAAACCCTCGCGGCACCGGTGTCGGACTGGCCGCCCGCTGCGGCGCTGGTGGCGGCGCTACGCTTTCTCGGTCAGAATGTACCGGAGTCACTCGCCCGGGCAGGCCTCGTCGAAGTATGGCAGTGGGGCGTCTCCCACTGGCGCATGGGCGCCGTGCCACGCATACGTCAGGCCCCCGCGCCGCTCACACCGCCTGCGCCACGCTAAGATGGCATGCCCCACGCCTTGCACCGGACCCCGCACATGATCGACGACATCGCAGGACTCAGACGGCTGCTGCAGACCACCCGCAGCATCGCCATCGTGGGCTTGTCGGCCAACTGGCACCGCCCCAGCTTCTTCGCCGCCAAATACATGCTGGATCGCGGCTATACCATCATCCCGGTAAATCCGGCCTACGACGAAGTCCTGGGCCAGAAGTGCTACGCCTCCCTGCGCGACGTGCCGGTGCCAGTAGACATGGTCGACATTTTCCGCAAGCCGGAGGACGTGCCACCAGTGGTCGAGGACGCGATCGCAATCGGCGCGCGCAGCGTCTGGATGCAGCTCGGCGTGATCCACCCCGCGGCGGCAGCGCGCGCCGAAGCGGCCGGGCTGGAGGTGGTCATGGACCGCTGCGTGAAGATTGAATACGCCCGCCTGTTCGGCGGCCTCAATTGGGCCGGCGTGAACACCGGCGTGATCTCGGCCAAGCGTCCGCCGCTGCCGACGCGACCGGACGACCGGACGACGTAGCGCCGGCCCACATCGCGCCGAGTGCGAGTACCGGGGCCTAATGCCGGCCGCCGTAGCCGGCCAGGCCGATCGCCGTGCGCACGAACTGATAGGCCAGCCAGGATGCCAGACGGCGCAGCCGCGGCAGGCGACGCAGGGTTTCGTGATGCAGCTCGGTTGCTCCCTCGCGTAGCGCACGCTCCAGACGCTCGCGCAGACCTCGGGCGAATGTCGCGTCGTCGATGATCACGTTGGCCTCGCGGGCAAGCAGCAGACTGAACGGATCGATGTTGCTCGACCCCACCGTCGCCCAGCAGTCGTCCACCACTGCGACCTTGGCATGCAAGTAGCTCTGGTGGTACTCGAACAAGCGCACGCCTCGCGACAGAAAATACGGATACAGTGCCCGCGTCGCGTAGGACAGCACAGGATGGTCGGTCAGGCCCTGCAGCAACAACACGACGCGAACCCCCCGCCGCGCGGCCTCGCTGATCGCCTGGCGAAAACGCCTGCCGGGAAAGAAGTAGGCGCAGGCGATCACCACCTCGCGCTCGGCCTGGCTGATTGCGTCCAGATAGGCATCTTCGATGTCGCGGCGATGCCTGAGGTTGTCCCGGATTACAAAGGCCGCACGCATTCGCCCAGCCGCCGCCGCGGTGGGCACCGGGCAGGTACGCGGCAACGCGGCCCGGGTGCGCAAATGCGCCCACGCCACCAACCGCCACATATGCCGCATTGCCTCCGCGATCTGCCCCACCAATGGCCCTTCCACCCGCACCGCGTAGTCGTAGCGCGGATGAGCGGGACCGCCCTGGGGATAGTCGTCGATCACATTGATGCCACCGACGAAGGCCACGCGCCCATCGATGAGCGCGAGCTTGCGATGCAGCCGGCGCAAACGGTGGCGGCGCAACGACAGCGCGCGCACCTCGCGCCGGTAGATCATCACCTCGACGCCGCCCTGCTCCAGTTCATCCAACAGCCGGTCGACGAAACTGCGGCCGCCGAAGCCGTCCACCAGCACCCGCACCACCACCCCGCGGGCAGCGGCGCGCCGCAGCGCGGCGGACACCTGCCAGCCGATGCGGTCGGGCTCGAAGATGTAGCTTTCCAGCTGGATCTCTTCGCGCGCCACCTCCATGGCTTCGAGCAGCGCGGGGAAGTACTGCGCTCCGTTCTCCAGCAGGGCAATCGCATTGCCCTCGATGAAACGACTCAACTGGCCAACTCCAGCTCTGCGGTCAGCGCCGCATGGTCCGAGATACGCGACCAGGGCAGGCCGCTGTGGACTTCTGCGCGACCGACCCGGAAGTGCCGCACGTAGATGCGGTCCAGCGACAACATCGGCATGCGGGCGGGGAAGCTGCGCGCCGGTCGCCCCCTGTCACCATGAAAAACCTCCTGCAATCCGAGGCGACGGGCAAGCACTTCCTCGGCGCGGTTCTGCCAGTCGTTGAAATCACCGGCGATGATCAACGGTGACTCGGCCGTCGCGAGCTGCTCCATGCGCTCGGCCAGAGCCTGCATCTGGCGTCGCCGGCTCCCCGCCATCAAGCCCAGATGCACGCAGACGCAATGCACCGGCGTCACCACACCGGGAATCTCCAGTTCGCAGTGCAATAATCCGCGACGCTCAAAGCGATGGTCGGACACATCGTGGTTGTACGACGAGACGATCGGAAACCGGCTCAGGATCGCGTTACCGTGATGTCCATGGTCATACACCGCGTTCTGCCCATATGCGGTCTGGTGCCAGACCTCCTGGGCAAGGAACTCGTGCTGCGGATGGGCCGGCCAGTCCGCGTGGCGGTTCTGATGCCCCAGGTGCAGACCCTGCACCTCCTGCAGGAACACCACGTCCACTTCCAGGCTGCGCAGGCGGTCGCGCAGCTCATGAATGACCATCCGGCGGTTGAACTGCGAGAAGCCCTTGTGGATGTTGTAGGTACAGACGTTGATCTTGCGAGGACTATTCATACCGTGCACGGTGCGCTTGCGAATCCGGTGGCGTTTGGGGGCGCCGGCGCAGCCGAGCAGCGCAGCAGCTACGCCAGTGCTCCGCATCACTCGCTCACGACGGCCTTCCGGGCGGGTTGATCAAGCTTCCGCTTGGCCCGATACTAGCAGCCCGCAGGGTCGCGCCGGTGTTTTCCCGGCCCGCGCTATCCGTCCGGACCGCAGCTTCCCGGTGGCGGCGGCCAAGAACCAAGCATGTCGTGAAAGAGGAGTTCGTTCAAGGTGCTCAAGGGTGATGTCATCGCGATCGTGATCGCAGGTCTGCTGGTGGTCGGGCTGCTCGGCCACTATGCGATCAGCGGCAAGGAAATTCCCGTCTGGCAGGCGCTGACGGTGGCAGCGGTCAATCTTGTCGCGGCCGGGCGTCTGTATCTGTCGGTCAAGAAATCCCGCCAGGCGTCCCCGGCGAGCAAGCGCGACAACGAATGACGCGATACACCCCCGCGCCAGTCGCCGACCACCCACCCCCCGCCATGGTCGACCCGTACCGCTTTCATGCGGTTTATCGGCTCTGCGCCCAGGCGTCCGAGATCGAAGCACGCGCCCACGCCCTGGCCGTCGAGCAGAGTATCGAGATGCCCCCCCTGGCGGTGCGCAATCCACGCGTCTCGCGCGAGGTGGTGGGGCGAGTCGAGCGCATCGAAACCGATGCGCGCGCCCCCGACGGTCGCGAGTATTTCCATGTAACACTCGGCCTGGCGCTGGAGACCACCGGCGGCGATGCCGGCCAGTTGATGAACATGTTGTTCGGCAACAGTTCGCTGCACGACGACGTCGAACTGGTCGACTTCGACCTGGCCCCGGCCGCCGCCTGGGGCTTCGGCGGGCCGCGTCATGGCGTGGCCGGCTTGCGTGCGGCCTGCGGTGCGCCAGTGCGCCCCCTGACCTGTTCGGCACTGAAACCACAGGGCAGTTCGCCGGAAGAACTGGCCACCCTCGCCTATCGCCTCGCCAGCGCCGGGCTGGACATCATCAAGGATGATCACGGCCTGGCGGATCAGGCTGCCGCTCCGTTCCGCGCCCGGGTAGAAGCCGTGCAGGCGGCGGTGGCGCGCGCCAACCGCGAGCACGGCGGACGCACGCTGTATGCCCCCAGCCTCACCGGCGCCCCCGAGCAATTGATCGCGCAAGCGCGCTTCGCGCGCGATGCCGGCGTGGGCGCCCTGCTCGTCGCGCCCATGATCTCGGGCATGAGCACGCTGCAGACGCTCGCCGGGCTGGACTTGCCGCTGATCGCCCACCCCGCGCTCGGCGGCGCCACGCGCATCGCGCCTTCACTGCTACTGGGCAAGCTGTTCCGTCTGGCGGGCGCCGACGCGACGATTTTTCCCAACTTCGGCGGCCGCTTCAGCTATTCGGCCGAACGCTGCGCCGCCATTGCACAGGCCGCGCGCCGCCCATGGGCCGATCTGCGGCCGTGCCTGCCGGTGCCCGCGGGCGGCATCCAGCTCGATCGCATCGAGTCGCTCGTCCGCTTCTACGGCCCCGACACCATGCTGTTGATAGGCGGCGCACTGCTCGAATCCGACGACATCCACGCCGCCGCACGCGATTTCGTCCAGCGCGTGGCCCGGCCGGTCGAGGTGACGGAATGAAGCATGCGCGAACGCTGCCCGCCGCTACGACGCCGGCCGCCCCGACGAGGTCTGTCCGATAATGCCCACTCAACGATTTCGCAAGGCCCGCCCCGGACTGCGCTGGGATGAGGTCGAACTGCTGGCCTACAAACCGGAGGGCAGCGCCCCGTTCCGGGACATCACCCGCCAGTTGCTGTTCCGCACCGAGGGCCTCGCCTGCGAACTGCGCTATTTCGAGATCGCCGCCGGCGGTCACTCCACGCTGGAGCGCCACGAGCACGAGCATGCGGTAATGATTCTGAGCGGTCGCGGTGCCTGCCTGGTCGGCGACGAAGTCCGAGCGGTCGGCGTCCACGATCTCGTCGCGATTCCTGCCCTCGCATGGCACCAGTTCCGCGCCAGCGAGGGCGCCCCGCTTGGCTTCCTGTGCATGGTGAACGTGGACCGGGACCGCCCCCGCCTGCCCGATGCCGAGTCGCTCGCCGAACTGCGGCGCAATCCGCTGGTGGCAGCGTTCATCCGGGTCTGACCCGCCGGCAGGAGAGGGAAGTCCTCCCTACCCCTGCCCCTTCGCTCAGGACACCGCCAGCATCCGCTCCAGCGCCACGCGGGCCAGTTGTGCCTCGTGCTCAGGCACCTGGATGCGGTTCACCACATTGCCGTCGGCCAGATTCTCCAGCGTCCAGGCAAGGTGCTGCGGATCGATGCGCTGCATGGTCGAACACATGCACACCGTCGGCGCCATGAACTGCACGATCTTGCCTTCCGGCTTCATCTCTTCCGCCAGGCGGTTCACCAGATTCAATTCGGTGCCGACCAGCCAGCGGGTATGCGGTGGCGCCGCCTTGATGGTGTTGATGATGTACTCGGTGGAGCCGACATGATCGGAGTTCCGGCACACCTCCAGACTGCTCTCGGGATGGGAGATCACCAGGCCGTCCGGGTGCTGCATGCGCCAGCGCCGGATGTGGCTTTCCTGGAACATCTGATGCACCGAGCAATGCCCCTTCCACAGCAGGACTCGGGCATTGCGGATCTCTTCGGGTGTGAGGCCTCCGTACTCAAGGTCGGGGTCCCACACCACCATTTGCTCGAGCGGAATGCCCTGCTTGAACCCGGTCCAGCGCCCCAGGTGCTGATCGGGGAAAAACAACACCTTCTCACGCTGGGCGAAGGCCCAGTCGAGAATCGTCGGCGCATTGGTGGAGGTGCATACGATGCCGCCGTGTTCACCGCAAAAAGCCTTAAGGTCGGCGGCGGAGTTGATGTAGGTGACCGGGGTGATGAGTTCGTCGGGCGTGCCGAGCACTTCGGTCAGTTCCCGCCAGCAACGGCTGACCTTCGCCAGGTTGGCCATGTCTGCCATGGAACAGCCGGCGGCCAGATCCGGCAGGATCGCAATCTGCCCCGGCTTGGACATGATGTCCGCGACTTCGGCCATGAAATGCACACCGCAGAACACGATGTACTCGGCATCGGTCTGCGAGGCAAGCTTGGCGAGCTTGAGCGAATCGCCGGTCAGGTCGGCGTGTTGATAAACGTCGGCACGCTGATAGTGATGGCACAACAGCACCGCACGCTCGCCCAGCCGCGCACGCGCGGCGCGGATCCGGGCCTGAGCCTCGTCGTCGGCGAGTACGTTGAATCGATCGAAACTGATGGTTGCGACTTGCATGTTAGGTGTCTCAGTCAGTCCGGCGGACCTCCGCAAAGGCCCGGGACACGTATTGCGAAATAAATCCGTTCTCGAAAAAAGCCCGCAATCAACCCGGCGATCGACGACAACACAACACCGATCACTTCGGGGCAGTCGGGGGATTCAGCCGACCACGCCTTCGAATGGGCCTAGCCCGTCGCTCAGCCCGAACGGCATTGGGTTGTCGCGTGAGGGCGCCGCGCAAACAAGACCATCCAGTTCGCGCTTCACCGGCGCCCTTTCATCCAGCGGCCGCTCAGCCCTGCTGCCAAGGCAGACCGGCGTGGCGCCAACCGCCGATACGGTTGCGCTGGCCGTTGGCATCCTTGTCGCCTTCGAAGCCCTCCAGCACGTTGTAGACCTCGAGATAACCCGCGTCGAGCGCTGCCCGCGCCGCCATGTCCGAGCGCCCACCGGAGCGGCACAAAAACAACAGCAGTGATTCTGGATCGATCTCGCGTTTAAGTTGCGGCACGAAACCGGGGTTGGGCTTGTTGCCCGGATAGCTTAGCCACTCGATCTCGACCGCGCCCGGCACCCGCCCCACCCAGTCCCACTCGGCGCGGGTACGCACGTCCACCAGCTTTGCACCCGGCGCAAGCTGCCAGACCTCATAGGCTTCAGCCGGTGTGAGCGCCCCCGCGTAGGGCAGATCCATGTCCTGGGCCCGGGCGCGCGCCAGCGCCAGCAAGTCGGTCAATTTCCCCATATCAGCCGTCCGGTTAGAATCGGGAGTCGAAGTATAAACCCAAGCGTGAACCCATGGACCGCTCCCGTTCAGCGTCCGTTCCCGTACCAGATGACGCCCTTCGCGCCCGTGGCGTTCGGCGCACCACCCTGGTCGCGATCGCCACCAACACCGTGCTTGCGCTCGGACAGGTGGTGGTCGGCCTGCTGGCCAATGCCTTCAGTCTGGTTGCGGACGCCGCCCATACCCTGTCCGATCTGTTCACCGATACGCTGGTGCTGCTGGCCGGACGTAGCGGCGCGGCACCGGCTGATCGAGACCACCCCTACGGCCATGGGCGCATCGAGACCGCCGCCACGCTGCTGCTCGGCGCGGTGCTCGCTGGCGTGGGTGTCGGCTTTCTGTGGGCATCCGGTACGCGCCTGCAGGACATGGCCTCGGCGCCACCACTGCACCCGGCGGCGCTGTACATGGCCATTGCCACCTTGGTCGCCAAGGAGGTCTTGTTCCGTTACACCCTGGCCGCCAGCCGCAGACTGCGCGCGCCCATGCTCGAGGCCAACGCCTGGCACGCGCGCTCCGACGCCGCCTCGTCCCTGGTCGTCGCAGTGGGCATCGGCGGCAGCCTCGCTGGCTACCCGTTTCTCGAACCCCTTGCCGCCGCCCTGGTCGGTTTCCTCATCCTGAGCATGGGGCTGCGCCTGGGTTGGCGGGCGCTGCGGGAACTGATCGACACTGGGCTGCCGGAAGCGGAACTCGAGCGCCTGCGTACCACGATACGTACCACGCCGGGTGTCATCGACCTGCACGACCTGCGTACCCGGCGGATGGCCGGTCGTATTCTGTGCGACACCCATGTGCGGGTCGATCCCCGCATCACGGTTTCCGAGGGCCACCGCATCTCCGACCTGGTCTACTTCCGGATCCGCGACAACCACCCGGAAGTGCGCGACGTCCTCGTCCATATCGATGCCGAGGACGACGGCGCGCTCCAGACCATACCGCCCGCCGAGCCGCCGCTGCGCCACGATGTGGAGACTGAGATCGCACGACTGATCGACAACCCGGCACTGCGCCCGGACCGACTGCAAATCCACTATCTCGGCCAGCGCGTCGAGGTCGAAGTGGTGTTCGCGCCCTCCGACTGGGAGCAGATTGACCACGGCGCACTGAAACAGCGCATCGACACCCTGCTGTCCGCCCAAGCTGTGTACCGTTCGGTTCGCTTTCTGACCTGGCGCGCACCAGATTGATGCTACAGGCACAATTGTACGCACCATAACAGTGCGTTTTTCGGATCGCCCATGGAAAACCGTGAAATGCGTGCCCGTTCGGCGCGCCACGCGCCCCATCGCCGGGCTCGCGCTCCGGTTCTTGCCTGACCCCATGCGACAACCCCACGGTGCGGCCGACGATATGGCACAATCGCAAACGCCCGACGCGGCTTGGCATGAATGCTGCTAAGCAAGCGCAACGGAAGATTCGCCGTTATTTCGAACTGCCATCGCCTCATCTCACCAGGAGTGAATATGAACGCTCAAGAAGTCATGAAGCTGATCAAGGAAAACGAAGTTCGCTTCGTCGACCTTCGCTTTACCGATACCCGCGGCAAGGAGCAGCACGTCGGCCTCCCGGTCTCCGCCTTCGAGGAAGAGCACTTCGAGCACGGCCATCCCTTCGACGGCTCCTCGATCTCCGGTTGGAAGGGCATCCAGGCCTCGGACATGATCCTGATGCCGGACGCCACCTCGGCCTACATCGACCCCTTCTTCGATGAAACCACCCTGGTGCTGACCTGCGACGTCATCGAGCCGTCCGACGGCAAGGGCTATGACCGCGATCCGCGCTCCATCGCCAAGCGCGCCGAAGCCTATCTGAAGAGCACCGGCATCGGTGACACCGCCTACTTCGGCCCGGAACCCGAATTCTTCATCTTCGACGCCGTTGAATGGTCGGTCGACATGTCCGGCGTAATGAGCAAGATCATCTCCGAAGAAGCCGCCTGGTCCACCGCCGACAAGTTCGAAGGGGGCAACACCGGCCACCGTCCCAAGGTCAAGGGTGGCTACTTCCCGGTCCCCCCGGTCGACAGCCTCAACGACATCCGCGCGGCCATGTGCCTGGCGCTGGAAGCGGCCGGCATCCCGGTGGAAGTTCACCACCACGAAGTCGCCAACGCCGGCCAGTGCGAGATCGGCACCAAGTTCAACACCCTGACCAAGCGCGCCGACTGGACCCAGGTGCTGAAGTACATCGTGCACAACGTTGCCCACCAGTACGGCAAGACCGCCACCTTCATGCCCAAGCCCATCGTGGGTGACAACGGCTCCGGCATGCACGTACACCAGTCGATCTGGAAGGACGGCCAGAACCTCTTCGCCGGCAACGGCTACGCCGGCCTGTCCGAGACCGCGCTGTACTACATTGGCGGCATCATCAAGCACGCCAAGGCGCTCAACGCCATCACCAACCCGTCCACCAACTCGTACAAGCGTCTGGTGCCGCACTATGAAGCGCCGATCAAGCTGGCCTACTCGGCCCGCAACCGCTCGGCCTCGATCCGCATCCCCTACGTCGCCAACCCGAAAGGGCGCCGCATCGAGTCGCGCTTCCCGGATCCGGCCGCCAACCCCTACCTGTGCTTCGCCGCGCTGCTGATGGCGGGCCTGGACGGTATCCAGAACAAGATCCACCCGGGCGACCCGGCCGACAAGAACCTCTACGACCTGCCGCCGGAAGAGGACGCACAGATCCCGACCGTGTGCTTCAGCCTGGATCAGGCGCTGGCCGAACTGGACAAGGATCGCGAGTTCCTGACCCGCGGCGGCGTGTTCTCCGATGACTTCATCGACGCCTACATCGAGCTCAAGTCCGAGGATGTGAACCGCCTGCGCGTGACCACCCACCCGGTGGAGTTCGACATGTACTACAGCCTGTAATCGTTTCGGCGATTCAGACGTTAGAAGGGACGGGCATTGCCCGTCCCTTTTTTATCGGGTCTAATCCGGGCATCATGCCGCGATGAACGTATGGCGCCGGGCGTGCCCGGCCTTGCCGGAGCGCGCGCATCGCAAGCCAACCAACCAGGACAGACCATTCGTCATGAGGCTCGTACCCAAAATTCCGCTCGCACTCGCCTTGGTCGCCCTCTGTACCCCGGCCTGGGCCACCGTCTACAAGTGCGTGGACGCCGACGGACGCGTCACCTACACCAACGACCGCTCGCTCGCGCGCGGCTGCACCGCACTCAGCCAGGATCAACCGGTCTCCTCGGTCCCGGCGCCAGCACGTCGCGCCACCGGCACCCCGCAGCAGGGCCAGCCGAGCACCTCGCCCTCCACATTCCCGCGTGTCAGCCCCGACGCCCAACGCGCGCGCGACGATACCCGGCGGCAGATTCTCGAGACCGAACTCGCATCGGAAGAAAAGGCCTTGAGCGAGGCCCAGGCCGCGTTGGCCGAGCAAGAGTCGATCCGCAGCGGCGACGAACGCAACTACCAGCGCGTACTCGACCGCCTGCAACCGTTCAAGGACCAGGTCGAACTGCATCAACGCAACATCGAAGCCTTGCGCAAGGAAATCGGCACCTTGCGTTAAGCCGCCCGAAGGCGGCGGGGTGTTAATGGCGCACTCGGCAGGCCGACGCAACACCCGGATCACGCCCAGGCGTTTGGCGCGCTAATTGCTTGATACGGGCAAACCAGCTCATTCGCGCGCATGTCAAACTCATCCCGCTCCCACACCAGCCAGGGCCCGTTCGCCGGCCTGGATCTACTCTCCTCCGCCGTGGTCCTGATCGACGACCAGTTCGTCATCCGCTACCTGAACGCTGGCGCCGAAAACCTGTTCGCAATCAGCCAGCGCAAGCTCATGGGCATGCCCTTGTCACGGCTTCTGGGCGAGTCCCACGGCCTGGAGATGGCGCTGCGCAATACGCTCGCCACCCACTGGAGCTACACCGGACAGGACTTGCGCATCCAGCGCACCCACGGCGACCCCTTGCATCTCGACTGCACCGTGAGTCCAGCCGACAGCACCGGCGTGAGCCTGCTGCTGGAGTTCCGCCCCATCGACGCCCAACTGCGGGTGGCGCGTGAAGAGCAGCTGCTGCAACAACAACAGGCAAACCGTGAGCTCATCCGCAATCTCGCGCACGAAATCAAGAATCCCCTGGGCGGCATCCGCGGCTCGGCACAACTGCTCGCGCGCGAACTCGACGACCCGCAACTGCGCGAATACACCGAAGTGATCATCGCCGAGGCCGACCGCCTGCAGGACTTGATGAACCGCATGCTGAGCGCGCATTGCGTGATGCGCCCCGGACCGCTGAACATCCACGACGTGCTCGAACGCGTGCGCCGGCTGGTGCTGGCAGAGTTCCCCGACGTAAACATCGCCCGCGACTACGACACCAGCCTGCCGGATCTGACCGGCGACCGCGAACAACTCATCCAGGCGATCCTCAACATCACCCGCAACGCCGCCCAGGCCCTGACCGGCAAGGGCGACATCCGGCTGAGGACCCGCGTCGCGCGGCAGGTCACCCTGGCAAAGAAGCGCTTCAAACTGGCACTGGAATTGCAAGTCATCGACAACGGCCCCGGCATCCCGGAGGAGATCCGCGACACGATCTTCTATCCGCTGGTCACGGGGCGGGAAGGCGGAAGCGGACTCGGGCTGTCGCTGGCCCAGAGTTTCATTGAACAGCACCATGGAATGATTGAGGTCGACAGCCGTCCCGGCTTCACCTGCTTCACCATCCTGCTGCCGATTTCCGACCGGATGTGAATCGGCCCGCCTAGGCAACCGATCACGACAACGCGCATCGACGCACCAATTTAGTGCATTTAATATGAATACAGTCTGGATCGTTGATGATGACCGCTCCATCCGCTGGGTGCTCGAAAAGGCCTTGAGCCGCGAGAACATCACTCATCAGAGTTTCACCTCCGCGAGCGACGCCCTGAGCGCCCTCGAATCCTGCGCCCAGCTCCCAAAGGTGCTGGTTTCGGACATCCGCATGCCGGGCGAATCCGGCCTCGACCTGCTCAAACAGGTGAAGGCCATCCACCCCAATCTGCCGGTCATCATCATGACCGCCTACTCGGATCTGGACAGTGCGGTATCCGCCTTCCAGGGGGGCGCATTCGAGTATCTGCCCAAGCCCTTCGACGTCGATCAAGCGATTGCGCTCGTGCGCCGCGCAATCGAGCAGGGCGCGCACCAGCACGGTGCGGAAACGGAAACCTCGGTCGCCCCCGAGATTCTCGGCCAGGCGCCGGCGATGCAGGAGGTGTTCCGCGCCATCGGACGCCTGTCGCAATCCCACGCCACCGTGCTCATCAACGGTGAATCCGGCTCCGGCAAAGAGCTTGTCGCCCGCGCCCTGCATCGCCACAGCCCGCGCCGTGACGCCCCCTTCATCGCCATCAACACCGCGGCCATACCGCGCGATCTGCTCGAATCCGAGTTGTTCGGCCATGAACGTGGCGCCTTCACAGGCGCTGCCGCCCAGCGCCGCGGGCGCTTCGAGCAGGCAGACGGCGGCACCCTGTTCCTGGACGAGATCGGCGACATGCCGGCCGAACTCCAGACCCGCCTGCTACGGGTGCTTTCGGACGGACACTTCTACCGCGTCGGCGGCCAGCAACCCATCCGCGCCAACGTCCGGGTCATCGCCGCCACCCACCAGGATCTCGAGGAACGCGTCAAGAACGGGCTGTTCCGCGAAGACTTGTTCCACCGCCTGAACGTCATCCGCCTGCGCCTGCCGCCGATGCGCGAGCGCCGCGAGGACATTCCCATCCTGGTGCGCCACTTCCTGCAGAAGAGCGCCCAGGATCTGGGTGTTGAGCCGAAGCGCATCTCCGATGCCGCGATCAAGCATCTGCAGACGCAACCGTTTCCGGGCAACGTGCGCCAGCTCGAGAACGTCTGCCACTGGCTCACCGTCATGGCCCCCGGTCAGACCGTGGAAGTCGCCGACCTGCCGCCGGAATTGCGTGACTCGGGTGCATCCGAGCAGCCGAGCGACTGGATGGAAGGGCTCGGGCACGAAACCGACCGTCTACTCGCGACCACCCCGGGCCAGGTCTTCGAGCAGCTCAGCCACCAGTTCGAACGCACCCTCATCCGCCATGCCCTGGCCGCCACCGGCGGACGCCGCATCGAAGCAGCACAGTTGCTTGGCATCGGGCGCAACACCATCACCCGCAAGATTCAGGAACTGGGCATAGACGACGGACGCGGCCATCCCACCGAGCACGAGGCCGACGACTGATTGCTTGCGAAGAACGCGTGCCGCGCACTGATGGCAAGACGCAGGGCACGCGACGGCCGGAGCCGATCAAACACATGGATGAGGGCGCGAGCACTGCGCGATCCTGGATCGGATCGCGCAGGCTTTCGATTCACGAGCCCTGACAGATGCAGGGGCCGACAGCCAGGTCGCGGCACACCTCCAAATACGAGATAATGCGGTCTTTATCCGCATGCTCCCGGTTTGAACGCCAGCCCCCCCTCCCCAAATTCCGCCGCAACGGCTCCGCAAGCACTCGACCTCGACCACGTGGGCGCCAGGCTCGGTTCGCAGGCGACCCGTTTCAGCTTGCGCGTGGTCGCCGAATGCGCGTCCACCAACACCGAGATGATGGAGTCGCCGCCCGCCGACGACGGGCGCGTGCACGTACTCTTTGCCGAGCGCCAGTCTGCCGGACGAGGCCGACGCGGTCGCCACTGGCAATCGTGGCCGGCCGACGCGAGCCTTACCTTCTCCTCGCTCTGGTATTTCAACGCCGGCGCGCCGGTTCCGGCCGGGCTGTCGCTGGTTGCCGGCGTCGCCGTCGCGCGCGCGCTGGAGTCGTTGAACATCGTCAGCGTGCAACTCAAGTGGCCAAACGACGTACTTGTCCTCGGGCGCAAGATCGCCGGCATCCTCGTGGAACTGCGCCCCGGCCGCGGTCGCACGCCCGCGGCGGTGATCGGGATCGGCATCAATCTCGCGTTGCCGCCGGGGGCAGATGTCCCGTCGGCGCTGGGCGTAACCGACGTGGCCACGCATGTTGCCCAACCTGTCGCGCGCGAACCGCTCGCCGCCCTAATCCTCGCCGAGCTGGCCAGCTTGCTCGACCGCTATGCCGCCCATGGCTTTCCCGCAGTGCGTGAGGCCTGGCAGAAACGCAACGCCTTTGCAGATCTGCCGGTACGCATCGAAGGCGACGGCAGCGAACTGATTGGGCGCTGCCTGGGCGTCGACCAGGACGGCGCCCTGCTCGTCGAGACCGACCAGGGAGTCAGTCGGGTGTTGTCGGGCGAGGTCTCGCTACGGAGCGCAACAGCGTGATCCTGCTGCTGGACAGCGGCAACAGCCGACTCAAGTGGGTCGTGCTCGACGCGGACTCGAAGCGTGCCGAAGGCGCGCTTGAGCACTCCGAACTCGCGCGGCTGCGCGACGCCTTGGCCCCACAGGGATCCATCTCGCGCACCGTGGGCACCAACGTGGCCGGCGCCGAAATCGCCACCCGCATCGCCCAGGTATTGCATGGCGTCGCCCCCGCGGCGGAATGGCAACGCGCCCGCCGGGACTGCTGCGGCGTCACCAACCTCTACGATTCCCCCGCCCAGCTGGGCGCCGACCGCTGGGCCGCCCTGATCGGCGCCCGAACGGTCTGCACCGCCCCCTGCGTCGTGGTTACCGCCGGCACCGCAACCACGGTGGACCTCCTCGATCGTCATGGCGTCTTCCAAGGCGGCCTGATCCTGCCGGGCGAGACCCTGATGCGACAGTCGCTTGCGGGCAACACGGCACAACTGCCTTATGCCGACGGGCGACTCGTGGCGGCGCCCCGGAATACTGCCGACGCGATCGTATCTGGCTGTCTGAACGCTCAGGCCGGCGCCATCGAGCGCATGTTTGCACGCCTGGACGAACCCGATGCGGTCTGTCTGCTCAACGGCGGAGCGGCCGCCAGCATCGCGCCAGCGCTTGGTATTCCGCTCCGGGCGGTAGACAATCTGGTCCTCAGGGGGCTGGAGGTGATCGCCCGCTGCACTTCGAACCAAGCCACGGACGGCGCCGGTCAGGAAACCTCGGTGTGAGCAGCCCGACGCAAGCGCAGCGCCGCCATTCCTCAACCACACCGGCACGCAACGGAGCACGCGGGTGAATCGCTTCCTCATCATCGTTCTTGTCGTACTCAACCTGCTTGCGCTGTCCGCGGCCCAGGGCCTGCTCGGCACGACCGCAGCACGTGGCGAGCCCGAGCGACTCACCAACCAGATCAGACCCGAGGCACTGGTGTTGCGCAACGTCGACAGCGGCAGCGCCGCGAACCCGCCGGCAGCGTCTGCCACGCGCACACCTCCGGGCAGCGCGGTCTCGCCACCACCGCTCGCCGTCGCGCCCTCGCCGCCACCTCAGCCGCTGCCGCCCCCTCCGAGACCTGAGCCGGCGCCATCGTCCCCTCCCGACACACCGCCTGCTGCAACACCCTCGCCTGTAGCCGAAGCCGCAGACGCGACGCAAGCCGCTGCCCCCCCCATCTGCGTCGCCTTTTCTGGCCTGGACGACCCGCAGGCGACCGCGCTCTCGCGTCTCATGGGAGAACACGCCACGCTGCAGACCCGCCGCAGCCAGACCGACCCCGCCAGCAACTGGTGGGTCCACATCCCGCCCTACGAAACACGCCAGGCCGCAGAAGCCAGGGTGCGCGAGCTGCGTACCGCCGGCATCGCCGACCTGTTCATCGTGCGCGACCAAGGCCCCAACCTCAACGCCATCTCGCTCGGCATCTTCCGCACCGAAGCCAGCGCCACCCAGCACCTGAGCGATCTGCGCAATCGCCGTATCCAGGACGCGCGGATGACGCCGCGCATCCCCGCACGTTTCAGAGTGGAAGTCAGCGGTCCCGCGGATGCCATCGAGCGCGCCCGAAGCGCTGCGCGGGGTCGCTGGCCCGACCTGCAAACGGGCGAATGCGCGCCGTGACGGCTCCGTCGCCGTTCATCGTTGGCCTCACCGGCGGCATCGGCAGCGGCAAGACAGCGGCGACCGACCGCTTTGCGTCACTCGGCGCGACCGTGGTGGACACCGACCTCATCGCCCACCAGCTCACCACGCCGGGCGGCGCCGCGATCGCCGCGATTCGCGAAGCCTTCGGCGCCGACGCGATCGATACCGCGGGGGCACTCGATCGGGCTGCGATGCGCCAGCGGGTGTTCGCCGACCCCTCCGCACGCAAGCGCCTGGAGGCCATCCTCCACCCGCTCATCCGCAACGAAAGCGCCCGTCGCTGCGCAGCCGCGACCACCGCCTACGTTGTCCTTGCCGTCCCCCTGCTGATCGAATCTGGCGACTATCGCACACGCGTGGCACGCATCTGCGTGGTCGACTGCCCAGAAGCACTTCAGATCACGCGCGTCATGTCGCGCAACCAGATGGACGAGGCACAAGTGCGCGCCATACTCGCCGCCCAGGCCTCACGCGAGCAACGCCTGGCCGCAGCCGACGACATCATCGACAACGCCGGCGACCTCGCCCACCTGGAAGCGCAGGTCGATCGCCTGCATCGACACTACCTCGCACTGGCGGCGCTACCTCGCGCATAGGCAGCCTAAGGCCCATCCCCGTCCTGTCACGCAGCTGCCGAAACGGGCGCCCGCCAACGGCATGCCGGATCGCCGGCATTTCGCCATGTGCTATCATCGAGAACCATTCTTAGGCATGTAAACTCGGGCGATACGCGGTGATCAGTTACGAATATCCTCTCAACGAGCGCATCCGCACCTTGCTGCGCCTTGAGGATCTGTACCGCAAGCTTGGACACTTCTCGCGCGGCGACGCCCCCCAGGACCATCATGTCGCGCTGCTGACGCTCTTCGAGATCCTGGAAGTCGCCGGTCGCGCCGACCTGAAGGTCGACCTGATGCAGGAGCTCGAACGCCAGCGCCAGATCCTGATGTCGTTCCGCAACAACCCCGAGATCTCCGAGGAAGCACTCTCCGGGGCACTCTACGAAATCGAACAGGCCTCCGCCTCGCTGTTGTCCATGGCCGGCAAGATCGGGCAGTACCTGCGCGAAAACGAATGGCTGATGGCGATCCGCAGCCGCGCCGCGATTCCGGGCGGTGCATGCGAGTTCGACCTGCCGTCCTACCACTTCTGGCTCAACCGCGACGCCGACCAGCGACGCGATGACCTGCAGGGCTGGATTCACCCGATGATCCCGATCCGCGACGGCCTCACGATTGTGCTGCGGCTGCTCCGCGCCAGCGGTCTGCCCGAGCGCTATGTGGCACGGGCCGGCTCCTACCAACTGACGATGAGCGGACGAAGCGCCCAGATGCTGCGGGTGCGCGTCGCGGGCGGTGACGCGGTCATACCCGAGATCAGCGCCAACAAATATGCACTGAGCGTGCGTTTCATGCTCCCCGAAACCGTTGCCCGGCCGCGTGTGGCAGAACGTGACGTGCCGTTCGAACTGACCTTCTGCAGTCTCTAGGGCGCAGCGCAATGAGCAAACCGCGTATCGTCAAATGTCCGCAATGCGGCGCTGCCTCCGTGTGGAGTGCAGACAATCCACACCGCCCTTTTTGCTCCGAACGCTGCAAGCAGATCGACCTGGGCGCCTGGGCCTCGGAGCAGTACCGCGTGCCCGCGACCTCCGGACCGGACAACGACGACCGTCCGCCGCCAGACCCGTCCTGACCGCAGCCCTTGTCAACTCGGGTATGCCCAGGCATGGGGCCGCCGTCACCATGTCCGAGCACCTTGTGCGCTGGGCGGCTACTGAGCTTCTCCCGCTTGCCCCCAGGCCGCACGTATGCCCGCCACGCCGTGCGCACCGGCCGCGCAGGCACTGTCCATATCCGCCCAACTGAGACCGCCCAGCGCGAACACCGGCATGGGCAGCCCCTCGATCAATGCAGCAAATGCCGCCCAACCCATGCCCTCACGGCCGGGATGGGTGGGCGTCGGCTTCACCGCACCGACCAAGGCGTAATCCAGCCCCAGCCCAGCCACATGCTCGAGTTCCGCCCGCGTGTGGCACGACGCGCCCACCCAGTCGAAGTCATCAGGCCGGTGCGATAGCGCCATCGCCGCCTGCGCAGCGAGGTGCAGCCCGCAACCGGAACACGGCGCCACACGCGGCGCCGTGCCGTTGATCATGAGAATCGGCGCGCGCGGCAGATGCTCCAGTCGATCGTGCAGGCGAGCAACGAAATCACGCAACTGCATATCCGACATACCCGGTTCACGAACCTGGATCATCTCCAACCCGCAGGCCGCCGCGGCCTCGATTCGGCGCAGCTGCTCGTCGACGCCATAGCGCGCAGCATCGGTGATGCCCATGCGTCGTGGCAAACGCAAAGCCTTGAGCACGGGGCCGTTGGCCGGCAGCATTGGCGACACGGCAGGTGCATCGCGTCGCTCCCATGACAACGCCGCGTGCACCTTGTCGTCCAGCACACCATGCCAGCGCGGCACCTCGAAGAAATGCAGCCGTACATGGCCGTGTTCATACCGGTGCTCGCGCACGATCCAGGGCCGGACCTCGTCGGCGACGATTCCCAACTCTTCCTCCAGCTCGCGTACCAATGCATCGCGCGGCGTCTCGCCGGCCTCCACCTTGCCGCCCGGGAACTCCCAGTAGCCCGGGTAAAACGTCCCCGGCGCTCGCTGCCCGAGCAACACACGGCCATCATCGCCGACGATCACGCCAGCGGCCACCTCGATGCGCTTGCTCACTTGCGCCCCCTCGTGCGCCGGCCCCGCCCAGCGTAGTCCCGAGCGAACTGCCAGGCCACGCGCCCCGATCGCGAGCCGCGTAACATGGCCCACTGCAGCGCCTCCTGACGCGCTGTGTCGATCGCGGTCTGTGACACGCCGAACACGCCCAACCAATGCGCCACGACCGACAGATACTCGTCCTGGTTGAACGGATAGAACGATACCCACAGACCGAAGCGCTCCGACAGGGAGATCTTCTCCTCCACCGCCTCGCCCGGATGCACCTCGCCGTCTACATGGCGCGTCATGCGATTCTCGTCGTGATACTCCGGCATGAGGTGGCGCCGGTTGGACGTCGCATAGATCAGGACATTGTCCGGCAGGGCCGCAACGGAACCGTCCAGCACGCTCTTCAGGGCCTTGTAGGCAGGCTCCCCCTCCTCAAACGACAAGTCGTCGCAGAACAGGATGAAGCGCTCCGGACGACCGTCCAGAATCTCGATGATGTCAGGAAGATCCATGAGATCGTCCTTGTCCACCTCGATCAGCCTCAAGCCCTGAACCGCATAGGCATCGAGCATTGCCTTGACCAGCGACGACTTGCCGGTGCCACGGGCGCCGGTGAGCAACACATTGTTGGCCTGCCGCCCGGCGAGAAACTGACGGGTGTTCTGGTCGATACGGGACTTCTGCGCCTCGATGTCGCGCAAATCGTCCAAACGGATCCGGTGAGGTCGTGCCACCGCCTCCAACGTCGGGCGGCCATGGCGTCTGCGCCAACGGAACGCGGTCGATGCCGACCAGTCGGGCGGTTCCGGTGGCCCCGGTAACAGCCCCTCCAAACGATCCACCAAGCGTTCCGCCCGCTCGAGCAACTGTGTGAAGTCAGTCATGCCTGGTGTGGTCTTCTTCAGATTTTTTCAACGCTTCCGGGTCCTGGGGCGCAGACCCGCGCCGTTTTGGCCAGGTCGCCCAGACAATGACGAGCAGCAAACCCAGAGCCACCGCCGCCTCCAGCAAGATCACCCACATCCCTGCCCCCGAAGCTCCAATAGTGAGGCGTAAGATTACCGCGAAACATCGTTGCAGTCGGCCATCCCGTAGCGGCACGACCAAAGAGCGACGGCCAATCCCTCGCAGCCAGCGCCTGTATACTGTCGCGTCCGACTCGTCTTAGTCCCGCCGAACATGTCTTCCGCCTCAACCACATCGCTCTGCCTGCGCAGCCTCGTGCCCACCCTGATGGCGACGCTGCTCGCGGCATGCGCCTCCGGCCCCGCTCGCCAACCCGACGTATCCGAGCTGTCCTGCCCGACACCGGCGCCGGCCACGTGCCCGGTTTGCCCTGTCTGCCCCGCTCCCGGCGGCGCCCCGACACACCCCGAAAGCCCGCCCCAGCCGCCACTTCAGCCCGCCAGTTGGAACGAACTCGCCGACTGGTCGAACGACCGCCACGAGGAAGCCTGGCCCGCATTGCTGCAGTCTTGCGGCGTTCTCGCACGCCGCGACGGTTGGGCGCAACCCTGCGCCATCGCCCGGACGCTCGGAGAGAAGCCGTCCCGCGAACGCGTACGACAGTACTTCGAACAGCATTTCCGCCCCTGGCGGGCGGTCAATCCTGACGGGAACGCCGACGGCCTCGTCACGGGTTACTACGAACCACTCATCCGCGGCAGTCGGCAACGTTCCGAACGCTTCCCCTGGCCTGTTCACGCGCGCCCGCGCGACATGCTCACGATCGAGCTCGGAGATGTCTATCCGGATCTCAAGAACATGCGCCTGCGCGGTCGCCTCGTAGGCGACCGTATCGTCCCGTACTGGACGCGCGGCGAAATCGAACGCATGGACGGCCAGATTCCAGCCGACGTTCTACTCTGGGCCGAAGACCCGATTGAACTGTTTTTCCTGCAGGTACAGGGCTCGGGGCAAGTCGAATTGCCGGACGGACGGCGGCTGCGCATCGGCTATGCGGACCAGAACGGACACCCCTACCAGTCCATCGGCAGGTGGTTGATCTCCCAAGGGGAGCTCACTCTGGAACAAGCATCGATGGACGGCATCAAGCACTGGGCCGCCCGCAACCCGCAGCGTCTCAGGGAATTGCTGGGGGTCAATCCCAGCTACGTGTTCTTCCGCGAGCTGCCGGCCAGCCAGGGCGGCCCGATCGGCGCCCTCGGGGTGCCACTGACGCCGGAGCGCAGCATCGCCGTCGATCCGCGCTACGTTCCGCTTGGTGCGCCCATCTACCTCGCTACAACCTACCCCAACAGCGCGCAGCCGCTTCGCCGCCTCATGCTCGCGCAGGATACTGGCGGCGCGATCAAGGGCGTTGCGCGCGCCGACTTCTTCTGGGGATTCGGCGCCCAAGCGGGCATTCAGGCGGGAAGAATGCGACAGCAGGGCAACATGTGGGTACTCCTTCCCGAAGGCGTGCGCCCTGAGTGAGCCCTCGCCCTGTTGAAGTGACGCGACAGGGCGGCCGGGCCGTGAGTCGGCGGCGCCTCGGGCCGCCGCCCATCCGCCGGTTCAGCGCGTACCGACGGTAGCGAACGCCTTTTCAAGCTCCGCCGCAGGAACATAACCGCCGATCCGCTGACCATCGGCCAGGAACATCGTCGGCGTTCCCTGGATGCGCAGCCTCTGGCCGAAAGCAACGTTCTCATCGACCACGGAACTGTCGCATTCCGCCTTAGGCGGCACCACCCCCTTGAGAATCCAGTCATTCCAAGCCTTCACCTGATCCTTGGCACACCAGATGTTCCGAGACTTCTGCTTAGAGTCATCGCTCAGGATCGGATAAAGAAAGGTGTAGATCGTCACGTCGTCCAAGCTCGCCAGTTCCTTGCCCAGACGTTTGCAATACCCGCAGTTCGGATCCTCGAACGACACCACAACCCGGCTGCCGCTGCCCTTCACCTGCTTGATCGCCCGCTCCAGCGGTAACGTATCAAAATCCACGGACGACAACTGCGACTTGCGTTCTTGCGTCACATCCCGCCGGGTGGCGGTATCGATCAACCGCCCATCGATGATGAACCCTACCTTCGAATCGGTATAGACGAGCTCTCCACTCTTCAGCACCACTTCGTACAGTCCGGCGTACTCGACCTGCCGCACCGACTCAACCGCTGGCGCACCAATGAAGGCCTCGACAGCCTTCTTCACGGACTCGTCGTCGGCGTAGGCCGTTCCGAACGTCGAAATCACCGCGGCGATCATCGCCGGCTTGATCAGTTTCCCGAACATCAACATCTCCAGTTAAAAATGGCCATTCGTTGCATATCGCACGAGCGCCTGCTTTAGGACCGGCAAGCGGTGTACGAGGTTCATTCCGGCATTGCGCAAGGTCGCAGAAAACGGATCGGAGGATGCAAACAAGTCGTGCAGACCATGCGTCGCATACTGCAACACCCTCGGCTCCTCTGCCCTGGCTCGGGCATAGCGGCGCAGTGTTGCGAGCGCCCCCGGATCACTCCAGGCGGGCACCGAATCCAGACACTCCGCAAGCACGCGCGCATCCTGAAACCCCAGGTTGATGCCGTGCCCGGAGAGCGGATGAATGGCGTGGGCCGCATCCCCGATCAAGGCCAGCCTGTGTTGCACAAGCCGATCCACGCGCATGAGCCGTAGCGGGAAAGCTGCCCGCGGCGTGATGAGCGCCAGCCGACCAAGACGCTCCGCTGTCGCAGTCGAAACATGGCTACAGAACGATGCCTCGTCCATTGCCATCAAGCGCTCCGCAATGGAAACCGGGGCCGACCATACCATCGAGATGCACTGCCCGGACATTGGCAGCAGCGCCAAAACCCCGTCCGGTCTGAACCACTGGAATGCCGTGCCGTCGTGGGCCGCCTCTGCCCTGAAATTCGCGACCACCCCCAGTTCGTCGTAGGAACGGAAGCTAGCGCTGATCGCGGCCTGTTCTCTCACCCACGAATTCGCCCCGTCCGCACCGACGATCAGGCGCGCGGACAAGCGTTGGCCATCCGACAATTCGAGGATCGCGCTGCTGGGCTCCCACGAAACGCGCTCGCATTGCGCAGGGCAGAACAGGCTGACGTTGTGCTGGCGCTTGAGCGACTCCCAGAGCTCCCGATGCATCACCGAGGACTCCACGATCCAGGCCAACTCGCCCATGCCGGAATCGTATGCGGAGAACCGCAAGCTTCCTTGACGATCGCCAAAAATCGCCATGTCGCGGACCGGACTGAGTCGATCTTCTGGTAGATGCCGCCACACCCCGAGATCGGACAAAAAGGCCTGGCTGGCGGGACTGACCGCATACACCCGCGAATCCAGCTCCGTTGGCAATACCGGCTGGCGGGTCTCCACCAGGGCCACCCTCATCCGGCTGGCACGCAAGGCCACGGCCAGACTCGCACCGGCAAGTCCGCCCCCGACAATAATGAGATCGAAGTCCATCAGATGCGCGATCGCGACCAAACCTCGAATTGTGCCCGAGGTACCCTGTTCGCGCAAAACTGAGCGCCGGCAGCAACATCCGCATGATGTCTGCCGGACGAGAGACTCTCACTCCGGCATTCGCTCCGGCACCGAGGAGAGGCAACGCTTTCCGGCTCGCATGGGAGCGGGATCCTGAGCTGGCGTTGGCAGCGTTTTCGCATGCGTAGACGTACCAAAGCCACTTCAATGTTGTTGAAGTGGCTTTGGTGTTTGTGGGTTAGTCTGACGATGACCTACTTTCGCACAGGCGAACTGCA
>JBKBMG010000060.1:0-29773 GCA_046295975.1 Rhodocyclaceae bacterium
GCTGGCCTTCGTGGCGCTGGCCTTCGTGGCGCTGGCCTTCGTGGCGCTGGCCTTCGTGGCGCTGGCCTTCGTGGCGCTGGCCTTCGTGGCGCTGGCCTTCGTGGCGCTGGCCTTCGTGGCGCTGGCCTTCGTGGCGGCCCCGCTCGCGCGCGGCGTCACCGCCCCACCGTCGGTGCGCGTGACTAGCGCCGGCACCGACTCGCTCGCGGGGGCCGCCTCGGCGACCTTCTTCTTGCGCGCAGTTGGCTTGCGCACCGGAGCGGGTTCGACAACGGCCATATCCTCGGCAGACGACACGACCGGAACGACGACGGGCGCTTGTTCGGGTTCACCAAGACGGAAGTCGATCTTGCTCGTTTCCATGTCCACCCGTACCACTTGCACGCGAATGCGATCCGCCAGGCGGTAGCGCTTTCCAGTGCGCTCGCCACCCAGTTCGTGGCGCGTCTCGTCGAAATGGAAGTAGTCGCTGCCGAGATCGGAGATATGCACCAGGCCTTCGATGAAAACGTCGTCCAGCGCGACGAACAGCCCGAAAGGCACGACCGACGACACGCTACCCCAGAAGCTCTCACCGACCTTGTCTTGCATGTAGTAGCACTTGAGCCAGGACACCACATCGCGCGTGGCGTCGTCGGCGCGTCGCTCGGTGGCCGAACAGTGCAGGCCGATCGCGTCCCAGTCACCGGCATCGTAGGGCCTGGACGCAAGCGCCGCCTTGATCGCGCGATGCACCAGCAGATCCGGATAGCGGCGGATCGGCGAGGTGAAATGGGTATAGGCCTCGTAGGCGAGGCCGAAATGGCCGACGTTGTCCGGACTGTAGACCGCCTGGCGCAGGGAGCGCAGCATCACCGTCTGCAGCAGTTGCGCGTCCGGTCGGCTCTTGATCTGCTCAAGCACCTTGCCGTAGTCCTTCGCCCCGGGTTCGTCCCCACCGCCCAGGCTGTAGCCGAACTCGCCAAGAAATGCGCGCAGCTTTTCCAGCTTTTCCGGTGTCGGTCCCTCGTGAATGCGGTACAACGCGGCCTGCTCACGCGTCTGCAGGAACTGCGACGCGCACACGTTGGCGGCGAGCATGCACTCCTCGATCAGGCGATGCGCATCGTTGCGCACCTCCGGCACAATTCGCTCGATCTTGCCGTTGTCGTCGAAGATCATCCGCGTCTCGGTGGTCTCGAAGTCGATTGCGCCACGCTTGGCGCGCGCCTTGAGCAATACCCGAAACAGGCTGTCGAGGTTTTCCAGATGTGGCAACAGATCGGCGAGTTGCTCGCGCACCGCGACGTCGTTGTCGTACAGCGCAGCCGCCACCTGGGTGTAGGTCAGGCGCGCATGCGAGAACATCACTGCCTGGTAGAAACGGTAAGTCTTGATCTCGCCGGTGGGGCCGATGCTCATGTCGCACACCATGCACAGCCGCTCCTCTTGCGGCACCAGCGAGCACAGACCGTTGGACAGCTTCTCCGGCAGCATGGGAATCACGCGGCGGGGAAAATACACCGAATTGCCGCGCTCGAACGCGTCCGCGTCCAGCGCCGAAGCATGCGCCACGTAGTGCGACACGTCGGCAATCGCGACCAGCAGGCGGAATCCCTTGCCCTGGCGTTCGCAGTACACCGCGTCGTCGAAGTCCTTGGCGGTCTCGCCGTCGATGGTGACCAGCGGCAACCCGGTGATGTCCTCGCGCCCAGCCTTGTCCTTGAGTCTGACCTTGGCCGGCAGTTTGCGCGCCTCGGCCTGGGCCTCGGCGGAGAATTCGAACGGCAGATCGTGCTTGCGCAGAGCGATCTCGATCTCCATCCCGGGATCGGCATAGTTGCCGAGCACCTCGATCACCCGTCCGATCGGCTGAGCGAACTTGGTGGGCTGCTCAATCAGTTCGACCGTGACCACCAAGCCCTCGGCAACCGCCTTGCCGCCCGGCGCAACCAGAATGTCCTGGGCGATGCGCCGATTCTCGGGCACGACGATGGTCACACCGTGCTCGTTGCGCACCCGGCCGACGACCCGCTTGTTGCCCCGCTCGAGCACCTCGACGACCTTGCCCTCCGGCCGCCCTCGGCGGTCAGTGCCGACGATACGGGCAATGACGCGATCGCCATGCAGCACCTCGCGCATTTCCTTGGGCCCCAGGAAGACGTCGGGCGCCTTGTCGTCGCGGATGATGAAACCGAATCCATCGACGTGGCCAGCCACGCGGCCGCGGAACAGATCCGCCTTGTCCGGCAATATGTAGGCATCGCGCCGATTGCGCAGCAACTGTCCGTCGCGCTCCATGGCGCGCAGGCGGCGTTCGAACAACCCGGCCTCGTCGCTGCGGATGTCGAGCAACGTGCACAACTGCTCCAAGCGCAAGGGCACGCCTTGTTCGGTGAGTACCTGCTCAACGTATTCCCGGCTCGGCAGCGGGCTGTCGTATTGCCGGGACTCTCGTTCAAAGAAGGGATCGGCACGGCGTACCGCACTGATGCCGGTTCGCGCGACCGCCTTGCGTGCGGCCCGCGAACGAGTTGCCGGCTTGGAGGACTGTCTGTTTGTCTTGGTGGTGTTCTTTGTATTTTTGGTCATTGACTTTCTTCTTTCGATGCTTATAATGCGCGTCTTCCTGCCCAGATGGCGGAATTGGTAGACGCACTAGTTTCAGGTACTAGCGCTGCGAGGCGTGGAGGTTCGAGTCCTCTTCTGGGCACCAGTTTCAAGCATGAGCCGACCTTGAGTCGGCTTTTTGCTTTTGTCCGACGCCCTTTGGCCTCTTGCTTCCATAGTTGTTTGTCGGCGCGCGCCGCGCGTCGCATACCGCGATTGACGCGAGCCACTGCGACCGTCACCTGCCGCAAACCGTGCAAAAAAACTCTCGCCGGGCTTTTCTTGCAAGAACACCCCGGCTATAATGCGCGTCCCTGCCCAGATGGCGGAATTGGTAGACGCACTAGTTTCAGGTACTAGCGCCGCGAGGCGTGGAGGTTCGAGTCCTCTTCTGGGCACCAGTTTCAGGCGAAAGCCGGTCGAAAGACCGGCTTTTTGCTTTTCGGCCTGCGACCTCAAGCACATCTGCCCTTCCGCACGACAGTAGCCCCCAACCGCCGGCATCAGGTTGGCCGCCCGGCGCACAGCCCACTCCGCGCAACGACCGGACGCCGCCCGAAGCGGCGTCCGCGGACTCGTCGCGTCAGGCACCAAACGGATGGCGCCTGAGAATGGTTTCATCCCGCTCCGGACCGGTGGAGATGACGTCGATCGGAATCTCGCAGATTTCCTCGATGCGGTGCAGGTAGGCACGCGCCTCCTGCGGTAGCGCATCCCAGCTCTGGGCGCCAAAAGTGGAGCCGCTCCAGCCGGGCATGGACTCGTAGATCGGCTCGCAACGGGTGACCTCTTCGGAGCCCATGGGCAGCAGGTCCACACGCTTGCCATCGAGCATGTATCCGGTACACAGCCGCAACTCTTCCAGGCCATCGAGCACATCCAGCTTGGTAATGCACAAGCCAGTCACACCGTTGATGATGATGGAGCGTTTGAGCGCCGCCAGATCCAGCCAGCCGCAACGGCGCTTGCGCCCTGTGACCGTGCCGAACTCACGGCCCTTGGTGGACATCTGCTCGCCCGGCGCGCCCCGCGTTTCGATGTCCAGTTCGGTCGGGAACGGCCCGCCACCCACCCGCGTGCAATACGCCTTGGTGATGCCGAGCACGTAGTGCAACCTGCTCGGACCGACTCCGGAGCCCGCTGCCGCCTGTCCCGCGACGCAGTTGCTGGAGGTCACGAACGGATAGGTACCGTGATCAATGTCCAGCAACGTGCCCTGAGCCCCCTCGAACAACAGGGAACCACCGGACTTGTTGATCGCGTAGAGCTCTGCCGAGACGTCGGCGACCATCGGCAGCAGCTCCTCGGCATCCGCCATGGCTTCATCGAACACCGTCTCGAATGCCAGCGGCTCTGCGCCAAGATGCTGGGTGAGCACGAAGTTGTGATATTCCAGATTGGACTTCAGCTTGGCGGCAAAGCGCTCGCGGTCGAACAAGTCGTACACCCGCAGCGCACGTCGCGCGACCTTGTCCTCATACGTCGGCCCAATGCCCTTGCCAGTGGTACCGATCTTGTCGCAATCCGCCTTGGCGGCCTCGCGCGCGCGATCCAGCGCGGCATGGTAGCCGAGAATCAATGGACAGCCCGGGCTGATGCGCAGGCGATCACGGACCTTGATGCCACCCGCCTCCAGAGTACGGATCTCCGACAGCAGGTGATGCGCGTCCAGCACCACGCCGTTACCGATATAGCACGCCACCCCTTCTCTCACGATGCCCGACGGCACCAGATTGAGCTTGTACTCGGTCTGGCCGATCACCAGCGTATGCCCGGCATTGTGCCCACCCTGGAAACGCACCACGCCCTTGGCATGGTCGGTAAGCCAGTCGACGATCTTGCCCTTGCCTTCGTCGCCCCACTGGGTGCCGACGACCACGACGTTCTTTGCCATTTCCTTCTACTCTCCCAGAAGCGCCTCGACGACCCAATCGCCGCCGCGCTTGATCAGACGCCGGCCGCAACCAGCCTCCCTCCATGTTGAATCGTGTCCGGGCAACTCGGTCATCACCACCTCGCCCCCAGCGCGCAGACTCGCAACCACCGCCGCGAGCGTCTCGTCCTCGACGAGCGGGGCGAGAATCGCGCCAGACGGAAGCGCGTCGGCAAGGTCGAGCGCAAGCCGACGCAAATCCAGGCTGAAGCCGGTTGCCGGTCGCCCCCGGCCAAACGCCACGCCCACCTGGTCGTAGCGACCACCGACCGCCAGCGCTGCGGGCGCGCCGTCGCCATAGGCGGCGAACACCACCCCACTGTGATAGTGGTAACCCCGTAGGTCCGCAAGATCGAAACTGATAGGCAAATCGCCGAGACGGTCGGCGAGCACCCCCAATTCGGCCAACGCGGCACGAATCTCGGGGTCATCGGGCAAGCGGCCAACGGCCTGGTCGAGCACTTCCCGCCCTCCATAAAGCGATGGCAGCGCCAGCAAGGCCGAACGCGCAGGCTCGGGGCAATCGGCAACGAACGCCTCGACACCCGGCACATCCTTGGCCTGCAACAGGTCGAACAGCGCCTCCTCACGTTCGGGCGGCACCCCGGCCTGCCTCGCGAGCACACGGAACAGGCCGACATGGCCGATATCGATCCGGCTCGCCGGCACTTCAGCGATGCGCATCACTTCGGCGAGCAGGCGGATGACCTCGACGTCGGCCTCGAGCCCGGCGTGGCCATAGAGCTCCGCGCCAAGTTGCAGCGGTTCGCGGGTGGATGTCAACGTCGACGGCAGGGTGTGCAACACACTGGCGCAATAGCACAAGCGCGACACGCCGGCACGATTAAGCAGTTGCGCGTCGATCCGTGCGACCTGCGGAGTCATGTCGGCGCGTACACCCATGGTGCGCCCGGACAGCTGATCGACCAGCTTGAAGGTACGCAGCTTCAGGTCCTGCCCCGCACCGGTGGTCAGCGAGTCCAGGTACTCGAGCAGCGGCGGCATGACGAGCTGATAGCCGTGAGCACGAAAGGTGTCGAGCAGGCGGCGCCTCAGGCGCTCGAGCTTGTCGGCCTCGGGCGGCAACGTGTCCTGGATGTGATCGGGAAGTAACCAGCGCATGGGTTCAGAGATTCAGACGACCAGTACCAGCAACACCAGGCCGATCAACATCGAGGTCAGTCCGATGAAGCGGATCTGCCCGTCTGCGAGCCTGGCGAGCTGCAAAAAGGTTTCGCGCCAGCGGGCTGGCGCGACAAAGGGAAGAATGCCTTCGATCACCAGCATCAGTGCGAAGGCCATCAGAAAGGTACTGATCATGAAATCAGTTGTCCCGGCCTCCGACGGGGCTCTTCAGGAAGCGGAAGAAATCCGAGCTGGGGTCGATCACCATCACGTCGTGGCTGGAGAAGCTATGACGATAGGCCTCGAGGCTGCGGTAGAACGAATAGAACTCGGGATCGCGACCGAAGGCATCGGCATAGACGGAGGTTGCCCGTGCGTCGCCTTCACCCATGATGATCTGCGACTCGCGATTGGCCTCGGCGATGATGACCTCGCGCTGGCGGTCCGCGTCGGCGCGGATCTGCTCCGCAATCGCCGCGCCCTGCGAACGCAGGTCATTGGCCACTCGCGTACGCTCCGCCTCCATGCGGCGATAGACCGAATCCGATACTTCGGTCGGCAAGTCCACCCGCTTCAAGCGCACGTCGAGGATCTGCACACCGATCTGGCGTGCGTCCTGATCGGCGCGAACACGCATGCGCTCCATGATCGCGTCGCGTTCGCCCGAAACCACGTCGGGCACGGTGCGACGACCGAACTCCTCGCGCAACCCGGAGTTGACCGTCTGCAACAAACGGGTGCGGGCACGCGCCTCGTCACCGGCCACCGAAATGTAGTAAAGCTTGGGATCGACGATACGCCACTTGACGAAATGGTCGACCAACACGTTTTGCTTCTCGGCGGTAATGAAGCGCTCCGGCTCAGGCGTGTCGATGGTCAGGATGCGCTTGTCGAAGAAACGCACGTTCTGGATCAACGGCATCTTGATTTTAAGCCCCGGCTCGTCGATGACGTCCTTCACCTCACCGAGCTGGAACACAACCGCAAACTGACGCTGATCGACGGTAAACAGCGACATCGACACCAGCGCCGCGACGGCCACCAGCGCACCGCCCACAAGATTCATACGACCACTCATCACCGGCCTCCAAAGTCACGATTGCGCAGCATGTCCCGGTCGCGCGGATCGAACACCGGCTCCGACTGGCGCGTCGCCGGCGTACTCGAACCGGTCGCGGGTACCTGCGTCGTGGCCGCCGCCGCTGCCGCCCCGCCGCCCTGCAGCAGTTTGTCGAGCGGCATCAGCATGAGGTTGTTTCCACCCTGGGCATCCACCATGACCTTGCTGGTGTTCGCCAGCACCTGCTGGATGGTCTCCAAATAAAGGCGCTCGCGCGTGACTGCCGGCGCACGCATGAACTCGGCATACACCTGATTGAAGCGCGAAGCCTCACCCTCGGCGTTTGCGACCACCCGGTCACGGTAGGCGTTGGCCTCTTCGATCATCCTCGCAGCGGTACCACGGGCGCGCGGCACCACAGTGTTGGCGTAGGCTTCGCCCTCGTTGCGTTGCCGCTCGCGGTCCTGACCGGCCTTGACGGCGTCGTCGAACGCCGCCTGCACCTGCTCTGGCGGCTGGGCGTTTTGCATCGTCACCCGGCTGATCACGATGCCGGTCTCGTAGCGGTCGAGAATGGTCTGCATCAGTTCGTGCGCCGTCGCGGCAATTTCCTCGCGCCCTTCGTACAGCACGAAGTCCATGCGACTCTTGCCAACGATCTCGCGCATCGCCGTCTCCGCCGCCTGGATCACCGAGTCGTCCGGGAAGCGGTTATTGAACAGGTAGTCTTCCGGGCTCTTGAGGATGTACTGCACCGCAAACTGGATGTTGATGATGTTCGCGTCGTCAGTAAGCATCAAGGCCTCGCGCAACACCTTGTTGCGCTCCGTGCCCCGGTAGCCGATCTCGACCGTGCGCACGCCGGTAAGGTCGACCTTCTCGTGCGACTCGATCGGGAACGGAATGCGCCAGCGCAGGCCAGGCTCGGTGGTCTGCACCAGTTGTCCGAAGCGCAGCACGACGCCGCGCTCATTGGCATCGATGATATAGAAACCACTCGCCGCCCAGACCACCAGTGCCAGGATGACGAGCACCCCGATGCCGCCACCGAACTGCTTCGGCGACAGTTGCGGCACCTGCGGTCCGCCAGTGCCTCCGCGCCCACCACTGGGGCCACCCGAACCACGCTTGCCACCGAAAATGCCCTGGAGGCGCTGATTGAAATCACGCCACACGTCTTCCAGATCGGGAGGCCCCTGGTTGTTGTCGCCTCCCCGTCGCTTGTCTCCGGGTCGATCGTCGTCGTTCCCCTGGTTGCTACCCCAGCGAGGATCATTTAAGGACATTAGAACGCCTGTTATCACGGTTGGTTAGTCATGTTCACTGTTTGTCTCAAGCGCAACGCGCTCGTCCGCCAGCTCGACTGCATGCCGCCGTGCGGCCTCCGCAAGTGCATCGCGAAGCAAACCCAGCCCCTCGCCCGTCCTGGCGCTCAAAAAAACGCGGCTGATGTTACCACACTCGTCACGCCTGACCGCTGCCTCGGCCTGGGTGAGGTCGATCTTGTTGAATACCATGATCTGCGGCACCTCACCTGCACCGATTTCGGCCAGGACGGCATTGACGGCATCGATCTGAGCCTCGCGATCCTCGCTCGCGGTGTCGACCACGTGCAGCAACAGGTCGGCATTCGCGGTTTCTTCCAGCGTGGCGTGGAAGGCCGCGACGAGCGCGTGCGGAAGATCACGAATGAATCCGACCGTATCGGACAGCACAACGTTCCCTGCATCACCCACATAGAGCCGACGCGAAGTGGTATCCAGGGTGGCGAACAACTGGTCGGCCGCATACGCGCCAGCCTTCGTCATCGCATTGAACAGGGTGGACTTGCCGGCGTTGGTGTACCCCACGATGGAGACCGACAGCACTTCGCGACGCTCGCGGCCGCGACGACGCACCTTGCGCTGCTTCTCGATCTTCTGCAGACGGGACTTGAGCATCTTGACGCGGGCGCCGAGCAACCGGCGGTCGGTCTCGAGCTGGGTTTCCCCCGGACCGCGCAGGCCGATGCCACCCTTTTGCCGCTCAAGGTGGGTCCAGCCGCGCACCAGACGGGTGGACAGATGATCAAGCTGCGCGAGTTCGACCTGCAGCTTGCCCTCGTGGCTACGCGCACGCAGCGCAAAAATGTCGAGAATCAGCGCGGTACGATCGATGACCCGGCACTGTAGGGCACGTTCGAGGTTGCGCTGCTGGGCCGGCGAGAGCATGTGGTTGAACACCACCAGATCACCTTCCAGGGCACGCAGGCAGTCCGCAATCTCTTCCACCTTGCCCGAACCGGCGAACAGCGCCGGATCAGGACGCGCGCGGCGCCCCTGGATCACGCCGACGACGGTCGCCCCTGCACTTTCGACCAGCATTGCCAGTTCGGCCAGGCGCTCGTCTATCATCCCCTGATCGAGGTCGAGCTGAACGAGTACCGCCCGCTCTCCGGACTTGGGACGTTCAAACATCGGCAGGAATCAAGCGTGGGCGAGACGACATCCCGCCGGTCGCAAAAGCCGGCGCGGGCAACGTGGCAAGCTGCCAGCAGTCGAGGCGGGCCAGCACAGACGCCGCGCCCCGGCAAACCGCCCCGGCGTGCGCCGGAGTCGGTTGCAGGGACTGGACCATAAGCCTATCAGTGATTGCCGTCACCCGACTCCTGTTGCTGCTGGATGTTGACCGGACGTGCCGGGACCACGGTAGAAATGGCGTGTTTGTAGACCATCTGAGTGACCGTGTTCTTGAGCAGCACGACGTACTGATCGAACGAGTCGATCTGCCCCTGGAGCTTGATGCCATTGACCAGGTAGATCGAGACAGGGATGTGCTCGCGGCGCAGGGTGTTCAGGAACGGGTCTTGTAAGAGTTGCCCTTTGTTGCTCATTGTCGAAACCTCGATGCTGTTATCTTGTTGTGAATGTATAGGAATTCATGCTGCACCGCCACATGGATGCGAACACGCCCTCCCTGTGTGGATCATCAGTCCTTGGTCGCGTACGGGTTGTGACTCGACTTGAATTGTATGCGCAACGGCGTGCCCTGCAACTTGAACGCGTCCATGAAGCTGCGCTCCAGAAAACGCACATACGCACTCGGCACTTTGTCCAGCGCTGAGCCGTGGATCACCACGATGGGGGGATTGCTCCCCCCTTGGTGAGCGTAACGCATCTTCGGCCGGAACGCGCCCTGGCGTGGCGGGGCCTGCTTCACCAGCGCGGCCTGCAACACACGGGTGAGCTTGGGCGTGGGCAGGTTCATCGTCGCGGCGGCGTAGGCGGCATCCACCGACTTCATCACCACCCCCACCCCACTCCCCTTGAGCGCCGAGATGTAGTGGAAGCGGGCGAAGGAGATGAAAGGCAGTTTGCGGGCGATATCGAGCTTCACCTGCTCCCGGCGATAATCGTCCAGTGAGTCCCACTTGTTTACCGCGACGACCAGCGCACGCCCTTCGTCGACCACGAAACCGGCAATGTGCGCGTCCTGATCGGAAATATCCTGAGCCGCATCCAGCACCAGCACCACCACGTTGGCGCGCTCGATCGCCTGCAAGGTCTTGATGACCGAGAACTTCTCGACCGCCTCGAACACCTTGCCGCGACGACGCAGGCCGGCGGTGTCGACCAGCGTGTAGCGCCGACCGCCACGCTCGAACGGAATCGAGATCGCATCGCGGGTGGTGCCCGGCATGTCGAAGGCGATCACGCGCTCCTCGCCCAGCAGCGCGTTGACCAGGGTGGACTTGCCCACGTTGGGGCGACCGACGATGGCGATGCGGGGGATCTTGTCGTCTCCCTCCGCCGCTTCATCCTCGTCTTCCTCGGGGAACGGGGCGAGCACCAGTTCGACCAGTTGCTTGATACCGTCGCCGTGGGCAGCCGATACCGGCAACGGATCACCAAGTCCGAGTGAATGAAAGTCGGCTGCGGCCATGCCGCGATTCATGCCTTCCGCCTTGTTCACCACCAAATGCACTGGCCGGCCGGCGCGCCTCAGGCGGGCGGCGATCTGCTCGTCGTGCGGCGTGAGCCCGACCCGGCCATCGACCAGGAACAGCAATGCGTCGGCTTCGGCGATGGCCTGCTCGGCCTGCTGAGCCATCTCGTGCATGATCCCGTCCTTGGCGACGGGGTCGAAGCCGGCGGTATCGACGACTAGATAGTCACGATCGCCGACGCGTCCCGCGCCGTAGTGGCGGTCGCGGGTAAGGCCAGGCTGATCGGCGACCAGCGCATCGCGCGTCTTGGTCAGACGATTGAACAGGGTCGATTTGCCGACGTTGGGACGCCCGACCAGTACGAGAGTGGGTTTCACGAGTATTCCTGCTTGCTCCGTTTCTGCTTATTTCGGCTCGAACACATGGACACCGCCGTCGCGCGTCTGCACGACAAAAGCGCGCGTGCCCATTCGCTGAGGCGGCACCATGATGGCGCTGCTGTCGGTGCGCGCACGCGCGGCAAAACTGCCCCGCTCGCGATCGAGCACATGGACATAGCCCTCGAGGTCGCCGACCACCACGTAGTCGCCGACGATCAAAGGCCGCGTCAGTGCCCGGCGCGGCATCGCGTCCTGCTTCCAGACGCTGGCCCCACTGAAGGCATCGAGCCCATGTACCGCATCGCGATCGTCGGTGACGACGACGAAGCGGGTATCCCGGTCCATGCCGGTGCTGCTTGAAAAGTCACGCGCCCACACGGTGCTGCCGTTGCTGAGATCGAAGCAGGCGATACGCCCCTGGAAGGTCACCGCGCAGACCTCGCGCCGCCCCAGTACCGGGGTGCCGACCACGTCGGCAACGCGCTCCAACTCCGTCACGCCACGCGGTATCGCGACGGTCAGTTCCCACAACGGACCACCGTTCTCGGTGTTGATCGCAGCGATCTTGCCTCCGGGGTAGCCGACCACCGCGACCGTCTCTTCCAGCGCAATGCCCGATACGCTGCGCAGCGCCAGCGCCGGTGTCGAGCGCTGGTACACCCAGCGTTGGTTGCCGTCGGCGGGCGCGAACCCGATCAAACGGCTGTCAGAGGCGCGTACCACCACGGCCGCCGTGCCGACAACAGGAGCCGCGAGCACTTCCGCGCCGACCGGAGCACGCCAGCGCTCCGCGCCACTCTGAGCATCGAGGGCGACGACCTCTCCGCCAGTGGTCACAACCACCGCGAGACGACCATCACTTCCGACGCCGGCCGACAAACGGGCACCGACATTGGTCGACCACAGCGTCGCGCCATTGCGGAAGCCGTACACCGTGCCGTCATGCCCCGCCGCATAGACATTCTCGCCGACCACCGCCGGCACGAAGGCGTAGCCTGCGCTCTTGCCGGCGCGCGCCTGCCACAGCGGCTCCAGGTTCACCGAGGGTTGAAAAGAGACGAGTTCGGCGGGCTTGGGTGCCGACGAGGAAAACGGATTCAGCGACGAGCATCCGGCCGCGGTCACGACGAGCGCCGCCACAAACACGCTCGCGAGGCGGGAGACGGCATAGCGCGGACGCATGGTCAGCCCTCCACCGCGTCGGATTTGACCTGAATGACCTCGTACAGCGTGTCGCCGGGCTGCACACCTTGGGCGACAAGCGCCCGCAGCGCGGCATCATAGGCGCCGCGGGCTTGCTCATGCTTGCCCTCGGCCAGCAACACATCACCGCGCAAGTCCTCGAAGCGTGCGCGCAGACTGTCGACAGGCGCGGCCTGGAGTTGATTCAGCGCCTCCGCGTAGGCGCCCTCGTCCAGCAGGATGCTTGCCAGGCGCAGACGCGCGAGATCGCGCATGACCGGGTCGGCCCCCTTTTGCACCAACCATTCGAGATGCGCCCGGGCATTGCGCGCATCACCGGATGAGAACTGCACGCTCGACGAGGTCAGGGCGGCGAAATCAGCATAGATGGTGCCGGAAAAGCGCTCGATCAACTGCCCGGCGGCCTCGCGGGTGCGCGCTGCATCGCCGTTTTCGGCCGCCTGCTGGAGTGCGAAGTAAATCGCCCCCGCCTCCGCTGCCTGCTTGTTCTGGTGCCACTTCCAGCCCTGCCAGCCGACCGCGCCGACCGCCGCGGCCACCGCAATCGTGGTCACCAGCCTGCCGTACTGATCCCACCAGGCTTTGATCTCGGAAATCTGTTCCTGCTCTTCCAGGTCATACACCGCCATCGTCTTCGTCCTCTTTGAATAGACATTCGGCCGCCGCCTCGGCGAGCGCCGCAATCGTCAATCTCTGCTGTCCGCCCGGACCGCGCAGCGGCTTGAGGCCGACTTCGCCCGCCGCCGCCTCGTCGTCGCCAATCACCACGGCAAGTGCCGCACCACTGGCATCGGCCTTCTTCATCTGTGATTTGAAGCTGCCGCCACCGCAATGGGTGAGCACGGCGAAACCATGGGCGCGCAGCGTTTCCGCCGCGCGGAAAGCGAGCCGCTGAGCCTGCTCGCCGACATGCACCACGTATACGTCGGGCTGCACCGCTTCGGCAACGCCACCGCTCTCGCGCCACAATGCGAGCAAGCGCTCCACGCCCATCGCGAAACCGGCGGCCGGTGCAGACTTGCCTCCGAGTTGCTCGATCAAGCCATCGTAACGGCCGCCGGCGCACACCGTACCCTGCGCGCCAAGGCGGGTGGTGACCCACTCGAACACGGTTCGGTTGTAGTAATCCAGCCCGCGCACCAGACGATGATTGACCCGGAACGGAATGCCCGCGTCCTTGAGGATGAGCTTGACCCCCTCGAAGTGGGCGAGCGATTCGTCACCTAGATAATCGAGCAGCTTAGGCGCGGCGTCGACCAGATCCTGCAGGTCGGGGTTCTTGGTATCGAGAATGCGCAACGGGTTGGTATGGAGTCGCCGCTTGCCATCCTCGTCCAGCCGATCAACGTGCGCTTCGAGATAGGTCACCAGCGCCGCCCGGTGGCGGGCCCGCTCCTCGCTGGCGCCGAGCGAATTGACTTCCAGCGCGACGTCCTCCAGCCCCAGATCGTCCCAGAGACGCGCGCACATCAGAATGTGCTCCGCATCGATGTCGGGGCCGGCATAACCCAGCGCCTCCACGCCGATCTGGTGGAACTGGCGGTAGCGCCCTTTTTGCGGGCGTTCGTGGCGGAACATCGGCCCTTGGTAATAGAGACGCTGCGGCCCGGTGGCGAGCATCTTGTGCTGGATCGCCGCACGCACGCACGAGGCCGTGCCTTCGGGCCGCAAGGTGAGCTGCTCGCCGTTGAGCGCATCCTCGAAGGAATACATCTCCTTCTCGACGATGTCGGTGACTTCGCCGATCGCGCGCTTGAACAACGCCGTCGGTTCGACGATGGGCATGCGCATCGGACGATAGCCGTAAGCGCGCAACCAGTCGCGCACGATATCCTCGAAATGCTCCCAGGCCTCGGCGTCCTCGGGCAGGATGTCGTTCATGCCGCGCACGGCTTGTAGGGTTTGGCTCATGTCTGGATCGATTTGATCGGAATTCGAATGGGGGCGTTCAGCCCGCCTTGGTCGGATACTTGGTCTTGACGTAGTCGTCGACAAGCGCGCGGAACTCCTCGGCGATGCGTTCACCACGCAATGTAACGGTCTTGACCCCGTCGACGAATACCGGCGCGGCCGGCGCCTCGCCGGTGCCCGGCAGGGAAATGCCGATGTTGGCGTGCTTGCTCTCGCCCGGGCCGTTGACCACGCAGCCCATGACCGCCAGCGTCATGTTCTCGACGCCGTCGTAGCGCTCGCGCCAGACCGGCATCTGTTCGCGAACGTGCGCCTGGATGCTGGACGCCAGCTCCTGGAAAAAAGTGCTGGTGGTGCGCCCGCAACCCGGGCAGGCGGTGACCATGGGGGTGAATGCGCGCAAGCCCATGGTCTGAAGGATTTCCTGTGCCACCACCACTTCCTGGGTGCGCTTGCCGTCGGGCTCCGGCGTAAGGGAAATGCGGATCGTGTCGCCTATGCCCTCCTGCAGCAGCACCGCGAGCGCGGCAGTGGAGGCGACGATGCCCTTGGAGCCCATGCCCGCCTCGGTCAACCCCAGGTGCAGCGGATAGTCACAACGGCGCGCAAGATCGCGATAGACCGCGATCAGGTCCTGCACGCTGGACACCTTGGCGGACAGAATGATGCGATCACCCGCCAGCCCGTACTCCTCTGCCTTGGCGGCCGACTCCAGCGCCGACACCACCAGCGCCTCGCGCATCACCGCCCCGGCATCGCGTGGCACCGCGCGGTCGGCGTTTTCGTCCATGATGCGGGCAAGCACCGACTGGTCCAGACTGCCCCAGTTCACGCCAATGCGCACCGGCTTGTCGTACTTGCAGGCGATCTCGACGATGGCCGCAAACTGCGGATCACGCTTGCTGCCCTGACCGACATTGCCGGGGTTGATGCGAAGCTTGGCGAGCGCCTCCGCGCAGGCCGGATGATCGGCGAGCAGACGGTGGCCGTTGTAATGGAAATCGCCAACCAAGGGTACGTCGACATTGAGCGCCAGCAGGCGGTCTCGAATGTGCGGAACCGCTCGCGCCGCAGCTTCGTTGTTCACGGTGATGCGCACCACTTCGGAACCAGCGCGGGCAAGCTCAGCCACCTGCATCGCGGTACCGAGCACATCAGCAGTATCGGTATTCGTCATCGACTGGATCACGATCGGCGCGTCCGAACCGACGACCACCGAGCCGACCCGAACCGCACGCGTGACCCTGCGCGCCGCAGGGTACGCAGGAACATCGTCGTCATCCAGGCATTTCACGGGCTTCACGGCACTCACTCCACGGTCATCCTGGCCACACCGGTCCGGATATGCGGCGTGAGATCCACCGGTCGCCCCTCGTGCTCCACCACCACCTCGGTGGCGTTGCCGACGACAATGGCGAATGGCGCGGTACCCTGCACCGTCCGGGTCGTGCCAGCTGCACCGATGCCCATATACAGGGTGGTGCCGGTTGCATCGCGCACCTGTATCCAGGACTCCCCCCCCATCCGAAACACCAGCGTGCCCTTGAGCGACTCGGGTGATGCGGCGGGAGACGCGACTTCGGCGTCAGCAGGAAGCTCGACCGCTGACGCCTCGGCAACGCCACCGGTCGCCGCAGTCGCATCGTCTCGGGCCGGTGGTGTCACGGCAGCCGGCGCGGCACTGGCAGCGGCCGCGCCGCCACCATTCGTCTCGGTCTGGGAATCCGCGACGGCAGGCGCCGGCGCAGGCGCACTTGCAGGCGCGGGCGCGCCATTGGGCGGCGTCGCCCCACCGCCAGCGGTAGCATCGCCTCCCACGCCGTCGCCCACTTGGGCCTCAGCGGGCTCAGCTGTCTCAATCGTTGCCGGCGTCCGATCGCTGCTGGCCAGCGCCTGCGGCGGCACCTCCGGCAGCACCTCGCGACGCGGCTCGACCAAGGCTTCGCGAGCCCCACCCTCCGGTTCGGTATCTCCAACGTTGAACCAGTCGAAATACCAACCTGCGCCGAGCACGGCGATCATGCCGACCACGATCGCCGCAGTCGGCACCGGTGCCTTGCGTCCTTCGCTGCGGTCGGGAATCGTACCCTTGGCGTTGGCCGGTGGCGTGAGCACGACCGCCTGAGCCGGCGCGGTCTGCTGCCCGCCGACCTGGGCAAGCTGATACTCAATGTCCACGCCAAGGTGCTTGGCATAGTTGCGCAAAAACCCACGTACGAACGCCGGACCGGGCAGGAGGTCGAAACGCTCCTGCTCCATCGCGTCGATCTGTCGCTGGGTCAGCTTGAGCGCATAGGCGGCGTCGATCTGCGATTCACCGCGCGCCTCACGGGCAAGCCGCAACAGCCGTCCGATCGACGAGGGTGCGCCTGTCTCGCTGGCAATGGGTTGATTGTCGAGTTCGCTCACTCGTAACGTCCCTGCAACATGCTTTGATATTCAGGCGACTCGGCGAAGCGTCCGCGCAGTTGCGCGGCGTAGCGCGCCTCCGCCTCGCGGTTGCCGAGCCGGCGCTCGGTCCTGAGCCCGAGCCACACCGACTCGGCGGTCGGCTCGCGACGTTGATGCAATTCGACCAAGTGCTGGCGGGCAGTGACGAAATCGCTGCCACGATAGGCAATGGCGGCGAGGTGATACAGCGCCTGAGCGTTGCCCGGATCCATGGTCAGCGCACGGCGGAATTGCTCGGCCGCCTGATCGTCCTCGTTCAACCTGAGGTGGCACAGGCCCGCGTTGGTGTAGGCGCGCGACGGGAAACGGTAATAGGGGTTGCGCGCCGCCGCGACGAGCCGCTCCAGCCCCTCGCGACCTTCGCCGTTCACACACTGGAACCAGCCGTAGCTGTTGTTGAACTCGGGGTCACCCGGTGCGCTGCGCAAAGCCCGCAGAAAATTCTCGCGCGCCGCATTGGTATCCTCGATAAGCATGAACACCAGACCGAGCAGATGAAAGGCCGGCGCATAGCCGGAGTCATGCGCGAGCGCGGTGCGCGCCTCGTCCAGCGCGACATCAAAGCGACCAACTTCGAGATAGGCCATGCCAAGATCAACGTTCACCTTGGCGCGGGCCTCGGCAACGGTAGCCGGGGGCGCATCCGACAACGGCCTCACCGCCGCCCCGGACACACCCGGCGCCATGCCCGGCATGGTTGCACAACCCGCGACGCCGAGCACGGCAGCCACGGCTAAACCCAACAGTCGCCCATTGCCTCTCATCATCAACCGCTCTCTCCCTGTCTGACGAGTCGCATCGTCCGCTTGGTTTTGTCCTTGACCTGTCCGGCCAATTGCCCACAGGCCGCATCCACATCGTCACCGCGCGTCTTGCGGGTGGTGGTGACGATACCCGAATCGCTCAGTATGCCGGCAAAGCGGCGAATGCGCTCGCCAGGCGAGCGCTGAAACCCCGACTGAGGGAACGGATTGAACGGTATCAGATTGAACTTGCACGGCACGTCCCGCACCAGCGCCAGCAATTCGCGCGCACAGGCGTCGGAATCGTTCACCCCGTCCAGCATCACGTACTCGAAGGTGACGAAGTCGCGTGGAGCACGCTCCAGATAGCGACGGCAGGCCGCCATCAGTTCTCGCAGCGGATATTTCTGATTGATCGGCACGAGGCGATCGCGCAACGCGTCATTGGGTGCATGCAAGGACACCGCGAGCGCCACCGGGCACTCGTCGCGCAAACGGTCCATCGCCGGCACGATACCCGAGGTCGACACCGTCACCCGTCGCCGTGACAGCCCGTACGCGTGATCGTCGAGCATCAACCGCAAGGCGGTGACGACGTTGTCGAAATTGGCCAGCGGCTCGCCCATGCCCATCATGACGACGTTGCTGATCACCCGGCCGTTCCCCGCATCACCCGCCTCGTCGCCAACCTCACCGACTTCGTCGCCTCCGCTGGCGGCGCCGAGCAGCCGGTTGGCCAGCCACAACTGGCCGATGATCTCGGCCGCGCTCAGGTTGCGATTGAAACCTTGCTTGCCGGTGGAGCAGAACGCGCAATCGAGCGCGCAGCCCGCCTGCGAGGAAATGCACAAGGTGCCGCGCGTGCGCTCGGGAATGAACACGGCCTCGACCGCATTGCCGGCGCCGACGTCGAGCAACCACTTGCGCGTGCCGTCGGCCGACACCGAATCACGCACCGGCACTGGCGCGCGCACCTGGGCCTCATCGGCCAGGCGCGCGCGCAGGGTCTTCGCGACGTCGGTCATGCGACCGAAATCGTCACAACCTTCCCTGTGTATCCAGCGCAACACCTGACGTGCACGGAACGCCTTTTCGCCGCGCTCGGCAAACCAGGCAACGAGCCCATCGGCGTCGAAATCGAGGAGGTTCACAGGGATAGACATCGCACTACGTCCTGAGGGGTGGTCGGCACGACCACCCCGGGTCGACCGCTCAGCGGGAATAGACGTTCATACCCGGAAAGAAGAAGGCGATCTCGCCCGCGGCGGTTTCGGCGGCGTCGGAGCCGTGCACCGCATTGGCATCGATGGAGTCAGCGAAATCGGCGCGGATGGTGCCGGCGTCGGCCTTCTTGGGATCGGTTGCGCCCATCAGTTCGCGGTTCTTGGCGATGGCGCTCTCACCTTCCAGCACCTGCACCATGACGGGGCCGGAAATCATGAACGACACGAGGTCCTTGAAGAAGGGGCGCTCCTTGTGCACCGCGTAGAACTGGCCCGCTTCCTGCTCGGACAGATGCATCATGCGCGACGCGACGATCTTCAGACCCGCGTCTTCGAAACGCTGGTAGATCTTGCCGATCACATTCTTTGCGACGGCGTCCGGCTTGATGATGGAAAGGGTGCGCTCGATAGCCATGAAATTCTCCGATTGAGAGGTGATGAAATTCGGGTAACGCCCGGGAACGGAACGCGCCCGGACGAAGCTACGGAAATCGCGGACCAGGCAACTGCCGGTCCGCGGTCAAACTCAGCATTTTATCAGTAATTTGTGAACAGTTCCCAGCAGCGCAACGGCAACACGCGGAACACCGCGCGAACGCCTCATTCGCCGGGATCGAAGCCGGTTTCGCGATAGATGGCACGAATCAGATCCGGGCCAATACGCTCGGCCAGACGCGCATGCACGGGCAGCAAGGCCTTTCGAAAGGCCTCGCGCTCGTCATCACTGAGTTCGTGGATCTCGGTCGTTCCCGCTGCGCGCACCGCCTCGATGGACCGCTGGTTCTCCTCGCGGGCGATCCGGTTGGCGTAGTCGCTGGCTTCATCCATGGCCCGCTCCAACTGGCGCCGGATGGCGCGCGGCAAACCGTCCCAGAACTTCTTGTTGGTGATGACGGCGTAACCCAGATAACCATGATGAGTCAGTGTGACGTGCTTCTGCACCTGGTGCATGCGCTGGGTGTAGAGATTGGAGTGCGGATTCTCGGTACCATCGACCACCCCCACCCGCAAAGCCTGGTAGACGTCGGAAAACGCCATCATCTGCGGGATCGCGCCAAGCGCCAGCATCTGCTCCTCCAGCACTCGCGATGACTGGATGCGCATGCGCAACCCGGCCAGGTCCTCGGGCCGTTGAATGGGGCGGTTGGCCGAAAACGACTTGAAGCCATTGTCCCAGTACGCCAGCCCCTTGATGCCACGCGCCTCCAGAGACTGCAGCAGACGACGCCCGATCGGCCCCTGCTTCACCTTGGCGAGGGCCGCGTCATTCTCGAAGATGTAGGGCAGATCGAAGACCTCGAACTCGTTCATGCCAAGCACGCCAAACTTCGCCAGCGACGGTGCGAGCATCTGAACCGCCCCAAGCTGCAGCGCCTCCATTTCCTCACGATCCTTGTAGAGACTGCTGTTGGGGTAGACGTCCACCCTCACCCGCCCCTGGGTCAGCGCCTCGGCGCGCGCCTTGAAGTACTCAGCGGCCTTTCCCTTGGGCGTCTCGGGCGCCACCACGTGACTGAAACGTATGACGATAGGATCGGCCGCGAACGCCGGGGCGAACGCGCACAAGACCGCAAAAACGGCAAACAGCATGCGATACTTCATCGAATGTCTCCTGCACCTTCCACCCAACTGCGGTATCGCAGCCGGCCGCTCCCCATGGGCGCCGGGCCGTGCGCCATCGCTTTCGGCCGGACGCTTCGCTCACCGTCGCGGACGCGGCGTTGGTACGACCAGCCACCGACGACGGGTTTCGAGGTTATCGGATGATTATCCCCCGTATCGGCGCGCGGATCGAATCAGGGGACGCCCCCTCCCCTACTCCGCCAGCGGGCGGTCTGCGCGCACGCGCCTACGCCTGGCAGCTGCGACTGCCCTACCTCGCGCTCACCTTGCTGCTCGCACTCATCGCCACCCTGGTGTGGCTGACCCGCGCCCACGACGCCGAGAACCAGCGAGTCACGCTGATCAGCGACGTCCTGTGGATGGAACAAAACCTCCAGTTCCTGCTTGACCGCAACGCCGCGCAACTCGCCCAGCTCGGTCAGGAAATCCTCGCCAGCGGCGCCGGCCCGGAGACCCAGGCCCGTATCCAGCAACTGCTGCGCTCGGAAAACGGCCTGGCGCGGATCATCTGGTTGAACGACATCGGCGACGTGCTGGGCGCCATGCCGCCCATGAGCGACGACCATCTGATCGGCGAGGCGCGCGGTACCGTTCCATCGGAGTCCACGCTGCGGCTCGCCATCGGCCTGGGCCGCGCGGTGTACGGGCCGGCCTACGCCGTAGTCGGCGGCCACCACTTCGAGGTGCATGTGCCGATCTACTCCGGCACCGGCCTGCTCGGCGTGATGGTCGGCGTGTACTCGCTGCAGGGTCTGGTTTCGCGCGAACTGCCATGGTGGTTTTCCGAACGCTACCGCGTCAGCGTCACCGACCCGGACGGCGTGGAGATCGCCTCAAAGTCGCGGGTAGCGCCGCTGTCCGACCGCCTCAGCTACACCATTGCCTTCGACCCGCCCGGTCACGGCATGCTGCTGCGCATCGACGCCTATCGTGGTGAGATCCGCTGGATCACCGTACTCCTCACCGGCTCGATGATCTTCCTCGGTTTCGTCGCGATCTGGAGCATCTGGCAACTGCGCCTCCAGCTGTCACGTCGCCAGGCCGCCGAACAGGCCCTGCGCGGGGAGATGCAGTTCCGCAAGGCGATGGAGGATTCACTGGTCACGGGACTGCGCGCGCGTGACCTTGAGGGTCGCATCACCTACGTGAACCCGGCCTTCTGCCGGATGGTGGGCTACGCCCAGGACGAGCTCATCGGCCGCACCCCGCCCATGCCCTACTGGGATCCCGACCATCTTGAGCGCACCCTGGAAATCCATCACCTGATCCTGTCCGGCTCCGCGCCGCGCGAAGGCATGGAACTGGTCCTGCGGCGCAAGGACGGCCAGCGCATAGACGCAGTGATCTTCGAAGCGCCGCTGATCGACGCCGAAGGACGCCACACCGGCTGGATGGGCTCGGTGCTCGACATCACCGAGCAAAAGCGCGCGCGCGAACTCGCGCGCCAGCAGGACGAACGCCTGCAGGCCACCTCGCGCCTGATCACCATGGGCGAGATGGCCTCGACCCTTGCCCACGAGCTCAACCAGCCGCTCGCGGCCATTGCCAGCTACAACAGCGGCTGCCTCAATCGCCTCGCCGAGCCCATGCCCGACCCCGCCGAATTGCGCGAAATCCACGAGAAGATCTCGCGCCAGGCTCGTCGCGCCGGGGAGATCATCCGCCGGGTGCACACCTTCGTGCGGCGCTCCGAGCCCAAGCGCGAACGGCTGGACCTCAACCACGTCATCCGCGACGCCATCGGCCTGCTCGAGGCCGACCTCCGAAAACGCCGCATGAGCCTGGACGCCAAACTGGCCGACGTTGCGCTTCCGGTCGAGGCCGATCCGGTCATGATCGAGCAGGTGGTGGTCAACCTGGTGCGCAACGCGATGGACGCAATGCGCGACACTCCGCGCGAGCGGCGTGCCATCATCGTCACCACCCGCCGCGACGATGCCCACTGCTCGGTACGCGTCGCCGACGCTGGCTGCGGCATCGACACCGACACCGCCGCCAAGCTGTTCGAACCCTTCTTCACCACCAAACAGGAGGGCATGGGCATGGGGCTGAACATCTGCCGCTCCATCGCCGAAGCCCATCACGGCCGCCTGAGTTTCGAACCCAACCCGGATGGCGGTACCATCTTCATCCTTACGCTCCCGATCGACCGCTCATGACCGAAGCCCGCGCCCATATCATCGACGACGACGACGCCATCCGCGACGGCCTGCAGTGGCTGTTCAAGACCCGCAAGCTGCCCTGCACCACCTGGAGCAGTGCGGAGTCCTTCCTTGACGCGGTCGAGCCCGGTTGGCGGGGTTGCGCGGTCATCGACATCCGCATGGGCGGCATGAGCGGCCTGGAGTGCTTCGACGAACTGCGGGCGCGTGGCAACCGCCTGCCAGTCGTCTTCATCACCGGCCACGGCGACGTACCAATGGCCGTGTCGGCGCTCAAGAAAGGCGCCTTCGATTTCATCGAAAAGCCCTTCAACGACAGCGACCTGGTCGAGATCGTCATGCGTGCGATGGAACTCGACCACACCGCCCGCGAGGCTGACGAAGTGCGTGCCGCCGTCGACGAGCGGCTGGCGACGCTGACCGCCCGCGAACGCGAAGTCATGGACCTGATCCTGGAAGGCCTCTACAACAAGGTCATCGCCGACAAACTCGCCATCTCGATGCGCACCGTTGAAGCCCACCGCTCCAAGATCTTCGACAAGATGGCGGTACGCTCGGCGGTCGAGCTCGCGCAGCTACTCAAGAGCAGCGGCCACTCCGGCTCCCTGTAGACGCTCCGTCAAGCCTCGGTTCCGACGCCGGCGTCCACGCCAGCACCACGCCGGCCTCGCCCGGCGCGCAGGCGAAGTCCGCCGACACCTCGAACCCCTCCCCGAGCCCGCCTATCCAAGCCGCCTCGTCGCCCACCCGCAACACCGGCAGACGATCACGCAACCACGGCGGCACCCCCGCCTCCTGGCACAATTGCTTGAACCGCTTGTGCGGCCGACCGGCCGCTGGACGCATCTCCAGGCCTGGCCAGCGGCCGGTCAGCAGGCAGGAAGGAGCAGCGTTCAAGCGCTGTGTCGACAACCCGGCGCCAACGCTCGGGGACATGCACACCCATCCGCCCCCCCAGCTCAACTCCGCTTCGCCTTGCCAGACCGGCACCGGCACCGGCACCGTAGCTTCGACGGTCGCCTCGTCGCCCCTCTGCCCCATCGCGTTGGCCAGCGGCCACAAGCGCCCGCGATACACCCCCAGGGCACCATCGCCCAGCACCAGCCGCAACGGCCCGGAAGCCGCGCGCAACTGGCGCAGCGCTTCGTCCAGACGTGACGAGGTGGGGGCACGCCAGCCTTGTCGCTCGATCAGACGCCGCAACAGGTTGCGCCCCCGCGCATCGCCCAACCCCAGCAGCGCCCCCACCGGTACAGGTACCCCGCCGCAGCGCGACAAGTCTTCATCCGCAAGCTCATCGAGCAAACCCGATGCCTCGCGAAAATGGCCGGCGGCCCGCGCCAAAGCGGCACCGGCCGCCGGAAAGCGTTCGGCCATCTGGGGCAGCACGCGATGGCGCAGGTAATTGCGCGCGAAGAAAAGATCCGCGTTGCTTTCGTCCTCGCACCACTCGATGCCCCGCGCCTGAGCACAGGCCAGCACCTCTTGGCGTCCGACACCGAGCAACGGTCGCAGTCGCCCCGCACAGCCCGCGTGTGCCGGCTCGATCGACGCCATCGCCGCCGCCCCGCGCACGCCACAACCACGCAACAAGCGGAACAACAGCGTCTCGGCCTGATCGTCGCGATGGTGGGCGAACACCAGCCAGTCCGCCGCAACCGTGGCCAAAGCCGCGTGGCGTGCGCGTCGCGCTGCCGACTCCAGTCCATCGTCGGACCCCCGCAGCACCTCGACCCGGTGCACCTCCACTGGAACACCGAGCCGCTCCCCGGCCGTCACGCAGGCCGCAGCCCAGGCGTCGGCGTGAGGACTCAGGCCATGATGAACGTGTGCCGCAGACAGCGCCCAACCCTGCACCTCCCTCAGGCGGGCGAGCACATGCAGCAACAGCATGGAATCGACGCCACCGCTCAGGGCCAGCGCCAGCCTCGAACCGGCTGCGACGCCCGCGGCGCTCAGGCAGGCGGCGACCGCCGCCGCCACGGGATCGTCAGGCGGCCTTGTCCTTGAACTTGCCATAGCCGAGCAGACGCTGCAGGCGATTGGCCACCAGTTCGGCGGGATCCAGATCCACCACCTGGCGCAAGGCATCCTGCAGCGCCTGGCGCAAGCTCGCCGCCATCGCAGCATGATCGCGATGGGCACCGCCCACGGGCTCGTTGACCACCTTGTCCACCAGCCCCAGCGCCTTCAACCGTGGGGCGGTAATCCCCATCGCCTCGGCCGCGACAGAGGCCTTGTCGGCACTCTTCCACAGAATCGAGGCGCAACCCTCGGGCGAAATAACCGAATAGGTCGAGTACTGGAGCATGAGCAACTGGTCGGCCACGGCGATTGCGAGCGCCCCACCCGAGCCCCCCTCACCGATCACCGTGGAGATGATCGGCACCTTGAGTTCCGCCATCACGTACAGATTGCGGCCGATCGCCTCGGACTGTCCGCGCTCCTCCGCGCCAATACCCGGGTAGGCCCCGGGCGTGTCGACGAAGGTAAACACCGGCATGCCGAACTTCTCGGCCAGGCGCATCAGCCGCAGCGCCTTGCGGTACCCCTCAGGCCGCGGCATGCCGAAGTTGCGCAGGATCTTCTCCTTGGTGTCGCGCCCCTTCTGGTGGCCGATCACCACACAACTCTGCCCGTTGAAGCGCGCCAAGCCACCCACGATCGCCTTGTCATCGGCAAACGCGCGGTCGCCATGCAACTCCTCGAAATCGGAGAAGATCAACCGGGTGTAGTCCAGCGTATAGGGTCGTTGCGGATGACGGGCGACCTGCGAGATCTGCCACGGGGTGAGCTTGGCGTAGATGTCCTTGGCGAGGGACTGGCTCTTCTTTTCGAGACGGGCGATCTCGCCGGAAAGATCCACTGCCGGATCATCCTGAACGAAGCGCAGTTGATCAATCTTTGCCTCGAGCTCGGCGATCGACTGTTCGAAATCCAGAAACGCGGTCTTCATCTGCCGTTTCCCTGCTTGAAAAGAGCGGTATTGTACCCGCAGCCGGCGTTGCGGCGCAGCAGAGCGAAGGCCACCGTGGACAAAAAACGGGGGCGCCCATGGCGCCCCCGTTTCTTCGGTCGAACCGCTACGAACCCGCGGATCAGTCGCTGTTCATGAAGCCCAGCAGGTGCAGCAGGCTGGTGAAGAGGTTGTAGATCGACACGTACAGCGTCACCGTGGCCATGATGTAGTTGGTCTCGCCGCCGTGAATGATGGCGCTGGTCTGATACAGGATCAGGCCCGACATCAGCAGCACGAACATCGCCGACACCGCCAGCGACAGGCCCGGCATCTGGAAGAAGATCGCGCCCAGGCCAGCCAGGAAGGCCACCAGGATGCCAACCATCAGGAAACCGCCCATGAAGGAGAAATCCTTGCGGGTGGTCAGCGCGTAGCCCGACAGGCCGAGGAAGATCGCCGCCGTGCCACCCATCGCCTGCATCACCACTCCATGACCGTTGGGCATGCTCAGGTAGTAGGACAGGATCGGCCCGAGCGTGTAGCCCATGAAACCGGTGAGCGCGAACACGGCGAACACACCGCCGGTACTGTTGCGCAGCTTGGTCACCAGGAACAGCAGACCGAAATAGCCCACCAGAGTCAGGATCAGGCCGGGATGGGGCAGACGCAAGGCCATGGACAGGCCGGCAACGACCGCCGAGAAGGCGAGCGTCAAGGACAGCAACACATAGGTGTTGCGAATGACCTTGTTGGTGGCCAGGACCGAGGCTTCGGTCCGGTTCATAGTCATGCTTTGATTTTCCATGGAACGAATTCCTCCTTGAATCGAATGAAGAGCAGCACAGAGGTCAAACCCGCCCGTTGCAGCCCTTGGACCTTTGAGACACCACGAGTTCCGCGACAAGCATTTGCGGCAACCCGATTCGTTTCGAATGCTAACCTAAGACTGTTCGATGAAATACGAGTTCAGCGAAATATCTCTCCGGTTTTCTCGAAATGTCATGTTGAACTACAAACAGCTCCAGCACTTCTGGAACGTTGCGCGCGCGGGCGGCATCGTGCGCGCATCGGAGCGCACCGGACTCGCGCCACAAACGCTCAGCGGCCAGATCGCCACCCTGGAGGCGGCACTCGGGGTGACCCTGTTCCGTCGCCAGGGGCGGCGCCTGGCGTTGACCGAAACCGGGCAGATGGTGCTTGCCTACGCGGAAGAGATTTTCCGCGTAGGCAGCGAACTCGAAGAAGCCTTGCGCAACCGCGCGGCCGGTCGCGCCATTCCGTTTCGCGTAGGGGTGGCCGACGTGGTGCCCAAGGCCATCGCCTGGCGTCTGCTCGCGCCCTCCATGCAGCTGCCCGAGACCATGCGCATCGTCTGCCGCGAGGACAAGCTCGAGCGGCTGCTCGGGGATCTCGCCATCCACAAGCTCGACATGGTGCTCGCCGATCGCCCGCTGCCGGCCGAAACCGACGTGAAAGGCTTCAGCCACAAGCTGGTCGAATCGGCGGTCAGCCTGTTCGCCACGCCGGCCCTGCACGACCGTCTGGGTGAGAGCTTCCCCACCTGCCTGCACGGGGCACCGGTACTGCTGCCCGGTATCGACGCCGCCTTGCGCCGACCGCTGCTGCACTGGTTCGAAAATCAACGCATTCAGCCGCGTGTGGTGGGCGAATTCGACGACAGCGCCTTGATGAAGTCCTTTGGCGAAGCAGGCGTGGGCGTTTTCCCCGCGCCATCGCTGATCGCCGACCAGGTCGGCCGTCAGTACGGAGTGCGCGAAATCGGTACGGCGGAAGGCGTGCGGGAATCGTACTACGCGATCTCGGTCGAACGTCGCATTACACACCCGGCCACACTGGCGATCAGCCGCGGCGGAGGCGACACGTAAGCTCGGGGTCGAGGCACCGGAAACCCCACCGAGCGCGTATAATCCGGCACTTTTTCCAACGCGACGGCTCACGGACGGGCGCGGCAGTCTGACGACAAGCCTCCGAGAATCCGCTGAAAACGGAAGAAAAACAACGGGAAGAAACAACTAGAGCCAGACCCGAACAGGCCTGGTGCCGGGAGAGGGACTCGAACCCTCACACTGTCACCAGCGGCGGATTTTGAATCCGCTGCGTCTACCGATTCCGCCATCCCGGCAGGGAAGCTGCGCATTATATCCAATAACCACCCATTTGCTGCAAGAGCATGCCACTTTCGCTACAAGACTTCGATTACCCCCTTCCGCCGGAACTGATCGCCCAGGCACCGCTGACCGAACGTACCGGCAGCCGCCTGTTGGTCGTGGAGGGTGACCTGCGCGTCGATCGGCACTTCGCCGACCTGCCGGCGTTGCTCGCACCGGGCGACCTGCTGGTCTTCAACGACACACGCGTGATACACGCACGCCTGCACGGCGTGAAGGCCACCGGCGGGGTGGTCGAGGTGCTGATCGAACGGCAACTCGGCGAACACGAGGCCCTCGCCCAGGTGCGCGCCAGCAAGTCGCCCCCCAGCGGCAGCACCATCCGCCTTGCGGACAGCTTCGACGTCACCGTGCTGGGCCGGGTCGGCGAGTTCTATCACCTGCGCTTCCCCGCCGAGGAGCCACTGGAGCGACTGCTGGAACGCCATGGCAAACTGCCCCTGCCGCCTTACATCGAGCGCTCCGCCGATGAGGAGGACGAATCCCGATACCAGACGGTCTATGGCCGCAACCCAGGATCCGTCGCGGCACCGACCGCAGGCCTGCATTTCGACGACGCGCTGCTGTCGGCCCTGGCCGAGCGCGGCGTGAACCTCGCCTGGCTGACACTGCATGTCGGCGCCGGCACCTTCCAACCGGTACGCGTCGACGACCTCGGCGAGCACCGCATGCATCGCGAACGCTACGTGATTCCGCAACAGACCGTGGACGCAATCCAGGCCGCGCGCGCGCGCGGTGGGCGGGTGATCGCAGTCGGCACCACCAGTCTGCGCGCGCTCGAAGGCGCCGCCCAGGACGGCACCCTGGAAGCCGGAAGTGGCGAGACGGAACTGTTCATCCTGCCCGGCTTCCGTTTCCAGGTGGCCGATGCGCTGATCACCAACTTCCACCTCCCCAAATCCACTCTATTGATGCTGGTGTCCGCCTTCGCGGGTATGGGCCGGATGCGTGCCGCCTACGCCCATGCGATCGCCCACCGGTATCGTTTCTTCAGCTATGGCGACGCAATGTTCATCGCCCGCCGGATGTCCGACCATGAAATTTGATCTGATTCATCAAGACGGACTCGCCCGTCGCGGCACCCTGACGCTTGCCCACGGCAAGGTCGAGACGCCGGTATTCATGCCGGTCGGCACCTACGGCACGGTGAAGGCGATGACGCCGGACGCATTGCATGCGATCGGCGCACAGATCTGCCTGGGCAACACCTTTCACCTGTGGCTGCGCCCGGGGCTGGAGGTCGTCGCCGCACACGGCGGGCTGCACCGCTTCATGGGATGGGACAAGCCGATCCTCACCGACTCGGGCGGCTTCCAGGTGTTCAGCCTGGGCGCCCTGCGCAAGATCACCGAGGAAGGAGTGAAGTTCTCCTCACCGATAGACGGGGCCAAGCTGTTCCTGACCCCGGAGGAGTCGATGCGCATCCAGACAACGCTCAACTCCGACATCGTCATGATCTTCGACGAATGCACCCCCTACCCCGCCAGCCATGACGAAGCCGCCAGATCCATGCGTCTGTCGCTGCGTTGGGCGCGGCGCTCGCGCGAGGAATTCGACCGGTTGGGCAACCTCAACGCCTTGTTCGGCATCGTCCAGGGCGGCATGTACGAAGACTTGCGCAACGAGTCCCTGGATGCACTGAGCGAGATCGGCTTCTCGGGCTTCGCCATCGGCGGCCTCTCGGTGGGCGAACCCAAGGACGACATGGCGCGCATCCTGGCCCACACCGCCCCGCGACTGCCAGGCGACAAGCCGCGCTACCTGATGGGCGTGGGCACGCCTGAAGACATCGTCGACGGCGTCGCCGCCGGCATCGACATGTTCGACTGCGTCATGCCGACGCGCAATGCCCGCAACGGCTGGCTGTTCACCCGCTACGGCGACATCAAGATCAAGAACGCGATACACAAGCAGGACACCCGGCCACTGGACGAAAGCTGCGACTGCTACACCTGCCGCAACTTCAGTCGGGCCTACCTGCACCATCTGCACAAGACCAACGAGATCCTGGGCAGCATGCTCAACACCATCCATAACTTGCGCTACTACCAGACATTGACCGCAGAACTGCGCGAAGCCATCGCCGAGGGCCGTTTCGAAGCCTATCGGGCGCGCTTTTCGGCGGAACGAAGTCGCGGCGCATGAGACCCCGCGTCCACGGCGACCGGGCCATCCGCCCAGCAGTTCTCATTTCAAAATCAGGTTGAAGTATGTGGGGATTTAATTTGGTACGGGCTGTGGAGGTTACCCAGAGTCTATCGGTTGTGGGTTGAGGCGTTGCGTCATGAACTGCATCA
>JBKBMG010000061.1:0-29475 GCA_046295975.1 Rhodocyclaceae bacterium
AAATAGGCAAAATGGAGCTAGATTCGCCCGCCTATTCCCGCCTTTTCTTCACGCCGCGCGCCAGCGCTGACTGCGGACCACTCGTCCTCACGGTGGCTGAGTTTGAATTGAGAACTGCTGGAGGCACGATCACCCGCGGCCAAACAGCGGTTTTTCGCCTACAATCACGCCTTCCCCTCCACAAGACCTTCCAGCATGTTTTCCGGAATCGTGGCCGCGTGCGGCCAAATTGCCTCCATCGAGCCGCTGCAGGACGGCGTGCGGCTGACGGTCGATACCCAGGGACTGGATCTGACAGACGTGCAGATCGGTGACAGCATCGCCAACAGCGGTGTATGCCTGACCGTGATTGCCATGGACGGGGCGCTGGCACGCTTCGATGTGTCGCGCGAGACGCTGGCCTGCACCGCGGGTCTGGACGCGGTGGGCAACGAGGTGAACCTCGAAAAGGCCTTGCGCCTGTCGGACCGCCTGGGCGGCCATCTGGTGAGCGGCCACGTGGACGGCGTGGGTGAGGTATTGCGATTCACGCCGGTGGGCGAAAGCCACGAACTGGTGATCCGCGCGCCGGTGGCGCTGGCCGGCTACATCGCAAAAAAGGGGTCGATCACGGTCAATGGCGTGAGCCTGACGGTGAATCGCATCGAAGACACGGATTTTTCGATCAACCTCATCCCCCACACCGTGGCCGCAACCAATCTGAAGCATCTTCAGACGGGCAGCCTGGTGAATCTTGAAATCGACCTGATCGCGCGCTACGTGGAGCGCATGCTGGCGTGGCGCGAGGCCTCTGCAACCGAAGGTTCCGCACAATGAGCGCGCTTTCCCCCATCACCGAAATCATCGACGACATCCGCGCCGGGCGGATGGTGATCCTGATCGACGAGGAAGACCGCGAGAACGAGGGCGACGTGGTGCTGGCCGCCGAGTTCGTCACCCCCGAGGCGATCAACTTCATGGTCAAGCATTGCCGCGGTCTGGTATGCCTGACGCTCACCGAGCAGCGCTGCCGCCAACTGGGCCTGCAGCAGATGGTGCGCGACAACCGCACTCCCCACGGCACCGCGTTCACTGCCTCCATAGAGGCGGCCACCGGGGTATCCACCGGCATTTCGGCCCACGACCGTGCCCGCACCGTGCAGGTGGCGGTGGCACGCCACGCCCGGCCCGAGGATATCGTGATGCCCGGCCACATCTTCCCGCTCACCGCCCAGAAGGGGGGCGTGCTGATCCGCGCCGGCCACACCGAGGCGGGCTGCGATCTGGCACAACTGGCCGGGCTGGAACCCGCCGCGGTGATCTGCGAGATCCTCAAGGACGACGGCAGCATGGCCCGCCTGCCGGACCTGATCGAGTTCGGCACCGAGCATGGCCTCAAGATCGGCGCCATCCGCGACCTGATCGAGTACCGGGCGGCCAACGAGCATCTGGTCGAGCGGGTTGCCGACAAGCTGGTGGACACCGCCCACGGCCGTTTCCGCCTTACCGCGTTCGAGGACAAGACGTCCGGCGACATCCATTTCGCGCTGTCGCACGGCGAGATCACCCCCGACCGCGAGACCCTGGTCCGGGTACACGAGCCGATCTCGGTGGTGGACTTTCTCGACCCCGCCAGCGGGCTGCACAGTTTCCCGATCAACGACGCGCTCAGCCGCATCGCCGCCGCCGAACGCGGCGTGGTGGTGCTGCTGTACCGCCCCCAGACCGGCAAGGAATTGCTCGCCAGCCTCGACGGCAGCGGCAGTGCCCGCCAGACGCGCTGGGATCCACGCCTGTTCGGGGTTGGCGCACAAATCCTGCGCGACCTCCAGGTCGGGCGCATGCGGCTGATGTCCAGCCCGCAGAAGATCCCCAGCATGGCTGGCTTCGGCCTGGAGATTACCGGCTTCGTCGCTCAGGACTGAGCGCTCCTGAAGCCATCGTAGCGCGCGGTGCCGAGTGCAAGGCGCGAGCGCGCGAACAACAAGACATATCGAGTGGGCAGGCGAGAAGTGAACGAATGAGCAACGCAGCAATCGGTTGTTCGCGCAGCCGGTTCATTCACAAGCGCTGAGCGCCCGCCGCCATCCGTGGCCCCATCCAACCGTTCCACAACGTGCTCCCACCCGGAGCGCGGCGGAACCAACCAACAAGTGACACACATGGCACGTTACGACAACATCACCGAATACGACATCGATCTCGAAGGACGCGGGCTGCGCATCGGCATCGTCATGAGCCGCTTCAACCAGGACGTGTGCGAAGGCCTGCTGTCGGCCTGCACCGCCGAGCTGCTCAAGCTCGGCGTCGCCCCCGACCTGGTCCGTATCGCCACGGTGCCGGGCGCGCTCGAGATTCCGCTGACGCTGCAGACCATGGCGCGCAGCGGCCGTTTCGATGCGCTGATCGCGCTCGGCGCGGTAATCCGCGGCGAAACCTACCACTTCGAGCTGGTCGCCAACGAAATGGGGGCGGGGATTACCCGCGTGACCCTGGACTGCGGTCTGCCGGTCGCCAACGGCGTGCTGACCACCGAAGACGACGATCAGGCCATCGCCCGCATGCACGAGAAGGGCGCCGATTGCGCGCGTGCTGCGGTGGAGATGGCCAATCTGCTCAAGGCATTGAAATAAGAGAGAAAGGAACCAAAAGATGAGCGGAAAGGCCGCCCGACGCCGCGCGCGCGAATTCGCGCTGCAAGGCGTTTATCAATGGCTGCTGTCGGGCAACTCCGCCCGCAGCATCGAAACCCAGTTCGAAACCGTGACGGGCTTCGACAAGGCCGACCGCGAGCTGTTCATCGAACTCCTGCGCGGTACCACCAACAACCGCGACGCGTTGCAGGCCGAGTTCGCACCGCTGCTGAGCCGCGGAATCAGCGAGTTGTCGCCGGTGGAACACGCCATCCTGCTGTTGTCGACGCATGAGTTGCAGACCCGGCCGGAAACCCCCTACCGGGTAGTGATCAACGAAGCCATCGAACTGGCCAAGGCCTATGGTGGCACCGATGGTCATCGCTTCGTGAACGGTGTGCTCGACAAGCTGGCAGCACGGCTGCGCGCCGTCGAGGTGAATGCCGGGCGAGATGCCACGCCCAAGGGCACGCCCCCCGCCGGGGAGGAGTGATCCCCTCGCCGTGCGGCGCACTTGTAGATGAGACTTGAAGCTACTTATCAACCCGGCCGTTGAGAAGCTGGTTCCGTTCGCCCTGAACTCGTCGAAGGCACTGCCATCACCGCCCTTCGACAGGCTCAGGGCGAACGCCAGTCAGTATCTTTAAGGGCCGGGTTAATAAACGGTGCGCCCAGCGGCCGGGCGCGTCGCGAACACCTCCTCGCGTGCGGCCCGGCTGACCGCCACCATGCCCGGATGGGTGAGGCGGCGGGCGGTGGTGATGAGATACACCTGCTCGGTGACGTCCGGGATCGTGCCGACACGCAGCACCCCATACTGCGCGCAGATGAAATCGGCGATCGCATCCGGCGCCACGAACAGCCCCGCCCCTTCCTGCCCGAAGGCCTTGAGCAAGGCCATGTCGTCGAATTCGGCGACGATGCGTGGCGCAACCCGGTTGGCGGCGAACCATTGCATGAGATTGCCGCGAAATGCGACGTCCTCGCCGGGCAGCAGGAACGGCGCGCCGTCCAGCGCCGCCGGTAACGTGCCTGACAACGCCGCCGCAACCGACGGGGCGCCGAACACCGCCAGCGGACTTTCCCCGAGCAGATGACTGTAGGCGCGCACCGACACCTCCGGCGGCATGGGCCGGTCGGCAATCACCGCATCGAGGCGATGCACGGCCAGATCACCCAGCAGCCCCGCGAGCCGGCCTTCGCGGCAGGTGAGGCGCAATGGATCCTCCAGTGCCAATGCCGGCATGAGCAAGCGTGACGCAACCGACTTCGGCACCGAATCGGCAATCCCCACCACCAGCCGCTGCACCGACCGTTCGCCAGGATGGCGGAGCATGTCCAGCGCCTCATCGCCCAGCGCGAAAATACCGTCGGCGTAATCAAGGAGGCGCCGCCCCACCTCGGTCAGCTCCAGCCGCCGCCCGCTGCGGGTAAACAACGCCACCCCCAGGGTCGCCTCGAACTGGCTCAGCTGGCCGCTGATGGCATGCGGTGTGAGGTGCAGCTGCTCGCTCGCGCGGACGATGCTGCCCGTCTTGCCCACCATCCAGAAGTACCGCAAATGCTTGAAGTTGAGGGACTGCACGGACGCTCCCCGATCGCATCGGTCGAATGACCAGGATTTTACGTTCAGGCGCGCCCGTTATGCGGCGACTCGGAGAGGAATCCAAAGCCCAGCGCAAGGGGGCGAGTGGCGCACCGCGCCCTCGCCCCCTCATTTTGGTTCAGCAGGATGTCGCGTCAGTTTGATGTCTGCGGCGGACGGCCCCACGCCAGCCGCGCGCGCTCGATCAGCGCCCTCTCGTCGCGGCTCATGAATCCATCGGCGTAAGCGATGGCAACCATGGCCTCGAGCAGGGTCTGCTGCAGCGCTGGGTCGGAAACTTCCGCCAGCAAGTCGTCAACACGGTCACCGGTCACGCGCGGCCGCAGGCACGGCTCATCGCATTCGACTTCCCCGGTCTCGGCGCAAAAGGCCTCGAAGATCCGCTCAAAGCTGTCCAGGTCCAGGCCCAGCTTGTCGAGCACGCCGCATTCGATGAGCGCCCCGCGTTCGTCCGTACCGACCCAGCCGTCTATCATGAGCGCCGCCGATACGATGCGCCCCGCTGCATTCTGATGGGTGGAAATCTCTGAATACATCGCCTTTCGCTCCTTTCCGGTACGAAGTCGCACGGGCGGACCGCCCTGCCCCAACTGCCCACATCACGACCAGGGCGCCACTTGAGCGAGCGTCTGATCGTCATGTTCGATCGGTAAGCTACGGAAGAAATATAGTCGCGTAAACTCGTGTTTTTCTACAGTCTGATCTATTTTTTCGAGCAACCAGTTGGAACTCCGCACTGTCCTAGCCCGCAGTCGACAAGCGCCGATGCTTGCGCACCCACGGCCCGGCAATCGTGGGCACGGGATGAAGGCCAGGCATCGGAGCGGACCGACCATTCGCGAACCATCGCAAACCACGCGCGGCATGACGGTCATTCATAGACCTTGCGCGACCCCGCTCCGGCGCATTGCTGGATGCGGGGCGACGCCGCAGCCAGAACAGGAGGAGTCACCATGCGTCAATATCGTACCGACAGCGCCCATGCCGCGTCCCGCGTCATCGCACTGGCCTTGCTCGCAGACGGCGGCCTGGACCGCAGCGAGTTGAACAGCCTCGCCCGCAGCCAGGTGCTCGACGCGCTGGGTATTGCGCCCGACTGCCTCGAACGGGTGATGCGTGAGTTCTACGAAGACGTGATGACGAGCATGCCCTATCACGACGCCACCCACTGCCGCTTGCCGGACCCGGTGGTCGACGCCTTGCTCGACGAGGTGGCAGACCCCGATTGCCAGGACCATCTGCTCAAGGCCATGTTCGAGATCGTCGGGGCCGACGGTAAGCTGACCGAGGAGGAGACCCGCCTGCTTGCCCGCGCAACCGAACGCTGGGGACGGCCGGGCCGATGGCCGGTACGTGTGCGCCACACGGCGATGAGTGCATAGCCCGGCAAGGCCCCGGCGCCCCACGCACCCAGCGCCACCGCACCCAGCGCACCACGAAAAAAGCCCGGCACGCAAGCGCCAGGCTTTTTGTCTCACAACCCATTGCGATCAGGCCGGCACCAACCGGCCGAACCGCATCAGCCCATCAGCGGAAGTCGCCGCGCGGACGACGGGGGGCACTGCGCTCGCCGTCGCGCGGGCCGCGATCGAAACGCGGTGCGCCATCACGCCGAGCTGCGTCGCCAAAGCCGCCTTGACGCACGCCGTCACGGGAGCCGCCCTCGCGGACGACGCTGTCGCGCACCGGACGGGCATCCCTGCCGGCGTCCCGCGCACGACCACCCCAGCCAGGGCTGGCCTCGGGACGCGCGCCGCCGCCAAAACCACTGCGCGGAGCCGCGCTGCGCCGCGGTGCATCGCCTCGCGGCGCGCCGCCGCTGGGGCGGCTGTTACGGCGCGGGGCGCCCGGGCGCAGACGCGGCTCCAGGCCTTCGATGACGTGCTCGGGCAGCGTCTTGCCGGTGAAGCGTTCGATCGCACGAATGATGCCGATCTCGCGCGGGCCGGACAGGGTGATTGCCACCCCGTCGCGCCCGGCCCGGCCGGTACGGCCGATGCGGTGCACATAGTCCTCGGCCTGGCGCGGCGGATCGAAGTTGATCACGTGGCTGATGCCCGCCACGTCGATGCCGCGCGCCGCCACGTCGGTCGCCACCAGCACGCCGATGCGGCCCTTGCGCAGGCGGTCCAGGGTCTTGTTGCGGGCGGTCTGATGCATGTCGCCGTGCAGCGCCGCGGCAGCGAAGCCCTTTTCCTGCAGGCTGATCGACACCTCTTCGGCACTGCGCTTGGTGGCGGTAAACACTACCGCCTGTTGCAGGCCTTCGGACGACAGCAGGGATTCGAGCAGACGGTTCTTGTGGCCGAGGTCGTCAGCCAGCATCAGGCGTTGCTCGATGTTGCCACTGCGGCTTTCCGAACGGGCGATCTCGATGCGCTGGGGATTTCGGGTAAGCGCCGCGGCCAGCTTGCCCACCACGCCATCCAGCGTTGCGGAAAACAGCAGCGTCTGGCGCTGGGCGGGGGTGGCGGCAACGATGGTCTCGATGTCCTCGGCGAAACCCATGTCGAGCATGCGATCGGCCTCGTCGAGCACCAGCACTTCGATGTCGGACAGCTTGAGCTTGCGGCGTTGCAGATGGTCGATCAAGCGCCCCGGCGTGGCGACGACGAGGTCGACCGGACGCATGAGCTGCTTGGCCTGGGCGAAGAACGGCGCACCGCCCACCAGGCAGGCGGTGTTCAGCCAGCGCAGGCCACGACCGTAGCCGCGCGCAGCCGTCTCCACCTGCTGTGCCAGTTCGCGCGTGGGGGTCAGAATGAGGACCCGCGGGCCGCAACTGGGCGCCGGTTTGTTCTGGGCGAGGCGGTGCAGGCACGGCAGGGTAAAGGCCGCGGTCTTGCCGCTGCCGGTCTGCGACGAGACCAACAGGTCGGCCCCCGCCAACGCCGCCGGAATGGCGCTGGCCTGGACGGGCGTCGGGATGGTGTAGCCGGTGGTCTCAACCGCCTTGACCAGGGATTCGTCCAGACCGAGTTCGTTGAAGTTCATGTTCTTCCTTGTACTTGAGGCCGGCACGGAACGTCCGCAGGCCGGCAGACCCGCATGGGCGGGCGATGGAATGGCATCGCAGTGTCGCGACGTGGAACACGTTCGGGACACCGGGGCGACAAGCGCGCGATGGGCTTACGGCGGTCTGGCGCGCCATGGCGCGGAAAAGACCGCTCATCGGCACCAACCGGTTATCGCGATGCCATCGATCGGGAAGAACGAGGGAGCTCGGAAGGCGGGTCGGGGCGATGGGGCTGTGGTGACAGTCCCTCGGTTGAGAGCCGCGGCACCTGGCCGCGGAAAAGCGATATTGCTGCTAGACCGAAATGCTGCTTTGCACAACTGCGCGGAGTATATACGAAGTCGCAGGACTTCGCGTGATTAGTTTGGCCGTAGACGCAAAAACGCCTGCCGCGAGTACCGCAGGCAGGCCGTTCGGGTGGCTCCGGCCAGCGGCCGGGCGGGCATTACTTGCCGTTGACCGCGTTCTTCAGCGTGGCACCGGCGGAGAACTTGGGGACGCGCGCGGCGGCGATCTCGATGGAGGCGCCGGTTTGCGGGTTGCGACCGGTACGAGCAGCACGCTCGGACACTTCGAAAGAACCGAAACCCGTGAAAGAAACCTTCTCGCCCGCGGCCATGCGCTCGGCAATGATGTCCAGCACGGCGGTCAGGGCACGGTCGGCCTGGGCGCGGGAAACGTCCATGCGGTCGGCCAGGGCTTCGACGAATTCACCTTTGTTCATGCTTTTCCTCGATAGATGTGTGGATGGAAGAGAATACCTGCCGTGGATTCTAGCACTGTCGCGGAATTTGGGGCATTGGGCTGCACATGTGATACAAAAATAAGACATTCTCATCTTCCCGGGGCCGCCCCTCCCCTGCCTGCCCCCCGTGACCGTGCCCGCGCGTGCCAGCACGGCGTCCACCCGTTCGTCGCGTCGGCGCTTGTGGGTCAATCCCTTGTGGATCAATCCACTGCGCGCCTCGCCCCTTGCCTCCAAGCCGCTCAGAACGGCGTCCTCACAAACAACTCAGTCCTGATACGGTCCGCCGCCCAGCCCGATGGGGGGTGGCGCCGCCGCGACGAGGCGCGAGAACAGGCGCTGGAAGTCCTCGTGACTGCCGGGAAAGGCCAGGCCGGTCATGGGATCCTGGTTGGCGAGAAAGGCGGCATCGAGCTCGGCCCAATCCTCGGCGCTGAAATACTGCCGGCACAGCGGCAGCACCTCGCGTTCTTCGAGCAGCATGTGTTCGCGGTAGAAGTCGGCAAAGGTCTCGAAGGCGCTGGCAAATGCGGCAAAACCACCTGACGGATCGGCCTCGTAGTCGCGGGCGGCCGCGTCCAGTGCCCGGATGCGCGCTTCGCCGCTGGCGTGCTCGGCCTCCAGCCGGGCGATCGCGTCGGCCCCCTCTGCCGTGCGCTGCTTGAGCCGGGCGAACAGGAGATGGTCTTCCTTGGGGTGGTGGCGCTGCTCCGGGTAGGCATCGAGGTAATGCACCATGGCCCGCAGCAGCTTGAAATCCGGCGCCAGACGGCCGACGTCGATCTCGCGGATCATGTAGCGCACCGCGTGGAGGATGCCGGCCAGCGCCTGATGCTCGTCGCGGATGATACGTAGGGCTTGCATGTGGTGTTCTCCCGTTCGACGCGTTCCGGCACTCAGCCGGCGAGCCGGTCCTGGTGTTTGCCGCCGAGGCCCAGATAGGCCTCGATCACGCGCGGATCGTCGGCCAGTTGCTGCGCCGGGCCGTCCATGACGATGCTGCCGGTCTCCAGCACATAGGCGTAGTCGGCCACCTGCAGCGCCGCGCGGGCGTTCTGTTCGACCAGCAGGATGGACACGCCGCGCTGGCGCAGTTCGGCGATGATGCGGAAGATCTCGCGCACGATCAGCGGGGCGAGGCCGAGGCTGGGCTCGTCCAGCATCAGCAGCTTGGGCTTGGCCATGAGCGCCCGGCCCACCGCCAGCATCTGTCGCTCGCCCCCCGACAAGGTGCCGGCAAGCTGCTTGCGGCGCTCCTTGAGGCGGGGAAACAGAGCGTAGACTTCTTCCAGGGTGTCGCCGTGGTCGCGTTTGCCTTGGCGGTAGCGCTGGAAGGCGCCAAGCACGAGGTTGTCTTCCACGCTCATTTCCCCGAAAAGCTCGCGCTTTTCCGGCACCAGGTTCATGCCCCGCGCGACCATGCGCTCGACTTCCGGCACGCCTTCGATGCGGCCGTCGAAGCCCACCTGTCCGGTGGAGGCGAGCACCCCCATGATGGCCGACAACATGGTGGTCTTGCCGGCCCCGTTGGGGCCGATGACGGTGACGATCTGCCCCTCGCCGACGGTGAGGTTGGCATTGGTGAGTGCCTCGACCTTGCCATAGGACACGCACAGGTCGCGCACTTCCAGCACGCTGCGGGTCACGCCGTTGTTGCCGGTCGCGGCTGTCATCATTCCACCCCTCCGAGATAGGCTTCGAGCACCGCCGGGTCGCGCTGGACGTCCTCCGGCAAGCCCTCGGCGATCTTCTCGCCGAACTCCATCACCACCACGCGATCGACCAAACCCATCACGAAGTCCATGTCGTGCTCGACCAGCAGGATGCCCATGCCTTCGCCGCGCAGCTTGCGCAGCAGTTCCGCGAGGGCCTGCTTCTCCTTGTAGCGCAGGCCGGCGGCGGGCTCGTCGAGCAACAGCAACACCGGGTCCGAGGCCAGCGCGCGGGCAATCTCGAGAATGCGCTGCTGGCCCAGGGCAAGGCTGCCGGCTTCGTCGAACATGTGCTCGGCCAGGCCGACGCGCTCGATCTGGCGCGCCGCTTCGGCAAGCAGGCGGGCTTCCTCGCCGCGATCCAGCCGCCAGGCCGACGCCAGCACGCCCTTGCCGCCACGCAAGTGGGTGCCGATGGCAACGTTTTCCAGCACGGTCATGGTCGGCAACAGCTTCACGTGCTGGAAGGTTCGGCTCATGCCCATGCGGGCGATCGCCCGTGCGCCCTTGCCGACCACCGATTCCCCGAGAAAACGCACCTCGCCCGAGGTGGGCGTATCCACGCCCGAAACCTGGTTGAACATGGTGCTCTTGCCCGCGCCGTTGGGGCCGATCAGGGCGAGGATCTCGCCCGCGCGCACTTCCAGGCTCATGTTGTTGTTGGCGACCAGGCCGCCGAACTTGCGCGTGACCTTGCTGGCTTCGAGCAATACCTGACCGGGCTCCGGCTGCGCGCGACGCGGCAGCGGCGTGGCGCTGGCGTCAATGCGGCGGCGCTCGACCTTGATCGGCACGATGCGCCCCACCCCGGCGACGACGATGGGCCACAGCCCGCCGCGCGCCTTGTGCAGGATCACCACCATGAGCAGACCGAAGACGATGATCTCGAAGTTGCCGCTCTGGCCGAACAGCCTTGGCAGCCAGTCCTGCAACCACTGCTTGAGGATGGTGATGACGCCCGCGCCCACCAGGGCGCCCCACACGTGTGCCGCGCCGCCCACCACCGCCATGAACAGATACTCGATGCCGATGTGCAGACCGAAGGGCGTGGGGTTCACAAAGCGCTGCATGTGGGCGTACAGCCAGCCCGAAGCACAGGCGAGCAAGGCGGCGATGACGAAGATCACCATGCGCGAGCGAGCGGTATCCACCCCCATGGCCTCGGCCATCACCATGCCGCCCTTGAGCGCGCGAATTGCCCGACCCTCGCGCGAGTCCAGCAGGTTGCGGGTAGTGAACATGCCCAGCAGCAGGAACAGCCAGATCAGGTAGTACACCTGGTGGCCCTGGCGCAACTCGTAGCCGAATACCGAGATCGGTGGAATGCCGGTCAGGCCGGTGTGGCCACCGAGGATGGCCATGGTGCCGAACAGGAAGTACAGCGAAATGCCCCAGGCGATCGTGCCCAAGGGCAGGTAGTGGCCGGACAGGCGCAAGGTCAGCGACCCGATCACGATGGCCACCCCCGCGGTGAACACCAGGCCGAGCACGAGCGCCATCCACGGCGAACTGCCTGCCCAGGCGATCCAGCCCGGCAACTCGGTAGCGGTGCTCAGCACCGCGGTGGTATACGCCCCCAGACCGACGAAGGCCGCCTGGCCGAAGCTGGTGAGGCCGCCCACGCCGGTGAGCAACACCAGGCCAAGGGCCACCATGGCGTACAGGCCAATGTAATTGAGCAGGGTGACGTAGAAGGCCGACAGCGTCAGCGGTGCGAGCAGCAGCAGGCCCATGAACACCGCCAGCACAAGGCGTGGAGAGAGCTCGAACTTCATGCTGCGCACCTCATTCTTCTTCCTCCAGGTGGTGGCTGGTGAGCGAACGCCACAGCAGCACCGGAATGATCAGCGTGAATACGATCACTTCCTTGTAGGCGCTCGCCCAGAACGAGCTGAATGCCTCCAGCAGGCCGACCAGGATGGCGCCGCCGGCAGCAATGGGGTAGCTCGCCAGCCCGCCGATGATCGCGGCGACGAAGCCCTTGAGGCCGATCAGGAAGCCGCTGTCGTAGTAGATGGTGGTGATCGGCGAGATCAGCACCCCGGACAGCACGCCGATGAGCGCGGCGAGGAAGAAGGTGAGCTTGCCCGCGAGCGCCGGCGAGATGCCCATCAGGCGTGCGCCGTTGCGGTTGATCGCGGTCGCGCGCAGCGCCTTGCCGTAAAGGGTGCGGCCGAAGAACAGCGCCAGCGCGACGATGAGCACCGCCGACGAGGCAATCACCCAGATGGTCTGGCCGGTGACCGAGAGCGGGCCGAGTTCGAAGCGCGCAGTCGAAAACGGCGGCGTGCGATAGCCCTCGGCTCCGAAGAACACCAGACCCAACCCCACCATCGCCACATGCGCGGCCACCGAGACGATGAGCAGCACCAGCACCGGCGATTCGGCAATCGGCTGATAGACGATGCGATACATCATCGGTCCCAGCGGCACCACCACCAGCAGCGTCACCAGCACCTGCAACGCCAGGCCCAGCTCCTTGAGCGGCAAGCCGCGCAGCAGCGCGACGAGTGCCAGCGGATAGGCGACGTTCACCGCCAGCAAGGCGGCGAAGCGGCGCATCTGGCCGCTGCGCAGGGCTGGCACGCCATCCAGGGCCGCCACCACCACGCCGGCACCGAGCAGCAGCCAGGCGGTGGCCGGGAAGACGCCGTTCTCGATCATCGCGAGGGTGAGCGCACCGTAGGCGACGAACTCCCCCTGGGGTATGAAGATCACCCGGGTCACGGCGAACACCAGCACCAGCGCAAGCGCAAGCAGCGCATAGATGGCGCCATTGGTGATGCCGTCCTGACCCAGGATCAGGGCAATCTGGAAATCCATGGACAAAACCTCCCTGACGCCGGCTGCGGGCGCAGCGGCGGGGATTCATCGAACGTCTCGGGGCATGCCCCGGGGACGCGCCCCGGGGACGTTCAACCGCAGTGGCCGATCAGGCGTCGATCAGTCGATCAACTTCCACTGGCCGTTCTGGATCTGCACCATCACCCGCGCGCGCTGGTCCAGGCCAAGGTGATCGGTCGGGCCCATGTTGAACACGCCGTGCGCACCGGCAACTTCGCGCACATTCTCGAGCGCGTCGCGCAGCGCCGCACGGAACTGCGCGGTGCCTGGCTGGGCGCCGCCATTGAGTGCGGCAGGAATGGCCGCCTGCAGGAGCACGCCGGAATCCCACGCGTGCGCGCCGAAGGTCGACACGCTGCCCGCGCCATGGGCGGCCTCGTAGGCGGTGATGTAGGTCATGGCGCTGGCCTTGACCGGATTGTCATCCGGCAGTTGCTGGGCAACCAGCACCGGTCCGGCCGGCAGGAAGGTGCCTTCGCAATCGGCGCCGCACACGCGCAGGAAGTCGTTGTTGGCCACGCCGTGGGTCTGGTACACCTTGCCGGCCCAACCGCGCTCCTTGAGCGCCTTTTGCGGCAGGGCGGCGGGCGTGCCGGAACCGGCGATGAACATCGCGTCCGGCCGCGCGGCGATCATCTTGAGCACCTGGCCGGTCACCGAGGTGTCGGTGCGGTTGAAGCGTTCATTGGCGACGATCTGGATGCCGCGCGCTTCGGCCACCGCCTTGAATTGTTCGTACCAGCCGTCGCCGTAGGCGTCGGCAAAGCCGATGAAGGAGACGGTCTTCACGCCGTTGCTAGTCATGTGCCCGACGATGGCGGTGGACATGTGCGAATCATTCTGCGGCGTCTTGAACACCCAGCGGCGCTTGTCATCCACCGGCTCGACGATGCGGCTGGACGCCGCCCAGGCGATCATCGGCGTTTGCGACTCGGCCGCCACGTCGATCATCGCCAGCGAGTTCGGCGAGGTGGTGGAGCCGAGCACCACGTCGACCTTGTCCTCCGACACCAGCTTGCGGATGTTCTTCACCGCGCTGGTGGTGTCCGAGGCATCGTCGAGCACGATGTAGTTGATCTTGTGGCCGGCGATCTCCTTGGGCATGAGGTCCACCGTATTGCGCTCCGGTATGCCCAGCGAAGCCGCCGGACCGGTGGCCGACACGGTAATGCCGACGTTGATGTCGGCCTGCGCGGCACCGGCCGCAAACGCCAGGGTGATTGCAGCCATCAGGGTGTGCTTCAGCTTCATGGGTGTCTCCTCTGCACTTGGTTATGGTCGCGTGGCCTGCGGCAAAGCCGTGCCTCGTCTCTTGAAATTATTTCATGTACAACAAGTTCGAAAATAACGAATTGTGACAGTTGCGCCGTCGCGAATCCGCAGCCGCGCGCCAGGCATCGGCTTCATACTTCATACCCGCTCGATCACCATCGCAATCCCCTGACCGACGCCTATGCACATCGTCACCAGACCGTAGCGGCCGCCGCCGGCCTCGAGCTGGCGCAAGGCGGTGAGCACCAGGCGCGCGCCGGAGGCGCCCAGCGGGTGGCCCAGTGCAATGGCACCGCCGTTGGGGTTCACCTGCGCCGCATCGTCCGCCAGGCCGAGTTGGCGCAACACCGCCAGCGCCTGGGCGGCAAAGGCCTCGTTGAGCTCGATGACGTCCATTTGCGCGAGGCTGAGGCCGCAGCGGTCCAGCACGCGGCGCGCCGCGGGTGCCGGGCCAATGCCCATGATGCGCGGCTCAACCCCGGCCGTGGCCATGGCAAGCACGCGCGCGCGCGGCGTCAGCCCATGGCGTGCGGCCGCCGCTTCCGAGGCGAGCAGCAGCGCTACCGCACCGTCATTGGTACCGGAGGCGTTCCCCGCGGTCACGCTGCCGTCGGGGCGCACCACACCCTTGAGCCTGGCCAGTGCCTCTAGCGAGGTCTCGCGCGGGTGCTCATCGACACTCACGCGCAGGGGCTCGCCCTTTCTCTGTGCAATCTCCACCGGCACAAGCTCGCCATCGAAGAAGCCGCGCGCCTTGGCCGCGGCGTAGCGCTGCTGGCTGCGCAGCGCAAAGGCGTCCTGATCGGCCCGCGAGACGGCGAACTCGGCGGCCACGTTCTCGGCCGTTTCCGGCATGGAATCGATGCCATGGAGCGCCTTCATCAGCGGATTGACGAAGCGCCAGCCAATGGTGGTGTCCTCGATCCGGGCGCTGCGCGAGAAGGCGCTCTCTGCCTTGCCGAGCACGAACGGAGCACGACTCATGCTTTCCACGCCACCGGCGATCATCAATTCGGCCTCGCCAGCCCGGATCGCCCGCGCGGCGGTGCCGACCGCATCCATGCCTGATCCGCACAGGCGGTTGAGGGTAGCCCCCGGTACCGCGATCGGCAGCCCGGCGAGCAGGCCCGCCATGCGCGCGACGTTGCGGTTGTCCTCGCCGGCCTGGTTGGCGCAGCCGTAGTAGATGTCATCCACCGTTTCCCAGTCGACAGCGGGGTTGCGTGCCATCAAGGCCTTGAGCGGCAACGCGGCCAGGTCGTCGGTGCGCACCGACGCCAGGGCGCCGCCGTAACGGCCGATGGGGGTGCGGATGCCATCGCAGATGAAGGCCTGGGCCGGAACGTGGTTGGCGTGGGGCACGTGGGGGTCTCCGTAGTGTTCGGGAAGGGCGTCGCGGCGTCAGCCGGCGGACTCCGCCAAAGGCTTGCGGCTGCGCTTGCGGCCCAGGCGCTCGTCCAGGCCGCTGATACCGTTCAGGAAGATCTGCGTCACCACGGGCGCCATGTCGGCGTAGGAAAGCGGGCCATCGGCGCGCAGCCAGGTGAAGGTCCAGTTGATCATGCCGAACAGGATCATCGCGACGGCCTTGTCGAGCTTGCGCTTGCCAAGCCCGGGCTCGAGGTCGACGATGGCCTCGGCAAAGGCCGCGACCACCCGCCGTTCCTTGTCCTTGACCGCCTCGCGCTGCGCCTCGGGCAGGTGCTTGACGTCCTGCACCAGCACGGTGTGCTGGCTCTGGGAGTGTTCGTACTCTTCGAGAAAGCGCGCGATCAGGGCCTCCAGATGCGCGCGCGGCTCCAGCCCTCGGGCATTCACGCGTTCGACGATGGCGACCAACTGGTTCACGTAGCTGTCGGCGATGTCGAACAGGATGTGGTCCTTGTCGCGGTAGTAGTGGTACAGCAGCGGCTTGGAAATGCCGCAGGCACGGGCGAGTTCGGACATCGCCGCGGCGTGGTAGCCCTTGTCGGCGAAGAGATCGGCAGCGGACTTCAGGATCGAGGCCCGCTGCGTTTCGAAGGTGGCTGCTTTTCCTCTGGCCATGCGAATTCAGTAGTAGTTGGTGTCGGTCTGGATGGGATGCCCGCCGCCCGTCCGAACGCTAGCGGTCGTCATAGCTGATGACGACTTTGTCGGTAAGGGGGTGGGCCTGACAGGTCAGCACATAGCCGGCCTCGATGTCGGGTTGCTCAAGGGTGTAGTTCTTGTCCATGCGGACCTTGCCCTCGATGACTTTGGCGCGGCAGGTGCAGCATACCCCGCCCTTGCACGAATACGGCAGGTCCATACCTGCGCGCAGCGCCACCTCGAGAATCGACGGATCCTCCGCACGGAAGTCCATTTCCCGGCGCAGGCCATCAGCGATGATGGTGATGCGCGCCTGCGGCGCGTCGCCCGCCTCGACATGATGGGCGGGGCCGCTGTCGGGCACGCCGAAGCGTTCGAAGTGGATGCGCCCGGCGGCGACGCCAGCGCCCAGCAGCCCGGCCTCCACCTCGTCGATCATCGCACCCGGACCGCAGACGAAGGCGGCGTCGATAGTGTCGGGCGGAATCAGGGTATCGAGAAAGGCCGCCACCCGGGCGCGGTCGAGGCGACCGTTGAACAACGCCACCTCCTGCTCTTCGCGCGAGAACACGTGGTACAGGCTGAAGCGGGTGAGGTAGCGGTCCTTCAAGTCCTCCAGCGCCTCGGCGAAGATCACGCTGGCCTGGCGACGGTTGCCGTAGACCAGCGTGAAGCGGCTGTGGGGTTCGGCCTTGAGGGTGGTCTTGATCAGCGACAGAATGGGGGTGATGCCGCTGCCGGCGGCAAAGGCCACATAGTGCTTGCGATGCGCGGGATCGAGGTCGGTATGGAAGCGCCCTTCGGGGGTCATCACGTCCACCACGTCGCCCGGCTTGATCGCCTCGAAGGCCCAGCTGGAGAAGCGCCCGCCGGGAATTTTCTTGATCGCCACGCGCAGTTCCGCGTCCTCGACGCCGGCACAGATCGAGTACGAGCGGCGCACTTCCTCGCCGCCGAGACTGGCCTTGAGGGTTAGGTGCTGCCCCTGGACGAAGCGGTAGTCTTCGGCGAGTTCGGCGGGCACGTCGAAAGCCAGGCTGATCGCGTCGGCGGTCTCGCGGCGCACTTCGGCGACTCGCAGGGGGTGGAATTTCGGCGTCATCGGGTGTCTCCGGTTCCCTTGGCCGCGGGCGCTGCGCCCCGGCATGATGGGGGTCAAGATCAAATCGGCTTGAAGTACTCGAACGGCTCCAGGCAACTACGGCAGCGATACGTGGCCTTGCACGCGGTGGAGCCGAATTCCGACAAGCGCTCGGTATCGCTTGAGCCGCAACGCGGGCAGGCGAGCGTCTTGCGCACGAAGCGCAGCGGGCGTGCCGCACCGACGGGTGCCTTGCCATCCGGGGGCACGATGCCGTAGGCACGCAGCTTGGCGCGCGCGGCATCGCCTATCCAGTCGCTGGTCCAGGGCGGGTCGAGGCGGGTCTGCAGGCTCACCGCCCGTGCTCCGGCGGCCAGCAAGGCATCACGGATGTGCTCGGCGATCACCTCGGTCGCCGGACAGCCCGAGTAGGTCGGCGTCACCGTCACGGTCACGCCGTTGTCGCCACAGTCGAGCGCCCGCACAATGCCGAGTTCGACCACCGACACCACCGGGACTTCGGGATCGGGCACGGCTTCGAGCGCCTGCCAGGCCTGTGCTTCGGTCAGCATGCGGCGGCTCCGGCGGGCGGTGTTGCGAATGTGCGTCCGCTGCGGGCGCGGGCCTTGGCGAGTGCGTGACGGTACATGGCGGCCGACCTACCAGGAGGCACCGGGATAGGTGCGCTGCATGTACTGCATGGTGGCCAGCAAATGCCCCATGTGCTCCGAGTGACGGCCGAACTTGCCGTGGCTGCGGAACGGCGTGCGCGCCGGCACGGTCAGCGAGGCCTCGCCCAGCACCGGCAGCACCGCCGCTTCCCATTCGCCCTCCAGTGCCTGCCAGGCGGGCCCGATGCCCGCTGCCTGCACCGCATCATCGGCCGGGCTGGGCGCGAAGAACTCGGCGGTGTACGGCCACAGGTAGTCGAGCGCGGCCTGCATGCGGGTGTGCGAGGTCTCGGTGCCGTCGCCAAGCCGGATCACCCATTCCGCGGAATGGTCCAGGTGATAGCGGGCCTCCTTGAGACTCTTGGCGGCGATGGCGGCGAGCCCGGCGTCCGCGGAGGTGCTCAGCCGCGACCACAGCAACACCTGGAAGGCGCTGGCCAGAAAGTTGCGCAACACCGTGCGGCCAAAGTCCTCGTTGGGCAGTTCCATCAGCGTGATGTTGCGGTAATCGCGCTCCACCCGCAGAAAGGCGAGCTGATCCTCGTCGCGGCCGCGGCCTTCGAGGGAGCCAGCATGGGTGAGCACCAGCCGCGCCTGACCGATGAGATCCAGCGCCATGTTGGCCAGCGCCAGGTCTTCCTCGATCACCGGCGCATGGCCACACCATTCGGACAGGCGCTGACCCAGGATCAGCGCGTTGTCGCCCACGCGCAGCACGTACTCGAGGTGCTCAGGGGGTGCGACGGGGGTGACAACGGTGGGGGAGCTTGCTTGCGTCATCGCTGCGGCCTCACATGTGGTTCACTTCGTCCGGCAACTGATAAAACGTCGGATGCCGGTAGATCTTGTCCTCGGCCGGATCGAACAACTCCGGCTTGGCGTCGGGGTCGGAGGCGACGATGTCCGAGGCCTTCACCACCCAGATCGACACGCCCTCCATGCGGCGGGTGTAGACGTCGCGCGCGGTCTGCAGCGCGAGCCGCGCATCGGGCGCATGCACGCTGCCACAGTGCTTGTGATCGAGTCCGTTGCGGCTGCGGATGAAGACCTCCCACAGCGGCCATTCCTTGCGTTCCATGTCTCTTTCTCCATTGTCTGTCGGGGCCATGCCCGAACAGTTCTGATGCCCCTGCGGCACCCTTCCCCTAAGGAAGCACCGATTTATTCCCCACCGTTCGGGCTGGGCCCCTCGACAGGCTCGGGACAGGCCTGTCGAAGCCCTTGTTTTTCCGAGGCATGCCCTTCGACTTCGCTCAGGGCGAACGGTGAGAGCACGCTCAGGCGGCCGCCTTCTCCCGCTCCGCCCGCTTTTCCGCATGTGCCATGGCCGCCTCACGCACCCAGGCGCCGTCATCCCAGGCCTTGCGGCGGGCGGCGATGCGGTCCACGTTGCATTGCCCGTGGCCGCCCACCACGCTCCAGAACTCGTCCCAGTCGATCGTCCCGAAGTCGTAGTGGCCGCGCGCCTCATTCCATTTCAGGTCGGGATCGGGCAGGCTCACGCCGAGCACCTCGGCCTGCTTCACCGTGGCGTCGACGAACTTCTGGCGCAGGTCGTCGTTGGAAATGCGCTTGATGCCCCAGCGGGTGGTTTCGGTATGCACGCTGTCGCGGTCGTGCGGACCGAACATCATGATCGACGGCCACCACCAGCGATTCACCGCGTCCTGCACCATCTCGCGCTGCGCCTCCGTGCCCTTCATCATCTGCAGCAGCAGGTCGTAGCCCTGGCGCTGGTGGAAGGATTCCTCCTTGCACACGCGGATCATTGCGCGTGCATAGGGGCCGTAGCTGCACTTGCACAGCGGAATCTGGTTCATGATCGCGGCGCCGTCGACCAGCCAGCCGATCACCCCGATGTCGGCCCAGTTGAGGGTCGGGTAGTTGAAGATGGAGCTGTACTTGGCACGACCGTCGAGCAAGGCCTCGTAGAGTTCGTCGCGCGACACGCCCAGGGTCTCGGCCGCGGCGTAGAGGTACAGGCCGTGACCGCCCTCGTCCTGCACCTTGGCGAGCAGGATGGCCTTGCGCTTGAGCGTGGGTGCGCGGGTAATCCAGTTGCCCTCGGGCAGCATGCCGACGATTTCGGAATGCGCATGCTGGCTGATCTGGCGCACCAGCGTCTTGCGGTAGGCCTCGGGCATCCAGTCCTTGGGCTCGATGAAGCCGCCGGCGTCGATCTTGGCGTTGAATTCCGCGAGATAGTCCGGACTCTCGACCGCACGCGGCCCCTTGGCTTCACCGTCCGGGATGCTGAGCGACTGTGTGTACATGCTGGACTCCTGTCTTGATGGACCGGCGGCGGGGTGCGCCCGCCCCACGGATGATGGGTATCGTGCTCATGCCTTGGGGCGACGGTCGAGGACCCGCTTGGCCTTGCCGACGGTCACCCGCTCGATGCTGAAGGGTTCGCCGACCACCACCGTGGCGGACACGCCGATGAGGCTCTTGATGTGGTGGGTGAGCTCGCGCGCCAGTGCTTCCTTGTGCTCGGGATGGCGGCCCACGGCCGCCTCAGGGTTCACTTCCACCTTCACCGTCAAGGTGTCCATGTGGCCTTGCTTGTCGACCTCGAGCAGGTAGTGCGGCGCGAGTTTGGGCATCTTGCAGATCAGTTCCTCGATCTGGGTGGGGAACACATTCACCCCCCGGATGATCAGCATGTCGTCCGAGCGGCCGGTGATCTTGGCCATGCGCCGCATGCTGCGCGCGGAGGGCGGAAGCAGGCGGGTGAGGTCGCGAGTGCGATAGCGGATCACCGGCATCGCCTCCTTGGTGAGCGAGGTGAACACCAGCTCGCCTTCCTCGCCGTCGGGCAACACCTCACCGGTGCTCGGATCGATGATTTCGGGATAGAAGTGGTCTTCCCAGATGGTCGGACCGTCCTTGGTCTCGACGCACTCGTTGGCCACCCCCGGGCCCATCACTTCGGACAGGCCGTAGATGTCCACGGCGTCCATGCCGGAGCGCGCCTCCATCGCCGCGCGCATCGCCGGGGTCCAGGGTTCGGCGCCGAAAATGCCGACCTTCAGCGAGGTCTGTTTGGGGTCGATACCCATGCGCTCCATCTCGTCGAGCAGAGTAAGCATGTAGGACGGCGTGACCATGATGATTCTGGGCTTGAAGTCCTGGATCACCTGGATCTGCTTTTCGGTCTGCCCGCCGGACATTGGCACCACGGTACAGCCCAGCTTCTCGGCACCGTAGTGCGCCCCCAGTCCACCAGTGAACAGGCCGTAGCCGTAGGCCACGTGCACCATGTCGCCCGGCCGGCCGCCCGAGGCACGGATGGAGCGTGCGACCACGCCGGCCCAGGTGTCGATGTCCTTGAGCGTGTAGCCGACCACGGTGGGCTTGCCGGTGGTACCGGAGGACGCATGTACGCGGGCCACCCGCTCCATCGGCACCGCAAACATGCCGAAGGGGTAGTTGTCGCGCAGGTCGTGCTTGGTGGTGAAGGGAAACTTGGCCAGATCGGCGAGCGACTTCAGATCGTCCGGGTGCACGCCCTTGTCGTCGAACTGCTTCCGGTAGTGCGGCACGTTGTCGTAGGCATGGCGCACACTCCACTTCAGGCGCTCGAGCTGCAGTGCACGCAACTCGTCGATGCTCGCCTTCTCGATCGGCTCGAGCGCGGCGGGGGGGTATTCGTTGATCGGCATTCTGGTCTCTCCACCCAATCGTTGTCGATTTCTTGTTTTCATCTCCACGCCCGCGGCGCGGATGCAATGTGTCTTGCTGCCACGGCGCCGACGGCGCGTCGCCACAACCGTCCGCTACAACTCAACCACCGGCCGGCCCTTGAGGCGATACGACTTGCCGCGCATGACGGCGATGAGTTCGCCCTTCTGGTTGGTCACGGTGATGTCGTACACCCCCGTGCGGCCGGCCACGAAGACCTCCTTTGCTTCTGCAGTCAGCACATCGCCCGGCCGACCCGGGACCATGAAGTCCACACTAATGCCCGAGGCCACGGTCTGCTCGTTGTAGCTGTTGCAGGAAAAGGCGAAGGCGGAATCCGCCAGCGTGGTGATGAATCCGCCATGACAGATGCGAAAGCCGTTGAGCATGTCCTCGCGCACGCGCATGGTGATCCGGGCATAGCCCGGCCCGACGCCGACGATCTCCATGCCCAGTCCCTGCGAGGCCTGGTCGTTGGCGAACATGGCGTCGCGCACCCGCTCGGCAAGCGCCTGCGGGTCCAGCCCGGTTCCCGCTTCGCTTGCCCCGGTCAGGCCGTGGCGTGCAGCATCATTCATGAAACGTCCCCCCGTTGTAGTGTTTGCGCTGCAATAACGGTGACGCGCGGTAGCGTTCCTCGCCGTAGTGTTCGCGCAGATTGGCCAACACCTTCACGACCACCCCGGCCCCCAGGGCATCGCCCCAGGCCAGCGGCCCCTTGGGGTAGTTGGTGCCGTAACGCATCGCGGTGTCGATATCGGCGGCGCTGCCAATGCCGGCCAGCACCGCATCGGCCGCCTCGTTCACCAGCATCGCCACGGTGCGCAGCCCCACCATCCCGGCCACGTCATCGATGCGCGTCACCGCCAGTCCGGCACACTGCAGCGTGCCGACCACCGCGTCGAAGGCGCCGTGCCCGCAGCCGTCCGCCGACGTCAGCGTTACGCGCGCCGTCGTCGCATAGTCGAGACAGAGATCAAGCAACACCAGGTTGGCCACGCCGCTCTCGTGCGCGCGTCGTGTGGCGCTACGGCCGTCGCTCAACTGCAGGCGGGCGCCGCCGATCGCAAGCCAACCGGCCTGGGCATGGTCGGCAGCGGGCTCGCGGTTGATGCGCACCCCAGCGGTTTCAAGCCGGGCAACCAGTGCGGTGGCCGCACCGAGTTCGCCCACCAGCGTGGCCTCGGCTTCGCCCCGGCGCGGCGGCTCGGTCGCCGGCTGGGCGCGCTGCGCACCTTCGCGATAGTCGTGGAAACCGCGACCGGTCTTGCGCCCGAGTCGCCCCGCCAACAGCAGCTCTTGCTGGATCAGGCTCGGGGTGTAGCGGCGATCGCCGAAACAGGCGTCGAACACCGAACGCGTGACGGCGAAGTTCACGTCGTGGCCGATCAAGTCCATGAGTTCGAGCGGCCCCATCGGAAACCCGCAGCCCTCGCGCAGAACTGCATCCAGCGTCGCCGCATCACCGCCCTGCTCCGCCAGCACACGCAGACTTTCGGCGTAGTACGGACGGGCGACGCGATTGACGATGAAACCGGGCGTGGATCGGGCATGTACGGCGATCTTGCCCCAGGCCTGCGCGGTCGCATGCAGGGTTTGCGCGACTTCGGCCGCGGTCGCCAGCCCCGACACGATTTCCACCAGTTTCATGCGGGTTGCGGGGTTGAAGAAGTGCATGCCCGCCAGCCGCTCAGGCCGTGCCAGCGACGCGGCCATGGCGGTGATCGACAGCGAAGACGTATTGGTGGCGAGAATGGCTTGGTCGCCAAGCAGGCTTTCAAGTTGCGCAAAAAGCTGCTGCTTGACATCCAGCCGCTCGACGATGGCCTCGATCGCCAGCCCCGCGTCGCGTGCGGCATCGAGCCCGGCGACGGGGCGTACCCGCTGCGCAGCGGCTGCCGCCGCGTCGGATGTCAGCCGCCCCTTCTCCGCTTGGGCAAGCAAGTTGCGCGCGATGCCGGCCTGGCCACGCTCGGCGGCGCCGGGCTGGGCGTCGTAGAGATACACCACATGGCCCGCCTGCGCCGCAACCTGGGCAATGCCACTACCCATTGCGCCGGCGCCGACGACGAGCACGCGGGTGTCGATGGAAAGTGCGCTCACAGCCTCAACGCCCCGTGAAACCCGGCACCCGCTTCTCCATGAACGCGGCCACGCCTTCGCGGTAGTCGTTGGAACGGCCGCACACGGTCATCAGGTCGCGCTCGAGGTCGAGCTGGGTTTCGAAGTCCTGCGTGGAACTCGCCCACAATGCCTTTTTGGTCTGGGCGTAACCAAAGGTCGGACCCTGCGCAAGCTGGCGCGCAGCTTCACGCACCGTCGGCAGCAAGGCCTCATCGTCCACGCATTTCCAGATCAGGCCCCACTGCTCGGCCTGTTCGGCACCGAGCTTGTCACCCAGCAACGCCAGCCCCATCGCCCGGGCGGGCCCCAGCAGGCGCGGCAGAATCCAGGTGCCACCGGTGTCGGGAATCAAGCCGAGTTTGCAAAAGGACTGGATGAAGCTCGCCGAGCGGGCGGCATAAACGAGGTCGCAAGCGAGCGCGAGATTCGCCCCGGCGCCGGCGGCAACGCCATTGACAGCGCAGATCACCGGCATTTCCAGCGCTCGCAGCGCAAGCACCAGCGGCTTGTAGTTCTTTTCCACAGAGGCGCCCAGATCCAGCGGTGCCTCGCCCGGCGCCACCGCGCGGTCGGACAAGTCCTGCCCGGCGCAGAACCCCCGTCCGGCGCCAGTCAGCACCAGCACCCGCACGCTGCCTTCGCGCCGCCCCTGGCGCACGGTATCGAGGGCCGCGCGCGCTTCCCGATGCATGATGTCATTGAAGCTGTTGAGCCGCTCGGGCCGGTTCAGCGTCAGCGTCGCGACACCGTCCTCAAGGTCGAGGCGGATGGTTTCGAACTCCTGCGACATGTCTCCTCCAGTCCCTGCGGCGTCCTGGCACCGCGGATGATTGAACCCAGATTCCTCGATTGACCGCTTGTTGCTGGTCTGGATAGCGCATGAATGCTCACATTTCGTGTTCTGTGAGGGGTCACCGAATAGGTGAATCCGCCGCCATCGCCACCTCCAACGCCAACGCCAACGCCACCTCCAAGCTCATCGGAGCGCGTCGTCGGCGGTGTCTTCGATCTGGCCTCGACCGCACCTGTCCCGAGCGCATCGAGGGGCTCGGCCCGAGCGGATTCGCTTACCGGGTCGATAACTGCCTCGCGCCACGCCCCATGAATCATGAACCCTCAAGCCACGGGAGCGGCAATCATTGTTTGACCGACCGTTCGATCAATAGTAATCTTGATCCACATCAAAAAACAAGCACTTTGTTCTTGACACCCCACACCCCGACCCGGCTTCGCAGCGCACGCTGCAGCCGGGCCGCAGCCACCTGGAGGAGACAATGAGCCACCCGCTGTTCGACAAGCACAAGGCCACGCTGGACGCCGCAGTCGCGGCCATTCACGGACGCGGCTACTGGACGCCCTACCCCGAGATGCCCAGCCCCAAGGTGTATGGAGAAACCGCCGCCGAGGACGGCAAGGCGGCCTTCGAGGCGCTACTTGGCAAGGACTTCGAACTCGGCCAGCCGGCCACCTCGAACTGGGTGTCGACCGAACGGTCACCCTATGGCATCGCGCTGGATGTGCGCTACCCGGTGAGCGACAGCGCCGCCCTGGTGGCCGCCGCCGAAGCGGCGATGGACGGCTGGCGGCGGATCGGCGCCGCGGGCCGGGTGGGGGTCTGCCTGGAGATGCTCGAGCGCCTCAACAAGCGCAGCTTCGAGATTGCCCACGCAGTGATGATGACGACCGGCCAGGGCTGGATGATGGCCTTCCAGGCCGGCGGTCCGCACGCCCAGGATCGCGGCCTGGAAGCCGTGGCCTATGCCTGGGACGAGATGAGTCGCGTGCCCGCGGACGCGGTGTGGGAAAAGCCGCAGGGCAAGAATCCGCCCCTCAAGATGAAAAAGCACTACGAAATCGTCGGCCGCGGCGTCGCGCTGGTCATCGGCTGCGGTACCTTCCCGACCTGGAACACCTACCCCGGACTGTTCGCGGCGCTGGCCACCGGCAACCCGGTGATCGTCAAACCCCACAGCAATGCCGTGCTGCCGGCGGCCCTGACCGTGCGCATTCTCCGTGAAGTGCTCGCCGAGCAAGGCCTGAGCCCGGACCTGGTGACGCTGGCAGTCGTCGAAAAGCGCGACGCCACCCAGGCGCTCGCCACCCACCCGGCTGTCAAGTCCATCGACTTCACCGGCAGCAACGTCTTCGGCCAATGGCTGCTGGACCACGCCCGCCAGGCCCAGGTATATGCCGAACTGGCCGGGGTGAACAACGTCGTAATCGAGTCCACCGACAACTACAAGGCGATGCTGCGCAACCTCGCCTTCACCCTCAGCCTCTACTCCGGCCAGATGTGCACCACCACCCAGGCCATCATCGTGCCCGCCGGCGGCATTGCCACCGACCAGGGTCACAAGCAGTTCGACGAGGTTGCCAACGATCTCGCCGCGGCAATCGACAAGTTCCTGTCCGACATCGGCGTCGCCACCGCGGTACTCGGCGCAATCCAGTCCGAGGCGACGCTGGCGCGCATCGCCGAAGCCGGCCAGTACGGCAAGGTGGTACTGCCGTCGAAAAAGCTCGCGCACCCCGAGTTCCCCAACGCCGAAGTCCGCACGCCGGTGCTGCTCACCTGCGACGCCGCCGACGAAGCCAGCTACATGGAAGAACGCTTCGGCCCGATCGCCTTCGTCGTCCGCGCGGCCGACGGCGACGCCGCGGTGGCCTTTTCGGAACGCATCGTCCGCCAGCACGGCGCCCTGACGGTTGGCCTCTACTCCACCCGCCAGGACGTAATTGAGGCCATGACGGACGCCACCCTGCGTGCCGGCGTTGCGCTGTCCATCAACCTCACCGGCGGCGTGTTCGTGAACCAGTCGGCGGCCTTCTCCGACTACCACGGCGTAGGCATGAACCCGGCCGCCAACGCCAGCTACTCCGACGCCGCCTTCGTCGCCAACCGCTTCCGGGTGGTGCAGCGGCGCTACCACGTCGAGTAGCCTCCACGCCCCAGGCGTTGGGTGGCGCAACAAAGCACATCAACGACATGCCGTGATCACGCCCAGGCATTGACCGCTTTCGCGCACGCTCCAACTTGTGCGCCGAAGCGGTCGAGCCGTGGTCCGGCGCCCGGCAGTAGCCGCGGTGTCCGCCGGCTGTTCATCGATCCCAAAGGGACGGCCAACGGACCAACGGCAATCTCACTTTCAGCCGGAACGCGGCTCCGGGCACCCGCAGCCGGACGGCTTCATTCAGTCATTCAAAATATTAATACCAATCATAATGATAATTACTATTTTATTACGGCTCCGACTTCAGGCGGGGTTGACGACTGGCTTGCCCTGGCGCTCCGCGACTGAGCCAGGCCTTGCAGGCGCTCGTTGACAATCGGACCGATAACGTCGAGCGGCGCCGGATCCGTCATGTCCTGATGCCGACACTGCACGTAGTGTATTTCTATCTCACCGGTTATTCTCGTCCGCCATGCATCGGGATGACTCTCGAGAATGCACCCCATCGAGGCTTCCACGCTTTCCGCCGCGACAAAGAACAACAGGTCGGCATCGACCACTCCCGGCTTGAATCGACTTGCCATCGCGAGGTTGTTTTCGATGACCACCTGAACTCGATCCATGATTTCCGGATGAACCCTTTGGATGTCCTTCACCACAGACATTGATGAGTCGTCGTAGTCCTTCCAGAGCATTTCGGCCAACGCTTCCCTGGTCTCCGGTAGCCTCTCCAGCTGCGCCAGTTCGTACCCAAGAAACTGCAAGACGGCGGATATGATTTCTGAGTCGCTGGCGGTCGCTTGATAATCCAGTTGATAGGGATAGCTGTCGAGCATGCACAGAAAGTCCACGCACTCCCCTGACTTCTGCAACTTCTCCGCCATGGCGTGAGCAACCAGACCGCCGAACGACCCACCCAACAGACGATACGGCCCATGCGGCTGAACGTACTTGACTTGCTCCAGGTACGCATCCGCCAGCTCTTCGACGGATGATGGAAGTCGCACGCCTTCGCGCAACCCCTTTGCTTGCAAGCCAATAAGCGGCGTCGAACTCGACAAATGCCGAAGCAACCCGGCGTACCCCCAGGCAAGACCCAGCGCGGGATGAATGCAAAACAGTGGCGGATCATCGCCGCTGGGGCGGATAGGAAGGGGGCTGATCAACGGATCCCAGTCCTCGCTTCCGCTGAGATACTCCGACAAGTCCGAAATGGTCGAGGCCTTGAACAAGACGCCAAGTGGAACCTCCACGGACAAGGTCTTGCGGATGGTGTTGAGAATCCGGGTTGCGGATATCGAATCGCCCCCAATCTCGAAGAAATTGTCATGGATGCCAACGTGCGGACGGCCCAGGCTTTCCGCCCAGAGGTTCACCAGCATTTCCTCAAGTCGATTCCTTGGCGGCGCGTAGCGACTGGAGGCGTGCCAGGCGGGGAGTGGCAAGGCCTTGCGATCGACCTTTCCGTTCGGGGTCAATGGCATCGCAGCCAGCGTCATGTAGTACGCCGGAACCATGTAGTCAGGAAGCGTCTCGACGAGCCGGCGTCGAAGGGCAACGACATCGAGACTGCAGTCCGCCGTCACCACGTAGGCCACCAACTGCTTCTCCCCGGTGGGCGCCGTCTGCGCGACCACGATTGCGTGTCTGACCTCTGGGCAAACCAACAAGGCGGCCTCGACGTCGCCGATCTCGATCCGAAACCCGCGAATCTTCACCTGGTGATCAGCTCGTCCCTGGTATTCCAGGACGCCGTCGTCCCGCCATCTTGCTTTGTCCCCGGTCTTGTAGACGCGACTTCCTTCCTCGCCGAATGGATTTGCGACGAAGCGCTCCCTTGTGAGGTCTGGCCGCTGGAAATAGCCCAAGGCCACGCCGTCGCCCGCAATGTACAAGTCGCCGGTAACGCCGACCGGCACCGGCTCCATCGCATGATCCAGCACATAGACCTGGGTATTCAGGATCGGCCTTCCAATTGGCGGACTCTGCATATCCCTGGGATCTTCCAGCGGCATGATGGTCGACCAGACCGTGGTTTCGGTCGGTCCGTACAGATTCACCACCGTGCGTCCGAGGCTGGACAAGGCCCCCGCCAATTGCCCAGGCAACGCCTCTCCCCCGACCAGCGGGCGAACCCCTTTGAGGGACGCGGCGTACTCCGGCACGAGCGCTTTCCATAGCGACGGGGTCGCTTGCAGCATCGTAATACCTTCGGCGACCACGAGCTCGGATAGCGCCCCAGGGTCACGCACCGTCGTTCGCTCCGCGATGAACACCGACGCGCCTACGGTGATTGGCAGAAACAACTCCAGGGCGGCGATATCGAAGGACAAGGTGGTGACTGCGAGGATCTTGTCCTCGGGCGTGAGCTTGAGCGCGTGCTGCATTGCGTAGAGAAAATTGACCAGGGCCTTGTGGGGAACCTCCACCCCTTTTGGCCGGCCGGTGGATCCGGATGTGTAGATCACATAGGCGGGCCCGTCTGCCTGCGCTACCGGCTCCGCTGGACGCGGAACGCGGACTTGCAGCAACTGCGCTTGGCCGGGGTCATCCATCAGCAGCGTCGGGATCGATGTTCTGGGCAGTCGATCAATCACCGTGCGGCAACTCAGCAGCAATCTTGGGCAGGCATCCTCGACTATGCTGCGCAGTCGCTCCATGGGAAAGTCGGGATCCAGCGGCAAGTATGCTGCGCCGGCCATCAGGGTACCGAGCAGGGCCACAAGCATGTCGGCATCACGAGTCAACGCGATCGCAACCAGCTCTCCGGGAGCCACCTGCTCACGTATCAGTACGCCTGCCCACGCGTGTGCGCGCTCGTTCAATTCCGCATAGGTCATGGCCTGCGCTTCCGAAGCCACCGCCAAGGCGAAGGGCGCGCGTGCAACCTGAGCGTGGAACAGTTCGAGGAACGTCAGATACGGCAGGGCTGCAGCCGTATCGTTCCACTCGTATAGCATTGTGTGGCGCTCGCGCTCGCTCAAGAGGCTGGGCGGGCTCCAGAATGAAGTGCAACACCCTGAATTTGGTAGGGTGTGCGCATGGGAAAACACTACAACCAGTTGACGATGGACGAACGTAACGAGATTC
>JBKBMG010000062.1:0-3812 GCA_046295975.1 Rhodocyclaceae bacterium
GCTCACCGATACCCTTGAGAAGCTACCGACCTGGTCCAACAATCGCATCGACGAGCTGCTGCCGATCAGAAAAACACTCCCTCCGAAGCAGTAAGGGGAGGTGGAAGCGTCGGACGCTTACTATTATGTGAAGCAAGGTGCAGCAAACGAGTTGCGACTTCACTTCCATGAATTGGTCCATGTGATTCAATGGCGGGAACTCACTCCTCAAGGTTTTATAGAGCGCTATATTCGAGAGATTCAGGACTTTGGGTACAACAAAGCTCCGCTGGAAGAAATGGCTTACGCTTTGGACGAGCATTATCAAAAACAGGGGCGACATCTCAGCGTGGAGCAGTTCGTCCAGGAGAATTTATAACAACTCGCGTACTCGGACGGCCTTTTTTCCGCTTCGCTCCTGAAAGGCCGCCGGTGGGCTCCGGGTAAGGCGCTCCATGCAAGTTTTGCTACGACCCGCGTCCATTGATGACAGCTTGGCCATCGCCACGCTCGTCGGTGAGCTTGGCTATCCGGCGAATCCGGGCGACATCGAGGCGCGGCTTTCGGTGCTAATCGGCAGCGATCGCTACTTCATTGCCGTCGCGGCCGAGTCATCCGGCGGCCTGCTCGGGCTCGTCAATGCCGAAAGGCGTCTCACCATTGAGTCGGGCACTTCCTACGAGCTTACTGGCCTGGTCGTCTCAGCCAGCGCCCGCCGCACCGGCGTCGGTTCGGCCCTCGTTGCAGCGGCGGAGGCATGGGCGCTATCTCACGGCGCAAGCTCGCTGCGTGTGCGCTCCGACGTGGTTCGTCCCGAGGCCCATTCGTTCTATGCTGGCCGCGGCTACGCCCTGCAAAAGACTCAGCACTGCTATGTCAAGCCGTTGCGCGCCTAGCCCCTCTATATGGACTCCCCCGTAAAGCAAGACGGATCGTGTTTTTGACTTTCCGGGGTGAATCACCTGCAGTCGTATATCCCGCATCTGTAGTGGGTTCTGAATGACCCGTGCCGACATGGAATCTGCCCGCGATGCGCCAATCGTTACAAGCGGCTGCTGGAGAGCCGGAAGCGTTATCGGCGTTGTGTCGCGTGGGTGTGACCCGGTTTGCCATGATGAGCGATCAGTCTCGGCGCAAGGGTGAGGAGAAAGGGTGAGGAGAAAGGGGTAGGCGATCAGACGGCTACGGCGAAGGCAGTGCGTTCGAGCTTCTTGTTCGGGCGCGTTTGCGGACTGCCATAGGGGGCATGGTCGCGCAGGACCGCACGACCGATGCGGGCAAGTTTATTTACGCGGAACGGTTTCTACCCTCCAGCGAGCGCTCAAGCGGATTCCGGGACCGCCGGGTTTCCGGTCGCGGGATTCTCGCGGGATGGGTTGCCGCCGAGAATCGAATCGATGAGCGCGCGAATCAAGCGCGCGTTGTCTTCCAGGTGCGGGCCGGTGAGGACGCCGAAATGCCCGCCGCCAACGGCGTGCTCGACATAGGTGCCGGTGGTGGTGTCGCGCCAGTCGCGGCTGACGCCCTGCGGAATGGTCGAGCGGTCGTGCTCGGCCAGCAGGTGGAAGATGGGGATGCCGTCGAGTGTGCGGAGCACGCCGTCGGTATGCTCGCTGCGGCAGGGCGCGGCGCCAATGCCGCGCACGGCGGCGCGGTAGTGCTGGCCCAGGTGCAGGATGCGGTCGGCCTGCGTGGCCAGTCCCAGCGCAGCGGCGGTGGCCCGGTCTTCCTCACTGGCGCGGCGCAGTAGCTCGGCGTTCATTGCCTCCAGCGCGGGGTCGTCCGGGTTCCAGCGCCAGGTGTCGGCGAGGATGATCGCGCGTGGCGGGCAGCCGCGCGCAAGCAGCCGCGTTGCCAGCGCGAGCGCGAGCCGGCCGCCCGCCGAGTGGCCGAACAGGATCAGGGGCGCGCGCGCGGTGATGGCGGTCTCCAGTGTTCCGGCCCAGGCATCGAGCTGATGCTCGAGCGCGTTGTCACCGAAATCGACGGCTTCGACGGTGCAGTCCGCCAGCCGCGCGGCCAGGCCCGCATACACGCTGCCCAGTCCGGGCGCGGGCGGCAGGGCGATGATGCGCGCCGACGCTGTGCCCGGGTGGGCGCCCACGTGCATGTTCAGGCGGGTGGAACGCGGGTTCCACACCGTCCATCGCGGTGCGTCGTTGGCGGCTTCGTCCAGCGCGGCGGAGAGGGTACGCACGGTGGTGTGCCGGAACAGCAGGATGGCCGGGCACGGGCGGTCGAGCGCGGTGGCGATACGGCGCGCCAGGCGCATTGCGGTCAGGCTGTTGCCGCCGACGGCGAAGAGGTCGCTGTCGACGTCGATGCCGTCGCCGAGCACCGCCTGCCAGATTGGCAGCAGCCGGGTTTCGAGCGCGGTTGTGGCGACGGCCTTCGGCGGCAGGGTGGTGCTGCCACGCAGGGTGGCGAGGCGGCGGCGGTCGAGCTTGCCGCTGGCGGTCAGCGGCAGTTCGGGTAGCACCTCCCAGCGGCTTGGCTGCATGTAGGCCGGCAGGGTGCGTGCCAGGGCCTGGCGCAGCGCGTTCAGATCGGGGGCCGGGTTGGCCGGCAGCTCGTTCGGGCGGGTGGTGGGGCTCGGCGCGAGGCTGACCCAGGCGACCAGTTCATCGCCGTCGATGCCGCCTTCGATGCTCACCTCGGCCTGGCGTACACCCGGCAGGGCGCGCAGGCGGGCGCCGATTTCGCCCGGTTCGACGCGCAGCCCGCGCAGTTTGACCTGTTCGTCGATACGGCCGTGGTATTCGATGCGACCGTCGCGGGTCCACCGCCCGAGGTCGCCGGTGCGATACCCGCGACCGTGGCGTGGGTCGTCGATGAAGCGCTCGGCGTTCAGCTCGGGGCGTTGCCAGTAGCCGTTGGCGACGCCGACGCCGAACACCTGCAACTCGCCGAAGACGCCGATCGGCACGACGTGGCCACGTGGGTCGCGGATGTCGACGACGAGGTTGTCCAGCGGGCGGCCGATCGGCACCGGAGCGGTGGCATCGCCCGCGTGCGCCAGCCCCAGGGTCGCGCAGACCGCGGTTTCGGTTGGCCCATAGGCGTTGTAGGCGACCACGCCGAGTGCGGCAAGGCGCGCCACGTCGCGGCCATAGACGGCTTCGCCGGCGAGAATCACGCGCGACAGCGACGCCAGGTCGGTGTCTTCCAGGCCGCGCAGATACGACGGCGTAAAGGTCGCGAGGCTGACCGCGTGGCGGGTCAGGAACGCTCCCAGGCGCTGGCCGTCGCCCACCGTCTGTTCGTCGGCCAGCGCGACGGTTGCCCCGGCCAGCCAGCCCATGAAGAACTCCGACAGCGAGGCATCGAAGGCGCATGAGGCGAGCTGCAGCACGACGTCGTCCTCGCCGACGGCGAATCCGGCGATCTGCGCGGTGATCATGTTCAGGAATGCGGCGTGGCTGACGCGCACGCCCTTGGGGGTGCCGGTGGAGCCGGAGGTATACAGCAGGTAGGCGTCCTGTCGCGGATCGATCGTGGGCAGCGCGCGGGCGGACCCGTGGTGGTCGTCACCAGTCGGTGCGCGGCCTTCGCCCAGCGTGCGGGGGTCGAGGCAGGGGCAGGGCACGGTGCCGCCGAGCGCCTGCAGCTGTTCCGGCATCGCCAGCAGGCATGCGGGGGCGGCATCGGCGAGAATCTCGAGCAAACGCCCGGCCGGGTGGCGCGCTTCCAGCGGCAGATAGACCAGACCGGCACGCAGTGTCGCGAGCAGGGCCACCGCCCAGTCGGCAGCGCGTGGCAGCAGCACCGCGACGCGGTCGCCGGGGCGCGCGCCGTGCTCGAGCAGCGCGGCGGCGAGGGCGTCGGCGCGCTGC
>JBKBMG010000062.1:3822-28285 GCA_046295975.1 Rhodocyclaceae bacterium
GGGGGCGGGGCCCCCCCCCCCCCCCCACGGCGTAGTCCAGCGAGGCACGGTGATCGACCAGCGCGATGGCGTCGGGGTTGGCCTGCGCCACCCGGGCGAACGCGGCACCGATGTCGGTGCCAGGCCGTTCGTGGCGTGGACCACGGGCGAAGGCGGCGATGCGCTCGGCCTCGGTGGTGGTCAGCAGGGGCAGGTCGCCGACGCGTGCCTCGGGGTTGCGCAGGGCCGCGCGCAACAGCGTGTCGAGGCGTTCGGCAAGTTGCCGGGCGGTGGCCGCGTCATACAGGTCGCTGGCGTAGGTCAGCTGCAGGGCGAGGCCGGCCGCGTCTTCGGCGAACTCGAACACCAGGTCGAAGGCCGAAATCCCGAGCGGTACCGGCTGGTCCTCGATGGCGATGCCGGGCAGACCGTCGCTGCTGCGCGGTGCGTTCTGCAGCGCGACGAGCACGTCGAACAGTGGGTTGCGGGCCGGATCGCGCGCCGGGGCGAGGTCTTCGACGAGGCGCTCGAAGGGGTAGTGCTGATGGCCCAGCGCGCCCAGCGTGGTCGCGCGCACTGCGTCCAGCAGCTGTTCGAGCGGTGCGTCGGGGTCGACTTCGGCATCGAGTACCACGGTATTGACGAACACGCCCAGCACGTCGTCGAACTCGGGAAGTGCGCGGCCGGCCACCGGCGTGCCGATGCGTACCGGCAGCGGCGCGCGCCTGCCGTCGCCGTCACCGTGCGCCGCGTCGTGGGTGCGGTGGGCGAGATGGGCGAGGTGGGTGGACTCACCGTGGCGTGCGATCAATACCATCACCAGGCTGGCCAGCCACTGGAACAGGCTGAGTCCGCGGGTGGCGAGCTGCGTGTCGAGGTGGCTGTGCGTCTGCGCATCGAGCGTGAAACGGTGCGTCAGCGCGCCGCCGCGTCCGCTGGCGACGGCGGCGCGTGGCCGGTCGCCCGGAATCATCGGGATCTCGCGCAGTCCGCGTTGCCGGTCGGCGGTTCCGCCCAGCCGTTGCCGCCAGTAGGTGCGCTGCGGTTCGAGATAGGCGTCGAAGGCTGCCGAGCGGGTCCAGCAGGCGTAATCGCGGTAGCGCAGCGTGGGGGCGGGTGTCGCGGCGACGTCGGGTGTTTCCCCTGTGCGAGAGGCGGGTACCGGGTCGCTGCCAGCGCTGGCGTCGATCTCCTGGCCGGAGCCCTCATGCGCTTGTGTCGCGAGGCCGCGGGGGGCTGTCAGGGGATCGGCTGCGACCGCCGTGCGATAGGCGGCGGCCAGATCGTCGAGCAAACGGCCGAAGGACCAGCCGTCGCTGATGATGTGGTGCAGTGCGAGGGCGAGCACGTGATCGTCGTCGGCGCGGCGGTACAGGGTGGCGCGCAGCAACGGACCCTGTTCGAGGTCGAACGGGCGCCGGCCCTCGGCGCCGATGCGTTCGGACAGGGCGGGGAGCGACAGCGCGGCGGCGTCCTCGACCCGCCATGTCGGCGCCAGCTCGGGCAGGATGCGTTGGCGGGGACCGTCGTCGGTGAGCGGGAAAACCGTGCGCAAGGCCTCGTGACGGACACTCAGCGAGTGCAGCGCCCGGCTCAGGGCGGCGGTGTCGAGGGCGCCGCGCAGACGCCAGGCCGCGCACTGGTTGTAGGCCGCCGGGGCGTTGTCCAGCCGGGACAGCAGCCAGATGCGCTGCTGGCTGTGCGACAGCGGGTAGTCGTCGGCTTGCGCGGCACGGGGAACCTCCGGCAGCGGCGACGCGGCGTCCTCGGCCGGCGAGGTGGAGGTGGACGCGCTTGACGATGACTGGGGCGAAGAAGCATGCGGCGAGGTGGCGTCGAACCACGCGGCGAGGGCGGAGACCGAGCCCAGCTCATAGAAGCGGGTCAGCCCGAGGCTGCGGCCGAAGGCCTGCTCCAGCCGTGAAACTGCGCGGACCGCGTGCAGGCTGTGGCCGCCGAGTTCGGCGAAGCTGAGTTCGGCGTCGATTGCGTCGCGGCGCAGGACGGTGGCGAAAACGTCGGCGACGCGGCGTTCGCTGTCGCTCGTCGGGGCGCGCAAGTCCGTCGGGTCGTCGTTGCCGTCGGCGGTGCGGGGGCGTGGGCCGACATCGGGCAGGGGCCGCAGCGGCCAGCCGGCGGCGCGTGCCAGCCAGGGCAGGAACTGCAGCGTGTGGCGCGCGCCGAGCTGTGCGTCGAGTTCGATCGGCAACGGCAGGGGGGCGCAGGCCGCCCGCTCGGTGACGGTGAGATCGTTGGGCGACGCGACGGCGTAGCCTGGTGCCGCGCCGGTCGGCAGTGTGGCGGGCGTGTCGGCGGCGATCGCGGTGGGGGCGGAAGCCTGTGCCGCGCTTGTGGCGGTCGCGCCGGACAACGGCGTCGCCGTTGTCACGGCCGAATCGGACGTCGAACCCATACCTGAGTCGGGCGCGGAGGACTGGGCCGCCTCGCCTGCGGCTGCGCTGTCGGCCTCCGGGCGGGGCGTGCTGGTGCCGGCGGTGTCGCCCGTGGTGTTACGCGACGGGGTGGCCACCGGCGGGGTGAAGACGTGCTGGTCGACCAGGGTGATGCCGGCGACCGGTTCGAGCGCGGTGGCGACGTCGCAGACGAAGTGGTTTGCGTGCGCCTCGCGCCATGGCGGGGTGGCGAGGAACTGGCGGATCGGGGCGTTGCGCTCGGTCGGCAGCAGCGGCGCGAGGATGCGTTGCGCGCCGCGGGCGTCGGCCAGCCGCGCCAGCGCGGTGACGATGCCTTGTTCGACGCGGCGTCCGAGCACGCGGCAGCTGAGCAGAAAGGTGTCGATGACGAGTGCCGGCGTGCCGCCGTCGTCCGGGTCCGGGTCGTGGCGGGCGATGACCACGCCGGTCAGGCCGTAGGCACCGAACTTGTCCTCGACCTCGACGGCGAGCACCTCGGTGTCGTCGCGCGCGGCAAGCGCGGCGACTTCGGCTTCGTCGCGGCGCTTGCCCGACAGGTTGAACTGGTTGGTGCGCTGGGTGAGCTGGGCGACGCGTGGCAGCTGGTGCACGGCCATCGGTCCGAGCACCAGCCGCAGCTCGATGCCGGCGAGAAAGGCGTCGAGGCTGTCGGTGCCGGCGAGCAGGGCCTGGCGGCTGACTTCGGCCTGCATCATGCGCGTGCGCTCGCGGTCTTCGGCGGTGACGGCGGGCACGTCGCAGGCCCACAGCAGGGCCAGCCAGTCGTCCATGCGTGCGGGCTCGGCGGGCAGCGGCAGGGCCAGCACCTCGGGGCAATGGTGCGCGACCTCGGCGATCTCGGCGGGGTTGTCATCGAGGAAGATGAAGCTGTCGATGCCGAGATTGAGCTGGGTGGCGAGCGTGCGCAGGTTGCCCGACTTGGCCTGCCAGTTGATCGCGGCGGCGGTGATGTGCTCGCGCTTGAGCAGCATGTCGGGGTTGCGGTCGAACACCGCCCAGACGTCGTTCTCGATGTTCTTGCTCGCCAGCACGATCAGAAAGCCTTCGTCCTGGCGTGCGATCAGAAAGCGTTGCAGGGCCCGGTGCGGTGCCTCGATGGCGACCCCGAGCGGACCGGCTTCGCCGCACACGCCGGACCACAAGGTGTTGTCGCAATCGACCGCGAGCACCTTGAACGGCGCCCGCGAACGCGCCAGCACGTTGCGCGCGATGACCGCGCCGAGCGCCTCGCAGGCGCTTTCGGTGTAGGGGACGTGACCGAGCCGCTCGGCGGCCGGGTCGGGCCACAGTGCGCCGGGCAGGCCGGACAGCGGGCGGGGGTCGCGCAGGTCGACGGCGGCGATGCGCGGCGACGCCGCTTGATTCACCCGGCTGGCCCAGTCCTGGTCGAGCCGCGCGACCAGGTCGCGCAGGCCGGATGGTGCGCCGGGGTGCGCCCCGCCGATGGGCAGGCTGGAAGGCAGCAGACCGACGACCAGCGGCGGGGCATCGTTGCGCGCGCGCCATTGATCGAACGCGGCAACGGTGGCCTGGTGGCGCGCCTGCAGGCGTTGCGCGGCGGCCTCGGGGTCGGTGGCGAGCAGGGTGTCGAGGTCGCGCAGGCCGTCTTCGGGGCGGTACAGCAGAACGGCGAGGTCGGCGCCGGCAAGTGCGCCGGCCGGGTCGAGCAGCGCCGTCGGGCACTGGTTGTACGGCGCGAGCGAGACCACGCCGGGCTGAGCGAAGCGGCGCAGCCACTGGCGCAACGCCTGTTCGACCGGCTCGACGGTAAAGCTCGCCGCCAGTCCGATGCGGCGCGGCCCGCGCCAGTTGGGGCAGATCGAATTCAGCGTGGCGTCGAGCACGGCGTCGGCGGGGCTGCGCAGCAACGCCGCCAGTCGCGTGCCCAGGGACGCGACCGTGGCGGCGTCGTGGCGTGCAGGATCGTAGCGAAAGCGCAGCACCGCCTGCGTGCCGGGCAGGAACTGGAACTCGAACCCGTAGTGGGTGTATTCATGCAGGTCGACGTCGTCCTCGCTGGCGCGCGGCAGCCGCGGGTCGGCCGGGGTGTCGTGCTGCGGGTAGTTCTCGAACACCAGGATGTGATCGATCAGGCGATCGCGCAGCGGGTGGTCGGCCTGCACGTCGGCCAGCGGCGTCATGTCGTGCGCGCGGGAGGCGATGGCCTGTTCGTGGACGCGGCGGATGAGGGTGCCCAGGGTCTCCTCCGCTTCGAAGCCGACGCGCACCGCGACCGCGTTGATGAACAGGCCCACGGTGGCTGCGGCTCCGGCCCGCTCCGCTGGCCGGCCGGACACGGTGGCGGCGAAGACCGCCTCGCGGCTGCCGTGGCTGGCGGCCAGCAGCAGCCCCCACAAGGCCTGCACCACGCTGCTCGGGGTGACCCCGAGCTCGCGCGCGAGTGCACCCAGGCGGGTGCTGTCGGCGGTGTCGAGCGCATGGCGGTGCTCGATGCGGGTACGCGAAGGTGCCGCGCCGCCTTCGCGAAAGCGCTGGTCGATGCGCGGCGGCACCGGCGTGGGGGTTTCGAAGCCGTCGAGCAGGGTGCGCCAGTAGGCGCGATCGGCGTCCAGGTCGCGCGCCTGCAGCCAGCGCACATAGGTGGCGTAGGCCGGGGCCGGGGGTAGTTGCGCCTGCTGGCCAGACAGCCGGGCGAGGTAACACTGGTCGAATTCGTGCTGCAGAATGCCCAGGCACCAGCCGTCGAGCAGGATGTGGTGAAAACTCCAGACCACCCGATGGCGGTCGCCGCCGAGTCCGAACAGCGCCACGCGCCACGGAATCGCGCGGGTGAGTTCGAAGCCCCGCGCCAGATCGGTGGCCTTCCAGGCTTCGATGCGCGCCCGCGCGCCGGCTTCGTCGTCGGCGGACAGGTCGTGCCACTCCACCGGGGCAGGCACCTCGCGCAGCACGACCTGCAACGGGCGTGGCGTGTTGCGCACCGCGAAGAGGGTGCGCAGGATGTCGTGGCGGTCGGTCAGGTCCTGCCATGCTCCGTGCCAGGCGTCGATGTCGATCGCGCCTTCCAGTCCGTACTCGAGGCGTTCGAAATAGGCACGCGAGTCCGGCTGGTGCAGGGCATGAAACAGCATGCCTTCCTGCAGCGGAGTGAGTGGATAGAGATTGCGGACGTTGCGTTTGTCGATCATGGCGAAACCGTGGTGTGGAGTGTCCGACGCCAGGGAAGCACTGATTCACTCCCCACTGTTCGGGCTGAGTCTGCCTAAGTCCATGAGTTTTCGAGGGATGCTCTTCGATAAACCTGCCCTGAGCGCAGCCGGAGCGCTCAGGGCGAACGGATTTGATCTGTATCCCCTAGCTGCTTACGTTTGCGCCCTGAGCCTGTGCCGGCGGTGATCCGCGCCAGTTGCGGGCGTGTTGCCGCAGGCTGCGCGCGGCGGTATCGGGGTGCAGGTCCTCAAGCCGGCCGCCGCGTTCGAAATGGTGCATGAACAGCCGGCCAATGCCGTAGGTGATGGCCGCCGAGGCCGCCGCCGAGGTCCAGAAGTTGAGCAGATAGCTGGCGAAGCGCAACACGCCGTTGGCTGCGAGGCCGGTGGAGAAGCCGCCGATGGCGGCGGCGACCAGCGCCTTGGCGCGTTCCTCGGCGAAATCCAGTCCGTAGATCTCGCTCAGCCGGTGCACCATGCGTACCTGAATCGCGGCTTCGGCTGCGATGTCCAGCAGCGGCACCGGAATCGCCATGGCGCCGCCGGCGAGCAACGCGTGGTCATGAATCGTCTGCCTGGCCTTCTGCCGACGCAGCACGGGTGAGCGGATGCAGCCGGCGCGTGGCGCTGCAGGCCGCGAGGGCGCGGTGCGCTCAGCGTCGAGAATCTCGGGCGACGGTAATGGTTGGGTGCGCTCCGCCGCGGTGTCGTCGGCGGATGGGGCCAGGGGCGCGGAATCCGCCGTGGCGCAGGCGTCGGTGGCGCGGGCGTCGGTGGCGCAGGCGTCGGTGGCGCAGGCGTCGGTGGCGCAGGCGTCGGAATCCGCGGCGCTGTCGGCGGCGGCCGGGACGGTGGTCGCGCCCTCGGCGGGCTCGCTGGCGTAGAGTCGGCGCCGGCGTCCGCGACGGGGCGCGTCGTCGCCTGGCGCGGCGGAGGGGGTCTTGTTGCTGGGTGCGGTCATTCAACGGGCTCCCGGTTCAGGTCGAGCAGTTCGCGCAGGCAGGCGTCGATGTCGGCGGCGGCGACCGGCTGGCGGGGTGGGCCGAACACGCTGCGTCGGGTGGCCAGCGCGCGGGCGTACTGGGCGCTGACACGCGGCGCGGCGTCGAGCAAGGCGTCGCCGTGGCGGCTGCGCAGTTCGGCGAGGGTGTCGGCATGCAGGCGCTCGCGGCGGTCGTGGCGATTGAACACCACGCGCATGCGCGGCGGGCGCAGCGAGAAGGTGTCGCTGATTGCGTTCATTTCGTCGACGGTCAGGCGCAGCCCCTTCAGCGAGAAGGCGTCGGCGCACACCGGCACGACCAGCTGGCGCACCGCGCAGAAGGTCGAGATCACGCCAGTGCCCAGCGCGGGCGGGCAGTCGATCAGCACCAGGTCGTAGCCGAGGGTGGCGAGCCGGTCGCAGACCCCCGCGACGGCGCGTTTCTGCTGCGCCGGGTGGGCGAGCTGGCCGTCGAGCAAGGTGTTGTCGAGTGAGGACGGCAGCAGGTCGAGCCCGTCGGCGATCGACCACAGCGTGCGTGGCAGGGTGTCGTCGGGTTGTTGCCAGACGTCGAGAAAGACGTCGGTTTCGTCATTTGGCTCGCCGGCGAGGGCGAGGGTCGCGGAGGCCTGCGGGTCGAGGTCGACGAGGCAGGTGCGCAGCCCGAGCTGCGCTGCGCGGCAGGCGAGGTTGACCGCCAGGGTGGTCTTGCCGACCCCGCCCTTGAGATTGATGAAGGCGATCGGGCCGGCACCGTGTTCGCCGTGGCGCCGGGCGAGCGCGGTGCGCAGCAGCGCGCCCGACTGCTCGCGGGTGAGCGGACGCCGCGCGGGGTTCGCGCCACGCCGGGCGCCGGGCGGGGTGTCCAGGGTGGCCGCGAGGTCGTGCGGATGAACCCCGAGCAGGGTCGCCACCTCGCCCAGCAGCGGTGGCGCGGGCGGGACGGGATGCGCCCCCGGGGTGGGTGCCACGGAGGGCGCCCCGGAGGGGGCTCCGGAGGTGGCCTCAGTGAGGGCCCCGGTGAGGGCCGGCTGCCCGGAGTCGGTGCTGACGGGAGGGTCCGCGGGTGTGCTCATCGCTGCTTCATCCTTTGCCGAGTCCGTCGAGAATGGCGTCGAGATCGGCGAGATCGATGTCACCGAGGTCCACGTCGCTGGGCGACAACGCACCGGCGTCCGGGTCCAGGCAGTGATCGGCGATCTCGTCCAGGGCGTCGCGATAGGCGCTCGCCAGCGCCTCGCACCAGGGGGCCGGCAGGCGCGCGTGATCGGCGACGAGGCGCACGTGCAGGCGCTCGCCGCGCACCTCGGCGGTGAGGTCGAGGGCGTGGGGCAGCACGGTTTCGGGGGCGAGCTCGTCGCCAGTGGTCTCGACCGCGACCGGGAGCGCGGCATCCTGATCGAAGCGGCCGAGGTAGTTGAAGCCGATCGAGGGTGGCGTGGCCGACACCAGCCCGGGGTCGCGTTCCATCCAGCGCAGCACGCCGTAGCCGGCGCCGAGGTCGGGCACCGCGCGCAGGCTCTCCTTGACCTCGCGGATCAGCGTCGGCAGCGCCAGCGACGTGGGGGCCAGACGCAGCGGGAAGATCGCGGTGAACCAGCCGACCGTACGCGAGATGTCGATGCCGGGCACGAACTCGCCGCGGCCGTGGCTTTCGAGGGTGATCCGCAGCGCGTGCGCCGGGGCGGTGTGGGTGTCGGCGCCGGCACCGGCACCCAGCGTACGTGACACGGCCAGCGCCCAGGCCGCCAGCAGCAGCTCGTCACCGCGTGTCTGGTAGGCGCCATGGCCGGTGGCGGTGAGGCTGGCGGTCGCGCCTGGCGACAGTTCGAAGGCATGCAGCGCGCGCGCGGCGAGCGGGCTGGCGAGCGAGCCGGCGACGAGCGGCAGCGCGCTCACCGGCGCTTGGGCCTGTTCCCGCCAGTAGTCGCGTTGCGCGGTGTCGACCGCGCGCGCGGAGAGGGCACGCGTCCAGCGCGAGAACGGTACCGGCGGTGGCGGTAGCCCACGCTGGTCGAGCAGGTCGCGCAGCTCGCCCAGCAGCACACGCCACGACACCCCGTCGATGACCCAGTGATGGGCGATCAGGAACAAACGGTCGCCATCCGGCAGGCGGTAGCGTACGGCCGCGAACAACGGCCCGCTGTCGAGATCGAAACCGCCCTGGCGGCGGGCGGCGTCGGCCTGCATTTCGGCCGCACTGGCGCAGATGTGCTCGACGACATGGGGTGCGGCGTCGGCCGGCAGCGCCTGCTGGGTGGGGGGGCTTGCCGCATCGCGGGGGGCGCCCGCGGTGGCCTGAGCGCTGACGTCATGGACGCCTTCGCCGTTGTCCCCGGCTGCGTCCCTGAAGGGGGCCGTGGCGGTGTTTCCATGCGCGCCTGATGCCGTGCCGTCCGCTGTGTCTGGGGTCGGCCGCAGGCGCAGGCCGGGGTGGCGTTGCCACAGGGTGTCGATGGCCTGTTGCAGGCGTTCGGGTGCCAGGGCCGGGTCGATGTGGACCAGCATCGACTGGTTGAAATGCGCCGGCCGGGCGAAGTCCTGCGCCACGAACCAGTGCTGCGCTGGCGCCCACGGCGCGGGGGCGGTGTCGTTGGCCGCATCGGCAGCACTGGCGTCGTCGGCATGGGTGGCTGACGTGGCGGCATTGGTGTCGCGCACCAGCAGCGGCGCGAGCTGGTCGATGCTGGGGTGGCGCATCAGATCGGTGACGCGCGCCTGCCAGCCGGCCTCGCGCAGGCGATGCACGATCTGCAAGGCCTGGATGGAGTCGCCGCCGAGCGCGAAGTAATTGTCGCCGAGGCCGATCCGCTCCAGCCCGAGGACGGCGCACCAGACGTCGGTCAGCACCTGCTGCGCCGGGGTGCGCGTGCGTTGCGTGGTGTCTGGGGCGGTGGCTGGATCGGCGTCTGCGCCGGCGCTGTCGTCGGTTGTGTCGCGCAGCAGGCGGTCGGGCACGGCCTGCGGGTCGGGCAACGCGCGGGTGTCCACCTTGCCGTTGGCGTTGAGCGGCAGGTCGTCGAGCACGACGCAGTGCGTCGGGATCATGTAGGGCGGCAGCCAGCGGGCGAGGTGGGCGTGGAGTGTCGATCGAAGCGGCCGCTGCCCGGCGGCCGCCTTCAAATAGGCGACGAGGATGTGTCCGCCTGCGCTGGGGCGGGCGAGTACGCAGGCACGGGTGATACCCGGTGCGGTGTTGAGACGGGCCTCGATCTCCCCGGTTTCGATGCGATAGCCACGGATCTTCACCAGTCCGTCGAGTCGGCCGAGGAACACGATGACGCCGTCGCGCCGGCGTACGCACAGGTCGCCGCTGCGGTACAGGCGCTCGCCCGGTACGAAGGGGGACGGGATGAAGCGTTCGGCGCTGAGCTCGGGCCGACCGAGGTAGCCGTGGGCGACGCCCGGGCCGCCCAACCACAGCTCGCCGGGCACGCCGTCGGGTTGCGGCGCGCCGTGGCGATCGACGATGTAGGCGCTGGTGCGCGCGATCGGCCGGCCGATCGGGGGTTGTCCGTTGGAGACGAGGTCGGCGGCCGACACTTCGTGGCTCAAGGCGAAGGTGGTGACTTCGGTGGGGCCGTAGACGTGGTGTAGTGCGCCCGGGCGCAGGCGCTGGAATGCCCGTGCCACGTGGGCGGGCGAGGCCTCCTGGCCGCCGAAGTAGAGGCGGCGGAACGAGGCCAGCAGCGGGACGGGCGGGTGATCGGAGGGCGCGTGGGTTGCCGTGGCGTCCCCCGGAGTGGGTGCGGGCGAGTCGCCGGGGAGGCCTTCCGGCGCCGTTGCGTGCGTGTCGTCGCGGTCCACCAGCCGGTTGAACAGGCCGGTGGTGACGAAGCTCACGTTGACGCCGTGGGCGCGCACGAAGCGGTCGAGGCGGTCGAGGTCGAGCACGGTCTCGCGGTCCGGCAGGCACAGCGGCAGGGCGTGGGCGAAGGCGGCGTAGCAGTCGAAGGTGGCGCCGTCGAAGGCGTAGTTGGACAGCTGCAGGATGCGGTCACCGGCCTCGGGGCGGTAGTAGTCACTGTCGAGCACCAGGCGCAGCACCGCGCGATGGCTGACGAAGACGCCCTTGGGGCGGCCGGTGGAGCCCGAGGTGTACATCACGTAGATCGGGTCGTCGGCACGGGTGGCGCGTACCGGCGCCGGGTCATGGGCGGCGGTGTCGTGGGTGGCCGGCGACATCGGCGCCAGCGTGAGCACGGCCGGGGTGGTCGACGAGGGGTTCGAGGGGGTCGAGGGGGGCGAAAGGGTGTCCGGGGAGGCGACGGCGGACGAAGTGGTCGGCGTAGTGGTTGGCGTAGTGGTCGATGGTGGCGTCGTGACCGCACCGGCTGCATCGTCTGGTGTGCCGACGGGGGGCACGATGCCCGGCGAGACGAGCAGCAGCTGCGCGGCGGCGTCGGCGAGCAGCGCGCCAGCGCGTTCGGCCGGGCTGTCGGGTTCGATCGGCAGATAGGCCGCGCCGGCCTTGAGCGTGGCCAGCATCGCGACCGCCATCTCCGGGCCGCGCTCGAGCATCAGCGCGACGACCGGCACGCCGAGCGTGGAGGAGGTCGTGAAGTCCGGATGCGTTTGCTGTTCGGCATGACGCACCGCGTCACCGTCACCGGGTCGGGTGGCGCTGCCGGGTGCGTGGTCATCGTGGGCGACGGACCCGATCGTGGAGCCGGAGCTGGAGTGGGGGCGTGTGGCCGACGGCACCAGGTGTTCGCGCAGCTTGTGCGCGAGCGCGTTGGCGGCGCGATCGAGCGCGCGGTAGGTCCATTGACCGTGGTCGTCGATCAGCGCCAGCGCGTCGGGGTGAGCGCGGGCCATGGCCTCGAAGCGGTCGATGGCGGTCTGCTCGGGCAGTTCCGCTGTGCCGGAAAAACCGTGCGAGGCGGCGAGAATGCGCTCGCGTTCGCCGGCGGCCAGCCAGTCCAGGCGAGTGCTCGCCGCATCCGGCGTACGGGCGGCGGCGTTGAGCAGCTGCTCGAGACGGGTCGTCCAGTCGGCGATGGTGGCGGGATCGAACAGGTCGGTGTCGTACTCCACACGCAGGGTCGGCACGGCACCGGTCAGATCCAGCATCCACCACAGGTCGCAGCGCGATCCGCTGCGTTCCAGTGTCAGCGGTGTGGCGTGCAGGCCGTCGAGCGCGGGGGGCGTGCCGGCGGCTTCGTCGAGCGAGACGAGCACGTCGAACACCGGCGAGCGGGACGGATCGCGCGGCAGGTCGAGCTCCTCGACCAGACGGTCGAAGGGATAGGCCTGGTGCTGCTGGGCGGCGGTCAGCGTGGCGGCGACCTGTGCCAGCAAGTCGGTGAAGCTCGGTTCGATGGTTGCCGCGCTGCCGTCGTTCGAGCGCGCGCCGGTGGGTGTGGAGGGAGACGTGGAGTTGGCACTGGAGCGGGCACTGGAGCGGGCTCCGGCATCGGCGTTCGGCGCGGCGGTGGTCGCCGCGATCAGCCGGGTGCGAATCGGCAAGGTGTTGACGAAGAAGCCGATCAAGCCTTCGCTCGCCGGATGGGCGCGGCCGGAGACGGGGACACCGACGATGACTTCGTCCTGACGCGAGAGGCGCGCGAGCAGCAGCTGGACGAGGCTCAGAAAGACGGTAAACGGTGAGCAGGCGTGCGTGGCGGCGAGTGTCTGCAGGGCTTCGAAGTGCCGTGCGGTCAGGCGATGGTCGAAGGTCGCGCCATGGAAGCGGCGCACCGCCGGGCGGGGGCGGTCGGTGGGCAGGTCGAGGATGGGCAATTCGCCGGCGAGGGCATCCTGCCAGTACGCGGCGTCGGCTGCGGCGCCGCCCTGATCGAGTAACGCCTGCTGCCACGCGGCGAGATCGCGGTACTGCGCCGGCAGCGGCACCCAGGCCGGGGCGTGACCGTGCCGGCGGGCGTTGTAGGCCTGGGCGAGTTCGCGCTCAAAGATCGGCATCGACCAGCCGTCGGCGGCGAGGTGGTGCAGGACCACGAGCACGTCGTGACGGTCGGGGGCGTGGCGCCAGACATCGACGCGCAGCGGCCATTCGCATGCAAGGTCGAACGGGCGGGCGGCTGCGCTCGTGATCGCAGCGGTGACTTCGGGGGCCAGGTCATGCACGCGTAGCGGCGGGGGGCCGGCCGGGTCGCTGATCTGGCTCGGGGTGCCGCTGGCGTCGGCGACGAAGCGCGTGCGCAGCACCGCGTGGCGGGCGCACAGGTCGACCAGCGCGGCGCGCAGGGCGTCGAGGTCGAGCGCGCCTTCGAGCCGGGTCAGGCCGGAGATGTGGTACACGCCGCCACTGTCTTCCATGCCGCTGATCACCCACAGCCGGCGTTGCATTGGCGACAGCGGTGCCGGTTGCCGTTCCGGCAGGCGCGGCAGGTCGGTGTTGCCGCGGGCGGTCAGTCGCGCGAGCAGCGCGGCCGGGGTCGGCGCCGCGTAGAGGTCGCGCAGGGCGACCTCGCGCCCCAGCGCGCGCGCGGCACGCAGGGCGAGGCGGTTGGCGGCGAGGCTGCGTCCGCCCAGCGCGAAGAAATCGGCCTCGCGTCCGAGCGGGACCCCGTCCGGAATCTCGAGCACCTCGCGCCACAACGCGACCAAGGCGGCCTCGTCGGCGTTGCGCGGGGCCTCGACGGTGGTTGCGTCGGCGACGTGGGGCGAGGGCAGGCGCTCGCGGTCGAGCTTGCCGTTGGCCGTCAGCGGGAAGGCGTCGAGGCGGATGAAATGGGCGGGGATGGCGTAGTCCGGCAGGCGGGCGGCGAGCACGGCGCGCAGCGTGGCGCTGTCGGGAATGGGGCGGGGGGTGTGAACCGCGTTGCCGTCGTCCGTTGCGGAGGTGGCCGGGGCCGGGGCGGTCTCGGGGTAGCTGGGGGTGGGGGCGTCAGCCTCGGCGGTGGTTGTCGTGGTGGTTTCCGCGAGCCAGTAGCCGGTGAGCCGGGTTTCACCGCCCTGTTGTCGGGCGACCACGCGCGCGGCGCGCACACCGGGCACGGCGGTGAGGGCGTGCTCGACTTCGCCGAGCTCGATGCGGTGGCCGCGCACCTTGACCTGGTCGTCGACGCGACCGACGAAGATCAGGCTGCCGTCGGCTTCGCGGCGCACCCGGTCGCCGCTGCGGTAGTGGCGGGTGCCGTCGGGTCCGGTGCCGAACAGGCGCGTGGTCTGCGCCGGCCGGCGCAGGTAGCCGAGGGCGACGCCGGCGCCGGCAATGCGCAGCTCGCCGGTGATGCCCGGCGGCAGCAGGCTCCCGTCGGGGGCGATCACGTCGACGAGGGTGTTGGCGGTGGCGCGGCCCAGCGGAACGCGCCGGGGCAGCGGCTCGCCAGCGCGGATTTCGTGAAGGGTGGCGTTGACCGCGGCCTCGGTCGGCCCGTAGGCGTTGATGTAGCGTTTGCCGGTGGCCAGCACGCGGGCGACGTCGTCGATGATCGGCGGCTCGCCGCCGCTGATGACGAGGCGCACCGAAGACAGCGGGGCGTCGCCCAGGGCACGCAGGAAGCCCGGCGTGAGCAGGATCGCGGTGGCGCCGAGACGGTCGACGGTGCGCACGTACTCGCCCGCGTCGTTGAGCGGATGGCGGGCCGGGATGCCCGCGCTGGCGCCCGACAGCAGCGCCAGAAAGAACTCGAACAAGGCAGCATCGAAGGCCGGCGACAGAAACTGCATGACGACGTCGCCGGCGCCCACGCCGAGTGCATCGATCTGATCCTCGAGCATGTTGAGAAACGCTCGATGCGACACCAGCACGCCCTTGGGGGTGCCGGTGGAGCCGGAGGTGTAGATCAGGTAAGCCGCGGCGTCGGGGTCGCCGAAGGGTTCGAATGTGGCGAGCGCGCTGGTGGCGTCGGGCGCGGATGAAGTCGCGGGGATGTTCGCTGGCGCGTCGACCGGGGAGTCGGGCGGGACGTGGGGGGGGCTGGAAGCCGTGCCGGGGGCGGTGTCGCCGGCGGCGAGCAGCGCGTCGAAGGTGATGCGCGGCGTGTGCCGGCACGCGGGATGGGTGTCGTCGTCGGCGATCAGCAGGGCCGGTTCGGCGTCGTGCAGCAATTCTTCGATGCGCGACGCCGGGTGGGCCGGGTCGAGCGGCATCACCGTGGCGTGGCTGGCGAGCACGCCGAGCAGGGCCGCCGGCCAGCGCGCGTCGCGTGGCAGCAGCACGGCAACGATGTCACCGGGGCGGAGGCCGTGTGCGTCGCGCAGGCCGGTGGCGATGCGTGCGGCCTGCGCGGCGAGTTGTGCATAGGAAAGTTCGGTGAACGCAAGCGATGCGCCTGCAACCGATGGGACGGGTGCGCCGGGGGCCGGGTTGGCCTCGGTGCCGGCGTCCACCCGCAGCGCGGGGGCATCGGCCATTTGCGCGGCGCGGCGGGCGAAGGCGCCGGGCAGCGTGGTCTGGGGCAAGGGGCGGTGCGGCCCTTGCGCCCATTGGCGCAGGCACTGGCGCTCGTCGGAGGCCAGCATGTCGAGCTCGCCGAGGGGCTGGTCGGGCGCGGTGGCGGCGGCGTCGAGCCAGTGCGACAGGTGGCGGGCGAAGCGACGCATGAAGGCCTCGCTCCACAGCGAGCGGCGGTACTCCAGCCGCAGGCGCCAGTGCTCGCCGTCGTCGGCAAAGCGCAGGGTCAGGTCGTAGCGTGCGGGCGCGTCGGGTGGCTCGTGCTCGGTCAGCGCCAGCCCGGGGATGCCGAGGTCGCGTGCCGTGGGTTCGGCCGCCAGAAAGACCTCGAACAGGGGGTTGGTCAGCGGATCGCGACCGTCGCCAAATTCGGCCAGCAGGCCGTCGAAGGGCAGGGCGGAGTGGGCGTGCAGATCGCCGATGGCGCGGCCGGCCTGTTCGAGCAGCGTGGCGAAGCTGTGTTCGGGGGCCAGATGCAGCACCAGCGGCAAGGTGTTGACGAAGAAGCCGACCACGCCTTCCATGTCGGGATGGCTGCGGGCGGCCAGTGGCACGCCGAGGATGACCTGGTCGCGTCCGCCGTAGCGCTGCAGCAGCGTGGCGAGGGCGACCGCGACCGCCATGAAAGGCGTCGCGCCACGCTCGGCGAGCAGGGCACGCAGGGCGGTGACGCGTTCGCGCGGCAGGTCGACGTCGATGCTGCCGGCGAGTCGCGCCGGGCCGTCGGCAAGCGGATCGGTGGGCAGCTGCGCGCGCTGGTCGGCGTCGGCCAGGCGGGTACGCCAGTAGTCGCGACAGCGGGTGAACAGCGCGCCCTGGTCGACGCGGGCACGCCAGTGCGCGATGTCGCGCGGCCGCAGGGCCGGCGCGGGGCGCCCGGCGTCGCGGCCGTCGCGGGCTGCGGCATAGGCGGCCGCCAGGTCGTCGATGAGCAGACCCATCGACCAGCCGTCGCAGACGATGTGGTGCATCGTCACCAGCAGGTGGTGACGAAGCGCGCCTTCATGAAACAGGTGCAGACGCAGCAGTGGGCCGTGCTCCAGATCGAACGCGGTGCTGCGTTCGGCGGCGAGCGTCTGTACCAGCAGCGGGTGGGGCGCGGCGTCGTGTCGAGCTTCGTCGATCGGTGGCAGCGATGCCCGGGGCAGGTCGATGGTCAGCTGCGGGAGAATGCGCTGACGCGGCTCGCCGTCGGCATTGACGATGAAGCCGGTGCGCAGCGATTCGTGGCGGTCGACCAGGGCCTGAAAGGCGCGGGCGAGGGCGTCGTCATCGAGTTCGCCGTCAAGCTGCAGCCATTCGACGTTGTTGTACAGCGTGGCACCACTTTCGAGCCGCGACAGAATCCACAGCCGGCGCTGCTCGTCGGTGAGCGGGTAGTCGTCGGCCTCGGGCGCGCGTTCGAGGGGCGGCAGGTCGTCGGCGCGGCGCGCCTGAATCAGCTTTGCCTGGGCGCGGATCGTGCCGTTCTGGAGAAAGTCGCGAATCGTCAGCGCGGTGTCGAAGGCGCGGTTGATGCGTCCGATCAGCCCGATCGCGCGCAGCGAATTGCCGCCCACGGCCAGCCATGGGCTGGTGGCGCCGACGCGCTCGACGCCGAGGGCGTCGGCCCACAGCGCCGCCAGCCGGGTTTCGGTCGGCCCGTCGGGCGCGCTGTAGGCGTGATCGGTGCCGAGCAGCGCGTCGGGGCGGGGCAGGGCCTTGCGGTCGATCTTGCCGTTGAGGTTCTTGGGCAGGGCCGGCAGCGCGACCAGATGGCCGGGGATCATCGCCCCCGGCAGCAGGGTTTCGAGGTGGCTGCGCACCGCGGCGGCCTCGATGCCGGCGTGGCTGGTGAAATAACCGACCAGCGCGAGGCCGCCGTCGGTCAGGCGGAAGACGTGGGCGGCGGCTTCGTCGATGGCCGGGTGGGCACGCAGCGCGCCCTCGATCTCGGGCAGTTCGATGCGTACGCCGTCGATCTTGACCTGGCGGTCGGCGCGGCCGACGAACTCGACGCTGCGGTCGGCGCGGTAGCGGCCGAGGTCGCCGGTGCGGTAGATCGTGTCAGCTTGTTCGCTCAACGGGTTGGCGACGAAGGTTTCGGCGGTGCGTGCCGGGTCCTGCCAGTAGCCGTTGCTCATGAATGGCGTGCGGATGTGGATCTCACCGATCTCGCCGATCTCGGCCAGCCGGCCGTCGCGCAGGAGCAGCAGGGCGGTGTTGGCGATGGGCTGACCGATGGGGACGATCGCCCCCGGCGCGTAGCTCTCGCGGTCGATGCGGTGAAAGGCCTTGGCCAGCGTGGTCTCGGACGGGCCGTAGAGGTTGATCAGCGCGCAGGACGGGGTGTCGTGGCCGTGGCCGTCATTGACCGCGTGCCAGGCGGCGACGTCGGCGCCGAACAGCGGCTCACCGGCGAGGCAGACGTGGCGCAGCGCCGGCAGTCCGCCGTGTTCGGCGTCGCGCAGGGCGCGGGTGATCAGGCGGAACAGCGAGGGGACGCTGTGCATCAGGCTGACGCTGCGGGCGCGCAGCCAGTCGACCAGGCGCGCGATGTCGGCGCGCACGTCGGGCTCGGGGATCACCAGCGTGCCGCCGGCGAGCAGCGGCACGAAAATCTCGCGCAGGCTGACGTCGAAGGTCGGCGGCGCGAAGAAGCTCGCGCGTACGTGTTCGTCGAGGCCGAGTTCGGCGACCTCCCAGTGTACGAAGTGGCTGACGCCCTTGTTGCGTCCGGCGATCAGCTTGGGCTCGCCGGTGGAGCCCGAGGTGTGGATCAGGTAGCCGGTGTCGTCGTCGCCGGCGGTGACCGGCAGGGGGGCGGGGGCGCCGCCCTCGTCGGTGCTGGCGAGGTCTTGCACGGCGGCGACACCCAGGCAGGGCACCGCGCCGCCCGCGCCGCCCGCGCAGTTGGCCAGGCGTGCACCGATCGTCGTCTCGCCGTCGCGCGTCACGACCACACCCGGGCGGGCGCGGGTGAATACGCGGCGCAGGCGCTCGTCCGGCCAGGCCGGATCGAGGGGCATGAAAATGCCGCCGGCGCGCACCGTGGCCAGCACCGCGACGACGTATTCGACCGAGGCCGGCATCGGCAGCGCGACGATGACGCCGGGCGCGACGCCGGCGGCGCGTAGCCGGTGGGCGAGCGTGGTGCTGGCGAGACCGAGCTGGCGGTAGTCGATGCGGTGTTCACCCTGTTCGATGGCGATCGCTCCGGGACGGCGGGCGAGCAGGTGATCGATGACGGCGTGCAGCGACTTCTTGTTCAATGCGGTCAAGGCAAACTCCGGAAGCACTCGGATGCGGTGGCGTTGCGTTGGTGTGTTGCGTTGATTCGGTGCCCCGGCCTGCGGGTTTGCCGCCTGCCGCCCCCGACGGGCGGGGAGCGTTTCGGTGGGCACAGGCTCAGAACATCAGGTTGAAGGTCATGCGGCGGACGTCGTCGCGACGCTTGACGCCCGGCCACGGGTTGTTGTCGTAGCGGTTCTCGATACCGAACGATACCTTGCTCGTCGGGCTCAGGCGGTAGTCGAAGTCGAGTGCCGCGATGGTGCGGTAGCGGTAGGTGTTGTCGTAGGCGCGGTAGCGTTCGAAACCCATGGGATTGTCCGGGCCGGGGGGGATGGAGTTGATCGGATCGAACTCGTAGCTGTCGGACTTGCTGAGGTCGTACATCAGGCGAAGGCCTTGACGCAGGCTCCAGTTGCTGGACAGTTGCCAGTCGAAGGTCTGGTAGAAGTAGCCCAGCGCCGAATCACGCTGGTTGACGCCGACGTGATTGCGCACGTAGCTCATGTAGCGTTCGTCCAGAAAACCAAGCGCCACATAGGTGTTCAAGCGGAAGCGGTCGTCGTCGATCCAGTAGCGGCCGACGCCGAGCAAAGCGGTGATGCGCCGGCTGATCAGCGATTGATCGTCGCGTTCCAGGATAAAGCCGCCGGCGGTGTACCACGCCGGCGTGAGGTCGTAGCGCAACGACTCTTGCAGCGCGAAGAGGTCGCGGACGTTGCCGCCGCCGCCGGGGTATTGGGTGTCGCGCTTGTCCACCGTCAGTGACAATTCGTTGGTCCACCGCCCATAGCGGCTGTGGAGCCTGCCGTTGCCGCGGTAGATGTCGCCCTTTTCGTTGCCGTCGAGGCTGGCGAAGGTCAGCGAAAGCTGGGCGCCGTGGCGCCAGCGGTCGGTCCGCAGCGGGTAGCGCAGGCTGGAGTGGTTCCACCATTCGCGCGGCTCGCGCGCGCTGTCGCCGGTGTCGGTGGCGGCGGTCGCTGCTGGTGCCGCGGAGGATGCCGCGTCCGGCGGCGGCGTGGTGGGAACGGTTGGCTGCAGCGTGTCCAGCGATCGCCCTTCGGCGACGGCCGCGCGGGCAGCTTCGAGCGCGGCCTGGTAGCCGGCTTCGAAGGCTTCGCGGTAGCGAGCGTCTTCCGGCGTGGCGGCATGGGCGAACAAGGGCAGCAAGGCGGCGGCGAGCAGGCAGGCGTGGGGGCGGCGCATTGGAAATCCTCCTTGGTGACCTCAGGTTGGGCTGGACAAGCGGAATTCCTCCCGGAACAGCTGGAAGGTGAGCACGATCATCATCAGATCGATATCGAAGGTCTGGTTTACGCTGAAGCCGGGCTGCAGATAGGCTTGGCGCAGCCGGGCGACGGTGTCGGCGTTGAACACGCCCTCGGCACGGATGCGCGTCGGGTCGAGCAGGTCGGCGACCCACTCGGCCGCGCCGTCGCGCGCGCGTGCGAGCAGGGCGGGGCTGCCCGGGGCGACGAAGGCGAACTTTTCGCGCTCGATGATGGCCGGCGGGACGTATTTGCGGGCGATGCGACGCAGCGGGTATTTCTCGCGGCCGTCCTGCATCAGCAGCGACGGCGGCAGGCGGCGCACGAAGTCGATCAGGTCGGCGTCGAGAAAGGGGTAGCGTCCTTCCACGCTGTGGGCGAAGGTCATGCGGTCGCCGTGGTCGGCGAGCAGGTGGTCGGCGATGCGCAGCTTGAAGTCCACGTAGGAGCGCTTGTGCAGCGGGTGGCGACCGGTCAGGCGGGTGGTGTCCACTGCCGCGCCGCGGGTGCAGTCGAACTGGCCGAGCCGCGCCGCCAGCCCCGGCGCGTAGAGCGCGGCGCGGGTGTCGCGAAAGCCGGCGTAGTCGCGCTCGTAGAAGAAGTCGCCGTCCCCCCACAGGGTCTCGCGGGCGCGGATCTCTTCCCATTCGTCGCCGTCGAAGGGGTCTGTGAAACCGTCGCCGGTGGCGTCGCGCGCCAGGTCGAAGCGGTAGCCGACGTAGCCGGCGAACAGTTCGTCGGCGCCCTCGCCGGAGAGCACGACCTTGCAACCGGATTCAGCAACCGCCTGCGACAGCGCGTGCGAGCAGGTGTCGTAGGTCTCGCGCAGCGGGGTCTCGGCGGCACGCACCACGGCGCGCAGGCGATGGTCGATCTCGTCGGCGGAGAACGGCACCGAGGTCAGTCGGGCGCCGATGCGGTCGGCGACCTGACGCTGAAAGCCGCGTTCGTCGATGGCGTCGTCGTCGAACACGACGGAGAACGCACGCCAGTCGTCATTCGGGCGCAGGTCGTGGATCAGGCCGGCGACGAGTGACGAGTCGAGTCCGCCGGACAGATAGAAGCCGACCGGGACATCGCCCTGCAGGCGGCGCGACACGGCCTGGCGCAGCAGGTGTTCGAGCTGCGCTTCCCAGTCGCTCGGGGCGGGCGCGGCCTCGCCTTGCGGGTAGTCGAGGTCCCAGTAGCCGTGCAGCGTGATGCGCCCATCCTCGACGACGAGGGCGTGCCCCGGTGGCAGGGCGTGGATGCCGGCGAACAGCGTGCGCGGGCTGACCGTGCCGGGAAAGGTCAGGATCTGGTCGAGGCCGCTCGGGTCGAGCTGGCGCGGCACCGCGGGGTGGGCAAGCAAGGCCTTGATCTCGGAGGCGAACAGCAGCAGGCCGTCGACCTCGCACCAGAACAGCGGGCAGATGCCGACCGGATCACGCGCAAGCAGCAGGCGATGGCGCTCCGGCTCATAGACGGCGAAGGCGAACTGGCCGTTGAGCCGGTCGAGCACGCCGTCGCCCCATTCCTGATAGGCATGGGGCACCACTTCGACGTCAGCGCGGGAGCGGAAGGCGTGGCCGCGCGCGATGAGGTCTTCGCGCAGGGCCTCGTGGTTGAAGATCTCGCCGTTGCACACCGACACGACCTTGTCGCCATTGCCGTAATGCGGCTGGTTGCCGGCCGGGCGCGGATCGACGATGGCGAGCCGGCGAAAACCGAGGCCGACCGGGCCCTGGACGTGAAAGCCTTCGTCATCGGGGCCGCGATGCACGAGCTCGCGGGTCATGGCTTCGAGCGGTGCGCGCTCGACCGGGCGCCGTGGGTCGAGCGAGAGGATTCCGGTGATGCCGCACATGCTCAGAAATCCTCGTCCAGGGCCAGGCTTTGGGCGACGAAATCGGCACGCTCACGGGCTTCGGAGTATCCGGTCAGCGTGGTGCGCAGGGCCGCCAGGGATAGCTCCGGGGCCTGTGCGAGCGCCATCAACGTGGCGTGCAAGTGTGCGCTCCAGGTTGCGGCACGCGATGACGAGAACAGCCCCCGGTCGTACTCGAGGAAGCCGTGGAGGCCTGCGTCGTCGAGCCACAGCTCGATGTCGAGGTCGAAGCGGCCGCCAGGTGTCGGCGAGGGCAAGGGGGTGACTTCGGCACCGTCGAGTCTGAAAACCGGGGTGTCGTGTTGATGGATGATGAGCATGACGTCAAAAACGGGATGGCGGCCGGGGGGCGTCGCGATACCGAGCGCCTCGACCAGCCGGGCGAAGGGGTATTCGGCACGCGACAGGGCGTCGTCGAGCAGGTGTGCGCATTGCTCGACCAGCGCCCGCAGGCTGTGCGCCGGGTCGATGCGCAAGCGCAGCGGCAACATATTGAGATGTAACCCGACCTGGTCCTGAAGTTCCGGCCGTTCGCGCCCGGCGACCGGCATGCCGATGACGAGGTCGGTCTGGCCGCTCTCGATGTGGAGCAGCGCGAAGCTCGCCGCGATCAGTGCGGCGCTGCGTCGCGCGGCGGGGATCTGCGCCCGCCAGTCCTGGCCGGCGGGGCCGTCGAGGGCGAAGGCTTGCTGCGCGCACAGGCGCTCGGCGGTGGTCGCGCGCGGGCCGTCGGCCGGTAGCTGCAGGGCGGGCGCCGGGGTGGGCTCGAGCAGGCGGTGGCGCCAGGCGTCGCGGTGCGCGCGTGCTTGCGCGCCGTCTTCGGTCTGCCGCTGCCAGAAGGCGAAGTCGCGGAAGCGGCAGGGCGGTGGCGGATCGAGCACGACCGCTTGTCCCGCGCCCAGTGCGGCGCAGGCGCGGGACAGGTCGCGCGCGAGGAGCTGGTCCGACCAGCCGTCGGTGATCAGGTGATGGGCGACGAGCAGCAGCAGGCCATGGTGGAGGCCGGTGTCCGTGTCGTCGTGGGTCGTGCGCGACCCGGGTGTGGCGTGGGTGACGCCGCTCGCCTCGGCCGCCTCGGTCGGTGAGTCGGTGCGCAGCCAGACGATGCGGAACAGCGGGCCGCGTACCAGATCGAAGCCGTCGGCGGTGAGCTCAGCGGCGCGCGCATGCGCCGCCGCGATCGGCTTTCCGCGCCAGTCTTCTTCGATCCATTCGGCCGGCAGGTCGTCGACGATGCGTTGCCGCGGCTCGCCGTCGCGCATGACGAAGACGGTGCGCAGGGCTTCGTGGCGGGCGGTGACGGCGTCCCATGCGCGGCGCAGCAGATCCGGGTCGAACGCCCCGTGCACGCGGTACAGGCCGGGCACGATGTAGCCGCGATAGCCGGGGTGTTGTTGCTCCAGCACCCACAGCGCGGTCTGTGTCGCGGTCAGCGGGTAATCGGCCAGGTCGGGGGCCTGCGGGATGGTGCCCGTGCCGTCGTCCGGCTGCAGGCGCGCAAGCGCCGCCGGGGTGCGGGCAAGATACAGGTCGTGCAGCCGATATTGGGCTTTCAGGGCGCGGTTGATGCGGCCGATGGCCTGCATCGCGCGCAGGCTGTGGCCGCCATGAATGAAAAAGTCGTCGTCGGCCCCGAGTTGGGTGCCGAGCACATCGTTGAAGGCATCGACGATGGCGCGCTCGCGGGGGCCGTCGGGCGCGCGGGCGGTGGTGTCGGGTGGTTGCGCGTCGGCCGGGGTGCGCGTCTCGGGTTCGGGCAGGGCGCGACGGTCGATCTTGCCGTTTGGGGTCTGGGGCAGGGCCTCGACGCGCACGAAGTGTGCGGGGATGCAGGCCTCGGGCAGATGGCGGGCGAGCTCGGCGCGCCACAGCGGTACGGTCTGGGGTGTCAGGGGCACGAGCGCGGGCAGATCCGGGCAGACGACCCAGGCGACGAGTTCATGGATGCCGTCGCGGCCCGGGCGGGCGAGGACGACGGCGTCGCGCACGTCGGGCAGGGCGCGCAAGGCCTGCTCGACCTCGCCGGCCTCGATGCGCATGCCGCGGATCTTGATCTGGTCATCGTTGCGGCCGAGATAGTGCAGATTGCCGTGATGATCCCAGCGCCCGAGATCGCCGGTGAGATAGATCGGCCCCTCGGCCAGCTCGGGACGGAGGATGAAGCGTTCGGCCGAAAGCTCGGGGCGCTCATGGTAAGCACCGCCGACGCCGGCCCCGGCGATGGCGATTTCGCCGGGAGCGCCGGGCGGCTGCGGCCGCAGCGCCGGGGACAGGACGAAGATGCGCTCGCCGGGCAGGGGCCGGCCCAGGGTGGGGGCGTCATCGCGCACGATCGAGGCGGCCGACCAGATGGTGGTCTCGGTGGGCCCATAGACGTTATGCACGGTGGTCGTGGCGAGCCGCGCCAGGCGCGCGGCCAGATCGCGGGGCAAGGCCTCGCCGCCGACGAGCAGGGTGGCGAGGCGTGCCAGCGCGCGCTCGCCGCCGGGCGCCTCGAGGATCATGCGCAGTGGGGTGGGGGTGGTCTGGAGCACGTCGATGGCGTGGGCTTCGATGAGCGCGACGATGCGCTCGGGGTCGCGTGCCTGGACGGCATCGGCGAGCACGACGGTCATGCCGTGGGCGAGCGCGCCGAGCAGTTCGAGCGCGGCGATGTCGAAGCTGACCGTGGTCAGCGCGAGCAGCCGCTGGCCGGGCGCGAAACCGAAGCTGGGCGCCAGCGTGGCGAAGAAGCCGGCGGCGTTGCGCTGGAACAGGCGCACGCCCTTGGGCCGGCCGGTGGAGCCGGAGGTGTAGATGAGGTAGGCCAGGTCGTCGGGGCTGGGTGTGTGCTGGTGCGCCGGTGCGGTCGTGGTTTCGGCCGCGGATTCCGGGCCGGCCTGCGACGCGCTGGATGGGGCGACGTCGGGCGCCTGCGGGGCGAACGCATCGGCATCGAGCACGGCGTCAAACACCGCGTCGATGGCCAGTACCCCGGGCGGCAGGGCGATGCGCTGGCGCAGCGTCGGCGAGATCAGCGCGGCGACGCAGCCGCTGTCTTCGAGCATCAGGGCGATGCGCTCGGGCGGGAAATCGGGATCGACGGGGACATAGGCGGCGCCGGCGCGGACGATGGCGAGCAGGCCGACGA
>JBKBMG010000063.1:0-27916 GCA_046295975.1 Rhodocyclaceae bacterium
CCTCGCCTATCTATTTGATATGTCTCGTCGTTCGCTCACTCGCGCCTTGCACTCGGCTCTGCTCGCGACGATTTCTTCACAAGCTCTCAGCCGTTCCGCGGCGGGCGTCGATCAGTGCTCATGGGTGACGAGATAACCTTTTGCCTTCAGTTTGTGGCCAACCTTCACGATCTCGTCCAACGCCGGAATCAACTCCCGGCCGAGGTCGGTGAGCGCGTACTCGACCGAAGGCGGTGAGGTGTCCTTTACATGCCGCTGAACGACGCCGCGCGCCGTCAACTCCGTGAGCCGTGTCGAGAGTACCTTCGCCGACACCGGTGGAATGTCGATCCGCAACTCGTTGAATCGCCGCGGTCCCTCGCGCAGGCACCAGATGACATTCGGCGCCCAGGCGCCGGCGATCACCGCCATGCACTCGGTCAGCATGCAGGTTTCGGGTGGCGCAGGGCTTTTGTTGCGACGGACTTTCAGCGGCATCGAAGTAAGCAGGTTTCCTTGAGGTAACCCGATTCTAGCAACGGATGAGTGGTTACTTCTAGTAATCTCATATCTTATGGATATCATGTGCATGCCGTTCACCCACACACGAGGATCAACCACATGAAGCTCTACTACAAACCCGGTGCGTGTTCCATGGCTTCGCACATCGTGCTCAATGAGCTGGAAACCCCGTTCTCCCTTGAGCGCACGGACACCGCTCGGGGGGTCACGGAGACCGGCCGGCTCTACGCAGAAATCAATCCAAACGGCTACGTGCCCGCCCTGGAGCTGGAGCCCGGGCGGGTGCTGACCGAGAATCACGCGATCCTCGAATACTTGGCCGACCTTGCGCCGGAAAAAGGCTTGGCGCCTGCGGCGGGTACCTTCGAACGCGCGCGGCTGCGCGAGCTGCTCGCCTTTCTATCCTCGGAATTGCACAAGGCATACAGCCCGTTCTTCTCCGGTGGTGAACTCGCGACGGATGCACGCCAGGCTGCGAACGCCAAGCTCGCCAAGCGGATTGCCCCGATCGAGGCCCGCCTGGCGGACGCGAGGCCGTTTCTGCTGGGCAGCCAGTTCAGTGTCGCCGATGCCTATGCGTTCGTTATCCTGAACTGGTCCCAGTTCATCGGCTTTTCGCTGGAACCGTGGCCGTCAACGCATGCATTCTGGGCGAGGCTTCGCACACGCCCCAGCGTGGTGAAGGCGCTCGAAGCGGAAGGTCTGGTGCCTGCCGGAGCGCCGCGATGAACGATTTCGCGGCGGTTCGCGACCTGCTCGCGGCGTACTTCGACATGCTGTACTACTGCGATCTGGACAGGTTCGATGCCGTTTTCCATCCGCAAGCCCTCTATGCGACCGCGGACGAAACGCCGTTTCTCTACCGCGACATGCCCACGTATCGCGAGGTCATCGCTCAGCGAAGCGCTCCGGCTTCGCGTGGCGAGCAGCGGCGTGACGTCATAGATGCGATCGAATTCGCGGGAGACAACACCGCGCTCGCCCGCGTCCGCTGCGCGATCGGCGAGCGCGACTTTGTGGACCTGTTGTCGCTCGTCCGCGTCGAAGGCCGCTGGCGCATCATCGCCAAGGTCTTCCACATCGTTGACCACCAAGGAGCACGCAATGCCCTACGTTAACATCCAGGTCACCCGCGAAGGGGTAACGGCCTCGCAGAAAGCGGCGCTGATCAAAGGCGTAACCGACCTGCTCGTCGATGTCCTGCAGAAATCGCCGGCCACCACCATGGTCGTCATCAACGAAGTCGAGCTGGACAACTGGGGTGTCGGCGGTCTCCCCGTTGCCGAGTACAGACGCCTGAGCGCGACGTCCAGCGGCAACGCCGGGAGTGCGGAGCGGTAAGCGCTTTCCGTTGCGCATCGTCATGATCGCCGCCGAGGTGTCGAGGAGGTGCGGGGTAACCGCCTTCACGCCTCGGCGGCCCACCCTGTTGGTGGTGGTCGTGGCCGCATGCGCCGCCATCATCGGCGCACGGGCCCGGCAACCGGCTAACTGCCGTTCTTCCGGAGCTGGCCCGGTTTCTTGCGGAAGGGCTGGTCGACGGCGTGGAATGGAGGAAACACCGTTTCGAGTGGTTCCAGGCCGTGTGCGTGGCGCGGACGGGGGCGGGCAGAACGCTCACCCTCTAGACAGGGAGACTATCGAGCCGAGCCTCAACCTAGCACTTGGTGCACGTAGCTTTCGACAGGAAGGAAGCCGGCGATTGCCCAGCACAATACGGAGGAATGCAGCACCGCTCTTGGCACTGGCCAAGCGGTGAAGGACGAACGCGTCAGAACGACACTTGGGAATATTATGAATATGTAGAGTATGGCAATGGCAAAGCTCAGCACCGGCAGATAGTAGTTCAGCAAGACTCCGACAACCAGAAACACAGGCGCGGGCGCAAGGAAGGCAATCAACTGGGTCGTGTTGTAATCCCATTGCAATAGCCTGCCCAGCATTTTTTGCCACTTCGAGAGGTCAGCCATGTCTTCGGCCCTACAGGATATTGAATACCAAACCTGGGAGATATGGTCAGTTCCGGTCATGCGCTCATCTGCAATGCGCTCTTTCGGCCTTGGCCCCAGCTTCGGCGAGGAAGAAGCGGTTACGCCTCCTCGCATGTCAATGCGGTTTGCCAGACGCTGGCTTGTGCCGCAACGACTATCCCTTGCTTCATTCTATTAACATAGTTTAGCTAGTGAGTATGCTGAAGGCAATGCCGTGCAATGCGGTTAGCATTACGTCATAGGCAAGATCTTGCTGCCTCCGTTTCGCGGGAAGGTGAGAGGACGCACAGCAGTCAGTCACTTGGGAAACACTGACTGAATCCGTTCGCCCTGAGCCGTTCGGCTGCGCTCAGGGCAGGCTTGTCGAAGGGCATCCCTCCGAAAATCAAGGGTTTCGACAGGCTCAGCCCGAACGGTTTGGAACAAATCAGAGCTTCCCTTGGAGCGACGTTTCTTTCATGCGCTTTGCACGCCTCTGGTGGATTCGCTTCGTTCACTTCGGCCCGTTTCCAGCTTTCCACGAACCTCGCTACCGGCGATGTTCGAAACTTGCGCGTTGATGGCAACCCACCTGCCGCGGGCAATCCCGCTCAACCGCTTTCACTCCTTCGCAGCAGTTGCGCCACCGCGACCGCCGGTGCGCACACGTTGGCCCAGCTTTCCAGCGTGTCCGGCACGCCCGCGATGTCGGCGAAGCGTATGAACGGACGGGCGGTTTGGGTGGCGATGTCTTGTGCCAGGAACAGGCCGGCGCCGGCGCCGATCAGGGGGGCGTGGGGGGGGAGTCGGGTGGGGGTGGTGACGCGGTTGAGGTTGCGGGTGATTTCGTGGCGGATGAGGCTGCGCCAGCGGTGGGCGAAGGCAAGCCAGGTGGCGGGTGGGGCGTCGTGGGCGTCGCGGCCGATCATGCGGGCGAGGCGGCGGCGGGTGGCTTCGGCAGTTTTGGGGGCGTTGTCGGCGGCGGGGTAGTGGTCGTGGGCGGGGTCGAGTTCGCCGGTCAGGCGGAAGACGTCGGCGCTGGTGGCGAAGAACTCGTTCATGACGTTGTAGCTGCGGTCGCCGCAGCGGATGCGGCGGGCGAGGGCGCAGAGGGGGGTGCGGGCGACGCCGAGGTAGACGAGTTCGCCGGCGGCGAGGCGGGCCGCGTCATCGTGGCCGATGGGGGTGGGTTGGCCGTGGCGCACGGGGATGAGGTCGGTGGTGGTGCTGCCGATGTCGAGCAGTATGGCGTCCGGGTGACGGCGGGCGCACAGGCTGGCGGTGGCCAGCCAGTTGGCGGAGGCGATGGCCTGCCAGTGCTGCGGGGCGTCGGTGGCTTGGGGCCAGCCGGCGGGGCCGGCGTAGAAGCGGGTGGCGGGGCCCAGGCGGGCGGCGAGATGGTGGGCGAGGGTGCGCACGCCGGTTTGGCGGTCGGGGAAGAAGTCGGCCATTTCTGCTGTCATGGTGACGGCGTGACGGGCTTCGGCGAGCTGCGGCCAGCGCGCGAAGGCGAGCTCCAGTGCGGCATCGAGCTGGGCGAGCCCCTGCCATAGCGGGGTGGGCCATTGGGCGAGGTCGGTGATGCGGTCGTGCTCGAGCAGGCAGGCCTTGATATGGGCGCCGCCAACGTCCCAGCCGATGATGAGGGGGGCGGTCATTGTGCGGGCTCCGGCGCGGGGCGATCCGTTTGCACGCCCTGGGCCTCATCGGTGTGGGGCGTGTCGCGGGGTGGCGAGGGGGCGGCGCGGGTGCCATCGCCGCGGTCGGAGACGATTTCCGCGGCGAGGTTGCGGCCGAGTTTTTGCGCGAGGCCGGCGTAGGCGCAGGTGAGGCGGGGGTTGACCTCGATGACGTGCAGGCCGCCGTCGTCGGCGCGTACCAGATCGATGCCGACGAAGCCGCGCAGGCCGGGCAGGGCCTGGCAGATGCGCCGGGCAAGGGCGAGGTGTTCCGGGGTGACCGGCTCGGCCTGGATGTCGACGCCGGCGTAGATCACCTGGCCTGCGGCATTTGGCGCGACCCGCTGGCGATTGACGCTCAGCACCTCGCAGCCGTCCCGCCGGCACAGCAGCGACAGGCTGAGCGGCGTGCCGGGGATCCAGCTTTCCAGGGTCATCAACGGGCCGCTGCGGCCGGCGGCCTGGGCGCGCAGGAAGGCGGTGCGGGCACTGGCAAAATCGGCGAAGACGCGGGTGTCTTCGCTGCCGGCGCCGTCGTCGGGCTTGAGCACCCAGCGCGGATGGTGGGCCTGGACGGCCTGGGTAGCCTTGGTGGTGCTGGGCGGCGTGCCGCGTGCTGCTGCACCGGGGGCGTGAGGCGTGGCGATGCCCCAGGCGGCCAGGCGTTCGCGGGTGGCGCGCTTGCTGGTGGCGATGCGCAGGGTATCGGCGTCGCAGCCGATCCAGCGTTGGGAGCCGACCGCGTCGCGCAGGCGGGCGAGTTGGTTGCCGCACTCCGGTGCGATGACCCACACCAGATCGAAGTCTGCCGCCACCCCGGCCAGCCAGTCCGTGGGGGCGGCCGGTCCGCTGCGCAGTGGGCTGGCGGCGGCGCAGTCTGGGGGCAGGGGCGCCAGGCCTGCATCGGCCACGCTGACGGACAAGCCGGCGGCGAGCAGGTCCGCCACCAGGGCGTCGCGCATGGCCACGCCCTGGGCGAGCAGGGAGGGGGCCTCGGCAGAGGCGGGCGGGGAGGAACTCGCCAGACTATCGCCCAGCCCGCCGGCGCTGATAAATTCGTACACCAGAATTTTTCGAGTGTGATTCATGCAAGTCATTCCCGTCGTCGATCTCATGGCCGGTCAGGTGGTACGCGGGCAGCGCGGCGAGCGCAGCGCTTACCGGCCGATGGTGTCGCCATTGTGCCCGGGCGGCACGCCGGCGGCGATGGCGCGCGCACTGCTGGACGAAGCCGGGGCCGACACGCTGTACGTGGCCGACCTCGACGCGATCACCGGGGGGGCGCCGCAGTATGCGGTGCTGGCCGGCATGCTGCAGGCGGCACCCGGCACCACGCTGTGGCTGGACGCCGGGTTCGCCGACGCGGCCGCGGCCGAGGCGGTGATCGACCAGCTGGAGCGCCTGCTCGGGCAAGGGGCCGCGCCCTCGGCGGCGGCCTGCGACACCAGTGGCTCGGCCGGCGCGCGGGTGGTGCCCGTGTTCGGCAGCGAATCGCTGCGCGAACTGGCCGACCTGCACGCCTGCTTTGCTGGCCGGCCGGCGATTCTGTCGCTGGATCGGCGCGGCGACCAGCGCATGGACCCGGCGGGCTGCTGGGACCACCCCGAGCTGTGGCCCGCGCGCGTCATCGTGATGACGCTGGAGCGGGTCGGCGCCTACGCCGGGCCGGACATCGAAACGCTGGCCGCGCTGCGCGCGCGTGCGCCGGGCCTGCGGCTGATCGGCGCCGGTGGCGTGCGCGACCGCGCGGACCTGGCTCGCGCCGCGGCTTCCGGCGCGGAGGCCTGGCTGGTGGCCTCGGCCTTGCACGACGGTCGTCTGGGGCGCGCATGACCGCAGGGGGCTGTCGCGGCGATTGCCGACGCGCCGAGGTGTATCACGAAGCGTGCCAGGGGCGCGTCCATTCGGGCCCGGGCGGGCGCCGGGCGGGGTGCTCAGTTGTGACACAGTGCACAAGCGGGCGCGGCGGCGGCTGTACCAAATTTGAGCGTACGGTAGTCCATGTGGCTGAGCTTGAGGGGGCGATCCGGCCTGCGGCAGCGGCCATGCGTCGCGGGCGGGCATGCGCGGCCGGCGCGTCGGACCTACGCTGGCACAAGGATTGCACCTGAGCACCGCATGACTACGATCTCTCCCACGGTTGAGGCCGCGACCGCCGCCGCAACTGCTGCCGCCACCGCAACCGCTTCACCGCAGCCGGCCGCCGCGGGGCCGGGCGTCGCTTCTGCCGCGGATGCGCTGCCCTGGACCTGTCCCTTCTGCAGCCTGCTGTGCGATGGCTTTCATTTGCGCTCCGTACCCACCCTGCGCCTGGTCGACAGTGATTGCCCGCGTGCGCGGGCCGGGCTGGCGGCCTTCGACCCCGACCCGTCCGGTGATCAGCCGGCCGCGGCCACACCCATGGTGGATGGCGCGGCAGTGTCGCTGGACGTGGCGCTGGATGCCGCCGCCGCCCGCCTGCGCGCCGCCCGCCTGCCGCTGTTCGGTGGCCTGTCCACCGACGTCGACGGGATGCGCGGCCTGTACCGCTTGGCCAACCTCGGCGGGGCGATCTTCGACCACGCCCAGGGCGACGCGCAAATGCACTCGCTGCGGGCCTTGCAGGACCGCGGCCAGATCTTCACCACGCTGGCCGAGATCCGCAACCGTGCCGACCTGATCGTGTGCCTGGGCACCGACGCGGTGAGCAGCTACCCGGAGTTTTTCCGCCGTTGCGCACCGGTGGAGGGGGCGGCTCCGCCACGGGTGGTGTTTCTCGGCGCCGAGGTGCCGTCGGCGCCGGCACTGGCGGCTTATGCCTGCGAGTCGCTGATGCCGGGCGGCGACGTCTTCGACGTTGCCGCACAACTGGCGGCACGGGTGGCCGGACGGCGCCTGGCCGTGACGGCAAGCGCTGCGGCGGGCGCTGCCGACGGCGCGCAGCACGACCTGGCTGAACTGGCCGAGGCGATGCGTGCGGCGCGCTACTGTGTGGTGGTGTGGGAGCCGGGCCGGTTGCCAGTGCATGGCGCGCTGGTGGCCGAAGCGATTCTGCGCATGGTGACCACGCTCAACCGCAGCACCCGTGCCGGCGCGTTCACGCTGGGCGGGGCGGAAGGGGCGCAGACGGCGTCGGCGGTGATGACCTGGCTGTCCGGCGTGCCGCTGCGCAGCCGCGTGGGGCCGCAGGGGCTGACCCATGACCCGCTGCGTTTCGCCACGGCGCGCGTGCTGGCGCGGCGCGAGGTGGACCTGATGGTGTGGGTGGCCAGCCTGCTGCCCACCCTGCAGCCACCGGACGCTGGCTTGCCGCGGGTGGTGCTGGGCCACCCAGGCCTGGCTGCGGTATCGGCGCGGCCGGATACTGTGTTCGTGCCGGTGGCCACGCCGGGGTTGAATGCCAGCGGGCATTTGTTCCGCGCCGATAGCGTGGTGGCCTTGCCGCTGGACAAGGTGCGCGACGATGGCCTGCCGACGGTGGGGGAATTGGCACGGGCACTGGCGGCGCGCCTCGCACCGGAGGGCGTGCAATGAGTACGAGTGGCGCGACGGGCACGCTGCGGCTGCGCGGCGGCAAGCTCTACGACCCGGCCAACGGCGTGGATGGCGAGGTGCGCGACCTGTGCGTGCGCGACGGCCGCATCGTGGACCTGCACCCGCAGGAAGCGGTGGACGCCGAATACGACCTGTCCGGCTGCGTAGTGATGGCCGGCGGCATAGACCTGCACACCCATATCGGCGGAGGCAAGGTGAACCTCGCGCGGATGATGCTGCCGGAGGACCACCGCGCCAACCGCCCGCGCGACTCGCTGCTGGAACTGGCCTCCAACGGCTGCTGCACCCCCGGCACGCTGGAAACCGGCTACCGCTACGCGCAAATGGGCTACACCGCCGCCTTCGAGCCGGCGATGCTGGCCGCCAACGCCCGCCAGGCCCATATGGAAATGGGCGATACGCCGATTCTCGACCACGGCGCCTATGTGCTGCTGGGCAACGAGGAAGTGTTTCTGGAAATGCTCGCCCGCGGTGAGGACTTCGAGCGCATTCGCGACTACGTCGGCTGGGCCATCGACGCCAGTCGGGCGATGGGCGTGAAGGTGGTGAACCCCGGCGGCATTTCCGCGTTCAAGTTCAACCAGCGCAAGCTCGACGTGGACCAGGACCACGTGCATTGGCAGATCACCCCGCGGCAGGTGGTGAACACCCTGGCACGCGCGCTGACCGCGCTGGGCGTGCCGCACCCCTTGCACATCCACGCCAGCAACCTGGGGGTACCGGGCAACATCGATTCGACCCTGGCCACCATCGATGCGCTGGAAGGCCTGCCGGGCCACCTGACCCACATCCAGTTCCACAGCTACGGAACCGAGGGGCCGCGCAAGTTCTCGTCGGCGGCGCGGCGGCTGGTGGAGCGGGTGAATGCCTCGCCCAACATCAGCATCGACGTCGGCCAGATCATTTTTGGCCAGACCGTGACCGCCTCCGGCGACACCATGCGCCAGTTCGCCAACGCCGACCTGGGCAACCCGCGCAAGTACGTGGGCGGGGACATCGAGTGCGATGCCGGATGCGGCGTGGTGCCCTTCCGCTACCGCGAGCAAAGCTACGTGAATGCGCTGCAATGGGCGATCGGCCTGGAGATCTTCCTGCTGATGGACGATCCCTGGCGGGTGGTGCTGACCACCGATCACCCCAACGGCGGGCCGTTCACCAGCTATCCGCACCTGATCCGGCTGCTCATGGACAAATCCTTTCGCGACGAGCAACTTGCCCGCCTGCATCCGGACGTGGCCGCTCAGGTCGATCTGCGCGAGATCCGCCGCGAGTTGACGCTGTACGAAATTGCCATCATGACCCGCGCCGCGCCCGCGCGGCTGTTGGGCCTGCGCGACCGCGGCCAGTTGGGCGTGGGGGCGGCGGCGGACATTGCCGTGTATCGCGAGGAGGCTGACCGCGAGGCGATGTTCACCACCCCGGAATACGTTTTCAAGGACGGCCGTCTGGTGGCGCGGCGTGGCCGCATCGAAGCAGTGCCGGTCGGCGGCACCCACTTCGTGGAACCGGAGTTCGACCCGTCCATCGAGAAAGCCCTGGAACAGTACAACCAACGCCACCACTCGGTGAGCTACCGCCACGCCAAGATCAGCAAGGACGAGCTGTGTTCCTGCGCCAATGGTGGCGCGCTGCTGGGGTGCAAGGTGCACGGCCCGAGGGGGTGGAAGTGAGCGCCATGCAAAGTCACGACCACGACCCGGGCCACGATCACGGCGGGGTGCCGCCGGGCCCGCTCACGCGCAACGGCGTGCGCATCGACGCCACCTTTGCCGAAGCCTTTCCGATGAAGGCCACGCGCCTGATCATCACCGCCCACGACGAAACCTGGGCGCGCCACGCCGCGGTGGCGCTGACCGGCTTTGCCACCTCGGTGATCGCCTGCGGCTGCGAAGCCGGCATCGAACGCGCGCTGGCTCCGGAGCAGACGCCGGACGGCCGGGCTGGCGTGGCGGTGCTGGTGTTCGCCATGTCCGGCAAGGAGCTGGCCAAGCAGGTGGAGCGGCGCGTGGGGCAATGCGTGCTGACCTGCCCGACCACCGCCATCTACGCCGGGCTGGACGAGGGTGAGCCGATCGCGCTGGGCCGGAACCTGCGCTTTTTCGGCGACGGCTGGCAGATTTCCAAAATGATCGACGGGCGGCGCTACTGGCGCGTGCCGGTGATGGATGGCGAGTTCGTCGCGCAAGAAACCACCCCGCTGGTGAAGGCGGTGGGCGGCGGCAACCTGTTGCTGTGCGGGCGCGATACCGAAACCGCGCTGCGCGGCGCCGAGGCCGCGGTGGCGGCGATGCGCGCGGTGCCCGGCGTGATCATGCCGTTTCCTGGTGGGGTGGTGCGCTCGGGCTCCAAGGTCGGTTCCAAGTATGCCTCGCTGATGGCCTCCACCAATGACGCCTTTTGCCCGGCGTTGATTCCACTTGCCCGGCATAGCGAGCTGGATGCGGACACCACCTGCGTGATGGAAATCGTGATCGATGGCCTGACCGAGGCGGACGTCGCGGCGGCCATGCGCGCCGGCATGGATGCCATCGTCGCGCGTGGGGCGCAGGCCGGCGTGACGCGGATTTCCGCCGGCAACTATGGCGGCAAGCTCGGCCCCTATCATTTCCACTTGCAGCGGATTCTCGACGCGGAGGGCGGGGCATGAGCAACGGATTCCGCCTGCGCCTGCGCGCCGCTGCCGAGCGGCCGCTGGACTTTCCGCTAGACCTCGCCGGTGTGCTGCCTACCGCCATGGCCGGCCGCACTGCCGCCGAGGTGGCGGCCAGCCTGATCGGCTGCGGCAATGCGCGGCTGGCGTTGGGCGAGTGCTTCGACGTAGAGCCGGTTGCCAGCGAAGGGCCGGAACTGCGCTTCGAAGGCGATTTGTCGCGCTGCGACCGCATTGGCGAGGCCATGGATGGCGGCGTGCTGCACGTGGAGGGCGACGCCGGTGATTACCTCGGCAGCCAGATGCGCGGCGGCGAACTGCGGGTGGCTGGCGCCGCCGGTGCCTTTGCCGGCTGCGAGATGGCGGGCGGGCTTCTGGAGATCGCCGGCAACGTCGGCAGCTTTGCCGGCGGCGCCTTGCCCGGCAGCATGGACGGCATGCGTGGCGGGGTGCTGGTGGTGCACGGCCACGCCGACGCGCGGGTGGCCGACCGCATGCGTCGCGGCACCCTGGTGGTGCATGGCGACGTCGGCGATTTTGCTGCCTCGCGCATGGTTGCCGGCACCCTCGCCCTGGGCGGACGGGTGGGTGCGCACTGTGGCTACGGCATGCGTCGCGGCACCCTGGTGTTCGCAGCCGACCCGGCCGACCAGCCTTCGCCGCCAGCGACCTTCGCCCCCACCGGACACGACATCCGGGTGATCTGGGCCTTGCTCGCGCGCAGCCTCGCGTATCATGGCGGGCGATTCGCAACCCTGCCCGCACGCCAGCCGCGCCGCTTTGTCGGCGATCTCGGCGCCGACGGCAAGGGCGAATGGCTGCTGCCGCAGGCATAGCCGGGCAGCGCCGGGCAACCCGTTTTCCCTTCAGATTTCCACAGGAGCGACGATGACCAAGACCTACACCTTCCACGCCGGCGAAGCCACCGTTCTTGCAGCAGAAGGACAGTTCACCGATGCCATGCCGGAGATCCTGATCGGCCGCGTGGATGGCCCGGTCGGCCAGGCTTTTGCCAACATGATGGCGCAGAGCAAGGGCCACACCGCAATGTTCGCGATCCGCGCCTGCAACCAGTTGGTGCGCCCGGCGACGATCATGGTGCCCAAGGTCACGCTCAAGGACAGCAAGAACATCGAGCTGTTCGGCGGCGTGGTGCAGGCCGCCACCGCCGACGCGGTGCTCGACTGCGTGATCGAGGGCATCATTCCGCGCGACGTGGCCGACGATCTGTGCATCATCAGCCTGGTGTGGATCGACCCGCAGTGCGCGCAAGACCCCAAGCTCGACAAGAAGGACATGTACCGCACCAACTACGAGGCCACCAAGCTTGCGATCAAGCGCGCGCTCAACAACGAGCCCAGCATCGACGAGTTGATCGCCAACCGCCACAGCATCAAGCATGACATGGACGACTGGAGCTGATTCCAGCCGGCGAGATTGCTTCTTCACGTTCGCAGTCCGCCCCGGCCGGGTGTGCGTTCCGGCGCGTGCCCGTGCTGCAGCGGGACTTTTTGCCGGTATGCTTTGACCGGCATTCTTTTCGCGCCACGCGCATGAACCCATCCGCCTGAACCCATCCGCCTGAACCCATCCATCGCCTTGCCCGCATGACCTGCTTCGCCTTGCTCGACGACTGCCACGCCACCGAGGCCTCGCCCACCAGCCGGCTGTATACCGGCTTCGTGCGCGAGCACCGTTGCGACGACCCCGCGACCCTGGAGGCGGTGTGGCAGGCGGCGGACCGCGACCTGCGCGAGGGGCTGCACGCGGTGGTGGTGGCCGACTACGAATGGGGTGCGCGCCTGCTGCGGGCCGGCCACGAGCGGATCGCACCGCAGGACCAGGGCAGTCTGCGCTTTCTGTTGTTCGAGACGCTGCAGCATTTGTCCGCCGTGGAGGTGGCGCGCTGGCTTGCCGAGCGCGAGCGCATCGAACTTGGTGGCCCGGCCGCGGGAGAACCTGGGCGGACGGGGCTGAGCGCGGCGGAGAAGGCCGGTGAGGCGGGGGCGGCCATTGACGAACCGGCGCCCGCCGGCGTGCTTGAGCTCCGGCCCAGCGTGGACCGGGCGGCCTTCGTCGATGCCATCGCGCGCATCCACGCCGCCATCGGCGAGGGCGAGACCTACCAGGTCAATTACACCTACCGCCTCGATTTCCGCAGCTTCGGTGCGCCGGCCAGCCTGTACCGGCGCTTGCGCGCGCGCCAACCGGTGGCCTTCGGCGCCTATATCGCGATGCCGCCGGGCACCCCGGGGCCGGACTGCGTCCTCTCCTGCTCGCCGGAACTGTTCTTGCGCAATCGTGGTGGCGCGCTCAGCGCCCGCCCGATGAAGGGCACCGCGCCGCGCGCGCGCGAGGCCGAGGGCGACAGCGAGATCGCCCGCATGCTGTCGGAGGACACCAAGAACCGCGCCGAAAACCTGATGATCGTCGACCTCCTGCGCAACGACCTCGGTCGCATCGCGCAAACCGGCAGCGTGCGCGTGCCGGCGCTGTTCTCGGTCGAAGCGTATTCCACGGTGTTCCAGATGACCTCCAGCATCGAGGCCAACCTGCCCGCGCACACCGGTTTCGCCGATCTGCTGCGCGCCTTGTTCCCCTGCGGCTCGATTACCGGCGCTCCCAAACACCGCACCATGCAGCTCATCGCCGAGCTGGAGAACACCCCGCGTGGGCTGTACACCGGCAGCATCGGCTGGATAGACGCACCGTCGCGGCCGGAACAGGCCTGCGGCGATTTCTGCCTGTCGGTCACCATCCGCACCCTGACGCTGCAGGCCGTGCCCGGAGAGACGGACTGCACCGGCGCTGGCAGCAATGACACGGCAAGCCCCACGCCGCGGCGCTACACCGGCCGCATGGGGGTGGGGGCCGGCATCGTCATCGACAGCCGGGCCGACGAGGAATACGAGGAATGTGCGCTCAAGGCGCGCTTCCTCACCGGGCTGGACCCCGGATTCAGCCTGTTCGAGAGCATGTACGCCACGCGCGAGGCCGGCATTCGCCACCTGGCACGCCACCTGGCGCGGATCGCGACCAGTGCCGGCGAGCTCGGCTTCGTCTTCCGCCGCGATACGGTGGCGGCGGCGCTGGCCGAACAGGCCGCCGCACTGCCGCCGGGCCGCCCTTCGCGCATACGGCTGACGTTGCACAAGGACGGCCGCTTCGAGATCGTCGTTGCACCGCTCGAAGCCCTGCCCGAGGGGCCGGTGGGCCTGCTGCTGGCGGACGAGCCGATGGACGACAACCACGGCCTGTTGCGCCACAAGACCACGCTGCGTGGCCGCTACGATGCCGCCATCCGCCACGCGCAGTCGCGGGGTGCGTTCGATGCCTTGTTCGTCAACCGCGCCGGCCTGCTCACCGAGGGCGGGCGCAGCAACCTGTTCCTGCTGCTCGACGGTCGCTGGTACACCCCGCCGCTGGCGGGCGACGTGCTGCCGGGCACCATGCGCAGCGCGCTGATGGACGACCCTGCCTGGGCGGTGCAGGAAGCGCCGCTCACCCTGGACGACTTGCGCCGCGCCGAGCGCATCGTCGTTACCAACGCCTTGCGCGGCGCGCTCGACGCCCGCTTGCTCGATCCGCTTCCGGTCGCCGTCGCCCACGCCCGTTCTGCGGGCGATTCCCATCCGGCCCGTGATGCGCGCTGAACGGCTGGCGCTGTTCGATCTCGACCACACCCTGGTGCCCTTCGACAGCGGCATGCGCTGGGCTGGCTTCCTGGTCTCGGCCGGCGTGCTCGACGCCGCGGCCCAGGCCGACTATCTGGCCGTGTGCAAGGCCTACGTCGCTGGCCGCCTGCCGATCGAGGAGCTGCATCGCTTCGCGGTGCTGCGCCTGCTGCCCCCGCCGGGCCGGCTGGACGCGCTGTATCCGGCGTTCGAAGGCGAACTGGCCGACGCGCCGCGTGCTGCTGCCCGCGCCCTGGTTGCGGCGCACCGCACGGCCGGGGATCTGTGCTGCATCGTCACCGCCACCAGTGTGCCGATTGCGCGGCCATTCGCGCGTCTGTTCGGCATCGCCGACGCGCAGCTCATCGCCAGCCGCCCTTGCCGGGCGCGGGTGAGCAGCGCAGGCGAGGGGGGAGGGGGTGAAGGGCTTTCGAGTGAGCGGGGCGAGGGAAGGGACGAGGGAAGGGGGGATCACAGCGAGGCGGTCCGCAGCAAAGCGGGCGCCGGCAAGGCGGACGACGGTAGGTATCGTGCCGCCGGGCATGTCGAGTGGGAACGCTACACCGGTGCCTTCGACGGGCCGCTGTGCCACGGCGCCGGCAAGCTTGCGCACATGCACGCCTGGCTGGCAGCGCACGGACGCGATGCCGCATGCCTGCGCGAGGCGACCTTCTACTCCGACTCCATCAGCGATCTGCCCCTGCTCGAAGCGGTGGGCGAGCCGGTGGCCGTCGATCCCGACCCGCAACTGGCCGAGCATGCGCGCCGGTGCGGCTGGCGGGTGATCACCGGGGTGGGGCGGGGCACACCCGGTGCCTGAGTAGCGCGCCGGCCTCCTGCCCCTGGGTCAGCTTGTCTGGATGGCATGCCTGAACAGCAGTGCCGCGAGCGTCAGCATGGTCATACCGATGAGACCGTCGAGTATCTGCCAGGCCCGCGGCCGGGCAAACCAGGGCGCCAACCATCGGGCGCCGAAGCCGAGCAGCCCGAACCACAGCATGCTGGCGGTACTGGCGCCCAGCACGAACCAGGCGCGCATCTCGCTGGGCTGCTGCGCACCGATGCTGCCCACCAGCAGCACGGTATCCAGATAGACGTGCGGATTCAGCAGGGTAAAGGCTGCCGCCTGGGCCAGCACCGCAGCGCGTGTCATCCCCGGCCCGTCCGCGGCCGCCTGAAGCTGCTCCGCGTGACGCATCCGGCGCAGCGCCTGCAAGCCATAGACCGTCAGGAATGCCGCGCCAGCCATGGCCAACACGTGCGCAAACTCCCGGTTGTTCGCGAGGGCCTGGGCCATGCCGAGCACGCCGGCGGCGATCAGGACTGCGTCCGCGGTTGCGCAGAAGCAAACGACGCTGCCGATATGCTCGCGCCGCAGCCCCTGTCGCAGCACAAAGGCGTTTTGTGCGCCGATGGCGACGATGAGGCCGAAGCTCAGGAACAGGCCGTGAATGAATACAGGAAGTGCCATGGTGGTCGGGGGTGGCTGAACAATGTGCTGTCCAGCTTGCCCACTCGTTGCGATGAAGACAAACTATGGTTTCTTACTTTGATTAAGTAGCGCTAATGCTGGACTACGCATCACTCGCCGCGCTCGCCACCGTCGTTCGCGAAGGCAGCTTCGAGCGCGCGGCGCGCGCACTCAGCGTTACGCCGTCGGCGGTGTCCCAGCGCGTGCGCTTGCTGGAGGAACGGGTCGGCTGCGCCCTGGTGGTGCGCGGGCAACCCTGCCGTGCCACCGACATGGGGCGTCGTCTTTGCCAGCATGCGGACCGCGTCCGCCTGCTGGAGCAGGAGTTGTACGAGGCCTTGCCGTCGCTGTCCACCGGCGAGTGTGTCCGGGTGACACTGCCGGTCGCGGTCAACGCGGACAGTCTCGCCACCTGGTTCGCACCGGCGCTGGCCGCATTCGCGGCCGAGGCGCCGGTTTTGATGGATTTGGCGATCGACGACCAGGACTACACCGCAGAATGGCTGCGTAACGGCAAGGTGCTGGCCGCAGTGACGGCGGCGGAGCGGCCGGCTGCCGGCTGCAACAGTCGTCCGTTGGGGGCGATGCGCTATCTGGCCGCGGCAAGCCCGTCGTTCATGCGTCGCTACTTCGGAGCCGGTGTCAACGCCACCAGCCTCGCCCGTGCACCGAGCCTGCTGTTCAACGCCAAGGACGAATTGCAGGCGCGCTGGGCCAATGGTTTGTGTGGGGGGCATGTGGAGCTGCCACGGCACACCTTGCCGTCATCGCAGGCCTTCGTCACCGCCACGCTCGCCGGCATGGGCTGGGGCCTGCATCCCGAAACCCTGATCGCCCCCCAACTGCACGATGGATCGCTCGTGCCCTTGGTGCCGGATACGCCGCTCGATGTACCGCTCTACTGGCAGTACGCGCGCTCGGCGTCGACCCTGCTCGATGCGCTCACCCGCCAGATCGTGACCGCTGCGCGTTCGGCCTTGATCGTCTCGTGTAGGCCTGCCGGCGATGGGCGGTAGCCGTCATCCGTTCAGGCGCGCCTGCGTTCCTTCAGCGCACCGAGCGACGCGATGAGATCGCCAAAGCGCTCGCCCTGAACGGTGACGTGCTCGCGCACCAGCGTGGCGGCGCGTTCGCCATCGCCTGCGCAAATGGCTTCGACGATGGCGTTGTGTTCGTCGAACGAGGTTCGCACGCGGTCCCTCACGTGAAGCTGCATTCGGCGATAGGGGCGTAGACGCCGCTGCAGGACGAGCGCCTGCTCGTTCAGAAAGGCGTTGTGGCTGGTGGCGTAGATGACCTGGTGGAAGGTTTCGTTGAGATAGAAGTAGGCGTTGGGATCGCCGCGATCGCGGGCGGCCCGGCTGGTCTCGTGGGCCGATCGGAGCATCTTCTCCTCTTCGGCGGTGATGCGGCGGGCGGCCAGGCGGGCGCACATCGCTTCCAGTTCCGCCATCACCTCGAACATCTCGCACAGCCGCTGCGGCGAAACTTCCACGACCACCGCGCCACGGCGCGGCCGCATGTCGATGACGCCCTCGGAGTTGAGCTGGATGAGGGCCTCGCGGATGGGGGTGCGCGATACGCCGAATTCGCTGGCGAGTTCGTTCTCGTCCAGGCGTGTGCCCGGCGGAAACACGCCGGTTGCGATGCGTTCTTCGATTTCTTCGCGGAGTTGGTCGGAGCGGCGGCCGGTCGGGCCATTCGTGGCTGGCATGTTCATGGTGAATCCCGTCTTGTGTCAGTGCTGCCGATGCGTGCTCGAAGCGATTCGATAGCGCGGTGCTCGCATGCACGCCTGGTCAGGGGGTGCTTGTCGTCCGCCCCGGTCAGGCGCTGATGTGTTGTGCTCGCCTGAATCGATCGGGTGTTCGCACGCGTTGGCGCATTAGTTGATTATACATAGACCGTTGACACGGAGTACTCATCGGCGCATCTTGTATACACGATGCGCGTTTAAAAATACTAAGACACGTGTCCCGTGCTTCGGTTCGGGATCAACGCGCCTCGGCAACCGACCCCACGGCAAGTGACAGTTCGCGTGGTCGAGCAGACGTCCGGAGGCTGCAGGGTTTCCGGTCGCGACTTGCCAAAAGTGACTCATAACGAGGAGACAAAACAATGTTCCGCACTTTTTCGCTTCGCCGCAGGGCCGTTCTGCAGGGTGCTGCCAGCGCGTGCGCCGTACTGTTGACCGCCGGCTGGGTGACACAGGCTTCGGCGCAGCAGACGCTGCGCTTGTCACACCAGTGGTCGACCAACGACATTCGCCACAAGGTGGCCGAGATTCTCGCGACCGAACTCGAACAGGCCGATGTAGGCCTGAAGTTGCAGATCTTCCCGAACCAGTCGCTATTCAAGGCCAACGACCAGTGGGGGGCGGTGGCGTCCGGTCGTCTGGACATGACCTTGATTCCCTTGTCGTACGCAGGGGGGCGGCATCCCGAAGTGAATCTGACCCTGATGCCTGGCCTGGTGAAGAACCACGAGCACTCCCGTCGGATCAACGCGTCGCCGTTCATGGACAAGCTCGAAGAGGTGGTGAACCGTGCCGGTGCGGTGACTGTGGTCAAGGGCTGGCTCGCGGGCGGCTTCGCCTCGAAGCGCAACTGCATTCTCGAACCCGAGGACGTGCGCGGGCAGCAGATGCGGGCGGCGGGCAAGGCGTTCGAGCAGATGGTGGCCGGTGCCGGTGCGTCGATCGCGTCGATGCCGAGTTCGGAGATCTACAGCGCGATGCAGACCGGCGTGCTTGACGCGGTCAACACGAGTTCGTCGAGCTTTGTTTCCTTCCGCCTGTACGAGCAGGTGAAGTGCTACACGGCTGCGGCGGACTACACGTTGTGGTTCATGTACCAGCCGGTGATGATGTCCAAGCGCAGTTACGACCGTCTCAACGACGCGCAGAAGGCTGCGCTCGCAGCCGCATCGAGCAAGGCCGAGGCGTTCTATGTGGAGGAGGCGGCCAAGGAAGATGCCGAGTCGGCCGAGGTGTTCCGCAAGGCCGGCGTCGAGGTGCGCGAGATGAACGCAGAGCAGTTCGCGATGTGGCGTGAACTGGCCGAAACCACCTCCTACAAGGCCTTTGCCGAGGAAGTCCGCGGCGGCAAGGAACTGCTCGATCTGGCCTTGTCGGTCGAGTAAGCCGCCGCCCCGACCGGCGCCCGTTCGGGCGCCGGGTCCAGAAATCCTGTTGTTCATCCCCCGACTGGGAGATTCATCATGATTGCATTCGTGAGGGGTGTCCGCGCCCTGTCGCGTCTGAGCGGAGTCTTGGCTGCGGCGATGATTCTGCTTTCGGTGCTGATCGTCTGTCAGATGGTGTTCATGCGTTATGTGCTGAATGCGTCGACGGTGTGGCAGACCGAGACCGTCATCTACCTGATGATCGGTGCGACGCTGGTTGGTATGCCATATGTGCAACTGCTGCGTGGCCATATCAATGTGGACTTGCTGCCGATCTACCTGCCAGCGGGGCTGCGCAAGATTCTGTTCGTGGTGTGCGTGATCGTTCAGATCGCCGCCTGCGGCGTACTCGCCTACTTCGGGCTGCACCTGTTCCTGGAGGCGCTCCAGGGGGGTTGGCGTTCGTCGTCGGTGTTCGGCACGCCCTTGTGGATTCCCTATCTGGCGCTGCCGCTGGGCTTCGGTCTGCTGATCCTGCAGTACGTCGCCGACCTGCTCATGCTGCCGCAAGTATCCGATCCGTTCGCTGCCACGGCGGAACTGTCTTCACCCGAGTCCGGCGCGCAGTTCGCTGCGGAATCCGGCACCCTTGACAGGAGCCACTGATGGACGCCCTGACCCTGAGTGCATTGGTGGGTATCGTCACCGTTGTCGTGCTGTTTTCCGGCGTGTCGGTCGGATTCGGGCTGATGATCGTGTCGATGCTGTTCCTGCTCGCCGTCGAAGGGGTGTATGGCCTCGCGGTGCTGCCGGAAGTGTTGTTCGGCAAGCTCGACAGCTTTGCCTTGCTGTCGATCCCCATGTTCATCCTGATGGGGGCTGCGGTGGCGTCGTCGCGCGCCGGCTCGGACCTGTATGCCATGCTCGAGCGCTGGCTCACGCGCGTTCCCGGTGGCCTGGTGATCTCGAACCTTGGCGCCTGCGCGCTGTTCTCGGCCATGTCGGGGTCGTCGCCGGCGACCTGCGCCGCAATCGGCAAGATGGGAATTCCCGAGATGCTCAAGCGCGGCTACCCCAAAGGGGTCGCGTCTGGTTCGATTGCCGCGGGTGGCACGCTTGGCATCCTGATCCCGCCCAGCGTCACCATGATCGTCTACGGCATCGCAACCGAGACCTCGATCGGGCGGCTGTTTCTTGCCGGTGTGATCCCGGGCCTGATGTTGACCGGCCTGTTCATGGCCTGGGCAATCTACTCGACCTGGCGCCAGACCGACGGCGGCGTGGTGATGTCGCGCGTGGTGTATACGTGGAAGCAGAAGTTCGAGCTCTTTCCGCATGTGCTGCCCTTTCTGCTGGTGATCGTGGCCGTGTTGTACGCGCTATACGGTGGCGTTGCGACGCCGTCGGAAACGGCCGGGGTCGGCGCGGTGATGTGCGTGCTGCTGGCGGTGGTGATCTACCGCATGTGGAAGCCCTCCGTGGTGTGGGCGATGTTCCGCGACTGCACCAAGGAATCGGTGATGATCCTCGTCATCGTCGGCGCCTCGGGCATGTTCAGCTACATGCTGTCCAGCCTGTACATCACTCAGACGATCGCGCAGTGGATCATCGACATGGAGCTCAACCCATGGATGCTGATGATCTGGATCAACATCTTCTTGCTGGTGGCGGGGTTCTTCCTGCCGCCGGTGGCGGTGATCCTGATGGCTGCCCCCATCCTGCTGCCCATCGTCATCGAGGCCGGCTTCGACCCATACTGGTTCGCCGTGGTGCTGACGATCAACATGGAGATCGGACTGATCACGCCACCGGTCGGGCTCAACCTCTACGTCATCAACGGTATCGCGCCCGACATCCGCCTGCAGACGATTCTGTGGGGCTCGCTGCCCTACGTCGGCTGCATGGTGCTGGCGATCCTGCTGCTGTGCCTGTTCCCCAGCATTGCCACCTGGTTGCCGACCTACCTGATGGGGCCGGTCATCTAGACCGGGACGCGCGGGGCGCCGCGGAGAGAGCACGCCGCCGGGGCGCCCTCGATTCGGGGATGCGCCAGACCTCGGCGGCCGACAACGGAGGAAATGACTATGACACTGGACGACTCGGGCTGGCACCGCCGCCCGGCCAGCAAGACCGCACGCAAGGCGCGCGCAGCCAATCTCGCAAGTGGTCGGCGGGTGGCCGCCGAGCATGCCACAGCCCTGCTTGAACGGGTGATCGAGGCTGGCGACCGCGTCTGCCTGGAGGGCAACAACCAGAAGCAGGCGGACTTTCTCGCCCGCGCACTGGCGGCGGTCGATGCGACCCACGTCCATGACCTGCACATGGTGCAGTCGGTCGTCGCGCTGCCCGAGCACGTCGCGCTGTTCGAGCGTGGGATTGCCCGCGAGATCGACTTTTCGTTTTCGGGTCCGCAGGGCACGCGGCTGGCCTCGCTGGTGCAGGCGGGCAAGATCCGCATCAACGCCATCCACACCTATCTGGAGCTGTTTGCCCGCTACTTCGTCGACCTGACGCCGAATGTGGCGCTGATCGCCGCCGAGGCCGCGGACGCCCAAGGCAATCTCTATACCGGCCCGAATACCGAGGATACGCCCGCCATCGTCGAGGCCACGGCCTTCCGCAACGGCATCGTGATTGCCCAGGTCAATGAGTTGCGCGAAGGCGGCCTGCCACGGGTCGACATTCCGGCCGACTGGGTCGACTTCGTCATCGTCGCGCCCAAGCCCAACCACATCGAACCGTTGTTCACTCGCGACCCGGCGCAGATCTCCGAGATCCAGGTGCTGATGGCGATGATGGTGATCAAGGGCATCTATGCCGAGTACGGCGTCAAGCGCCTGAACCACGGCATCGGCTTCGATACCGCGGCCATCGAGCTGTTGCTGCCGACCTATGGCGAATCACTTGGCCTCAAGGGCAGGGTCTGCACACACTGGGCGCTGAACCCCCATCCGGCGCTGATTCCGGCGATCGAGGCGGGCTTTGTGCAGTCGGTGCACAGTTTTGGCTCGGAGTTGGGCATGGAGCGCTACATCGCGGCGCGGCCGGATGTGTTCTTTACCGGCGCCGATGGTTCGATGCGTTCCAACCGCGCCTTCAGCCAGGCCGCAGGCCATTACGCGTGTGACCTGTTCATCGGCTCCACCTTGCAGATCGACCTGCATGGCAACAGCTCCACCGCCACCAAGGGGCGTATCGCGGGCTTTGGCGGTGCGCCCAACATGGGGGCCGACGCACGCGGCCGGCGCCACGAGAGCGCTGCCTGGGTGAAGGCCGGCGAAGAGGCACGCCAGGGCCGCGACATCATGCCGCGCGGACGCAAGCTGGTGGTGCAGATGGTCGAGACCTTCCGCGAGCACATGGCGCCGGCCTTCGTCGAACGTCTGGACGCCTGGGATCTGGCCGACAGCATGGGCCTGGCCAATCCCCCGGTGATGATCTTCGGTGACGACGTCACCCATGTCGTCACCGAGGAAGGCATCGCCAATCTGCTGCTGTGCCGCGATCTGGACGAGCGCGAACAGGCCATCCGCGGCGTGGCCGGTTACACCGAGGTCGGTTTGGGGCGCGACCGGCGCCAGGTCGAGGCCTTGCGCGCACGCGGCGTGATCCGTCGTGCCGAAGACCTGGGAGTGGCGCGTCGCGATGCCTCCCGTGATCTGCTGGCGGCGCGTTCGGTCAAGGATCTGGTGCGGGCTTCGGGCGGGCTCTACGAGCCGCCCAGCCGCTTCCGCAACTGGTAAGGAGGCGAATATGGAAACATTGCATTACGTCCTGCCCAGCCGGGCAGCGCATCCGGAAGGTGATCCGGTGCTGGTCGGGGTCACCGCCTCGGGCAATTGCGAGGTGCTGCTCGAAGCGGCTGCGGGCGATGCCTGCGCGGTCGCGGTACACACCTCGGCCCTCGGGTTTGCGCCGATCTGGCGGGCGGTGCTCACCGACTTCAGCGAGCGCCGCGCAGCCGGCGGGCTGAGCATCGAGATTCACGACGTCGGTGCCACGCCGGCGGTGGTCAGCCTGCGCCTGGATCAGGCGATCGAAGCCTGGGAGGCTCGACATGGCACATAGTTTTTACGAGGCGTCGGCGCGCGAACGCGTGGCCGGCATCGTCGATACCGGCAGCTTCCACGAATTCCTGCCACCGGCGGCACGGGTGTCCAGCCCCCACATGGCCATGCTCGACCAGCCGGTGGCTTTCGACGACGGGCTGGTGATCGGCCGCGCCACGCTGGGTGGGGCGCCGGTGCTGGTGGCCGCACAGGAGGGGCAGTTTCTTGGTGGAGCGATTGGCGAGGTGCATGGTGCCAAGCTGGTCGGGCTGATCGAGCGGGCCCGCCGGGATCGTCCGCAAGCGGTGTTGATTCTGTTCGATTCCGGTGGCGTGCGTCTGCACGAAGCCAACGCAGGCTTGATTGCGGTGTCGGAGATCATCCGTGCGCTGCTTGGCGCCCGTGCCGAAGGGGTGCGCTTCATCGGCCTGATTGGTGGCGCCGGCGGGTGCTTTGGCGGCACCGGGCTGATTGCGCGTTGCTGCGACGCATTGGTGATGTCCGAGGAAGGGCGCCTGGCGATGTCCGGACCGGAAGTGATCGAAACGGTGCGGGGTGTCGAAGAGTTCGATTCGCGTGACCGGGCGCTGGTATGGCGGGTCACCGGTGGCAAGCACCGCTACCTGCTGGGCGAGGTCGATGCCCTGGTGGCCGACGACATGGCAGCTTTTCGCGGTGCGGCATTGGCCCGACTCGAGTCGGCGGCGACCTTCTCGCTGGAGGCTGTGGAATCCGAGCACGAGCAACTGGCCGAGCGTTGGGCGGCTTTCTCCAGCGCCGATGACGCGCCGCCGATCTGGCGTGAGATGGGGGTGGCGGCACCCGAAATGGTGCCGCTGCTCGAGGCCGAGGCCTTCGTGACGATGGCGGACGAATGCAGGAGGACGCTGGCATGAACCGCGAACAGATGCTGCGGGCCCTGTTTCCGCAGGGCTGGACGATGCAGGCGAGCGAGGATACGTTCTTTCAGGGCGAGGCCGAAGTCGCTGGCACCAGGGTATGCGTGATCGGTACCGCCGGGCGCGCCGAAGTCGGCATCGATCTGGCCTTGCGCATGGCCGGCGTGGTGCTCGACACGGTTCGCCGGCAACCCGGCATGCCGCTGTTGTTCCTGCTCGATACCCAGGGTCAGCGCTTGCGCCGGCGCGATGAACTGCTGGGGCTCAACGGCTACATGGCGCATCTGGCCAAGTGCGTGGAGATCGCGCGTCAGCGCGGCCACATCGTGTTGAGCGTGGTGTATGGCGAGGCGGTCAGCGGCGGGTATCTCACCACGGGCATGATGGCCGATGCCTGCTTCGCGCTGGCCGACGCCGAGATCAAGGTGATGAACCTGCCGGCCATGGCACGCATCACCAAGATACCGCTCGAGCGGCTGGAAGCGCTGGCCGAACATTCACCAGTGTTCTCACCCGGCGTGGCCAATTATCTGCGCATGGGCCACTTGCGCGCCGTCTGGCAGGGTGATGAGGCCGCGCAACTGGTCGGCGCGCTGAAGGCGTTGCAGATGCTGCCGCCCGCCGAGCGCTCGCGCGACCCGCGCATGACGGACGGCGAGGCGCGTGGTGGGCGGACGATGGCGGCCGAGGTGCTGCGGCGGGTGCTGGATCATGTTTGAGTGTTCCTTGCGGCGTCACGATCTGGTGTGGTTGCGCGAGACCGCGGCAGGGCGCGCCGCCGCCGCCGGGTCTTGCTGTGCATCGGTGCCCGAGGCGATGACGCTGCTGGCAGCCTGGACCGCGGCGGGGCGCCCTTTGATCGCCACCCGCCAGACAGCCACGCTCGCCCCCGGGCAGGTGCAACTCGGACTGGCGCTGCCACCGCAACTGGGCAAATACAGGCTGGCCTTCATCCTGCCGAAGAGTGTCATTGCCCGAATCGAGCCGCCCCCGCTGTTGGCCGAGGTCAAGGATGCACTACCGCCGGTGTGGCGGGCCGTCGCGGCGCGCTTGCTCGCAGTCTGGCCGATCCACGCCGTTGCGCCGCGGGTGTTCGGCTCGGCGGCGATGAGCGCGCACACCGGCTTGAACTGCCTGGGGCCGGAGTCCGATCTGGATCTGTTGTTCGAACCAAGGGATCGTGGCGCTGCGCGCGCGTTGCTCCATGCCCTGCGCACGCATGCTGTCGACTTCCGCGAACCGCGCATCGACGGGGAACTCCGCAATCCGGACGGCCACGCGGTCGCCTGGCGTGAGTTGGTTGTGGCGACCGGCAAGGTGTTGGCCAAACACGACCGGGACGTGCCCTGCCTGATGGAGCGCGCCGATTTCGAAGCGGCGTTCGATGGTGCCACCGAGGCGGCGGCATGAGACGCCCGGTGTCCGGCTTCCACGGGGACGTGATCGCGCTGGCGGAACTTGTCGACGTCCTCGCGCGCGACGCCCTGCGCCGAGAGTTGGTGCTCGAAGGCAAGCCAGGTCTGGTGACGCCCAGCAGTTGCGGCAGCCATCGCGACATGGACTTCGCCTGTTTCGAACGCAGCATTGCCGCGCTCCGGGGCTATTTCGGCGACTGCGTGCTGCTTGGCGCGCGGGCGTGTGAGCTAGGGGCGCTGCAAGCGCGTGGTCTGGATGCAGAGGGTGCAATGTTCCGCGCAACCGGTGGGGTCAACACGCACAAGGGTGCGGTGTTCACCCTGGGTTTGCTGAGCGCGGCAGTGGGTGCGCAGCAGGCGCGCGGCCGAATCCATATACCATCGCTGGGCGACGTCGTGGCGCAGATCTGGGGCGAGGCCATCCTCCGCTCCGGGCGGGACGCGGCGCTTGCACAGGCGGGTACTCATGGCCTGCGGCTGCGCATCGACCACGGCCTGCCGGGCGCGCGGGAACAGGCGGCGGCGGGCTTTCCGGTGTTGTTCGAGGTCACGCTGCCAACGCTGCGTGCGGCAAGATCAATCAGCGCACGGTGGGGCGCGCGCGCGGCGCTGCAAGCCTTGTTCGCCACCATGGCGGTGCTGCCCGACACCAATCTGGCGCACCGCGGCGGGCTGGAAGGGCTGGCCTGGGCACGGGCGCAGGCGACCGATTTCCTGGTCGCTGGTGGTCTGGCGGCGACGGATGCGGCGGCGCGCATCGCGCACATGGAAGTGGCGTTCGTCGCGCGCTGGCTGAGTCCGGGAGGCAGTGCCGATCTGCTCGCCACCGCATTCTGGCTGGACGCACTGGAGCAAGGCATGGAAACGGGCGTAGACAACGCCTTGCGCGATGCCGGGGTGCTTGAGGAGGTGGAGGCATGAGCAAGGTCCATCGTCATTCGTCGGCCCAGCTGCCGCCCAAGGACAGGAGGGCGGTTCGATGAGCCTGTGCCTGCTTTGTCCCGGCCAGGGCAGCCAGACGCCCGGCATGTTTGCGAGGTTGGCGTCGGACCCCTTGCTCGCGCCGTCGCTCGCTCGCCTCGCGCCGTTGGCCGGCGAGGGAATGGTTGAGCTGGCCGCCGATGACTCGCGCTGTTTCTTGAATCGCCATGCGCAGCCGCTGGTGGTGTTGTACGGCTTGGTGGTTGCCGAGGGCCTGTTGTCCGCCGCGGTGGTGCCGACGCTGGTTGCAGGCTACAGCGTCGGAGAACTGACCGCCCATGCGGTGGCCGGGGCGCTGGCGGGGGAGGACGTGCTGTACCTCGCGCACCGTCGCGCTGCAGCAATGGATGGCGTTGCGCCGGAAGACTGCGGCATGCTGGCGGTGCGCGGACTGGCCCTGGACCGCCTTGCCACCCTGGCTGCCGGGGTGGGCGCGACAATCGCCATCGAGAACGGTGAGGACCATGCCGTGCTGGCGGGCACCACTACCGGCTTGGGCGCGCTGGCACAGCGCCTGAGCGTTGAGTGCGGCGCGCACGTCGTGCCATTGCGGATCAGCGTACCGGCGCACAGCCCTTTGCTCGCGGCAGGAATCGAGATGTTTGCTGCCGATCTGGCTGACAGCAGCTGGCAGCCATACCGTTGTCCGGTGATGGCGGGCATCGATGCCCGGCCTGTGCAGGGCGTTGCCGGTGCGATCCAGTCGCTGTCGCACCAGATCGCCGAACCCATTCTGTGGTCGCGCGTGCTCGATGCCGCGGTGGAAATGGGCGCGCGCTGCCTCTTCGAGATCGGTCCGGGCAACGGGCTGGTGCGCATGGTGCGCGAGCGCTATCCGGATCTGCCGGCGCGGGCATTCGACGATTTTTCCAGCCTGGCGGGGGCGGTCACCTGGTTGCAACGCCATGCCGACTAGCAGGCCATCGAACTGGCGACAATGTTGTCTTGGCCGCGGGCGCGGTGCTTTGTTTCCGCCTGTCCGCTCTTTGCATGGAGAGCCGATGCGTACTGAGGGCGACCCACCCCAGCTCAGCGTTTTCGCGCCGGTCGCGACGCGTGTTGACGTCCGTCAGCCGGCAGGGTGGGCGGGATGTTGAGCGCGGCGCTGGGCTATCTGGCGGTTGGTGGCGTGTCCGGATTTTTCGCCGGCCTGCTGGGTATTGGCGGCGGCATCATCCTGGTGCCAGCGCTGGTATGGCTGCTGGCGGCCAACGGCTATCCGGCGGAGTACGTGTTTCAGGCAGCGCTGGGCACGTCGATGGCGACCATCCTGTTCACTGCCGCATCCAGCCTGCGGGCCCATCACGCCCATGGCGCGGTGATCTGGCCGATTCTGCGGGTGTTCGCACCTGGTGTGCTGGTCGGTGCGATGCTGGGTTCGGTGCTGGCGCGATACGTTCCGGTAGTGGGCCTGACGATCTTCTTCTGCACCTTCCTGCTCTTCGTTGCGCTGCAGATGGGGCTGGATTTCAAGCCGCGACCGGGGCGCGATCTGCCGGCGTGGCCTGGACAGTTTGGCGTGGCGACGGGAATCGGGGTGGTCTCGGCGCTGGTTGCGGTGGGCGGTGGCGCAATGACGGTGCCGTTCCTGGTGTGGTGCAACGTGCCAATCCGGCGCGCCATCGGCACATCTGCGGCGGTCGGCCTGCCGATCGCGGTCGGCGGCAGCCTGGGTTACGTGGTCAACGGTCTGTCGATCCCGTCCTTGCCCAGCGGCAGCCTGGGCTTCGTCTTTCTCCCAGCGCTGTTGTGGACGGTGCTCGCCAGCGCCCTGACCGCACCGCTGGGCGCGTGGGCGGTGGCGCGGCTTCCCGCTCAGGTCTTGAAACGGATCTTCGCCGTGCTGCTGATCGGGGTGGCGATCTACATGGCGATGCGGCTGGAGCATTCGATCTAGCCCGCATTTCTCACACCCTCACGTCGCGAGGGGGTCGAGGCGCCGCCGTGGTGCGCCGCACGGACCGATCGAC
>JBKBMG010000064.1:0-27240 GCA_046295975.1 Rhodocyclaceae bacterium
CCATCGACCTCGAACCCCGCGCAACAAGCCTCACAAGTTCCATGCTTACAAGCCTGCTGTATGATCAATGCCTAAGTTGAGAGGATTGGGGCGGAACCGAGGTGATGACGGGTGCGCGGTTCGGATTCGTCGTGACGCGAACGGTGAAGCTCTGCTCAGACGTGTTGCCATCGGGATCTCGCGCCGCGATTCGCACTGCGGGCGACCCTGCCGCCCCCGGCAACCAAGCGACTGTGCCATCATGCTCGTCGATGGTCATGCCCTGCGGCGCCTGCAAGAGTTCATAGCGCACCGGATCGCCATCATGATCGACCGCCTTGGCCTGATAGCGGTAGGGCTCACCCACGGTGGCAGACAGCAGGGGGCGAGACACGAACTCCGGAATACCCTCGACGACGACCACACTTTGCTGGCGAGTGCTTGCACCACGTGCATCGGCAACCACGATCGTGATTGGATAACGCCCAGGCTTGGGATTGGACCACCTCATGAAGCCGTCGACGGACATTGTCAGGTTGGACGCCTGGCTTCCCATGCTGTAGATGAGCGCATCCCCTTCGGGGTCGGATGCAACGACCTGATGAGTGAAGACAGGCACGCCAGCCGGAACCTTTTCCGGCAAGGTGTTTGCGATGACGGGCGCGAGGTTGTCGTCTCCCACCTCGATCGCGAAAGCCTGGTTCACGGTATGCCCCTGGCCGTCCGTCACCTCCAGGTTCACGCGGTAGGTGCCGGTAGCCTCGGGCTGCCATTCGATACGCCCGTTGCCTGCCAGGGTCATGCCGATCGGGCCGTAGTTCAAAGCGAACGTCAGCGTGTCGCCATCCGGATCGACCACACCAGGCTCATAGACGTACTGGTTGCGCACATCTGCCTGGGGAACCGGCCTGGTGAGGAAGCGCGGCGGGCGATTGAGGGGGTCTCCCGGCGCCCAGTGCTCGGGCACGACGGCAACGACCTCACCCGATGCGCACATCTCCCGGCCATCCTCGTCCAGCGCCCTTACGCTGTAGTAGTAGCGGCCGCCCACCGCAACATTGCGGTCGAGCCATGTCGCCCGTCGGCTTTCGGTAGTAGCCTGGCGAACGTAAGGCCCCTCGAGCGAATCGGACCGATAGATGCCGTATGCGGCCGCACCACTGTCTGCCCAGGTGAGCTGGACGTTGCCGGGTTTTGCCCGTGCGGCGAGGTCATTGATGCAGCTCCCCTGGATCGGGATGGCCAGCGAACCGAACGCATCCACATAGACGTAACCCGCATGTCCAGTGGGTTCACAGCCCGCGACCAACACCCGGACCTCGATCTCATGGCCAAGGCTGGCATCGGGCACCTCCATGTCGACGTCGATGAATGGGGTCGATAGCCAGGTTCGACTAAGGTTGTCGCGAGTCGAGAAGAACAGGCGTCCGGGTTGGTTGGCGTAAGCGAAATCGTGGTACAGGACCGTACCGGTGGTAACGTCGGTCAGTTGGACGAAGAAATAGGGCTGCTGGTTGGGTGGATGATTGGGGTCCTCAAGCACGGCGGCGTAGCTGAAGCGTACGTGCAGCTTGCCATCGACTGGGTCCCGGTCGTACTCGGAAATGACAGCGCGCTGCTGAATGCCGTTGACGCGTCCGCCGGTCTGTTCGTTGTTGATCTTGGCCGTGACGTTGCCCTGGCGGGGCAGCAGGAGATGCGGCGCACGCGGATCAAGCCCACCTTCCATGAGGTGGAAACGGCTCGGGTCACCTCCTTGGTTGATCTGGACGCTTGTCGCGGAAAAGGGTGCCCGGCCGTGCAGGCCCCCGTTCTGCCCGACGATCTTCGCCCAAGCGTCATAGCTGCGGCTCTCGAAGTGACCGTTCTCGAACAACGCCCAGGCGGTACCGTCGGCCACGGACAGTGCCATGAGCGCGATGGCAGTGATGACACTGCAACGCAAACGGTGGGCGGGTAGACGCCGCACCCCGAGCAGCACGAACATAGCGATGAGCATCAGTACAGTCGTCAAGGGCATGGCCGGAATCGGCTTGATCTTGCCTGCATCATCGTCATCGTCGTCCGGCAGGCATTGGCCGCCTACGCACGGTGGGCAGACGCCCCCCTGGCAGTTGACCGGCGGCGGACATCCTGCACCGACGCACGGCTCGGACGCTGCCTCGAGCAGGGCAAAGAACTGAAAGGCGCCGATCGCAGCTGCCCCGGAGTTCGCCTGTAGCACACCGAAAGTCGCCGATGGCTGAGCCATGCGCGCAAACACGACTACCGTTTGCCCTGGCGCCAGTTCGGCAACCGGGAGCGATGCGGCAACGGCGGCGTCATCTGGATTGGCGGCACTCCAGGCGCTCACGTTGGCCAGCGCTCCAGTAACCGCACGGCCGAGAAGATCGCCGGCGTAGTAGCCCGGTTCGGACACTTCCCAGCGGTCTGGCGCAATATGGTCGGCCGGCGCCCCCAAGGCAATGAGTTCGGACGACTCGTTGAAGTAGGTGGTGGTCTCCGCCTCGATGTCGAGATCCACGAACGCCGTCAACCGCAAACCGACGATTGGTGAGGCGGTTTGGTTGGTAAGCGTCCAGCGCCAGACGACTTCGCCGGAGGGAGCGGACTCGACCTCGAATTCACTCGCCAGGCCGAGGGGAGCGAGCGATCCAGTGGGCTGGGGCAGACGCCGATCCTCGGCACTGACCCCGCCGGCACTGGCGAACAGGGACAAGCGCTCCACCGACACGCCGGCGAGGACATGGACTGGAAGCAACAACGCGGTCAGGACCACCGTCCACAGGCAGTACGACACGGCCATGCGGATGGACCGCTGCCACTGGATGGATACTTCGAAAAGACCTGACACGCGCGCCCCGACCCTATGTTCGTCGGCCAGGGGTATGCGTTCTGCCTGACCAAAAAGGCCCGGAGAATATCAGAGATTATGTTTTCGTCAACTTATGAGTTGATATAAATAATACTTTTAACTAATGTCAAAAAACTGAAGCCCCGTCACGCGCCGCTTTCGAGCGCCGCCACACGGTCGTCGCGACCCTCATCCTCCGCTTCCTCGCCCAGGAATCCGCCACTCTGATGCGCCCACAGGCGGGCGTAGAGGCCGCCCTTGGCAAGCAGGCTGCGGTGGTCGCCTTCCTCGACGATGCGACCTTTGTCCATGACGATGAGGCGGTCCATGGCGGCGATGGTGGACAGGCGGTGGGCGATGGCGACCACGGTCTTGCCTTCCATTAGGCGGTACAGACTGGTCTGGATGGCGGCCTCGACCTCGGAATCGAGCGCGCTGGTGGCTTCGTCCAGCAACAGGATGGGAGCGTCCTTGAGCATGACCCGGGCGATGGCGATGCGCTGGCGCTGGCCACCCGAGAGCTTCACCCCGCGCTCGCCAACGTGGGCGTCGTAGCCGCGCCGCCCCTTGGGGTCGGTGAGCATCTGGACGAAGTCGTGCGCTTCGGCGCGATGGGCGGCCGAGCGCATGTCCTCGTCGCTGGCGCCGGGGCGGCCGTACAGGATGTTGTCGCGCACCGAGCGGTGCAGCAGCGAGGTGTCCTGGGTGACCATGCCGATCTGTTCGCGCAGGCTGACCTGGGTGACGTCGGCGATGTTCTGGCCGTCGATCAGGATGCGTCCGCTTTCGACGTCGTAGAACCGCAGCAACAGGTTCACGATGGTGGACTTGCCGGCGCCGGAGCGTCCGACCACGCCGATCTTCTCGCCGGGGCGAATCACCAGCGAGAAGTCCTCGATCACCGCATGGCCGTCGGGGCGGGCCTCGCCATAGGAGAAGCGCACTTGTTCGAAGCGGATCTCGCCGCGGCTCACCGCCAGCGGGCCGGCGCCGGGGCGGTCGACCACCTGGTGCGGGCGCGACAAGGTGTTGATGCCGTCCTGCACCGTGCCGACGTTCTCGAACAGCGAGGCCATTTCCCACATCACCCAGTGCGACATACCGTTGAGACGCAGCGCCATCGCGGTGGCCGCGGCCAGCGCCCCCACCCCGACCTGGCCGTGCGACCACAGCCACAGTGCAATTCCAGCCGTACCGAGGATGAGCAGCATGCTGAGCGCGTGCACCGTGATCTCGATGCCACTCACCAGCCGCATCTGCGCATGCACGGTAACGAGGAACTCGTGCATCGCGCTGCGCGCGTAGCCCGCCTCGCGACCGGCGTGGGAGAACAGCTTGACCGTGGCGATATTGGTGTAGGCATCGGTGATGCGCCCGGTCATCAATGCGCGCGCGTCGGCCTGGGTGCGCGACACCCGCGCCAGACGCGGCACGAAGAAGCGCAGCGCGAGCGCGTAGAGGCACACCCAGGCGAGAAACGGCACCAGCATCCAGCTGTCGAAACCGCCCACCACAACCACCATGGTCACGAAGTAGATGATCACGAAGACCAGGATGTCGGTCAGGATCAGCACCGTGTCGCGCACCGCCAGCGCGGTCTGCATGACCTTGGCAGCCACCCGGCCGGCAAACTCGTCCTGGTAGAAGCCCATGCTCTGGGCCAGCATCAGACGGTGGAAGTTCCAGCGCAGGCGCATCGGGAAATTGCCCGCCAGCGACTGGTGCTTGAGCATGGTCTGGACCGCCACCAGCGCGGTACTGCCGAGGATGACTGCGGCAAGCACCAGCAGCGTGGTGCCCTCCTCCGCCCACAGACGCGTCGGCTCGACGGCGGCGAGCCAGTCCACCACCTTGCCGAGCATCGCGAACAGCAACGCCTCGAACGCGCCGATGGCGGCGGTGAGCAGCGTCATGCCGGCGATGTAAGGGCGCGTGCCTTCGGTGCCGGCCCACAGGAAAGCAAAAAACCCGCGCGGAGGCGGGCGAGGGGTCTCATCGGGATAGGGATGGACCTGTTTCTCGAAATAGCCGAACAAGGGAGTTCTCCAGGTGCCTGGGCGCCGTCCGTTCATGGCGGCGACGCCGACCGACATTGTGCCTGAAGCCGTGCCCTGCGCCCATGCTTGCCGTGGAAACAAGGCGTTGCCGCAGGGTCATGCCTCATTGCCGCGCGAAGGGGATATCCCCAGGGCGTCCGTTTTCAACGCAAATGATGACGCCCTATGACATGCGCGGTTACAATGCGGCCGTTGGAACATCCGAAATAATCATGAACACATACGCAATCAGACTGACCGCCGCACTGCTCGCCGCGCTGTCACTACTGCTTGGCTCGGGCTGCGCCACGGTGCAGACCACCGACGCGGGTGCCATCGGCCTGGACCGCAAGCAGTACTTCGAAGACGGTTCGCGCGAGACCATGCGCAGTTCGGCGGCCACCGCCTACGACAAGATCCTCGCTTCCGCGTCGCGCGCCGGCGCGCTCAACAGCAACGCCGAACAAGTGGACCGGGTAGTCGCCATCGCCAACCGCCTGATTCCCCACGTAAGCCATTTCCGCCCGGAGGCGGTCGCCTGGGAGTGGGAAGTGAACGTGCTCAGTTCCAGCATTCCCAACGCCACCTGCATGGCCGGCGGCAAGATTTTCGTGTTCACCGGCCTGCTCGACAGCTGGCAGCCGACCGACGACGAACTCGCCGCGGTGATCGGCCACGAGATCGGCCACGCTCTGCGCGACCACTCCGCCGAAAAATACTCCACCCGCAAACGCAACAACAGTTTCGCCACCGGGCTGAGCGCCATCGTCAGCGTCGGCCTGGCCGCCACCACCGGGGTGAACATGTCCAACACCATCGGCCACGCCGGCCGGGTGGGGGCCGACGCCTTCGCCAACCTGCCCAACAGCCGCGAACTGGAACGCGAGTCCGACCTCATCGGCATGGAATTGATGGCCCGCGCCGGTTACGATCCGCGCGCCGCGGCCACCCTGTGGCAGAAAGTGGCGGACCAGGCCCGCGCCGCCGGCCAGGCACGCGAGGGCGACTTCTGGAGCACCCACCCCTCGGACGCCTCGCGCATTGCCGAGCTGCGCGCCACAGAGCCGCAGGTGCGCCCGCTCTTCCTCGCCGCCGTCGGCCCCACGCCCGGGGACACCGCCACCGCCACCGCCACCGCACCGGCGGACACCATGCCCGCAGGCAACACAACGAGCACCACTACCGCTGCCACCACGGCCCCCGCCACGACCGGCACCACCGCGCCTACGGCGGAAGCCGCACGCGACACCCGTGAGCCCCACGCACGCCCGACGAGTACGGCGCAGCGCACGCACAACACGGCCGAACCTGCCACCCAGCCCCGTACCCGGCCCGCCCCCACACCGCGCGGCGACCTGGGCCTGCCCACGCAACGCGCCCGCTGAGCTACCCGACACCATGAAGCCTTCTCTTCGCATCCTGCTTGCGCCGGCCTGCACCATGGCGCTCCTGTTCCTCGCCCACACCCCGACCCCGGCCTTCGCCCAGTCCTGCACCCCCGACGAAGCCGAGGCACGCGTCATCGAGCTTTACCAGGACGTCTCCGGCGAAAGCAGCGCTCCGCTGCGCAAGGAGAAACGCGGCCACGTGCTGGTCGCCCGCAGCTCGGCACTGAACGCGGCGCTCGCCAACCCCGCCGCACGCGCCGAACTCAGTGCCGAACTCAACCGCACCGCCGGCATGCTGGGCAGCCGCCCGGCCGCGGTCTGCGCGGAAGTCGACCGCCTGCGCGCGAAGTACGGGTTGTAGTACCACGCGCCGCCCCGGCAAGCCCTTGGGCTGCGCCCGGGGCAGGCGATTCGAACCCCGCCCGAAGGCGAGACCGATGGCGCCCGCGACGAGTACACGCAACACCCACGTCGCCAGCCTGTAACACCCGCCGCTTATCGTTCGCGGCGCGTCTTATGGATCGCGCTCGTGAATTCCTCCCTTGACTGCGAGACGCCGCATACCCTGCGGCACCCCCGGATCACGCACGCCCCGGCAGCATGACCGCATGCCGTCGCCGACAGCCGCCCACGCGCCCCCGACGCAGCGCGTTCCATAGAGCGGCATACGTGCGTGCGCGTCACCACTTCGCAGAGAGAGGATTCGACGATGGACAAGCAGCACGTGGATTTGACCCGGCGGCGCCTGATGCAGGGCTCCGCCGGCCTGGCCGCCGCGCCGTTCGTGGCAACCCTGGGCATGATGACCGCACGCAGCGCCGAAGCGCAGACCTGTGAGCGCTTCACCGGCATGATCGACAGCCCCTACGGTCCGGTCGCCCCGGTGGCCGACCAGGCCACCGGCCTGGAACTCCTGTTGCTGCCGGCCGGCTTCAGCTACAAGAGCTTTGGCTGGACCGGCGACCCGATGAGCAACGGCCAGCCCTGCCCGGGCAGCCACGACGGCATGGCGGTGGTACAGCAGCGCCGCGTGGGCCGCAGCACCGAGTTGATCCTGATCCGCAACCACGAGATCGGCAACTCCACCACCCGGCGCCTCGCCACACCCGGGGTGCCGACCTACGACGCGGTGCTGAGCGGCAGCGGCCCTGCGGGTGGCACCACCGCCCTGGTGCTGCGCGACGGCAACCTGGTCGACATGTACCCGACGCTCGCCGGCACCCTCACCAACTGCGCCGGCGGCCCCACCCCCTGGGGCACCTGGCTGAGCTGCGAGGAGAACACCACCACCCGCGCCGGCATTCCGCACGGTTACGTGTTCGACGTCGACCCCGACCCGGCCAGCACCAGCGGTCGTCCGCTGCGTGACATGGGGCGTTTCCGCCACGAGGCGGTGGCGGTCGATCCGGCCACCATGGACGCCTATCAGACCGAAGACGCCAGCCCGGTCTCGGCGCTCTACCGCTTCGTGCCCAACAACGCCACGGGTACCGTCGGCGCCTACGAGGACGGCGGCGTGCTTGCCGCCGCGCGCATCCGGCACATCGTCAGCGGCTCCGCCAGCGACGTCATCCAGGCCAACCAGATCGCCTTCGCCTCGCCGTGCTTCGGCGACGAATACGAGATCGAATGGGTGGAACTGCCCATGCCCGATGCCGAACCGACGACGGTGAACGTGCTCGGCACCAACCGCGCCGTGAGCGGCCCCTTCGCCCAGGCCTGGGCACTGGGCTGTGCGCGCATGCTGCGTGGGGAAGGCATCTGGTACCACGCCGGCAAGGTGTACGTGGTCGATACCGCCGCCGGCGGCGACGGCGCGGTGTGGGAGCTGACGCTGGAAACCCAGCGCATCCGCTGCATCTACGTGAGCTCGACACAGTTGGCCGGCAACAACGTGGACAACATCGCGGTGAGTCCGCGCGGCGGCATTCTGTGCTGCGAGGACGGCGGCCAAAGCCCCGACCCGTTCGGCAACGGCTCGCGCCTGTTCGCGCTCGCTGCCGACGGCCGCCCCTACCTTTTCGCCAAGAACAACGTCGTGTTCTCGGCCGCACAAGCAGCCGCGGCGGGCAAGAGCCAGGGCAACACCAACCAGCTCGGCTCGGAGTTCTGCGGTGCGTGCTGGGATCCATCCGGCCGCATCCTGTTCGTGAACATCCAGTCACCGGGCATCACCTTCGCCATCACCGGCCCCTGGGCCAAGGGCAACCTGTAATCCACGCCGGGGCCCGTGTAGCCGTGCCCTGGCGCACGGCCGGCGCCCCGCGTCCGAACCGACAAGGACAAGGAACTCGACATGAAGAAACTGCTCGCCACCCTCGCGCTCAGCCTGGGCCTGACCACCGCCTCCCACGCCGTCGTGCTCGACAGCGCCAGCAACCTGCTCGGCAACCTCGTCGTCGACTACAGCGAACCGGGCCTGCTCAGCTTCGACCTCGACCTCACCACGCTGCTCAACCCGCGCAGCCGTCCCATCCAGCTCGACTTCGTGGTCGAGAGCGGTGACGGCGATGACGTGGCCTTCAACGCCATCGTGCGCAACCTGTTTGGCGATCTGCTCGGCAATTTCCGCCTGATGCTGAACGGCGCGAGCTTCTCGCTGGTCGGCTCCATCGACACCTTCTTCGGTTCGGTGCCGACGATCAAGAGTCGTCCCGACGCGGTGAACGTGGTGTTCAACCCGGCCGAGACCTACGAGTTCTTCCTCGGCGCACCGACTGGCGAAACCGGCATCGACTGGCGTATCAGCCTCGCGGGGCTGAACCCCGGCGACCGCTTCTCGCTCAGCCTTTCGCGGGTGCCGGAACCGGCCACCCTGGCGCTGCTTCTGGGCGCCCTAGGCCTGCTCGGCGTGGCCGGTCGCAGACGCGGCTGATCACGGCCGGTCGCCCGAGAACCCGAATTGGTTGGCGGCGCGACTGGCTTGCTGCGTGAATAGCGGGCAAAGGGGCCTTACCCCTCCCGCCCGCCCCCGACCGCCTGCAGGCGCGCCAGCGCAAGCGAGGCGGCGGCGGTGCGGGTTTCCACGCCCAGCTTCTCGAACACGTGTTCCAGGTGCTTGTGCACCGTGCGCGGACTGGTGCCCAGGATCTCGCCGATGTCGCGGTTGGTCTTGCCGCGCATCACCCAGTACAGCACCTCGGCCTCGCGGGTAGTCAGGCGGAACGCCGCGATCAACGCCTCCACGGTGCTGGCGTCGTTCTCCTCGCGCAGCACCACCAGCCATTCGCCTTCCCCTTCGTCGCCGGTCTGGTCGTGAAAGGAGGCCAGCAAGCGTCGCGCACCATCGGCCACCAACAACGGCGACACCTCCTGCCGCACCCGCCGGGCGCGCTCGGCCGCCTGCACCCATTCGAGCAGGCGCGCTGGCGTGTCGTCCTCGGCCACGTCGAAATAGGCGCGGATGAGCTTGCGCGCCAACGGGGTCTGCCACACCAGTCGGCCGTCGCTCACGCGCAAGGCCACGGTGGCCTGCCCGAAGGCATCCAGCGCGGTGCGCGCCTGCTTCATCTGACGGGCGTTCTCGACGTGTGCGGCAATGCGGGCCAGCACCTCGGCCGGGCGGATCGGTTTGGTCACGTAATCCGCACCACCGGCGGCGAAAGCCGCTACCACATGCTCGGTTTCGGTCAGCCCGGTCATGAACAGAATGGGGATGCTGCGGGTGGCGAAATCGGCCTTCAGGGCGCGCGCCACCGCAAAACCGTCCATCCCCGGCATGATCGCGTCCAGCAGGATGACGTCGGGCAGGCTCTGGCGGGCACGGCTCAACGCCGCCTCGCCATGGGTGGCAACGAGTACGACGTAGCCCGCCTCGTCCAGAGCGTCGTGCAGCAAGGACAGGTTTTCCGGCACGTCGTCCACGATCAGCACCACGCCGCGGTGGGTGTCGGCTGGGTTCATGGCGTGGCTCCCGACGGTTGGCGCAGCAACTCGCGCATGGCGTCGAACTGGAAACGCCCCGCCAGTTCGCGCTGGACTCGCACGAACTCGGCACACTCGGGCTGGCTGCGCGCGATCTCGTCCAGCCGCGCGAGGATGCCGCGCGGATAGCCGAGTTCGATTACCGCGTCCAGCTCGCGCAAGCTCGCGGCATCCGGCAGATGCAGCGGCGGGGCCGCCCCCGGCAATGGCACATGCGCAGCCGAGGCCACGGCCGCGGCCTCGGCCCATACCCACTCCAGCGCCAGCCGCCGGCCGATCCAGTCAAGCAGGTCCTCGACCTTGATCGGCTTGAGGATGAAGTCTTCCGCGGCGATGCCGACATCGTTGTCCAGACCCTTGTCAAAGGCGTTGGCCGAGATGATCGCGGCCGGGACCCCGGCATGGCCGGCGGCACGCATGCGGCGCAGCGTCTCCCAGCCATCGATGCCCGGCATGGCCAGATCCATGAACACCAGGTGCGGCTGGAAGCCGGGCAGCGTTGCCAGGCATTCGTGGCCGGACGCGGCCTGTTCGGTCTGGAAACCGAGCGGTTCGAGCAGATTGCGCAGCATTTCGCGATCCACCCGTTCGTTGTCCACCAACAGGATGCGCCGCCTGACGCCTTTGTAGCCGATGCGCTGCGCCCGCGGCAGCGCCGCCTCCGCCTGCTGGCCGTGCAGTTGCGGGAGGAACAATCGAATACGGAAGGTGCTGCCGCGCCCGGGGCTGCTGTCCACGGTCAGTTCGCCCCCCATCAGGTCGGTCAGCATGCGGCTGATCGTCAGCCCCAGCCCTGTGCCGCTGGTGGCGCGGGCCGTGCTGCCGCGCTCGAAGGGCTCGAACACCCGGGCGAGATCGGCGGGCTCGATGCCGGGCCCGGAGTCCTCAACCTCGAACACCGCCATCTCGCGCCGGTAGGCAAGCCGCAGCCGCACGCTGCCGCGCGGGGTGAACTTCACCGCGTTGCCGATGATGTTGATCAGGATCTGGCGCAGTCGCTTCTCGTCGGCACGCACCACCGCCGGCAGTTCACCGACCGGCTCGTAACGGAAATGCAGGCCCTTGTTGCGCGCCTGCAGTTCAAACATCGCCACCATCTCGCCAACGAAGGCAGGAAAGGCCAGCGGGCGCACATCCAGGGTGAGCTTGCCGCCCTCAATGCGGGCGATGTCGAGCGTGCCTTCGATCAGCGACAAGAGGTGTTCGCCGCTCTTCTTGATCACCCCGATGGCCTGGCGCCGCGGCGGCGGAATCGACTCGTCGCCAGCCAGGATCTGGGCGTAGCCAAGAATGCTGTTCAAGGGCGTGCGCAACTCATGGCTGATCGCGGTGATGTAACGGCTCTTGGCCTGGTTGGCCTGCTCGGCGATGCGCTTGGCGCCCTGCAAGGCCTCGTCGGTGCGCTTGTGCGATTCGATCTCGCGCATCAGCAGCCGCGTCTGGCGGTTGGACTCCTCCTGCGCCACCTGGCGGCTCTTGTGGGTCAGCACCATCCACCACGCGCCGATGCCACAGGCCAGGAACAGGGCCGCAAAGATCTTCACGAACACACCCTCCAGCGCCGCGGCGAACACCACCGAATCGCGCGCCTCGACCTCGTGGTAGTAGATCATGCCCAGCAGCAGCCCGAGAAAGGACACCAGCCCGGCCAACAGCAGCAGGTAGTGCCCCAGCCCGGCGTGCACGTAGGGCAGCAGGGCGCGCGGCAGCATCCGTTCGAGCAGCGCCGACCATTGCGCGGCCATGCGCGCATGCGGCTTGCACAAGTCCTCGCAGCGCGCATCCAGGGTACAGCACAGGGAACAGATGGTGCCGCGATAGGCCGGGCAGTAGCTGGTGTCCTCCGGCTCGAAGTGCTCGCCGCACACCGAGCACTGGCGCAGCCCCTCGCCCGCCGGTGGCTCCGGCGGCCGCGCCAGGTAGAAGCGCCCGCGCGTGGCCCAGGCGATCAGCGGCGACACCACCAGCGCCACCGCCATCGCGACAAAGGGTGCGAAGGGCTGGACACCGGCACCGAACAGACCGACGAAGGTGCTCACCGACAAGGCCGAGGCGATCAGCATCGCCCCCACCCCGACCGGATTGATGTCGTACAAGTGGCTGCGCTTGAACTCGATGCCGCGCGGCGACCACCCCATGGGCTTGTTGATGACCAGGTCCGCCACCACCGCCACGATCCACGAGATGGCGATGTTGGAATACAGCCCCAGCACCTGCCCCAGCGCCTGGAACACATTCATCTCCATCAGCAGCAGCGCAATGAGGATGTTGAACACCACCCACACCACCCGCCCGGGGTGGCTGTGGGTGAGGCGCGAGAAGAAGTTCGACCACGCCAGCGAACCGGCGTAAGCGTTGGTCACGTTGATCTTGAGCTGGGATACGATCACGAACAGCGCGGTCACGCCAACCGCCCACACGCCGCTGTCGAACACCATGCCGAAGCCAAGCAGATACATCTGGTTGGGGTCCACCGCCTTGTCGGCGGCCATGCCTTCGCGCAGCAGTAACCACGCCAGCAAGGCCCCGCCCAGCATCTTGACCACGCCGATGACCACCCAGCCCGGCCCACCGAGCACCACACCGAAGAGCCAGCGACGCCGATTTACCGCAGTACGCTCCGGCATGAAGCGCAAATAGTCCGCCTGTTCCCCCATTTGGGTGATCAGCGCAATGCCGACCGTCATCGCTGCACCAAAAAGGTGCCAGTCAAACACCCCCGCCTCGCCCTTCGCACCAGGGTAGTGCCACAGCCCACTGAGCGCCTCCGGATCCTCGCGCAGCAGGAAGACGAACGGCAGGGCCAGCAGGAACAGCCAGACCGGTTGGGTGAGCGTCTGGATGCGGCTGATCACGGTGATGCCATGGGTGACCAGCGGAATCACCACCAGCGCGCAGATCAGGTAGCCCCAGGCCGGCGGGATGTCGAACGCCAACTCCAGCGCATAGGCCATGATGGCCGCCTCGAGCGCGAACAGGATGAAGGTGAACGAGGCGTAGACCAGCGACGAGATGGTGGAGCCGATGTAGCCGAAACCCGAGCCGCGTGTGAGCAAGTCCATGTCCACGCCGTAGCGGGCGGCATACAGGCTGATCGGCAGGCCGGTGAGAAAGATGATCAGGCCAATCGCCAGAATCGCCCAGAAGCTGTTCACGAAGCCGTAGCCGACCAGCATCGTCGCGCCGACCGCCTCGAGCACCAGAAAGGACGCCGAACCAAAGGCGGTGTTGCCGACGCGGAACTCCGACCACTTGCGGAAACGCCGCGGCGTGAAGCGCAGCGCGTAGTCCTCCAGCGTTTCATTGGCGACCCAATGGTTGTAGTCGCGCCGCACCTTGACCACGCGTTGCACCGCGTCGCCCGCGGGCGGAGGCAGCGACGCCGCCGCCTCCGTGGCGCCAGAGCCGGACGGAGGTTGCGCGGCATTCATCGCCAGCCTCCGGGCGCAATGCGCCGCGCGGCGCGGGGGTGGGTATCGACTGCAATCATGGTGCCGTTGAAAAGCAAGCGATGGTCCACATCCCGGGCGGAGTAAACAGCCATGAACGGGTAACGAAATGGCGCATCGGGAAGATTCAGTGAAATATTCCCGCGCACTGAGGCAGCAAATGCCCATAAGCTATGCTCATGACTAAATAGGTGCGCAGGCCAGGCGAACAATGCCGGCCGAGCAACCATCCCTCCCCCCTTACAAGGAGCACTTACCGATGAAAGCCCTGCGTCAATTGCTGTCCGGCCTCGCGCTGGCCAGCCTCGCCTGTAGCCCCGTGCTCGCCCAACAAGGCGTCACCGCCACGACCATCACCGTGGGGCAGTCGGCCGCGCTCAGCGGCCCGGCGGGCGAACTGGGCACCGAGATGCGTCAGGGGATGCTTGCCTATTTCGCCACAGTGAATGCGGCCGGCGGCGTCCACGGCCGGCAGATCGAGCTGGTGTCGCTGGACGACGGCTATGAGCCGGATCGCGCCGCCGCCAACACCCGCGAGTTGATCGAGCAGCGCGACGTGTTCGCCCTGATCGGCTACGTTGGCACTCCCACCAGTCAGGCGGCACTGCCGATTTTCAGCGAAGCCAAGGTCCCCTTCATCGGCCCCTTCACCGGTGCGGAACTGCTGCGCGACCCGTTCAACCGCTACATCTTCAACGTGCGCGCGAGCTACTATCAGGAGACCGAACGCATCGTCGACCACTTGGTCACTGCCGGCACCACCAAGATCGCGGTCTTCCACCAGAATGATGCCTACGGCCGCGCCGGCCTGGCCGGGGTGGAACGGGCCATGGCCAAGCACGGCCTGCCGATCACCGCCATCACCACGGTGGAACGCAACAGCACCGACGTGGCCGAGGCCGCACGCGTGCTCGCCGCCGCCCAGCCGGCCGCGGTGATCCAGATCAGCGCCTATGCCTCATGCGCGGCGCTGGTCAAGGCTTTGAAGAATGCACCGACGCCGATGCAGTTCTTCAACGTGTCCTTCGTCGGCAGCCGTCCGCTGTCCGCTGCGCTGGGCGAGGACGGCCACGGCGTGATGGTGTCGCAGGTCGTCCCCTACCCCTTCTCCGGCGTGGAACCGGTGGTGCGCGAATACCGCAACGCGATGCGCGCGGCTGGTCATGACGAGCAGTCCTTCACCAGCATGGAGGGCTTCCTGGTGGCCAAGGTGTTCGTCGAAGGCCTGCGCCGCGCCGGCCCCAACCTGAATCGCGACGCCTTGATCAGCGCACTCGAATCCATCCGCCGCCACGACTTCGGCGGCTTCGTGGTGAACTTCACCGACACCGACCACAACGGTTCGGATTTCGTCGAGCTGACCATCATCGGCCGCGACGGCCGTTACATGCGCTGAACGCACCCCGCCCCCGCCTTTCGAAGGTCCGAAAGGCGGGGGACGCCAGTTCCTCACTTCTCAATCCCCAATCCCCAAGACCGCCAGCGCCGCCGCTGCGCCGACGCGGATCTCAGGCCGCGACGATGCGTCGCTCGGCCGCACCCGGCAACACCTTGAGCACTTTGTCCGTCGTCACGGTGTAGCTGCGGCTTTTGACGGTGCTCACGTAGATCCACTCGGCACGGCACTCGGCAGGGGTGGCCGTCACCACCATGTAGCCGCGCCGCGCGGTGTCGCAGTAGCGCAGCGGATCCACGAGCTGGGTGAGTGAGGCCGCCAGCACCGCCGGATCCTGCTCGGCCAGATACTCCTCAAAGCCCGGCGAACTGACCGAGGAGGTCGCGAACTCCACGCCCACCTGGTGCTGTTCGGCATCCAGCAGATCACTGGCCCACGCGTTGTGGGTGTCGCCGGCCAGCACCACGAGGTTCTTGTCGAGTGCGCGCGCCGTCTGCAACACCATTTCGCGCGCGACCGGGTACCCATCCCAGGCATCGAGGTTGTAGGGAATGGCCGGCTGGGCGAGTATCGCCTGCTCCTGCGGCGTGAGGGTCTGCGGCGCGGTACTGGCCTTGTTCAGCAAGGCGCTGTAGCCAGGCAGCGAGGTGCCGCTGCCGGGGGACAGGAAGTCCATCAACAGTGGCGCCGGAATGTTCATGCGCCCCATCAGCACCTGCTGCCCGAGCATTTGCCAGGTCGCACTGGAAGTCGCCATCTGCTGCTGCAGCCAGGCCATCTGCTCGGCCCCGAGCAACTGCCGCGACGCATCCCCCATGGCTGCGGCGAAGGCGGCGCCATCCAGACCGGCAGAGGTGAAGAAGCGCTCGTAGGACAACTGCTCGGCCCGGCCAATCACGCGCGTATCCAGCATGTGCAGCGCGACCAGACCGCCGAAATCGAAGCTGCGGTAAATGCGCTCCGGCGTTGCGCTGCGGATGGGCATCCACTCGTGATACGCCTGGATCGCCGCAGCCCGGCGAACCGCGAAGTCGCCCTCGTCCGGCTGGTGGTTTTCGGCCCCATCCAGCCAGGTGTCGTTGGCGATCTCATGATCGTCCCATACCGCGATCATCGGCGCCGCGGCATGCAGCGCCTGCAGGTCGGGATCGCTGCGGTACTGCGCATAGCGGCGCCGATAGTCGGCCAGTTGCACGATCTCGGCCGCCGGCTCGGACAGGCGCCCCAGGGCGCCCGCATCCTCGGACGCGTAACCATCGCGCCCGTACTCGTACATGTAGTCGCCGAGATGCACCGTGGCGTCGAGGTCGTCGCGTCTGGCCGCTTCGGCATAGACGTTGAAATAGCCAGCCGGATAGTTGGAACAGGAAAACACCGCCAGCCGCACCTGGCTTGCGCCTGCCCCTGGCAAGGTGCGCGTGCGCCCCACCGGCGAGGTCGCGCCGTACGCGCTGAAGCGGTACCAGTAGCGCGTGCCGGCCACAAGCCCGCCAACGTCCACTTTGACCGTGTGGTCCCGCGCGGCGGACGTCCGCGTCTCGCCACGCGCAACAATGGTGTTGAAGCTGCTGTCGCGCGCCACCTCCCAGGTGAGCGCGATCTCGCGCGTGTCCGCGGTACTGACGCGGGTCCACAGCACCACCCGGTCGGCCAACGGGTCGCCGCTGGCCACGCCGTGGTCGAAACTCACCTGCGGATCCCCACTGCTGCCACCACAGGCCGAGAGCGACAAGCCACCAAGCGCGGCCGCCCCCCACGCCACCTGGCGAACGAAGCGGCGTCGGTCGGGGCGCTCGAGCGGAATCAGCAGATTGACAAGCGGTGTCTTGGAAGTCATGGCGGCAGCTCTCGGCAATGGGAGGCCGGTAGATTGCCGCCACGCAGTGACAGAGATGTGAAGGGCTGATTACACCGCTTGGCATGCTGCTGGTAAGCCCCACCTCGAGCATGGCAGAGCGGGCGCGGGAATCCGGCGCCACCGCTCGCCCTGAGACGCCCCGGTTGCCGGGCGGGTTTGCCTTCATGCACAGACTGCGACCGGTTCAGCCCAAGCCAAGAGGCCTTTAAGACAAACGACCTTTCAAGGCGGGGTACGTCCGGCCAGACGCAGTGCCAGCGCGCTCAGGCTGGCATAGGCGTCGCCAGCGGGGCCGTCCCAGTGCGATACCGCCGCATGCTGCTGCGCAATCACCACATGATCGCCGCGGGCCGCCGGGCCGGTAAGCGCCGCCGCGGCGCCCTGCGCGGCGACGTTGTCCAGTGCCTTGCGCGCCAGCGGCAGCATCAGCCGGTCGGCCACCTCGACGGGCACGCCTGCCTCTACATAGGCCTTGCGGGCAAGGTCCATCAACACCACCAGGAAGTTGGACGCGAACACCGAACCGGCGTGGTACAAGGGCTTGCGGGCCGCATCCACGTCGAAGCAGATACCGCCGATCTCGGCCACCAGCACCCGCAGCATCGCGCACAAACGCCGCTCGCCCTCCAGCCCGCACAAGGTGCCGGCGAACTGCGCCACCGCCGTCCGCGGGTCGGCGAAGCTCAGCACCGGATGCAGCGAGGCCGCCGCAACCTCACCCGAAAGCCGCTCGGCAAACAGCGCGGACGAGGTGAAGCCGCTGAGGTGGAACACGCCATCACCCGCACGCAGACGGCCTGCCGCGAGCAGGTCGCGCAGGGCGTCTTCCAGGGTGCCGTCCGGTGTGCCGATCAGCCATAGTTCGGCGGGCGGCATGTGGTGCAGCGCCTCCACCGGCTGCCCCGCGCCGACAAAGCTGCAGGCCACCTGTGCGCTGGCCGGATCGCGGTTCAGCACCGCCCCCAAGGCGAACCGCGCCGGCGCGCACCCATAGGTGGGCCAGTGTGCGCGCCGCGCGTCCGCAGCCGATCACGTTGAGGCGTGGCGGCTCCCGACCACCCGGCGACACCGCGCGCGTGACCGCGTTCATCGCTTGGCGCGAGTGTGCTCGACCGCCCACACCGCGGCCTCGACACGCGAACGCAGGTCCAGCTTGCGCAGGATGTGCTTCACATGCACCTTCACCGTGCCTTCGGCGATGTCGAGCTCGCGCGCGATGAGCTTGTTCGAGAGTCCTTCGGCAATGTGCTCGAGAATGCGCAACTCCTGCTCGGTCAAGCCAGCGGCGGCCGGGCTGGTGGGCCGCGCCTCGCCGCGCAGCGCCACCGCCATCAGGTGGGTAAGCGCGTCGGACACCACGATGCGGCCGCTGGCGACGGTACGCAAGGCCTCGATCATCGCCTCCGGCTCCATGTCCTTCAGCAGGTAGCCGTCCGCCCCACCGCGCAGCGCGGCGACCAGGTCGTCGGCCGCATCCGACACGGTGACCATCACCACGCGGGTATCGAGATCGGCCAGACGCACCGCGCGCAGCACCTCCAGCCCGGACATCTCCTTCATGTTGAGGTCCAGCAGCAGCAGGTCGGGGCGCAACTCGCGCACCCGCGCCAGGCCCTCGCGCCCGCTGGCGGCCTCACCCACCAGGTCGAAACCTTCCACCGCCCTCAGCAACTGCACCATGCCCTTGCGGAACAAGGGGTGGTCGTCGATCACGACGACGCTTTGCATGTCGTTGTTCATGCACTCAGCAACGTGGTTTGAATCGGAATGCCGGGCTCGGCCCGGCGCGGATCAAAACGGACCGCCACGCGGGTACCGCCCTGGGCACGCGGCGCAATCATCAGCCGCCCGCCCAAACCGCGCGCGCGCTCGCTCATGATGGAAAGGCCGTAATGATGAAGCGGGGCGGAGGCATCGGGGTCGAAACCCTTGCCGTCGTCCTCGATCTCGACGTCGATCTCGCCCTTGGGCGTGCTGGCGATGCGTACCGCCACGTGCGCCGCCTCGGCATGCCGGATGGCGTTGGACAAAGCCTCGCGCACGATGTGAAGCACGTGGATTTCCTGGTTGGGGGCGAGCGCGGTCTGCCCCATCTGCACCGTAAGCGTCACCGGCAGGCCACTGCGACTGGCGAACTCCTCGGTGGTCGCCGACAACAGCCGCGAGAAGTCGCCGTCCATCTGCAGGCGAAAGCTGGACAACAACTCGCGTAGCTGCCGGTAGGCCGAGTTGATCGCCTCGCGCAGGTCGGTCAACATGGTCTCGGCTTCGCCACGGCGCTGCGGGTCGGCCAGGGCGGGGCCGAGCAGGCTGACCTGGATCTTCATGAAGGTCAGTGCCTGGGCCAGCGAATCATGCAGTTCGCGGGCGATGATCGAGCGTTCCTGCTGCAAGGCCAGCAGGCGATCACGCTCGGTCTGGCGGGTGATGCCGAGCGCTACCCCCATGTGCCGCGACACCGCCTCGAGCAAATGGTGCTGCCAGCTTTCCAGCCGCTGCCCGGGCGCGAGGGAGAAACGCAGCATGCCGTAGGCGTGGTCCGCATCGCGCAGCGGCAACACCAATACGTCATACCCACCCAGGGACTGATAGCGCCACGGCTCGGGCGTACCCAGGCAATGCATGCAGGCATCGTCATCATGGGCAGGGCTGCGACCGCACTCCGCCATGCTTGAGAACAAGATCGCCGAGGGGCCGCCGTGCTTGGGCTGGACACAGGCGAAGCTGCCCTTGAGACCCAGCGTGTGCTCGATCTCGGCCAGGGTCTCGGCATAGGCGGCGGGGCTTGCCGGCGCGTGGTAGAGCCGGGAAATCACGTTGTAGAGCAGCTCCAGTGACTGGTTGCTGCGGGTCAGGTCGGCCGTCTTGCGTGCAACGCGGGCCTCGAGTTCGCCATAGGCCAGCGACAGTTCGCCGGCCATGGCATTGAAGGCCGAACCGACTTGCCCGAGTTCGTCCGGCCCCTCCGGCGCGTGGCGCGCAGCAAAATCGCGCCGCGCAATCCGCCCGGCCGCCGCGCGCAATTCGGACAAAGGGGCGAACACCCGTCGCCGCAGCACGAACAAGGACACCAGCACCACCAGCGCGGTCATCCCCAGCGCCGCCGCCAGCGTGGTGCGCAAGCGCCCGATGCTGGCCTCTGCATCATGCTCCAGCACCGCGACCAGGGTATTGATCTGCTCCACAAAGCCATCGACCCGCGCCAGCGCGTCACCATAGTGGATCGCCGCCGCATCGGTCGCGCCCGTGGTCCCAAGCTCGAGCAGGCGTGGGCGCAACTGCTCGCGCCAATTGGCTACCACGCCACGGTAGATGGCCTCGGGCATGGCGCTTTCCTCGCGCTCCAACACCGCAAGCAAGGCGGGATGCACCAGGGTCTCGTCGAATTTCTCCAGTGCTGCGACTACCTCGGCCTCGCCCACCTGGCCATCCAGCCTGGCACCGACCACCATGGCACCAGCCCGGTGGGCGAGCCGGCGCAGGCTCCCGGCGACGTTGATGGCGCTGCCGCTGCCCTGTACCCGCTCGGCGACCAGCACCGAGGCCGTCATGCCTACCACGCCGATCGTCGCCACCGCGCCGACAGCGGCCACCAACAGCAGCAGAATGCCGCGTGCGGCCAGCCACGCCCCCAGGCTGCGCAACACCTGCAGATTCATCTCCATCCCCTGGAATCTTGGGGATACCTCGTATTACCCCAAGGCTTCGTCCAAACCCGAGACGAAAAAAACATCGCTTCCGAATCAGCCATTTGAATCATACCCCCCATACCTCCTTGGAGGTATCCACCAGCCCGCCGGGATCGGCCCGGCCGGTAGCAGATGCAATCCCCAGGTCCTAGACTGAACTCGTCGACAACAATAACCACAAGTTGGAGGTCCCCATGGCCAGCACAGTGAACAACTTCATCGACCACACCCTTTCCCGTTGCCTGCCATTCTCGCATCTCGACGCTGACCAACGCGCACGTCTCGGCCGCGACATCCGCATGCAGAGGATCTCCCGCCACGAACTGCTTGTCCATCGCGGCGACCGTCCCAAGGGCCTGTACCTGGTGGTGGAGGGGGAAATCAAGCTGTTCCTGATGTCGGCCAGCGGTTCCGAGCGCATCGTGCGCATCGCCCACAACAGCGACACCTTCTGTGAAGAAAGCGCCTTCGGTGACACGCCGCAGGCGCTGTCGGCCCAGGCGATGCGCGAGAGCATCGTGCTGTTCCTGCCGCGCGAGGCCTTGCGCCGTGCCATGCATGGCGACGAAGCCTTGACCGAGGCGCTGATGGCACGCATGTCCGAACGCATGAACGAACTCATCGTCGGCATGGAACAGTGCGAGCAGCGCAACAGCGCCCAACGCGTGGCGCACTTTCTGGTCAAGCATGCCGAGCCCGCTTCGGACGCGCACGAAGTGCGCCTGCCCACCAGCAAGCAGGCAATCGCCTCGCAACTCAACATGACCCCGGAGAGCTTCTCGCGGGTGCTGTCACGGCTCACCCGCGAAGGCTTCATCCATTCCCGCGGCAACCGCGCGATTCGCCTCAACGACTTGTCCGGCCTGCGCCAGCTCGCCGCCTGAGACGCGCCTACAGCGGCCGAACGGCGGCGCGGTGCGCCGCCACCGAGAACCAGCGCTGAATGATGCGATAGGCATCGCCATCGAAAGCCCGCGGCGGCAACGCCCGGGCGAGCGCAGCCAGTTCCGCCTCGCCCTCCAGCGTGGCCAGATGGCACCACCGGTCGAAAACGTGAATCACGCTGCGGCCGAGGTGCTCGGAATGCTCTTCCACCGCAATCGCGCCCGGCCATGGCCAGGGCTTGACGCCGGCGCCTGCGAGCGCAGCGAGCAGGCGCGCATCATGCGCCGCTGGTTGCTCGCGGCCGGCACACACACCGTGACAGCGTCGCGCCTTGTGGGCTGCACAGGCGCCACTGCCACCGCCTTCCAGCCCCAGTCTGCGCGGGCACAAACCATACAACAGCGCGAACTCGCGCAACATTGCCTCGGCCTCCTTGGGCGAGCGGAAGGCACCGTAGAGCGCCTCCCAGGTGGCCGGGTCGGTCCCGCCTATCGGCTCGCGCCGCAGCACCGGCGTGCGCTTGCGCTCACCCAGGTAGCGCAGCCCGAACACCGCGCCATCGCCCGCCGCCATGCGGTTGTGCAAGGGCTTGCGGCTGCGCAGCAAGCGCATTTCCAGCAACTGCGCACCGAGTTCGCCGGCCGTTTCCTGCCATTCCACTCGCCGCACCTTGGCCGCGAGCTCCGCCTCCTTGCGGTTGCGGTTGTGCTCGGAAAAATGCTCCATGACCCGCGCCCTGAGACTGGCTGCGCGGCCGATGAACAAAGGCAGGTCGTTCTCGCCATAGAACAGATACAGGCCGGGCGCGTCGGGCAGGCCCTCGAGCACACCGTCGGGCAGCCCGGGCGGGCGGGCCGGATGCTTCATCGCCTTGTCGCGGGCACGCGCAAGCACGTCGGCAGGAAACTCGGCTTCGATCTTGCGCACGAACTGCCACAACACCTCGGCATCGCCCATGGCACGATGGCGCGCGCCGCAGTTGAAGCCGTGGCGTTCGATCAGCGCGTCCAGGCCGTGGCGGTGGAACTCGGGATAAAGCGCCCGCGAGAGCTTGACGGTGCACAGCACCGGCGCATCGAAATCCTCGCCGATGCGGGCAAACTCGTTGCGGATGAAGCCGTAGTCGAAGCGCGCGTTATGGGCGACGAACACCGCCCCGGCCAGCCGCCGCCGCACCTCGTCGGCAAGGGCCGCGAAGGGCGGCGCATCCCGCACCATGTCGTTGGTGATGCCGATCAGGTCCTGGATCAGACGGGGAATGGAACAGCCGGGATTGACCAGGTGTTCCCAGCGGTCGACGATCTCGCCATGCTCGATCCGCAGCATTGCGATCTCGGTGATCCGGTCGTGGGCCGGATTGGCACCGGTGGTCTCGAGATCGATGAGGACGAAAGACTCAGGCAGCGACATCGGGCGCTGCCCCTCCGCGCCTCGCCCCCTGCCCACACGACCCAGCGGTCACCCGCTTGATTCCGGGAACGGCCCTCACCGGACGGTCAGTGGTCGAGGTCGTAGTAATACGGCTTCACCGGCACCCGTGCCGTGGCGAGCCGGCGCTGGGCTTCCGCGTCCTGCGGCTTGTCCCACCACAGCGCCCGCCCCTTCTTTTGCTGCTCCAGCTCTTCGGGATGCGTTGCCAACCATTCGCGCATGAATTTGGTGTGTTCGGATTCGTACATTGCCATTGCCGCTAACCCCGTGTGTCGGAACCCGAAATTCTACGGCGCCGAGTCCGTCCGCGCCATCGTGACACCCTGCATCCTGCACACCCAGCGGCCGCGGCGGGCTCACACAGGGTTCAGCACCGCCCCGTCGACCAGGTTACAGATCTACGGATCTGCATCTATACTGGTCACAATCGCCAGCCTGAACAGCTGTACCCGCCGGCACCACCGACATCTGTATCCCCTGGAGTGCGCCCGTGAGCGTCGATACCGCCCCACCCGCCAGTGCCCCGCTCTATCAATCGCTCGCCGACGAACTGCGGGCTGCGATGAGCGACGGCCGGCTTGCTGCCGGCACCCGTTTGCCCTCGGTGCGCGAGGCTGCGCGCAGTCGCGGACTGTCGATCAATACCGTGCTGGCGGCGTATCGCCAGCTCGAGGCGCGCGGACTGGTGGAGGCACGGCCGCAAGCGGGCTACTACGTACGCGCCCGCATCGCCTCGCCCACCGCACGCATCGGCGCCCCACCCAAGCGCGCGCGCAGCGCCGACACCACAGTGCTGAACCGCATCACCGCAGTGGTGGCGACGCAGAACGATCCAAACGCCATCGACCTGTCGCTCGCCTGCCCCAAGGGCAGCAACTTCTACCCCGGCGAACGCCTGGGGAGGGTGCTTTCGGACCTCGCCCGGCGCCGTCCTGAGTTGCTCACGGACTACTCGCTGCCACCGGGCCCGGCCCTGCTGCGCGAGGAAATCTGCCGCCACGGAACGGAGCTCGGCATGGCGCTGGACCCGGAGGAGGTCATCCTCACCAACGGCTGCATGGAGGCGCTGCAACTGGCACTGCGTGCAGTCACCCGCCCCGGCAGCACGATCGCACTGGAGTCGCCCACCTACTTCAACCTGATCCCGCTCGCCAACCAGCTCGGGCTCAAGACCATAGAGGTGCCGACCCATCCCGACACCGGCATGTCGCTCGACGCCCTGGAGTTCCTGTTGTCGGAGAAGCGGCTGGATGCGGTGGTCACCATGCCCACGGTGCACAACCCGCTTGGCACCAGCATGCCGGCGGCGGCCAAGCGGCGGCTCGCAGAGCTGGCCAACACCTACAAGGTGCCGGTGATCGAGGACGCACTCTACGCCGAACTCCAGTACGCCACGCCACTGCAGCCGGTGGTGAAGGCGTTCGACCGCGACGGCTGGGTCATCGTGTGCAGTTCCTATACCAAGAGCCTCGCCCCGGGTTTCCGCATCGGCTGGATGGAGGGCGGCCGTTTCAGCCGCGAGCTCAACGAACTCAAGTTCAGCTCGACCGGGGCGCAACCGGCGCTGCTCGGTGAGGCCGTCGGCGTATTCCTCGCCAACGGCGGCTACGCCCAGCACCTGCGGCGAATACGGCGAACCTTCGCCGAACAGACCGATCGCCTGCGCGGCCTGATCGATACCGCCTTCCCACCCGGCACCTTGGCCACCGAGCCGACCGGCGGCTTTCTGGTATGGGTGGAGTTGCCCCCTGGCTGCGACTCGAACCGCCTGTTCGACACCGCCCTGACGCGCGGCATCAGCATCACCCCGGGCAATCTGTTCTCACCCAGCGGGCGCTACAACCGCCACCTTCGCCTGTCGGGCTGCTACCCCTTCACCGACCGCCACATCCACGCGCTGATGACCCTCGGCGAACTGGCGGCAGCGCAGTGCGCCAGCACTTGACCCGGGAGAGCATGCGTGCGATAGCGCGCCCTGCCAACCAGCCAACCAGGCGCGAGCCTTGCACAGGGAACCATGCCTAAAGCATCAATGCTGCACCTGTCGGCAATCCGGCATCTGCTTTTTTTATAGCAAAATCAATAACTTGAATCGAAATATCGCACACTTGTCATCACATTTTGTTGCGATGCAACATATGCAGGCGTAGGATGTGCTCATCCGGCCCACGAGGCTTTTCAAGCACGGAGAACACCATGAAGAAGCTGCTTACCGCGGCGGCGCTGATCGCGACGCTGTCCCCATCGCTCCAGGCCGAGACGCCACAAGCCGACGCCTCTGCCAACGAGACCCTCGCACAATTCGAAGACATCAGCGGCGCCCGCTTCGTCTGGAGCCGCGCCGCCGGCTGGACCCTGGCCAGCCCCGCGAGCGAATCTCCAGTGCTGACCGGTCACGCCGATCACGCGCCGCTGGCTGTCTTCACCGACGTGCCCAGCGGCTTCCGCTTCGTGTGGACGCGCGAGGGCAGTTGGCAATTCGTCGGCATGGCCGACCAGCTCGCCGCACGCTGAAGACTACGCGTCGGCTGCCGCTCAGGCCGTTGCGGCCGGCGGTTGCCCGAGAAAACTGCCGAGAATGTTCTCGATTTCCGCGCGCGGCAGATCGCGCACGATGAAGACCAGCCGGCTGCGCCGGTCGTCGTAGGGCGGCGCGGCCGGCCAGGCATCCAGGCTGGCCGGCGGGTAGGCGACGTGTTGCACGCACTGCACCACCCGCGGCTGCGGGTCGCCGGCGACATTGAGCAAGCCCTTCACGCGCAGCAGCTTGTCGCCATAGACCTGCAACAGCAAGCCCAATCCGTCGGCAAAGCCCAGCCAGTCGAGCGGCTCGTCGAACACCAGCACGTGGCTGGCGACCCGGTCATCGTGGCGGGGTGGCCCCGCTTCGGGCAACGGCCGCGCCCCGGGCCTGCGCCAGGCATCCGGCCCGGTCGTCGCGCGAGCGCCGGCCGCCGCCTTGCGGTCGCGCTCCTCGCCCAGCCAGGTGGCAACATCCGGCATCTTGCCAGCGGGATCGTATAAACCACAGCCCGCAAACGCGCCTTCCGGTGCGATGCCGCCGCGCACCTCGATGCGCTCCGCTCCGGGATTGATCTGCGCCACCCTTTCGGCCACCGTCGCGATCTGCTCCGGCGTGGCGAGGTCGCACTTGGTCAGCAGCAAGCGGTCGGCCATTGCGACCTGCTTCAAGGCCTCGCGCTGGGTATCGAGCTGAAGATGGGCGTGGGTGGTATCGACCGCGGTGATCACGCCGTCGCAGCGATAGCGGTCGGCGATGAACGGATCTTCCATCAAGGTGAACACCACCGGGGCGGGGTCGGCCAGTCCGGTCGTTTCGATCAGCACCCGTTCGAAGACCGGAATCTCGCGCCGCGCGGCCTGCTGGAACAAGCGCTTGAGCGCACGCACCAGATCCCCCTGGACGCTGCAGCAGATGCAGCCCGAATCGAGCAGCACCAGGGTCTCGTCGACTTTTTCGACCAGGTGGTGGTCGACGCCGACTTCACCGAACTCATTGATCAGCACCGCACTGCGCGCCATGTCGGGACGCTGCAGCAGGTGGTTGAGCAAGGTGGTCTTGCCTGCCCCGAGAAAACCCGTGAGCACGACGACCGGCACACGGCGATCATCGTGCTCGGCACGCATGAACCCGGGCAGGCTCATGCGCGGAGGGCGTGCGACATACCTAGCCGCATTCAGCCGCGCGAAACGCGCTCAAGCGCCTCGTGGCGCTCCTGCGCTTCCAGGCTGAGTGTGGCGGTCGGACGGGCGAGCAGGCGGGGCACGCCGATAGGCTCGCCGGTCTCCTCGCACCAGCCGTAGCTGCCGTCGGCGATGCGCGCCAGCGCCTCGTCGATTTTCTTCATCAGCTTGCGTTCGCGGTCGCGCACCCGCAACTCCAGCGCATGCTCCTCCTCGACGGTGGCCCGGTCGGTCCAGTCGGGGGTGGCCTCGTTGTCCTGAAGGTGGATGGTGGTTTCGCGCGCGGCGTCGATCAAGGCCTGCTTCTCGGCTTGCAGAAGCTGGCGAAAGAACTCGAGCTGGGCCTCGGACATGTACTCGTCCTCGGGTGCGGCAAGCAGTTGCTCACGGGTCAGTGCGGGCACGTTGTCGGACTTGACGGCACTCATCCTGGTTCCTCCGATGAAAAACACTAACGGCCGGCACGATACACGAAACTTGCATCGAAGTGATGGCTTATTACCCACGATTGGCCAGGGTAGCGCCGCCCCAATCCTCTCAACTTAGCACTTTGTCATTGACTTAAGATGGGACTTTCACGCGCCCAATTTCGATGCGATAATACCACTCTAACTCCTTGTTTAATATAGGCTTTTCTATGACGGCC
>JBKBMG010000065.1:0-26338 GCA_046295975.1 Rhodocyclaceae bacterium
CCCAGCCACTGACTGGCCTGCTCCTGTCTCGTTCCCATCTGAGGGCCTCCTCCGTTGTGATGACGGCGAAGTGTCCGCTCGCGTGAGGGGGCGCGGAAGGTGGGGGCGTCGGACGCTTACGCAGTACCGAGCGGGCGCCGTGAATCAGCAACGTGCTTGGCACCACATCGCCGCGTTTGCTGATGCCGCCCAGCACGGTCTTGCCACCGCTCGAGTACTGCCGTGGCGTGAGTCCCAGCCATGCCGCAAACTGCCGACCGCTGCTAAAGGTCGTCGCCGTGCCAACGCCGGGCGCTAGGCTGTAAACCTCGTTGTCATAGGTTCGCAAGTCCTAAGACGGCAAATACATCCCCCGCTGTTGCCGTAGCATCAAATTTGCCCGCAAGAAACCGGGTGCTTTGCACAACTCTCTTGTCTATCGTGGCAGTTCCATCAATGCAAATGAACTGAAACATGACTCTACTCAACGAAAAAGTTGCCATCGTTACGGGAGCCTCTTCCGGTATCGGGCGTGCCATCGCTAAAATGTTTGCGGCACAAGGCGCCGCCGTTGTTCTGACTGCGCGAAACAGGTGCGAGCTTGAAAGAGTTGCCGAAAACATCCGCAGCAAAGGTGGACGTGCTTGTGTGATCGTCGGTGACATAGCGCAAGCCGATACCCATGAGCAGTGCATTGCCGCAGCAATAGGTGAATTTGGCGGCCTCGACATTGCAGTCAATAATGCTGGCATGGTTGGGCCGTTAAAGCCGCTTGCAGACGTTTCGCTACAAGAATGGCAGCAAACGCTGGACACCAACTTGACGGCGGTCTATTTGGGCGCTCGCACTCAAATACCCGCTATGCTCAAGCGTGGTGGTGGTTCCATCATATTTATGTCCAGCTTTGTCGGCACCAGCGTGGGTTTGCCCGGCATGGCGACTTATGGCACTTCGAAAGCCGCGCTCATGGGTTTGGTTAAAGGCATCACGGCAGACTATGCCGCTCAAGGAATCAGAGCCAACGCCTTGTTGCCCGGCGGCACGGAAACAGCAATGGCCGGTGACTCCAGCCAGAAGGAATGGGCAGCCGGACTGCACGCTATGAAGCGCATCGCCCAACCCGAAGAAATCGCCTCTGCCGCGCTCTTTTTGGCCAGCTCAATGTCGAGTTTTGTTACCGGGTCGGCGCTGTTTTCCGATGGTGGCAATGCTGCGGTGAAATGAGGTGACCTAGGGAACCACTGATTCAACCCGTTCGCCCTGAGCTTGCCGAGGGGAATTCCTCATAAACTCAAGGGCTTCGACAGGCTCAGCCCGAACGGCGCGGAATAAATCAGAGTTTCCCTAGCAACCGCATGCACTCTCACAGCAAAAAGCGTCGCTCCTTTGTCACTCGCCTTTTTGCTTCAGGTGATGTGCGGCGTTGAACGACAGCTTTCCCGAACGGTCTGCGGCGACATTGGGCAGTGTCCAACTGCCCCTGAAATGGCGGGCGGTCACTCGACACCGCGCTCGCCGGTGCGTCCTCGATTCCGCTCACCGACACCCCAGACCCTGATCGCGGCAGGTATTCACCGGTGCCCCACAACCGCCCTCCCCTGGCCTACCGCAGGCAGCATGATGGTGAACACGGTTCGGTGTGTGTCCGAGCTGAGCTGGATGCGGCCGCCGTGGGCTTCGACGATGGAGCGGGTGATCGAGAGGCCCAGCCCGGATCCGTCGCCCTGGCGCGAACGTGAGGGGTCTGCGCGGAAGAAGCGCTCGAAGACGAGGGGCACCTGGTCGGCTGGAATGGGGTCGCCGGGGTTGCTGATGGTGAGCAGGACGTGATCGCGCTCGCGCGCGATGTGGACTGCGATGGTCTCGCCTTCGGGGGTGTGGCGGATGGCGTTGGACAGGAGGTTGGAGAGTGCGCGGCGCAGCATCAGCCGGTCGCCGACGACCTCGGCGGCGCCGGTCAGCTGCGTCCGGATGCGCTTCTCGTCGGCCAGCGCTTCATAGAACTCGAGCATGGCGGCCGCTTCGGCTTCGAGCGCGATGTGTTCGGCCGGTTTGGGCAACAGGCCGTTGTCGGCCTTGGCGAGGAACAGCATGTCCGCGATCATCCGCGCGAGGCGGTCGAATTCCTCGAGGTTGGAGTGCAGGACTTCGCGGTATTCGTCGGCGGATCGGCTGCGCGACAGCGCGACTTGGGTTTCGGTCATGAGGTTCGATACGGGGGTGCGCAGTTCATGCGCGATGTCCGCGGAGAACTCGCTCAGCCGGCGGAAGGAGATTTCCAGCCGTTCGAGCATGCCGTTGAAGGCCTCGACCAGTGCCCGCATTTCTGCCGGGGCGTCGTCCTCTGACAGCCTTTCGCCGAGGCGTTCGGCGGACAACCGGCGGGCGGTGGTGGTGACCCGGCGCATGGGCGCAAGCCCCTTGTGGGCGGCCAGCCAGCCGAGCATGGCGGCGAGCAAGGCGGCCGCGGAAATTCCGACGCCCAGTTGAAGGCGCATGCTCCGCAGGAAATGGGCATGGTGGGAGATGTCCATTCCCAACAGGACTTCGGCTGCGACCGGCTCGGGCAGACGCACCTGGACGGTGGCCGCCTGACCGATGAAGGGGGTGCCGCGGGCGTCCCGCCATTTCACGATGCCGCCGTCGGAAGCGGGCACCCCCTGTTGGACGAAGTGGTCGCTGTGCACCGCATGCTGCCAGTTGCGCATCGGGATGCGGATGCGCAGCGCGACAGTGTCGTGGCCGGCGAGCGCGTCGTCCAGCCGGCCGGGAAGCGCGGCGAGGGCGTCATCGGACGCCGTGGAGGCGAACAGGGTTTGGATGGTGGTCAGTTTGGCGGCGAGATCGTGCTGGTCGAGTTCGTCGAAATGGGCCGACACCGCGCGGTCCACGGCAATACCCACCGCGATCAACAGCCCGCTCGTCATGGCGGCGAAGAGCAGCGCGAGCCGGGCGGTGAGGGACAGGCCGCGAAGTGGCGTGGCGCTCATGCCTTGTCGTCGGCCTCGAGCACGTAGCCCATGCCGCGCACGGTGCGGATGAGCTTGGGTTCGAATGGGTCATCCACCTTGGCTCGCAGCCGCCGCACCGCGACTTCGATGACGTTGGTGTCGCTGTCGAAGTTCATGTCCCACACTTGCGAGGCGATCAGCGAGCGGGGCAGGACCTCGCCCTGGCGGCGCAGCAGCAGTTCGAGCAGGCCGAACTCCTTGGCGGTGAGGTCGATGCGCGTGCCGCCGCGGCTGACCCGGCGGCGCAACAGGTCGAGCTCCAGATCGGCCGCGCGCAGCACCTCGGGCTCCTTGTTCTTGCCCCGCCGCAAAAGGGTGCGGACCCGCGCCAGCACTTCCGAGAACGCGAACGGCTTGACGAGATAGTCGTCGGCGCCCAGTTCCAGACCATGGACGCGGTCCTCGACCGCGTCGCGCGCGGTGAGGAACAGCACCGGCATTTCGCCACCGGCGCGGCGCACCGTTTGCAGAATGGTCCAGCCATCGACGCCCGGGAGCATGACGTCGAGTACCAGCAAGTCGTACTCGCCGGTGAGTGCGAGATGCATGCCGTCTATGCCCTCGCGCGCGAGATCGACGACGAAGCCCGCCTCGCCCAGGCCTTGACGCAGGTAGTCGCCGGTCTTGGGTTCGTCTTCAACGATCAGAATCTTCATCGCGCCTTCCTGCCTCTGGTGATGGTCCGATTCTGCCAGCGCAAAGCCATGCTGGCGCGAACATTACGAAGATGTAATCCGCGCGTCAGCTTGCCGTTCGGGATGCTTCCTCATCATGAGCCGGTGAATGGATGGTTCGCAGTTCGCGGCCCGCAGTACCGGTTCCGCGCCGGCCGTCCAGCATCGTCCCCGACCCATGAGGAGCCCGTTCCAATGAAGATCCTGCCAGTTGCAAGCCTGTCCGTCACCCTGGTGTTGTCCGCCTTCGGCACCAGCCACGTGTTTGCCCAGGCCGGCCATGCCGGCCACCATCGCGGCGATGCCTCGGCCGCCGCCCCAGCCGACGCAGCGGCGCCCGACCTCGCCGAAGGCACAGTGCGGCGCGTCAACGCGGGCGCCGGTACCGTGACGATCGCGCACGGCCCGCTCGCCAGGCTCGACATGCCGCCGATGACGATGAGCTTCCGGGTGAGCGGCGAGGCCTCGCTGGAGGGGCTGAGCGTGGGTGACAAAATCCGCTTTGTGGCGGACAAGGACGGTGACGAGTTCATCGTGACCGCGATCGAGAAAGTCGGCGACTGATCCGCCTGCGGGGATGACCGCCCCCGCAGGCATGCCATGACGCCAACCCGAGCGACCGCCATGTATCCAATCCACTTGCTTGCCCCGCGCGCCCGAACCGTGGCGTGCTGCGTGGCGACACTGACGCTGGTGCTGACACCGGCCTGGAGTCCAGCCGCCCTCGCCGATTCGACGCCGCCAGGCGCGACGCTCGGCGCCGATCTGGCCGCGTTGATCGCCCATGCGCGCGAGCACAATCCGGCGCTGGTCGCGAGCCGCCTGGACGCCGCCGCCGCCCGCGCGCGCGTGGCATCGGCAAGTAGCCTGCCCGACCCGCGCCTGGAGCTGGAACTCATGGACGTCACCAACACGATGAACCCGGGGCGCTCGACCTCGCTACTGCCCGGCGAGGTCGGCACCACCACGCTGCGGGTGACGCAGATGCTGCCCTTTCCGGGCAAGCGCGCGCTGCGCGGCGAGATCGCCGAGGCGCTGGCCGACGGCACGGAGGCGGATGTCGCACAAGCCCGGTTGAACGTCGAGACCGCCATCCGGCAAGCCTTCATCACCTACTTCCGCGCGGTGGACCAGGCGCGCATCCTGGCGCAGACGATCGCGCTGAACGAGGGTCTGGAGACGCTGGTGCTCGATCGCTATGCACTCGGGCTGGCAAGCCAGCAGGCGGTGCTACAGGTTCAGGGCGAACTGACCGCGCTACGGATTGAAGCCGTCGAGCTCGCGCGCCGCCGCGCCGCCGCACAGGCCAGCCTGAACGTGCTGCTGCCCCGCGCCCCGGACGCCACCCTGGCCGAGCCGGCCGCCCTGCCACCACTGCCCCCGTCAGCTGCGCTGACCGCAATGATCGAACAGGCCTCGCGGCACGCCCCCGCGCTCGGCCGCAGCCGTGCCGAGTTGGCCGCCGCCGAGCGCAGCCGCGATCTGACCTACCGTGAGCGCTACCCGGACTTCGGCGTGTCGATCGCCAACAACCGACCGCGCAGCGGGCGCGAAAGCTGGGATGTGATGTTCGAGCTCAACATCCCGCTGCAGCAGGCAAGCCGCCGCGCGCGCGAGCGTGAAGCCGACCATGCGCGCGCAGCGGCCGAGGCCCGTCGTGACGCCGCCGAGCATCAACTGGCGGGGGCCGTGGGCGAGGCCCACGCCGCACTCGAGGCCCGGCGCGCGCAGATCGCCCTGATTCGCGACGGCTTGCTGCCGCAGACTGAGGCGGGCCTGGCCTCGGCGCGCGCCGGCTATGAGACCGGCAGCGTCGATTTCGCTGCCGTGCTGGCGGCACAACAGCGTGTGCTGAACACGCGGCGCGCGCTCCTGGAAGCGGAAGTCGAGGCCGCCCTCGACGTGGCCACGCTTGAACAACTCTTAGGAGTGTCGCTGTGATACCCGCTGTGATACCCGCGCTCAAACCCACGCTCGTCGTTGCCGCGGTGGCGGTCGCACTCGTCGCCGGCTACCGGCTCGGCCAGCACACGTCGCCAAGCGATCATGGCCATCTGCTGGATGCCCATGCGGCCAGCGACCTGGCGACGGCCCCCGCCGCTGGCGCGGCGGCCAGCCCGCCCGGCGAGCGGGTCATCCTCTACTACCGCAACCCGATGGGCCTGCCGGACACCTCGCCGGAGCCCAAGAAGGATTCGATGGGCATGGACTACATCCCGGTCTATGCCGACGAACAAGGCGACGACGCGGGTACGGTGCGGGTCAGCCCGGCACGGCTGCAAAGCCTGGGCGTGCGCACCGTCGCGGTCGAACGCCGCACGCTGGACGCGGCATTGCGCGCGGTCGGCCGCATCGAACTGGACGAGCGCCGCATCCACGATGTGTCGCCGCGCTTCGAAGGCTGGATAGAGCGGCTGCATGTAAATGCCACCGGCGACCCGGTGCGTCGCGGCCAGCCACTGTTCACCGCCTATAGCCCGGAGCTGGCCTCGGCACGCCAGGAACTGGCGATTGCCGAACGCCTCGCCAGCATGGCCGGAGCCGACCCGACGGCACAACAGGGCGCACAACGCCTTGCCGACGCCGCCCGTGCGCGCCTGCGCAACTGGCAGGCCACGGGTGGAAGCGGGGACGAGCGCGGTGGCAACAGCGTGGTGTTCAGCGCCCCGGCCGACGGCATCGTGCTCGAGAAGGCCGCGGTCGAAGGCATGCGTTTCACGCCCGGCATGGCGGTGTATCGCATCGCTGATCTTTCCAGCGTGTGGGTGCTGGCAGACGTGTATGAGCAGGATCTCGCCCGCATCGCCCCCGGCCAGCCGGCACGCGTCGGCATCGACGCCTATCCCGGGCGACATTTCGAAGCACGGATCACCTACATCTACCCCACCCTGAACGCCGCCACGCGCACCACGCCGCTGCGGCTCGAACTCGCCAACCCCGACGGGCTGCTGCGCCCCGGCATGTTCGCGCATGTGGAGCTGCTCACCGGCGGCGACACGCCCCGCCTGAGCGTGCCCGACTCGGCCATCATCGACGATGGGCAACGCCGCATCGTGCTCATTGCCGAGGGCGAAGGCCGGTTCCGCCCGCAAGTCGTGGAGACCGGCCTGCGCAGCCGCGACCATGTGGAGATCCTGTCCGGCCTTGAGGGCGACGAGCGGGTGGTGGTGTCGGCCAACTTCCTGATCGATGCGGAGAGCAATCTGCAGGCGGCACTGGCGAGCTTCGGCGAGGGCGACCCGGAGCAAGGCCCGCCCCGCTATGAAACCCGCGGCGCCTTCGAGGACTACTTCGCCGACACCGGCACGGTGATGCTGATGCACGAGGAAATCCCCGCGCTGCACTGGCCGACCATGACCATGGAGTTCGGCCTGGCCGACCCGGCGCTGATCGAGGGGCTGGCGCCGGGCACGGCGATCCGATTCACCTTCGAGGACCGCGGTAATGGCGAGTTCGTGGTGACCGAGATCGCCCCGGGACCAGCGCCGGAGCGCGATGCCCCCACCCCCGCCCCCACTCCCGCCCCCGCCGACGACCACCGTCACCAGGGCCGCTGACATGCTCAATCGCCTCATCGAGTGGTCTGGGCGCAACGTCTTCATCGTCGTGCTGGCCACGCTGTTCCTGGTCGGCGGCGGCCTGTATGCGATCAAGCACACCGCGCTCGACGCCCTGCCGGACCTGTCCGACGCGCAGGTGATCGTGTTCACCGAGTTCCCCGGCCAGGCGCCGCAGGTGGTCGAGGACCAGGTCACGTATCCGCTCACCACCGCAATGCTGTCCGTGCCCGGCGCCCGGGTAGTGCGTGGCTTCTCGATGTTCGGCGCGTCCTACGTCTATGTGATCTTCGAGGACGGCACCGACATCTACTGGGCGCGCTCGCGGGTGCTGGAATACCTCAGCTCGGCGGCCGGGCGGCTGCCGCAGGGGGTGGCGCCGCAGATCGGGCCGGATGCGACGGGCGTCGGCTGGGTGTACCAGTACGCATTGCTCGGCAAGGACAAGGACCTCGGCGAGATGCGCAGCCTGCAGGACTGGTATGTGCGCTACCAGTTGAGCCAGGCCCACGGGGTGTCGGAAGTCGCCAGCATCGGCGGCTTCGTCAAGGAGTTCCAGGTCGTCGTCGACCCGCACCGGCTGGCGAGCTACGGCATTCCTCTGGAGCAGGTGGGGAGGGTAATCGGCGCGTCCAACCGCGATGTCGGCGGCCGGGTGATCGAGCTGGCCGAAAAGGAATACATGGTACGCGGTCGCGGCTACCTGCGCAGCCTCGAGGACATCGAGGCGCTGGTGCTGGGCAACGACCGCGGCACGCCGGTGCGCATCCGTGACGTGGCGCGGGTGGAGTTGGTACCGGCAGGACGGCGCGGCATCGCCGAGCTCAACGGCGAGGGCGAGGTTGCTTCCGGCATCGTCATGGCCCGCTTCGGCGAGAACGCGCTAGACGTGATCGCCAACGTCAAGAACAGGATCGCCGAGATCAGCCCGGGCCTGCCGGACGGCGTCGAGATCGTGCCGGTGTACGACCGCTCGGAGCTGATCCAGCGCGCCATCGACAACCTCAAATGGACGCTGCTCGAGGAGAGCCTGATCGTCGCCCTGGTGTGCATCGTGTTCCTGCTCCATGTGCGCAGCGCGCTGGTGGCCATCGTTACGCTGCCGCTGGGCATCCTGTTTGCGTTCATCGCGATGAACGCGCTCGGCATCGGCTCCAACATCATGAGCCTGGGCGGCATCGCGATCGCAATCGGGGCGATGGTCGATGCCGCGATCGTGATGATCGAGAACGCCCACAAGCGGCTGGAGCGCTTCGATGCAAGCGCGAGCGGGCTGAATGCGGGTGATCCGGGCGAGTATGCAAAGAAACGCGCGCGGGTCATCATCGACGCCTGCAAGGAGGTCGGCCCGGCGCTGTTCTTCTCGCTGCTCATCATCACCGTCTCCTTCCTGCCGGTGTTCGCGCTGGAGGGCCAGGAGGGGCGGCTGTTCTCGCCGCTGGCCTATACCAAGACCTTCGCCATGGCCGGCGCCGCCTTCCTGTCGCTGACGCTGATCCCGGTGCTGATGCTGTTCTTCGTGCGCGGGCGCATCCTGCCCGAGGCGAAGAACCCGGTGAACCGCTTCCTGATCTGGAGCTACCGACCCATGATCCGCGGCGTGCTGCGCTTCAAGTGGATCACCATCGTGCTCGCGCTCGCGGCGATGGCGGCGACCGTCTACCCGGCGCGCCAGCTCGGCTCGGAGTTCATGCCGACGCTCAACGAAGGCACGCTGTTCTACATGCCGGCGTCCATCCCCGGCATGTCGGTCACCGAGGCCGGGCGGCTGCTCGCAACGACCAACCGCATCATCAAGACCTTCCCCGAGGTGGAGTCGGTATACGGCAAGGCCGGTCGGGCCGAATCGGCCACCGACCCGGCGCCGATCGAGATGTTCGAGACGGTGATCAACCTCAAGCCGGAATCCGAATGGCGGCCGGGGGTGACGATAGCCTCGCTGATCGCCGAGATGGACGCCGCGCTGCGCTTTCCGGGCCTGGCCAACTCGTGGACCATGCCGATCAAGGCACGCATCGACATGCTGTCGACCGGCATCCGCACACCCATCGGGGTCAAGGTGTTCGGCCGAAGTCTGGAGGACATCGAGCGGGTCGCGCGCGAGGTTGAAGCCGCGGTGAAGTCGGTGCCCGGCACCACCAGCGCCTACGCCGAGCGGGTCACCGGTGGTCTGTACCTCGACATCGAGCCGCGCCGCGACCAACTCGCCCGCTACGGGCTCACGGTCGACGCCTTGCAGCAGGTGGTGGCCACCGCGCTAGGCGGCGAACAGGTCACCACCATGGTGATGGGGCTGGAGCGCTACGGCCTGACCGTGCGCTACCCGCGAGGCCTGCGCAGCGATCCGGAGCGCATCGCACGCGAGGTGTTCCTGCCCACCGCCAGCGGCATGGTGCCGCTCGGCCAGGTGGCCGAGGTGAGCATCCGCAACGGCGCGCCTGCCATCCGCACCGAGAACGCGATGCTGGTGGGCTACATCTATGTCGACACCCGCGAATCCGACCTTGGCGCCTTCGTACGCCGGGCGCAGCAGGCGGTGGCCGAGCAGGTGAGCTTCCCGCCCGGCACCTACGCCACCTGGAGCGGCCAGTTCGAGTACATGGAGCGCGCCAAGAAGAAGCTCGAGATCGTGATCCCGCTGACGCTGGCGCTGATTTTCGTGCTGCTCTACCTCAACTTCCGGCGCATGACCGAAACCCTGATCGTGATGAGCACCGTGCCCTTCGCGCTGATCGGCGGCATCTGGCTGATGTGGTGGCTGGGTTACAACATGAGCGTCGCGGTCGCAGTCGGCTTCATCGCGCTGGCCGGGGTCGCAGCCGAAACCGGGGTGATCATGCTGATCTATCTGGATCACGCCTGGCGCGACGCGCAAACCCGCTGTGCCGAAGAGGGGCGCCACCCCGGTGTGGCCGATCTCTACCGCGCGGTGATGGAAGGCGCGGTCGAACGTGTTCGCCCCAAGATGATGACCACGATCACCGTCATCGCCGGCCTGCTGCCGATCATGTGGAGCACCGGCACCGGCTCGGAGGTGATGCGCCGCATCGCCGCACCCATGGTCGGCGGCATGGTGTCCTCGACCATCCTGACCCTGATCGTGATCCCGGCGATCTATGCGGTGGTGAAGCAGTGGGGGTTGTCACGGGAAGGGCCGGGAGCGTTGGCCCGCGACGCCGTTGATCATGGGACAGAGCCGAATGGCGTGACTTGAACGGCGAGCGCCGTTGTCCCTCTCACCGCGCTGCCAGTACAGGGAGGGTGGCACGGGTACCGCGTCGCAGCTATCGCTTCGGCATCAGCGACCCTATCCGCCAGGCATGACCCAGGCGTAGAATCCCCACTTCGCCGCTATCCCGACGGCTCAGGCCAACAAGGCTTGTCACCCTGCGGCATGCGCTCGGAATCCGGATCCTGATCCAACGGCGTGCTGCGAGGGATACGCCCTGGTCGTTAGGCGGCTCATCGATGATGCTCTCCGCGAAGCGCTATCTGAAGACGATCTCGCTCTATCCCAAACGCCTCGAGTATCTGCTGTCTGATGAAGATCCCGCCACCAAGCCCATTCAACCAGATGCCCTGCCCGCTTTGGGCGCGGTCGTACAACCTCAAGGGCATCGACATGCCAACCGGCATGTCGCGCCATCCGAGCGTCAGTATGCTGCGCATTTTGTCGCCTGGCGAGCGCGGCTAGCACTCATGGACGACAAGCAATACGATCTCAGCCAGGCCACGTTCGAGGAGTTCGTGACCTTCCTGTTCGATCACGAGGTCATGTCGCTGCCTCCAGCCGGAAGCGTTGGTCCTGAGCCTTGGTACTGGCATGCGGACGTGACCTTCGACCCCATGCGGATGGCCTCCCTCTACATCAGGCTATTCACACAGCCGCGCTTCCTCTTGCAGCAGTTCTCATTGGCGCAGCTTGAGCAAGGTTTCTGGGCCGTCCAAAGTCCCACTCTCGAGTGTGCGGTAACGGAGATCATTTGGGATCAGAGGCTACCGTTCGAGCTCCGTGAGCGCTGTGTCCGTTCGATGTTCCACCTGTACGAGCTGCTCTTCTCCGATACTCCGCTTGAGACATCATCGGAGATGTGGTGGGACTCGCTCGCTTACGACTGGCACTGCGGGATCAGAGCACGCGCGAACGGGGGAGAGGATCTACTGATGCAGGATGTCATCTTCGAGACTCTGGGAAAGATTCTGCAACTGCCGTCGGGGACATCTCAGGCGGCTGCACTCCACGGCTTGGGGCATTTACATCACCCGGACACGAACACCTTGATTGTTGCGTACCTTGCGCAGCACCCTGAGATCAGTGACGATCTGAGGGAATATGCCCAGGCGGCAGCCCGCTTCGAGGTACTCTGAGCGACAGCAAACCAGCCGGCCACGTCGGGACGCGTTTCGCAAACGCGCCGACCATGCGTGTTTGCTTGCTGACTTCGCGTCCCATGCGCTACAGCTGAGGCAGCATGCAGGAAAATGAATCGATCGCAGGATCACGAGCATGCCCACCTATACCGTCAGAACAGTAATCCTCTGGTCGCCTCGCCAAGAGCAGAAGCTTGAACATTTGTACGAGGAACGAATTACCGCATGGAATGCGGATTCGCTTGAAGAAGCCATCGACCTGGCGGAGGAAGACGCCATCGAATACGCGAAGGGTGAGGCTAAAGCCCTTGACGTCTTTCAAGGGTATTGGCTCTTTGATGAAATCGGACTCATTCCTCAAGGAGCGGAAGTATTTTCCCTTCTCCGGGAAAGCGACCTGGATGAGACGGAGTATGTCGCTACTTTCTTCGAGACGGGGTTCGAACACCAAGGGACGTATGGGGGGGGTAGCACCGAAGCACGAAGTCGTCAAGGAATTCCTGGGCTACCACCGCATGGCGCTCGACCGTGACAAGGTGCTGCGCCGGCAAGGCGAATCATGGGCTTCCGAGTTACTCTCGGACCTCATCTACGACGACCCCGAGCGCTGCTGGCGATTGCTTGGGGCGATTGCGCTCGAAACACCAAACGAAGATGCGCTGATGTCCTTGGGGTTCACACTAAGCGGCTTGTTCCGGAACCATCCCGAGCTCATGGGGCAGGTTGAACGAGCGGTTCGAGCACAACCTCAGTTGGCCGAAATGATGTCGTGGGTGGCGGAAGACGAGCAGATTGACCCATCGGTGTGGGCCCGGATCGAGTTGCTGTCCGACAGCAGACGATGGGTACGATGATGCCCGCAGCTTGCTTCTGCGATGGCCAAACGGCACTCCGGGGCGGTTGCCCGCCCCGGAGTGCCTTACTCGCAGGTACTACAGGTCATAGCGGTCAGCATTCATGACCTTGGTCCAGGCGGCGACGAAGTCCTTGACGAACTTTTCCTTGTTGTCGTCCTGGGCGTAGACCTCGGCGTAGGCGCGGAGGATGGAGTTGGAGCCGAACACCAGGTCGGCCCGGGTGGCCGTCCATTTCACCGCCCCGGTCTTGCGATCGCGGATCTCGTACAGATTCTTGCCGGCAGGCTTCCAGGTGTAGGCCATGTCGGTGAGATTGACGAAGAAGTCGTTGGTGAGCGTCCCGACACGATCGGTGAATACGCCATGCTTGCTGCCACCGTGGTTGGCGCCCAGCACCCGCATGCCGCCGATGAGTACCGTCATCTCGGGCGCGGTCAGGCCCATCAACTGCGCGCGGTCGAGCAGCATTTCCTCGGGCTGGACGACGTAGTCCTTCTTCAGCCAGTTGCGGAAGCCGTCGTGCAGCGGCTCGAGCGGCTCGAAGGAATCCACGTCGGTCTGCGCCTGGGTGGCGTCGCCACGGCCGGGTGCGAAGGGCACTTCGATCGCGAAGCCAGCAGCCTTGGCGGCCTGCTCCACACCGACGTTGCCCGCCAGCACGATGACGTCAGCCACGCTTGCGCCGCTGTCGGCGGCGATGGCCTGCAGCACTTCCAGCACCTTGGCCAGACGCGCCGGTTCATTGCCCTCCCAGTCCTTCTGCGGAGCCAGACGGATGCGTGCACCGTTGGCGCCGCCGCGATAGTCCGAGCCGCGGAAGGTGCGCGCGCTGTCCCAGGCGGTGGCCACCAGTTCGCTCACAGTCAGACCGCTGGCGGCGATCCGGGCCTTGACCGCGGCGACGTCGTAGTCCTTGCGGCCGGCCGGCACCGGGTCTTGCCAGATCAGGTCTTCGGCCGGCACCTCGGGACCGATGTAGCGCGACTTGGGCCCCATGTCGCGGTGGGTGAGCTTGAACCAGGCGCGGGCAAAGGCGTCCTCGAAGTAGGCCTGGTCGTTGCGGAAACGCTCGGCGATCTTGCGGTACTCCGGGTCCATCTTCATCGCCATGTCGGCGTCGGTCATGATGGGCTTGCGGCGGATGGAGGGATCCTCCACGTCCGTCGGCATGTCCTCTTCCTTGATATCCACCGGTTCCCACTGCCAGGCGCCGGCCGGGCTCTTCTTAAGCTCCCACTCGTGGTCGAGCAGCATCTTGAAGTAGCCGTTGTCCCACTGCGTGGGGTTGCTGGTCCAGGCACCTTCCAGGCCGCTGGTCACCGCGTCGCGGCCGACCCCGCGGGTCTTGTGGTTCATCCAGCCGAGGCCTTGCTCCTCGACATCGGCGCCTTCCGGGACGGGGCCGAGGTTGGCCGCACTGCCATTGCCGTGCGCCTTGCCGACGGTGTGACCGCCGGCGGTCAGCGCCACGGTTTCCTCGTCGTTCATCGCCATGCGGGCGAAGGTCACACGGACGTCATGAGCGGTCTTGAGCGGATCGGGCTTGCCATCGACACCCTCGGGGTTCACGTAGATGAGGCCCATCATCACCGCGGCGAGCGGGTTTTCGAGGTCGCGCTCACCGGAGTAGCGGCTGCCCTCGCTGCCCGTGGGCGCCAGCCATTCCTTCTCGGAGCCCCAGTAGGTGTCCTTCTCGGGATGCCAGATGTCCTCGCGGCCGTAGGAGAACCCGAAGGTCTTGAAGCCCATGGACTCGTAGGCGGCGTTGCCGGCGAGAATCATGAGATCGGCCCAGGAGAGCTTGTTGCCGTACTTCTTCTTGATCGGCCAAAGCAGGCGACGCGCCTTGTCGAGGTTGCCGTTGTCCGGCCAGGAGTTCAGCGGCGCGAAGCGCTGGTTGCCGGTGCCTGCGCCGCCACGGCCATCGGCCACGCGGTAGGAGCCGGCGGCATGCCAGGCCATGCGGATCATGAGCCCGCCGTAATGGCCCCAGTCAGCCGGCCACCATTCCTGGCTGTCGGTCATGAGATCGGTGAGGTCTTTCTTGAGCGCGGCATAGTCCAGCTTCTTGACCGCATCGCGATAGGAGAAGCCGTCGCCCATTGGATTGGTCTTGCGATCATGTTGATGCAGGATGTCGAGGTTCAGGGTGTTCGGCCACCACTCCGTATTCGACTTGCCCGCCGAGGTAATGCTGCCGTGCATGACCGGGCACTTGCCCTGGGTGCTTGCATTCGCTTCCATTGCGTTCTCCTCTTTATTGTCGTGATGTTGAAAGAAGCCCTGGCGGAGCATTCGCGCCCCACTCGGGATCCGCTTCGTCTGCACACCCGCGACCCGGCGGGTGCATGCAGTCCAGCAACAGCCGAACGTCACGATGGCGTCAGCTCATGGATAAGTCTAGATTAAAATTTACAATCGAAAACCCGTGTTTTGATTGAATTTGAAACTAGACGTGATAGCGATTATTCATTAGCGATGAGGATCGGTCCGGCCGTTCCCCGCTCAGCCGTCGTTTCGAACAGCGGTCGCGACCACGGCCGAACACACGTAAACACTATAGATCGCAAATGTGACGTCACGCCGTCAGAATAAACGCCGCCCCCAGACGCGCCCATCACGGCGGGCAGGACGGGGCACGCTGAACGCAGCGGGACACGCCGAACCCGGGAGCGATCCCTCTCGGTCCGCCGGCCGGAACCGACACCCCGCGGCGACGTCGATACGCAGGAGTGGCGCTTCGCGCCTGGCGTTACGGATTCCGCACACCATGCATGCACAGACCTTTCACCGCCACGCCTGGATCAACGCCCTGCAATCACTGCTGTTGGTGCTGGTGCTGGTGGGCATCTGCGCCCTGGCCGGCATGCTGTTGCTGGGACGGGACGGCCTCTGGATGGCGCTGGCGGCGTGCGCAGCGGTGCTGGTCTTCCAGCCCACGGCCGCCACCCGCATGACGCTGACCCTTTACCGGGCACAGCCGATCGCCCCGCAGGCAGCCCCCTGGCTTTGGCAACTGCAGCATGCGCTCGCGGAACGCGCCGGCCTGCCGGCGGTACCCACCCTGCACTACGTGCCCAGCCCCATGATCAACGCCTTTGCCGTCGGCAACCGCCGACGGGCCGCCATTGCCATCACCGACGGGCTGCTGCGCGGACTCACGCCGCGTGAACTGGCCGGTGTGCTTGCCCACGAAACCGCCCACATCGCCAGTGGCGACCTGCGCGTCATGGGGCTGGCCGACTACGTCAGCCGGCTCACCAGCCTGCTCGCGCTGGCCGGCCAGATTTTTCTGCTGCTGTCGTTGCCGGGGCTGCTGACGGGAAGCCTGGAGGTCAGCTGGAGCGGTCTGCTGCTGCTGATCGCCGCCCCCCACATCGCACTGCTCGCGCAACTCGGGCTGTCACGCGTGCGCGAGTTCGACGCCGACCTGCAGGCCGCCGCCCTCACCGGCGACCCGATGGGCCTGGCCTCGGCGTTGGCACGCATCGAACGTGCCCAGCGGTCGTGGCTGAACGTGTTGCTGCCCGGCTGGGGCAACCCCGAGCCGTCCTGGCTGCGAACCCACCCCGCCACCGCGGAGCGCATCCGACGCCTGCAGTCCCTGGCAGCGGGCCATCCCCAAACCCAAACCGCGCTTGCGCATGGCTTCGCAGCTCCGTTTTCCGGCCTGCCCGATGGTGATGCTCACGCCCCCTTTCCAGCCGACCGCCATCGGCCGCCGCGACACACCCGCCCCCGTTGGCGCGCGGGCGGGCTATGGCACTAACCCCGAGCGATCGCGGGAAACCGAGGGCAGCCGCGGGCAGCCGCGGGCAGCTACTCGACCGCCGCCACGGACGGACACTTATCGACCGACGGACTGTACAGAAGCAAGCTGCGCAAGCCCTGCAGGGCCAGCGATTCCTGCCCCGGATGCCACAGCAGATGCGTACGGTTGCGCGCCAGGTGCGCCGGCAGCGGGTGTGTGCGCACCGCCTCCGCCGCGCGCAGACCCGCCAGTACCGAACGCGGCACGACGGCGACGCCGGTGCCGGCCGCCACGCAGGCAACAATGGCCGGATAGGACGCGAACTCCAGCACCGCATCGGCCAGCATGCCCGCCTCCCCCAGCCATTCTTCCAGGCGACGCCGATACGAGCAGCCGTTGGCAAAAGCGATCAGCGTGGCACGGCCGAGGTCGCCCGGGCCCCGCAACACCTCCACATTCAGCCCGGTGATCAGCACCAGTTCTTCCTCGAACACCGCTTGCGCGGCCATACCGGGTGCGTTGAACGGCTCGGAGACGAACGCCGCCTCGATATCGTGGCGGGCAAGCCGGCCGATCAGCGCACCGGTGGTGCCGGTCACCAGTTCGATGCGAACGGCCGGATGGGCGAGGTTGTAGCGTGAAAGCACCGCCGGCAAACGGCTGCCTGCGGTGCTTTCCAGCGACCCGAGGCGAAAGGTACCCAGCAGCCGCCCAGCCCGCAGGGCGGATTCGGTTTCGTCGGCGAGGCGTAGCAGGCGCTCCGCATAACCGACGAGCAGGCGCCCTTCCTCGGTCGGTACCAGCCCGCGCCCACGCCGTGCAAACAGACTGACGCCCAGCCTGGTCTCGAGTTGCTTGATGCGGGTGGTGACGTTGGACGGCACCCGGTGCAGGGCCTGGGCCGCGCGTGCCACACCACCGTGGGCGATCACCGCCTGGACGATTTCGAGGTCGTCGAGATCAATATTTCTCATGGCGAGAATTCAGATTCACTTCTTTTCACTGGATCGAAAAATACTAGCGCATTACATTGCGGCATGGACCAAAACCACCGCAGCCCCGCCCCCCCTCAGTCCCCACGTCCGGGTAGGCCGCCCCGTGCGGCTGCGGCCGACCGGGCGAACGCGTCCACCCCGCCAGACCGCCTGGCGTGGCCGGTGGCTTTATGCGGACTGGTGGCGCTGGCGGTGGCGATGGGTATCGGCCGTTTCGCCTTCACCCCTCAGTTACCCCTGATGCAGACCGATTTCGGACTGTCGCTATCCACCGGAGGCTGGCTGGCCGGCGCCAATTACCTGGGCTATCTGGTCGGCGCCCTGCTGGCAGGCCGCCAGGCGGCGTCACCGCAACGGCTGATGCACATCGGCCTGTGGGCCGTCGTCGCCAGCACCGCGGCAATGGCCATGCCCGGCGCCACGGCGGGCTGGCTGGCGGCGCGCTTCATCGCCGGCGTGGCCAGCGCCTGGGTGCTGGTTGGCACCGCGGCGACTGCACTCACGCGGCTGGCGGAGTTGGGGCGGCCGGATCTTGGTGGCGTGGTGTTCACCGGGGTCGGTGCGGGCATCGCACTGGCGGGCCTGTTATGTCATGCGGTGGCCCTGGGTGGTGGCGGTGCGACGGCCGGCTGGGGATGGCTCGCCCTGCTCGCGTTGGCTGGGGCGCTGTGCGTCACGTGGGTGGGTCGGCCACGCCCCCCCACCGGACGCCCCTGCCCTGCCGCGGAGCTTTCAGCGGGCGTGACCGAGCCCGCGCACCCCGCCGGCGCCCCCCATGCGATTGCCAATCAACCGTCACCCGCGCCGACAACCGCAAGCGATGCCCGCCGACTGGTGCTGTGCTACGGCCTGTTTGGCCTGGGCTACATTCTGCCGGCCACCTACCTGCCCGCGCAGGCGCGCCTGCTGGTGCCAGACCCGGCGTTGTTCGGCTGGATCTGGCCGGTATTCGGACTGGCGGCCATGCTGTCCACCCTCGCTTCGGGTCTGCTCGGCCGCTGGTCGCGCCGCTACGCCTGGGCCGGCGCGCAGGCGGTGATGGCATTCGGCGTGATCCTGCCGGCGCTCAGCCCGGGGCTGACCGCGCTGGTGGTGGCCGCCCTGTGCGTGGGCGGCACCTTCATGCTGATCACCCTGTTCGGCCTGCAGGAGGCGCGCGCCTGCGGAGGCCGTGATGCGCGCCGCCTGATGGCGGCAATGACCGCCGCCTTCGCCACCGGCCAACTCGCCGGCCCCCTCGTTGCCAACGCCTTGCAGGCCCTGGGGCTGGGGCTGGACGCGGCGTTGTGGCTGGGCACCGCTGGCCTGCTCGCAAGCAGCCTGCTGCTGGTGCGTCCCACCCCTCACCCTTTACCGGAAACGGAGACACGATCATGACCACGATCCCCCAGGGCTTCGGCCCCGCCACTTGCGAACGCCTGCCCCTGCCGGCGGAAGACGCCATGACCGAGGCCCAGCGCGCCGCCGCCCAGGCCCTGATCGCCGGCCCGCGCAAGGGCGTGAAGGGTCCGTTCATCCCCTTGCTGCGCAGCCCGGTGCTGATGGAGCGGCTGGCCAAGGTGGGCGAATACCTGCGCTTCGAGTCTGCGCTGCCGACGCGCATCAACGAGTTCGTGACCCTGGTCGTGGCCCGCCACCTCTCCAACCAGTTCGAATGGCACATCCACCATCCGCTGGCGCTGGCCGCCGGTACCGCCGCTTGCACCCTGGACGACCTCGCTCAGGGTGCGCGGCCGCGCAGCATGGCCGCCGACGAAGCCGCCGCCTGGGCCTTTGCTACCGAGTTGCTGACCCACCACGGTGTCTCCGACCCCACCTACGCGGACGCCTTGGCGCAGTGGGGAGAGACCGGCGTGGTCGAACTGACCAGCCTGATCGGCTACTTCGCCTGCGTGTCGTGGGTAATGAACGTCGCACGCACCCCGGCACCCGCTGGCGCGGGGCCGCTTGGCGGCCTGCCCGGGTAGCGGCCGCCGGCCGGCGCGCGCCGTACGGTGCCACCTCACACCGTCCACGTCGGCTTGGCCACCATCAGGTAGAACACCGCCAGCATCGCCGCGAAGGCCGGATAGCCCAGCGCCTCCCACACCCGCGCGTAGCGCCAGTAGCGCAACGGCAGCGCTTGCCCCGTGGCCTGGGCGCGGGCGGCCATGTCGCACAGGCGCAGTTGCAACCACACGACTGGCAACCAACAGGCGCCGGTGAAGACGAACAGCAGGATGGACGCCCGGATCCAGTCCGTGGCTAGCGTCCATCCCGCCTGCTGCATCAGCCATACACCGGACAGCGGCTGGACCACCACCGCCGGCGTGGTGAACCAGAAGTCGGCGCGCACCACCAAGCGGCTCACCTCCGCAATCGCCGGCAGATTGCCGCTGCGGTTGGCGAAGAACAAATAGAACGCGGTCCCGAAGCCTGTGCCGACCAGCACGACCGACGACAAGACGTGCAGATACTTGACGACAAGATAGGTGTTCATGCCGCATCCTCCGCCAGGAGTTGAACGAGCAGGGTCGCGACCGCCAGGTTCTTGAGCACCGGACCGAACGGGTGATAGAGAAACGCCGGCAAGCCCCACGCAATGAGCGCCGAATAGCCGCCGATCAAACCGAGTTGCGCCACCCAGAGGCGTCGCCCGGGGAGCAACAGGGTGAGCCCGCCCATCACCAGATCGAGCAGCCCCGCACCAACCAGAAAGACGATCCCGACGCCGCCGACCAGGCCGAACGCCGCCAGCATCGCCAGGCTGTCGTCCCACGGCCAGACGCACAAGGACACCCACGCCGTAAGCAGCCAGATCGTTGCCAGCACACCACGCAGCATCGGTCCGCGCCATGCGGCCAGTGCCCGCAGCCGCATGGCCTCCGCCCGATCGGGCGGTACGAACTGCACCGGATCCACGAGCGCACGTCCAAGCAGCCGTTGCGCTGGCGCAGGGTCGCCGACGTTGCCGGCGGCGAGCATGGCCCAGGTATCGCGGTCCAGCAGCGCGCTCGACCAACGACCGGACAGCCGCGACACCGCCGCAAACAACCACGCCGGCGCCCGCAACCGCCAAGCCGGCGCAAACCCGAGGCTGGCGCGATAGCAGGCCAGCAGGTCGCCGAATGGCAACGCCCGCGGCCCAGGCAGGTCGAGTACGGCTGCCCGGATTGCCGCAGTGGCGGACGGTGAGGCGCGCTGCACGTCCGATGTAGCGGCGGCAACTGGCTCCCCCTCTATCGCAAGGACGACCAGTTGCACAAGATCATCCACATGAACCGGCTGAACCGGGCAGCCGCGGGGCTCGACGATCACCGGGAACGAGGCGAGCGTCAGGAACAACGACGCGGATACGCCCCCCGCAGCAAACACCAGACCAGGCCGAATCACCACGCCATCGTGCAACCAGCGGCGAAATGCCGCATCGCCATGGGCCTTGCTCGACAGATAGGCACAGCCCCCGTCCGCCGCGCCCAGCGCCGATATCTGCACCCCGCGCACCACGCCAGCCCGGTGGCAGGCCTGGAACAAGGCGGCTGGCGCGCGATGGTGCACGCGTTCGAACGCCTCCACCTCCTCGGCACGCAGGATGCCGACCGCGTTCACCACCGCGTCCACACTGCTCAGCCGCGGCAGCCAACAGACTGGATCCAGATCGCAGTCATAGTCGATGACAACGTCACTGTCGTGGCGCCGACGCCGCACACCGCGTGTCACGGCATGACCGCGCGCCGCCAGGGCACGCGCAATCGCCCCGCCGAGAAATCCGTCCGCACCGCATATGAACACGTTCATGATGGCCTCCTTGCTCCGGTTTGATATCCGTTACTTTCGTAATTTCTGTCTAAACAGAAATTAAACTGCCGAAAAATGGGGGCGATGCCCCCTTGCCGCGCGCGCCAAAGGCCGCGCGCATTGCCCACAACGTGTCTCGCACTGTCTAGCCGGCGATGAAACGAGCTAAACCGTTCGCGCCGAACCCCGCTCCGACGTGGCAAAGCGAGTCTTTGAATCAGCCACAACCATTCGCCCTGAGCCTGTCGAAGCGCATTTCCTGGCAGCGCCACCGAGCGAGCTTAGACAAGCCCGTCCTGAGCGCTGCCGAAGGGTTCAGCCCGACCGTATTCGGCCGCCGGGCTAATGATCGCCATCGCGGCGCACGAACTTGCTGACCCCCGCCCCCAGCTTCAACAGCTTTGCCAACGTCTTGGGGTCCTGGCGCAGCATTTCGTCCGCCCAGACCGTGAGCAAGGCGATGAACTCGCGCGTGTCGGCGATGCGCTGCTGTGCCCCGGCCGGTTCGCGCTCGAACTCCGCGCTGGACAGCAACGCGCCGAGCACCTCCAGCGTCGGCGCGATCTCACGCTGCCTACGCCCTTCGACGATCAAACGGAACAGTTCCCAGACGTCCTTGGAGGTTTCGAAGTAGTCGCGCCGATCCCCCATCGCATGCACCACCTTCACCAGCCGCCACGACAGCAACTCCTTGATGCTGGTGCTGACGTTGGAGCGCGCGACCCCAAGCGTCTCGGCAATCTCGTCGGCCGCCAGCGGCCGCTCGGACAAGTAGAGCAACGCATGGATCTGGGCGACGGTGCGATTCACGCCCCAGCGGGCACCCATTTCACCCCAATGCAGGATGAAGCGTTCGGATACGGGTGTCAGGTTCATGCGGGCATGATAAACCTACGGTAATTTCTGTCAATACTGAAATTACCGTAATCTACTACTCACCCCACCTACTCTTGCGTGCTATAGTCTTCGACACAAATCGACCTGCCCTGCTCATTCAGTCAATCATGTCCTCAGCGCCCGTACGTCTCGCCCCCTCCTCGCCCAGCGTGGCCGGGGTCCGGGCGTGCGCGCCCAACCCGCCGCCCCCCTCGTCCGTCGTGACGGTGGTGGGCGTGCGCGGCACCTGCCCGCCCCCTCCCACCGCTTCGAACTGACCGGCAACCACCGCCGGACCGACCCCGCAGCCCGTGACCGCGACGCCGGACGCGGCGCTTCCATGCGGCTCGCAATCCGTTTCGACAGGTGAACTCAAGACATGAAGACCATACGTTTTGCATGGGCCAGCCATGCATCGACCGCGCTGTTCGTGCTGCTCTGGGGCAGCGGCGCGATTTTCTCGAGATGGGGGCTGGACCACGGCTCCGCCTTCGCGCTGCTGACGCTGCGCTTCGCGCTCGCCTTCATCGCTGCGCTGGGCATCGCCCTCTGGTGCAGGGCCGGCGTTCCCCGGGGCGAACGCGGCCCGGCGCTACTGACCGGACTGGTGATGGTCGGCCTCTACTCGGCCTGCTACTTCCTGGCGCTGGAGAACGGCGTCACGCCCGGCGTGCTCGCCACCTTGCTGGGCGCCCAGCCCATCCTCACCTTGTTCGCAATCGAACGCCACTTCGCACCGCTGCGACTGCTCGGCCTCGCAGTCGCGCTGGGTGGGCTCGCGTGCATCGTCCTGCAAGGAACGGTGATGACGCGCTTTCCACTCACTGGCATGCTGTTCGCGTTGGCGGCGCTGCTGGCAGTCACCTTCGGTGCGATCCTGCAGAAAAGGACGCGACATCGCCCTGAGGCGGTCCTGCCGCTGCACTACGGTGTGTCGCTGCTGCTCTGCGCCGCGACCCTGCCGTTCCAGCCTTTCGATGTCGAGGCCACGGCAGGTTTCCTGATCCCCGTGCTGTGGCTCGCACTGGTGATCTCGGTCGCAGCCCAGCTACTGCTGTACCGCTTGATCCAGGCAGGCAACCTGGTCAACGTGACCAGCCTGTTCTACCTGGTGCCGGTCGTCACCGCGGCCATGGACTACGTCTTCCTCGGAAACCGCATGTCATCGCTCAGCCTGGTCGGCATGGCCGGCATCCTGATCGGACTGGCACTGGTGTTCGGCACACGGAACAAGGCCGGCCCACGCTGAGGCCACCATGCGCTGCGCCGCCGACCCTACCGGCAGCGCAGCCATTCGACGAATCGCCTGGCCAAGGCGCCCATCGGCGCGCTTCAGGCCAGGCGCATTGCGGGAAAGCGACGCCGGCTGAGCCAGATCAGCGTGGGCAACGCGATCAGGCTTGCGACCAGACCGGCCGGATGCGGCACGATCGCGAGCAGCGCCGTGCATAGCCATGCGGCCCCGTCGGCCCAAGCGTTCCCAGTGATGCGGGCACCGCCGAAGAGGTGGGCGAATGCGGTGACGAACACGATTCCCGAGAGCGCCGCCTCTGCGTAGGTCAGCGTGAACCCGGGTGTCAGCATGCCGGGGTACATCAGGAACAGGAATGGGATCACGTAGGTAACCGCGCCCAGTTGGACGGCCTGACGCGCCACCGCGGTCCAGCCAACCTTGGCGATGCCGGCGGCGACGAATACGCCAACGCACACCGGCGGCGTGATCACCGACAGGGTTGCGAAATAGAACACGAACATGTGGGCCGCCAGCGGTGACACCCCAACCTTGATCAGCGCGGGTGCCAGTGTGGCCGCCACCAGGACGTAGGCGGCGGTCGTAGGAATGCCCATGCCCATGATCATGCACACCACCGCCACGATCAGCCCGACCACCAGTAGCGACGCCGTCGCATCGCCGACGATCATCGACGACAGCGTCACACCGATACCGGTCAGGTTGATCATGGCGACCAGAATCTGTGCGCCAGCGAGCAGAATTCCCACCACGATCAGGCTGTTCGCTCCGCTATCCAGTGCGGCCCGGACCTGTGTGGCGAGCGACTCAGCGGCCTGTTCCCGCCGCCCCGCCAGCATCGCACGACCGACGAGTACCCCGAGCACGGTGCCGGTGATGCCGTAGAAGGCCGTGGTCTGAATCGAGTTGCCGTTCGCGATGCCCCAGGCCATGCCGCAGACGGCGCCGACGATGGGGGCAACCCGATGCAGCTTGAGAATCGTCGCCCAGGATGGAATCTGCTCGTCGGGCACTTTGCCCAGGCCGGTCTCACGGGCGGTGACGTGCACGGTACCAAACACGCCAACATAGAACAGGAGTGCAGGCAACACGGCTGCGGCCGCAATCGTCAAATAGTTGATGCTGATGATCTCGGCCATGATGAAGGCGGCAGCCCCCATGATTGGCGGCGCCAGTTGCCCGCCAGTCGAGGCCACTGCCTCGACCGCACCCGCGAGCGGGGCCGGATAACCCAGCCGCTTCATCAGCGGAATCGTGAACGTCCCGGTGGTGGCGACGTTCCCCACGGCGCTGCCGCTGACCGCACCGAACAGGCCAGACGCCACGGTGGCGATCTTGGCCGCGCCGCCGGTAGCGCGTCCGCTCACCCGCAGCGCCAGGTCCATGAACGTGGCGCCACCACCCGAATGCAGCAGAAAAGCGCCGAACAAGGCAAACACAGCGATGATGGTGGCGGCCACGCCAAGCAACGAACCCCAGATGCCGATGTCGCCCAGCAGCAAGGTCTCGGTGACGAAATAGACGTCAAACCCGCGATGTCCCAGCCGACCAGGAATGTAGTTGCCGAACAGGGCGTAAGCCAGGCCGATGACGACCATCACCGGGAAGATCAGGCCGATCGCCCGCCGCGAGAGTTCCAGGATGACCAGCACCAGCCCGAACGCCATGACGATGTGCATCGCCTCGGCGGTAGGCAGCGAGGTCATGATCTCGTCCGCTTGCCACCCCACCCATGCGCACGTCCCCACCGCCACCAGCCAGAGCATTGCATCCACGGCCCGGCCCAGCGCACGCCAGCGGCTTCCCGCCCCAAGCGGGTAGTGAAGCAATCCCAGGGTGACGACCATTGCGAGAAAGGCAGTACGTTGCAGCAGTGGCTCGAGCACGCCGAAGGCCGACGTGTACAACACGAACAGACTCAGTATCACGGCCCCCCAAACAGCACCGCGCTCCCGTAGGGACTTCATCGGGCAACTCCTCCAGGGACCGGGATCAGTCGGCGATCAGGCGGTCCGGCACGTCCAGGCCGCGCTCGCGGAAATAGCGCACCGCTCCGGGGTGCAGCGGAGAAGACGCATAGCGCACGGTCATCTCTGCGATGTCCACGCCGGACACTTCACCGAATGCCGCAGCCTGCGCCTCGCTGTCCTCGACCACCGCCTTGACGATCTCGTACGCCACCTGCTCGCTCAGTTCAGACCCGGCTGCCGCACCCACACCAAAGCCCCAGGTGGTGAAGGGTGGTAGTCCCACCGACGGATCGGCGGGCACGTCGACGATGGACAGTTCCGGCATACGCCCGGCGATGAGGGCGCGCTGCTCGTCATCGATGCCCAAGGCGGTGAGCGGCGTGAAGGTGGCGATCTCACGGGTGGAAGCGTCGATGCGCAGGCCGGCACCCGACTTGACGTAACCGAGCGCGCGATTGTCCTTCACCGCGTCCACGATCTCGCCGGTTGCCCCACGCACGACGTCGGGCGAGATTCCGAGGAGCGCGAACACCGAGTCGGAGGTCTTCTCGGTCGCCGATCCGCGCAACCCAGTGTTGAAGCGCTTGCCGCTCAGTTCAGCGAGGCTGGAGATCCCTGCGTCCTTGCGCACCACCGCAATCTGCGGCGCGATCGAGTAGATCCAAAGCAAACGGGCCTGGTTGGGCTTGCCGTCGAAATCACCGGTCCCGGCATTGGCGTGATGGATCACGTTGGTCGTAACCAACCCGAAGTCGATCTGACGACGCTCCAGGCGACGCAGGTTGTCCATGGTCGCGCCGGTTTCAACCACCGAGGTATCGATACTCGCGACCTTGCTGTTGAGCAGTTGCGATACGGCGACGAAATAGCCGTAATGGCTGGAGGAGGACGAGGTGGTGCCGATCAGCAGCTTTTGCTGGGCCGCGGCGGTGCCGGCGCCCAATAGCAGTGCGGCAGCAATGGTCGCAGTGGCGACCCTGCGCACGGCGGTGCGCCTGTCGGTATGCGGACGGGTGATGGAGCGGATGTTCATGGGTGTCTCCTCTTATATGAACGTTATCGAATCGATGGAGGGGCGCACTAGCCGGGCGGGCCGTACGTGGGGTATTCGTCTCCCGCGACGTCGTCCGAACCGACCACGCAATCTCGGCCCCGGCGGCCACCCAAAATCCCCCAGTGATGGCCACTTCAAAATCCCCCAGTTGCTGACCGTCGGAGGTCAGGCCCGGTGATGCGCCGGGAGTAACGACAGGACATCATCCGCGCCC
>JBKBMG010000066.1:0-25345 GCA_046295975.1 Rhodocyclaceae bacterium
GGGGACCGGCCGCTATGCTGGCGCGAGCGGCGGCGGGCATGTTTTCGGGATGACGCCGAGTGCACGGGAGGCGAGGGTGAGCGAATCGATATCCGAATCTGAGTCCGGGCCGGCAAGCCCATGCGAATCCGCGCCGGGAGCTTCGTCCGACGGCAGTACGCATGACCTGCTTGCGGTGCATCAGGTGCGGCGGCTGGTGAGTCTGCGCTGGGCGGCGATTGTGCTGATGCTGGGGGCGGCACTTGGCCTGCCGCCGCTGCTCGGTGCCGTCATCGCGCTGGGGCCGGCGCTGGCGGTGGCGGTGGCAATGGCGGCCTTCAACCTGTTTTCGCTGGCATGGTTGGCGACGTCCCGCGGCCGGGCGCGGCCGGGGCGGGTGTGGCAGTTCGTCGCCGACATCGCGGGCTGGAGCGGCTTCGTCTATTTCACCGGAGGTGCGGCCAATCCATTGATTTCACTGTTATTGCCTTTGCTGGCGATTGCCGCGGCGATTCTGCCCGCGCGCGCCGCATGGCTGCTGGCGGCGTTGTCGATGCTGGCGTACGCGTTGTTGTGGCGCTATCACGTGCCGATCCGCTTGTCCGACCCGGGGGCGGCGGGCTATGTGCACCTGGCCGGCATGTGGGCCACGTTCACCTTGTCGGCGTTGGTGATGACCGGCGTGGTGTCGCACATGACCGCGGCACTGCGCGCCCGCGACCGCGCGCTTGCACAGGCAGCGGAAGCGCAGGCGCGTGACGCCCACATCGTCGCGCTGGGCAATCTGGCGGCCGGGGCGGCGCATAACCTGGGCACGCCGCTGGGTACCATGCGTCTGCTGGTCGATGAGTTGATGCGCCATCCGACGCTGGATCGGGATGCACGCGAGGATGTGCGCCTGATCGGGGAGCAGGTCGAGCAGTGTCGCAAGACGCTGGGGGTGCTTACCGCCCGCGCCGGGCACATGCGCGCCGAAGGTGGCGGGGGCGAGACGGTGGACGAATGGCTGGCAGCGTGTGTCGCCGGGTGGCAGGCAATGCGTCCGGGCGTGGCGGTTCGGGTGGTGTCGGCGTCCATGCGTGCCGGACTGCGTATTGTGGTGGACCGCACGCTGACCCAGGCACTCGAGGCCTTGATCGACAATGCGGCCAAGGCGAGTCCGACAGCCGTCGAGGTGAACACGGGGTTGTGCGATGACCATCTCATCATCGAGGTCTGCGACCGCGGCCCGGGTATCCCGGCGGCGCGGCGGGCGCGGCTCGGACAGGTGCCGGCGGAGGCCGGTGAGGACGGCATGGGCATGGGCGTGTATCTGGCTGCCGCGGCGATCAGCCGGGCCGGCGGACGCCTTGAGTATGATGAGCGCCAGGGCGGTGGCACGATTGCCCGGGTGTGGCTGCCACTGGAGCGGATTGGTAAGGAATGAGCGTGGAGCGGGATGTCGAGAGGGATACCGAGATGAATGCCGAGATGAATGCCGATACCGAGATGAGCGCCCCGAATGCCTGCGACGCCGGTGATGATGCCCGGCGCCTGCTGGTGGTGGACGACGACGCGACTTTTGCGCGGGTATTGTCGCGCGTGCTGGCGCAGCGCGGATTCGATGTCGCGGCGGCGGGGTCGGGTGCGGAGGCGCTGGCCTCCGCCCGCGCCGTACCCCCCGACTACGTGGTGCTGGACCTCAACATCGGCGGGGAATCCGGCCTGCGCCTGATCCGGCCGCTGCTCGACCTCGCGCCGCACTCGCACATTCTGGTGCTGACCGGCTACGCCAGCATTGCCACGGCGGTGGACGCGGTCAAGCTGGGTGCGTTGCAGTACCTGGCCAAGCCGGCGGACGCGGATGCGATCGTCCGCGCGCTGCAGGCCGAGGAGGTGTGCGTGACAGGCGCGGCGCCCGACGCGCCGATGTCCGTGGACCGCCTGGAATGGGAGCATTTGCAGCGGGTGCTTGCCGAGCACGACGGCAACATCTCCGCCACCGCAAGGGCGTTGAAGATGCACCGTCGTACCCTGCAGCGCAAGCTGGCGCGCCCGCCGGGGTCTGCGGCGGGCGCCGGCGTGGCCGATCAAGCCTGAGCGGCGAGGGCGCGTTCCTGCGTCCGGCGTTTCTCGGCACGCGCCATCATCCACCAGCCGATGAAGGTGATGATGGAGACGATGAGGATGATGATCGCCGCCAGCGCGTTGATCTTTGGGCTCACGCCCAGGCGCACGCTGGAAAACACCACCATCGGCAATGTGGTCGCGTTTGGTCCGGAGACGAAGCTCGCGATCACCAGGTCGTCCAGCGACAGGGTGAAGGCCAGCAGCCAGCCAGCGACGATGGCGGGGGCGATCAGCGGCAGCGTGATCACGAAGAACACCTTGAGCGGCTTGGCACCGAGATCCATGGCCGCTTCCTCGATGGACTTCTCGAGTTCGCGCAGGCGTGAACTCACCACCACCGCCACGTAGGCGGTGCAGAACGTGGTGTGGGCGATCCAGATCGTGTTCATGCCGCGGGTTGCGGGCCAGCCGACGAGGTCGGCCAGCGCCACGAACAGCAGCAGCAACGACAGGCCGGTGATCACCTCGGGCATCACCAGCGGCGCGGTGATCATGAAGGCGAAGCCGTTCTCGCCGCGGAATCGGCCGATGCGCGTCAGCACGAAGGCGGAGATGGTGCCCAGGATCACCGCCGAGGTGGCCGCCATGAAAGCGATGCTCAGGCTCAGCAGGATTGCCTTGATGATCTGCTGGTCGCGGAACAGTTCGCCGTACCAGTGGGTGGACCAGCCGGCCCACACCGTGACCAGGCGCGAGCTGTTGAAGGAGTAGATGATCAGGATGATCATCGGGATGTAGAGAAAGCCGTAGCCCAGGATCAGCACCAGTCGGCGCAGCCAGGAGCGGCTGACGGGAACGTTGTCCATGCCCTTAGTTCTCCATTTCCTTGCGCTGGTAGCGATGGAACCACATGATCGGGGCCATCAGCAGCAGCAGCATCGTCGAGGCCAGTGCAGCGGCGACCGGCCAGTCGCGGTTGTTGAAGAACTCCTGCCACAGCACGCGGCCGATCAGGAGGGTGTCGGGGCCACCCAGCAGTTCCGGAATCACGAACTCGCCGACTGCGGGAATGAACACCAGCATAGAACCGGCGATGATGCCGCCCTTGGTGAGCGGGATGACCACGGTGAGCATGGTCTTCCATGGGCGTGCGCCGAGATCGGCGGCCGCCTCGACCAGCGAATAGTCGAGCCGCATCAGGGCGGTGTACAGCGGCAACACCATGAATGGCAGGTAGGCGTAGACGATGCCGATGTACACCGCGGTGTCGGTGTTCAGGATCTGGATCGGCGAGTCGATGATGCCGAGGTTCATCAAGCCGTTGTTGATCACGCCGGTGTTGGAGAGCAGGCCCATCCAGGCGTAGACGCGGATCAGGAAGGAGGTCCACGACGGCAGGATCACCAGCATCAGCAGCACGTTGCGGGTGGACGGCGGGGAATGCACGATCGCCCACGCCAGCGGGTAGCCGATGGCGAGGCAGATCAGCGTGGAGATCGTCGCCACCTTGAGCGAGGTCAGGTAGGCGTGGATGTACAGGCTGTCGCTCATCAGCATCACGTAGTTGCCGAGGTTGAGCACCATCCGTATCTGGTCATCCACCCAGTGGAACAGCGACGTGTACGGCGGCATCGCCACGTCGGGCTCGGCGAAGCTGATCTTGAAGACGATGATGAATGGAATCAGGAAGAACAGCGTCAGCCACAGGTACGGTACGGCGATGACGAGCTGCCGACCGCGGATCCGGGGTTTGAACATGACGTGTGGCCTCCGCTCAGGTCAGCAGCACGGCGCAGCTGTCCGGCTCCCAGCTGAGGTGCACGGTATCGCCCCAGGTCGGGGCGCCCTTGTGCATGCGGCTGGTGTTGGGCAGCGTGGCGAGTACCTTGCGGCCCGACGGTACGCGCACGTGGTAGATGGAGACGTCACCGAGGTAGGCGATTTCGTCCACCACGCCGGTGACGCAGTTGAGCCGGTCCTGCGGTAGCTCGGGGGTGAGGAAGATCTTCTCCGGGCGCACTGCGATCGTCACCGGCAGGCCCTCGGCCACGGACAGGCCGTGGTCCACCTGGATGGGGTTTTCGAGGTCGGTGCAGCGGATCTCGGTATAGTCGCTCTCCATCGAGGAGACGATGCCGTCGAAGAGGTTCACCGAGCCAATGAAGCCCGCGCTGTAGCGGCAGTTGGGGTATTCGTAGATGTCCAGCGGTTCGCCCACCTGGACCAGCCGGCCCTTGTTCATGATGGCGATGCGCCCGGCCATGGTCATGGCTTCTTCCTGGTCGTGCGTCACCATCACGCAGGTCACGCCGACCTGTTCGATGATGTTCACCAGTTCCAGCTGCATCTCCTCGCGCAGCTTCTTGTCCAGTGCCCCCATGGGTTCATCCAGCAGCAGCAGCTTGGGGCGCTTGGCCAGGCTGCGCGCGAGCGCCACGCGCTGGCGCTGGCCTCCGGACAACTGGTGCGGTTTGCGCTTGGCGAACTCGGCCATGTGCACCAGTTCCAGCATGCGGCCGACGCGCTCGTGGATCTCGCCCTTGGCCATCCTGTCCTGTTTGAGGCCGAAGGCGATGTTGTCGAACACCGTCATGTGCGGAAACAGGGCGTAGGACTGGAACATCATGTTGATCGGTCGATCGTAGGGCGGCACGTCGACGATGTTCACGCCGTCAAGCAGGATCTGTCCGCTGGATGGGCGCTCGAAGCCCGCGAGCATGCGCAGCAGGGTGGACTTGCCGCAGCCCGAGGCGCCCAGCAAGGCGAAGATCTCGCCCCGGTTGATGGTGATGGTCACGTCGTCGACCGCGGGATGGCTGTCGAAGAGTTTGGTGACCTGCTTGATCTCCAGAAACGCCTCACCCTTGCGGGCAGTGGTGCTCTGCGCGTTGTCCGCGGACTTGGGTTGGTTCATGAACTACCGATCTCTTATAGGAACGTTGGCAGTGCCCGGGATGCGCATCCGGGCGGTTGCGGACACGGGGGCTGCTGGCGCCCCGCTTCCCGACAAACAATCACCCCCGACCTTGCGGTACGGGGGTGATCAATCGGACTCGACTCGTGGCCTCGACGCATGGCGTGTTCCGGTCGATGGCCGTGGCGTCGTCGCGCGCGAGGATCAGCGGCCGGTACGCACGCGGGTCCAGGCGCGCGTCATGGCGCGATGCACCTCGGCGGGCAGGTCCTTGACGGTGAACAGCTTGTCCTCGATCTCTTCGCTCGGGTAGATGCCCGGGTCGTTCAGGATCTCCTCATCGACGAATTCCTTGGAAGCGGGCACCGGATTGGCATAGGCCACGTAGTTGGTGATGCCGGCCATCACTTCGGGCTCGAGCAGGTAGTTCAACAGCGCATGCGCGTTGTCCACGTGCTTGGCGTCACGCGGGATCGCCATGATGTCGAACCACAGCAGCGCCCCTTCCTTGGGAATGTAGTAGGCGATGTCCACGTTGTTTTCGGCTTCCACGGCGCGGTCGCGCGCTTGCAGGATGTCGCCGGACCAGGCTACCGCCACGCAGATGTCGCCATTGGCCAGATCGGTAATGAACTTGGACGAATGGAAGTAGGTGATGTGCGGCCGCAGCTTCATCAAATGCTCGGCGGCCGGGCCGGAATAGTCGGCGGGCGTGGTGCTCGCCGGGTCCATGCCGAGGTAGTTGAGGATGGTCGGGAAGATGTCGGTGGGGGCGTCCAGGAAGCCCACGCCGCAGCTCGACAGCTTGGCGAGGTTCTCCGGCTTGAGTACCAGATCCCAGGAGTCGGTCGGGGCGTCGTCGCCGAAAATCTCCTTGATCTTGTCGACGTTGTAGCCGACCCCGGTCGTGCCCCACATGTACGGAATGCCGTATTTGTTGCCCGGGTCGACCGCCTCGAGCAGCTTCATCATGTCCGGATCCAGATTGCCATAGTTCGGGATCTTGGACTTGTCGAGCTCCATGAAGACCCCGGCCTTGATCTGGCGCAGCAGGTAGTTGTTGGTGGGCACGACGATGTCGAAGCCGGTGTTGCCGGCGAGCAGCTTGGCCTCGAGCACTTCGTTGCTGTCGTACACGTCGTAGGTGACCTGGATGCCCGTCTTCGAGGTGAAGTTGGGCAAGGTGTCCTCGGCGATGTAGTCCGACCAGTTGTAGAAGTTCACCCGCGGCGGCTCCTGGGCTTGAGCACTTGCGGCGAGGCCGATGCCCGCGGCGACCAGGGTCAGGCGGAAGAGCTGATTAACTTTCGTCATGAGGGTGTGCTCCACGTGTGTCGTTTTTCAAACCGTGTCGGCTGGCTGTCTGGCCGCCCGACTTCCCTGATGCAATTTAGGTGCCAATGGCACACGGGCCGCGACGAGCACCGGTCCGGCCGTCTCCGAGGTGCCATCCGGGGTCGCCGCCAAGGCTTGGCACCGGCATTGCCGGCGCGGCCGTCCGGTTGGTCCGCCACGTCTTTAACGCACCCAAACCACTGGGGCTGACACCCGTTCGCATTGGCCGCAAATGTCGCACAGTCCACCGTTCGGTTCAAGGCTTGACGCGGGTTTCGCGCGATGTTCGCACCTCCCCGATCCAGGCCTCATACACGCGCTCGGCAAGGGCACGCATGCGCGCCAGGCGGATCGGCGCGTCGGCCAGAGCCTGCGCGGGTGTCTGGATGCTTCCCGACGGATAGGCACCGACCGGGTCCGGCTGGAGTTCGTACCAGCGGCGCAGGATGTCGGTATCGACCTCGATGTGGGACTGGAACGCGAAATGCGGGCCCAGGGTGAACGCCTGGGTGGGCATCTCGCTGCGGGTGAGCAGCAACTCTGCGCCGGGCGGCAGGCTGAAGGACTGGAGGTGCCAGTGATAGACCGGCAATGCACCGTCGCGGACGAGATGCCCCAGCACGGTGCGTGCCCGCGCGTTGTCGCACGGGGCGACGTCTACCCAGCCGACTTCGGGGTGGGGGCAGGGGCCGACCGTGCCACCGGCGGCGTGGGCCAGCAATTGCGCGCCCAGGCAGTGCCCCAGCACCGGCCGGTCCTCGGCCAGGCAATGGCGCAGTTGGTCGAGCACGCGTCCCATCCAGGGCAGGTCGTCGCCCACCATCATCGGCCCGCCCATGAGCACGTAGCCGTCGTAGCCGGCGATCGGGCGATGGGGGTCGAGGTCGAGCCGGAGCAACTCGAAGGGCTGCCCGGAGCGCTCGAGAAAGGGGGCGACGTAGCCGGGCGTGTTGTCGGCGTCGAATTGCAGGATGGCAAGGCGGGGAGGGTTCATTGGGTTCCGGGAGCGTAGAGGCAGCGTAGGCAGCGTAGGCAGCTTAGGCAGCGTAGGTAGTGTGGGTGGCGTTGGGGGGACGCGGCATCGGCGTCCCTTACCGGGCCATGGCGAGCAGGGTCTGCAGCGCGTCGTCAAACGCTGTGAGCAGGGCCTCGGCGTCCGATCGGGTGTGGGCCGGGCTGCACAACACCATGTTGTGGAAGGGTGTGAGCAGCACGCCGCGATTGAGCAGCGCCAGATGCAACGCAGACTCCAGGTCCGGCTGCATGGCCGCTTCTGCTTCGCGGCCGGTGCGTGGCGGTTGGGTGCGGAACTGGTACTCGCAGCGGGCGCCGATCTGGGTCACGCTCCAGTCCAGTGCGTAGCGCGCAATGATTGTTCGCAGGCCGTCTGCGACGGTGTGGGCTACTTCGAACATGTGGGCGTAGGCGTCGTCGCTCATGACTTCGTCGAGCATCACCCGCATCAGGCGCAGTGGCAGCAGCCCGGCGGTGAGCGTCGTGCCGATGCCGCTGTGCCCCGGCGGCGCCTCGGATTTGGCGCGCGCCATGCGCTGTGCGAGTTCGGCGGTGAAGCCGTACACCGCCGCCGGACAGCCGCCGGCAATCGGCTTGCCCAGCACCAGCATGTCCGGCGCCAGGCCATGGGCGCGGGTGTAGCCGCCGGGTCCGCAGGAAATCGTGTGGGTTTCGTCGAGCACCAGCAGCGTGCCGGCGTCGCGCGTGAGTTGCCGCAGCGCTTCGAGAAAACCCGGTTCGGGCAGCACCATGCCGATGTTGGTGAGCACCGGCTCGGTGATCACGCAGGCGACCTGGTGGTCGGCGAGCGCCGCGCGCAGTCCCTCGACATCGTTGAATTCAACGACACGGGTGGTGACGGACAAATCGTGTACCTGCCCCAGCAGCGAGGGGCGCATCACGCCGTGAAAGCCGTGGGCGTTGTCGGCGCGGTCGACGAGCGTGTCATCCACCGTGCCGTGGTAGCAGCCATCGAACACGATGATCGCCGGGCGTCCGGTGACGGCCCGCGCCCAGCGCAAGACGAAACGGTTGGCGTCGCTGGCGGTGGTAGCCAGTTGCCAACAGGGCAGCCCGAAGCGATCGGACAGCAGACGGCCGACTTCCGCGGCCTCGACCGAGGGCAGCATCGCGGTCAGGCCGTCGGCGGCATGCACCGCAAGGGCGCGTGCGATTGGCGCAGGGCTGTGGCCGAACATCGCCCCAGTGTCGCCCAGGCAGAAGTCGATCAACTCGCTACCGTCGGCAGTGTGCAGCCGAGCGCCCTGGGCACGCTCAATGAACAGCGGCGTGGGCGATGGCCAGTCGCGCATCCAGTGCATGGGCACGCCGAACAGGAAATGCTGGCCGGCGGCGTCGGCGAGCGTGCGGGAGCGCGGATGGGCGGCGATGAAGGCGTCGCGTTCGCGGGAAACGAAACGCTCGAGCGTTTCGGGGGCGACGAAACAGGCAGGCGTTTCCGGGGCGATTGTCATGGTCATCGTGAATCGGCGAGTTTGGGCCGGGGGTCGGCGTGGGCCGGGGACCGGCGGCCAGCAACGTATTGAGGCAACGTAAGCGTATCCCTGCCCGGACGCAAAAGTGGCGCCGATGGAAGCCGCGCAAGTGGACCTGTGCGGCGTTCCGGAGTGGTCTTATTCTTGCCGCCTGCCCAGGATTACGGTGTGCAGGCAATGGGGCGTGTCCCACAACGTGGCCGGTCCGCGCGTCGTAGTTCGAACCTGAAAGCAACTTGGCAATACCCTGGAAACCGCCTCGTATTCGTGCCGACATGACCCAGCATGCGTTCGCTTTTCTCGCCCAGAACACCTTCTGCAAGGTGCCCGCCCTCGACACCTGGCCCGACGCGCCCTACGTGGCGGCCGGTATCGCCTGGGATGGTGCGGTGACCAACCGCCCCGGGGCGCGATTCGGCCCGCAGGCGATCCGGCTCGCCAGCCACATGTTGTGCGATGCGACCCACCCGCTGTTCGACACCACGCCGATCGGGCAACTGGCAGATGCCGGCGATCTGGCCCTGCCCAACACCAGCCTGTCGTCCATGCGGGCCGCGCTCGAACCGCAGGCCGCGGCGCTGGTCGCGCGCCACCACGTGGTGTGGCTGGGCGGCGACCATTCGATCACGCTGTCGTTGCTGCGAGCCTTGCGCCGCCAGCTCGGTCGGCCGCTTGCGGTGCTGCATTTCGATGCGCATTGCGATACGTGGACGGATCACTTTGGTGAGCCGTCCGGCCATGGCACCTGGGTGGCCGAGGCGGTGGAGGAGGGCCTGATGTTTGCCGACGCCTGCGTACAGGTCGGCATCCGCTCGGCAGCCGAGCGCGATGCGCGCGAGTACATCGCCGACCGCGGTGGACGGGTGTTCACCGCCCGCGAACTGCGCGGCCGCGATGGGCCCGGTCTGGCCGGCGTGATCGACGAGATCGCCGCGACGCTGACCCGCCACGGCGGGGACACACCGGTGTATCTCAGCTTCGACATTGACTGCCTGGATCCCGCCTTCGCACCCGGAACCGGTACGCCGGAACCGGGCGGGCTGACCAGTTCGCAGGTGCTCACGCTGCTCGAGGGGCTGTGCGCTCAGCCCCTCGCCTGGGTGGGCATGGACTGCGTGGAGGTTGCACCGCCCTACGATCATGCCGAGCTGGCCAGCAATATGGCGGCGAACATCGTCTGGACTTACCTCTGTGCCCGACTGGTCGCCGACGTCCGCAAGGCGCCGGGCAACTGATCCCTGACCCGCTCGGGGGCGGCCTTTGGCACACACGTTGTTGTGCGGCATCCGCGGCATCCGCAGCGTCCACTCGTGGTGAGACGTCTGTTCGCGGTGCGGTCGCTGCTTCCTGCTGAACCTTTTTTCTGTTCAACCGTTTTTCCGCTTCACAATTACTCATGCTCAGACTCGAAAAACAATGGGATGCCCTGGAGCGCGGCTCCTGGTACCGTGCCACCGCTCATTCGGCGATCAACGCGCCGGAACTGCGTACCGAACTGCAGGTGGACAGCTGCGTCGTCGGCGGCGGTTTGGCCGGGCTGTCGGCGGCGCTGGAGCTTGCGCGCGCTGGGCACAACGTGGTCTTGCTGGAAGCGCGCGAGATCGGTTGGGGGGCATCGGGCCGCAATGGCGGGCAGGTGCTCAATGGGTTTGCATCCGATCAGGGCGTGTACGAGAAGCAGTTGGGGTTCGAGGATGCCCGCCGCGCCTTCGATATCAGTACCGAGTCGGTTGCGCTGCTGCGCCAGCGCATCGCCGAGTACGGCATCGACTGCGACCTGCGCGATGGCGCCCTGAGCGTGGCAGTGGGCACGCGCAAGGCCGCCGCGCTGCGCGAATGGTACGAGGACATGCGTGAGCGCTATGCGTGCGCACACCTGGAATGGCTGGACGAGACCGCCACGCGCGAGGCGGTGGCGAGCCCGCGCTACCACGCCGCGGTGCGCGACCCGCAAGGCTGTCACCTGCACCCGCTCAACTTCACCCTGGGGCTGGCGCGTGCTGCGCGCGACGCAGGGGTGCGCTTGTTCGAGCGTAGCGAGGTAACGCGCGTCAGCGACCGCAGTGTGGCGGGCAAGGTCGAGGTGCGCACCGCTTTCGGTCGGGTGCTGGCCGAGCATGTGGTGCTCGCCGGCAATTGCACCCTGGATGCGCAGTTGATCGATTCGTCCGCGCCGCTGGGTGGAGCGGCGCTGGGCCGCCGCATCATGCCGGTGGGTACCTGGATCGTGGCCACCGAGCCGCTTGGCGAGGCGCGCGCGCGCGCCCTGATCCCCGGCGACGAGTGTGTGTGTGATACGCAGTTCGTCCTGGATTATTTCCGCACCACCGCAGACCACCGCATGCTGTTCGGCGGGCGGGTGAGCTACTCGCAGCGCACCCCGCGCAATTTGGAGGGCGCGTTGCGGCGGTGCATGGACCGCGCCTTTCCGCAACTGGCGGATGCGCGTATCGAACACTGTTGGGGCGGGTTCGTTGATATCTCGATGAACCGCGCCCCCGACTTCGGTCGCGTGGGCGACCGCATCTACTATCTGCAAGGCTTCTCCGGCCATGGCGTGGCGTTGACCGGCATGGCCGGCCGCCTGGCGGCCGAGGCGATACGCGGCCAGCGCGAGCGCTTCGATCTGCTCGCCCGCATCCAGCACCATCCCTTCCCCGGAGGCGACATGTTCCGCACGCCGGCACTGGTGCTCGGCATGACGTGGTATCGGCTACGCGACGCGCTCGCCTGAGCGCGACGGCGGTCGCGCCGCAAGGCGCGCATCATCCGGTGCCGACAGAAACTCGCGGATCAGGGCGCCAAGCTTTTCGCCCCAAGGGCGGATGCGTTCCTCGGGCACGTAGGCGTAGCCGATCACCAGCCCGCTGCTGCGGCTGTGGCCGGCGAAGTAGCTCGAAAGCGGGCGCACCTGCAGGCGCGCCTGGCCGAGCAGGTCGGCGAGCGCGACGTCGTCGATGGCCGGGTCACGAAAACTCACGCACAGGTGCAGGCCCGCGTCGGTGCCACTGATGTGCACCTGAGCGCCGACGGCGGCCCGGATCTCCTCCGCCAACATGTCGCGACGGCTCTTGTAGGCGACGCGCAGGCGCCGGATGAGGGCCGCCATGTGGCCCTCGTTGATGAAGTCGGTCAGTGCGGCCTGCAGAATCAGCTGGCCGGGGCGGTAGAGGTCGTACAAGCCGGTGTCGAAGGCGCGCACCAGATCGGGCGGCACCACCAGGTAGCCCAGGCGCACACCGGGATACATCACCTTGGAAAAAGTGCCGGCGTAGATCACCCGCCCGTGACGGTCCATGCCTTGCAGCGCGGCGAAGGGTTTGGTGGTGTAGTGCACCTCGTTGTCATAATCGTCCTCGAAGATCCAGGCGCCGGCGTCCGCCGCATACGCCAGCAAGGCCTCGCGGCGGGCGAGGCTCATAACGTGGCCGAGCGGGTACTGGTGCGAGGGGGTGACGTAGATCAGCCTCGGCGTGCGTGCCCAGTCTTCAGGGCGTGGGGCTAGACCTTGTTCATCCACCGGCACGGGGTGCAGTTCCAGGTTGGCCGCCTGCAGTGCGCGCAACGCGCCCCAGTAACAGGGGTCCTCGGTCCAGGCGATGTCGCCGGGGTCGGTGAGCAGGCGCGCGGACAAGTCGATGGCTTGCTGCGTGCCGGAGGTGATCAGCACTTGCTCCGGCGTTACCCGCACGCCGCGCGACAAGGCCAGTTGCTGGGCAATGGCCCGGCGCAGCGGGACGTAGCCGCCGGCGTTGCCATAGTCCAGCAGGTTGCGGTCGAGGTAGCGCCAGTATCTGGCCTGCAGGCGTGCCCAGACCTGGAAGGGGAACTCGGGTACGTCGAGTACACCGGGCACGAAGGGTTGTACCTCGGAATGCTCCGCGCCGGAGCGACTGGTCAGCACCCGGCCGCGCGCCGACAGGCTGCGGCCTGCGGTGGGGGCCGCCGTGTCGGCCAGCGGCGACGCGGCGGCCAGCCACTGTGGATCGGCGGAGGTGGTGTCGGGGAGGTTCGCAGCGACGTAAGTGCCGCTGCCGCGGCGCGCGACCAGATAGCCTTCGGCAAGCAATTCGTTGATGGCCGCGATCACGGTGTTGCGTGATACGCCCAGATCGGCCGAAAGGTCGCGGGTCGAGGGCAGGCGCACGCCCGGCAGCAGGCGGCGCTCGAGGATCGCGATGCGCACGATGCGATAAATCTGCCGGTGCAGCGGCACGCCGCGCCCATCCTCGTCCGAGGGTGGGGGCGAGGGCGGTACCGCTATCGGCAAGGCTTCCGCACGCAGTTCGCCTGGTGGCGACTGAGCGACACGGGGGCGGGTTTCCAGCCGGGTGAGAATGAACTCCGAGAGTTCCAGCGAGCGCATTGGTCCCATCTCGTCAAGCAAAGTGGACCCATGTTAAGTCGGACCAGTGGTTCCTGTCATCTCCCGGGGCGGTCAGTAGAATCGGTTACATGTTCAACACGGCGGCCTTTCCCCGTGGCCGCGGAATTCATGTGTAGCAGCATCAATCGTTCCATCCCGGGCGGCCGGCGTGCGGTCGTCGCGGTGACCGCCTGCAACAAGGAGATCGGTGGTCACCCGTCCTACTATCTGACCCGCAAGTACGTGGATCCGGTGGTCGAAGTCATGGACTGCCTGCCCCTGATCCTGCCGCCACTGGGCGAAGCGCTCGATGTCGACAGCCTGCTTGCGACGGTGGATGGCATTCTGTTCACCGGCTCGCCGTCCAACATCGAGCCGCATCACTACGGCGAAGCCCTTGCCGACCCTGCGTCGCCCGCTGATCCGACGCGTGATGCCACGACGCTGCCCTTGTTGCGCGCGGCGATCGATCGTGGGGTACCGGTCATGGCGATCTGCCGTGGCTTCCAGGAAACCAATGTGGCCTTGGGTGGGACGCTGCATCAAGCGGTGCACGGCGTGCCCGGTCTGGCCGACCATCGCGAGGACAAGCAGGCGCCGCTGGCGGTGCAGTACGGGCCGGCGCACAAGGTGACGGCGGTGCCCGGCAGCCGCCTGGAAGGCATCGTCGGCAGGGCGGAATGGGAGGTCAACAGCGTGCATGGCCAGGGCGTTGCGCGTTTGGCCCCGGCGCTGCAGGCCGAGGCGCATGCGCCCGACGGTCTCGTCGAGGCCTTTGGCCTGCGTGATCCGCGCGGCTTTCTGCTGGGCGTGCAATGGCACCCCGAATGGCAGGCTGCGGACAATCCGGTGTCGGTGCGGCTGTTCACCGCCTTCGCCGATGCCTGCCGCGACTACGCGGTGCGGCGCGCCAACGCCGCGCACGCGGACAAGGATGGATAACTTCATGGCTGTCGTGTCGAACCCACGAATACCAGCAACCATGGAGACAGATCATGAATACCGCAGCAGCAGCCCTTTCGAGTTTCAACGACCTGGAGCGCTGGCTCAACGAGCGCCGCGTGACCGAGGTGGAGTGTCTGGTGCCGGACCTGACCGGTGTCGCGCGCGGCAAGATCCTACCGCGCAGCAAGCTCACCGAAGACCGCGGCATGCGCCTGCCCGAGACCATCATCGGGTTGACCGTGACCGGCAACTGGCCGGATGCCACCACCTCGATCAACGATTTGCTCAACACCAACGATCCGGACATGACCCTGGTGCCGGACCCGAAGACGGTGCGCATGGTGCCGTGGGCCTCCGACCCCACCGCCCAGGTGATCCACGACTGCTACTTTCGCGACGGCTCGCCGGTTGATTACGCGCCGCGGCAGGTCTTGCGCAACGTGATCGACCTGTATGCGCGGCAGGGCTGGCGGCCGGTGGTGGCGCCGGAGCTGGAGTTCTACCTGGTCGAAAAGAACACCAACCCGGACGTGCCGCTGCGTCCGCCCATCGGCCGGTCCGGTCGCTACGAGACCAGCCGCCAGCACTACAGCATTGACGCGGTGAACGAGTTCGATCCGTTGTTCGAGGAGATCTACGACTACTGCGACGCGATGGACCTGGACGTGGACACCCTGATTCACGAGATCGGCGCGGGGCAGATGGAAATCAACTTCCTGCATGGCGACCCGCTCGACCTCGCCGACAAGGTGTTCTTCTTCAAACGCACCCTGCGCGAGGCGGCCCTGCGCCACAACATGTACGCGACCTTCATGGCCAAGCCGATGGAAGGCGAGCCGGGCAGTGCGATGCATGTGCATCAGAGTGTGGTTGACGCGCGCACCGGCCAGAACATCTTCTCCAACGACGATGGCACGCCATCGTCGGCGTTCTATTACTTCATCGGCGGTTTGCAGAAGTACGTGCCGCCGGCCTTGTCGTTCTTCGCGCCGTACGTGAACTCCTACCGCCGTCTGGTGCCGAACGCCGCCGCGCCGGTGAACCTCCATTGGGGTTCGGACAACCGCACCGTCGGCTTGCGCGTGCCCAGCTCCAGCCCCTCCAACCGTCGCGTGGAGAACCGCGTGATCGGTGCCGACGCCAACCCCTATGTGGCCATGGCGGCGACGCTGGCCTGCGGCTATCTCGGCATGATCCAGCAGATCGAGCCCAGCGCGGAAATGACCGGCAATGCCTACCTGTCCGACGAATCGCTGCCTGACAGCTTGCGCGAAGCCGTGCATCTGCTGGAGGAATGCTCCGAGCTGCACTCCGTGCTGGGGCGGCGCTTCTGCGGCATCTACCAGGCGGTGAAGCTCTCCGAGCACGTCGAATTCATGCGCGCCATCTCTCCGTGGGAGCGCGAGCACCTGTTGCTGCACGTGTGAGATCCGGCGCATGCGCCTGAATGCCTGACCATTTGAATGTTTGAACGCGAGCGGACGGCCCGGCGTCGTCGCTTGCCAACCAGATCACAAGAGGATCGTCCCATGACTACCCCGATCGACAGCGCCGCGCTGCGCAAACTGGACGCGGCCCACCACCTCCACCCCTTCTCCGACAACAAGTCGCTTGCCGAGTCCGGCACCCGCCTGATCGTGCGCGGCGAGGGGGTGCGCATCTGGGACAGCGACGGCAACGAAATCATCGACGGCATGAGCGGCCTGTGGTGCGTCAACCTGGGCTACGGCCGCAAGGACCTGGTCCAGGTCGCTGCCGAACAGATGCAGACGCTGCCGTTCTACAACAGCTTCTTCAAGACCTCGACCGTGCCGGCGACCGAGCTCGCCGCCTTTCTCGCGGAGGTCGCACCGGCCGGCATGAAGCATGTGTTCTTCTCCAGCTCCGGCTCGGAGAGCAACGACACCGTGGTGCGCATGGTTCGCCGCTACTGGGACCTGCAGGGCCAGCCGGAACGCAAGGTCATCATCAGCCGCCGCAACGCCTATCACGGCAGCACCATGGCGGGCGCGAGCCTGGGCGGCATGGAGGGCATGCACGCCCAGGGCGACCTGCCGCTGCCCAACATCACCCACATCGACCAGCCTTACTACCTGCAGCATGGTCGCCCTGGCGAAAGCGAGGAGGATTTCGGCCTGCGTGCCGCCGGCTGGCTGGAGAACAAGATCCTGGAGCTGGGCGCCGGCCGGGTGGCCGCTTTCATCGGCGAGCCGGTGCAGGGCGCCGGCGGCGTGATCATTCCGCCCTCCACCTACTGGCGGGAGATCCAGCGCATCTGCGACAAGTACGGCGTGCTGCTGGCGCAGGACGAGGTGATCTGCGGCTTCGGCCGGCTGGGTACCTGGTTCGGTTGCCAGCACCCCCACATCGGCACCCGGCCGGACATCATCACCTTCGCCAAGGGCGTGACCTCGGGCTACATTCCGCTGGGCGGCGTGCTGGTGGGCGAACGGATTGCCTCGGTGCTGATCGAGAAGGGCGGTGAGTTCAACCACGGCTACACGTACTCCGGCCACCCCGTGGCCTGCGCCGTGGCGCTCGCCAACCTGCGCGCGATGCGCGACGAGAAGGTGGTGGAGCACGTGCGTGATGACGTCGCGCCGCATCTTGCGGAGCGCTTCTCCGCGCTCAACGAGCATCCTCTGGTGGGCGATGCGCACAGCCTCGGGCTGGTCGCGGGACTGGTGTTGTACAAGAACAAGCACACCCGCGAGCATTTCCCCGAGGCGCTGGGCGTCGGCTATCTGTGCCGCGAGCACTGCTTCCGCAACGGCGTGGTGATGCGCGCCGTGGGCGATCGCATGATCATCGCGCCGCCGTTGGTCATCACCCGCGACGAGATCGACGAGATGATGCGCCGCATCCGCAAGAGTCTGGACGACACCCTGGCTGAACTCAAGGAAATGGGGGCGCTATGAGCGATACCAACGACAACAGCAGGAACTGGCACGACGCTGCCGCGGCGATCGCCATTGATGGACGGGCGTGGATAGAGGGCGAGCGCGTTGCCGCCCGTGATGGCGCCACCTTCGAGGTCATGTCGCCGATCGACGGGCGGCTGCTCGGTACGGCTGCGCGGGGAACGGCAGCCGACGTCGACGCGGCGGTGGCGTCGGCCCGGCGTGCGTTCGACGACGGGCGCTGGTCGCGCCAGTCGCCGGCTGCGCGCAAGCGGGTGCTGATGCGCTTTGCCGAAGGTATTCTCGCCGCCCGGGACGAACTCGCCCTGCTCGAGACCCTGGACATGGGCAAACCCATCCAGTACAGCCGCAGTGTCGACGTGCCGGCCGCTGCCCGCTGCATCCAGTGGTATGCGGAAGCCATCGACAAGGTGTACGACGAGATTGCGCCCACTGCGCACAACGCGCTGGCGACGATCACGCGCGAACCGATGGGGGTGATCGGCTGCATCGTGCCCTGGAACTATCCGATGATCATGGCCGCGTGGAAGCTCGGACCAGCGCTCGCAACCGGCAACAGTGTGGTGCTCAAGCCTTCGGAAAAGTCGCCGCTGAGCGCCATGCGCCTGGCCGAGATCGCGCTGGCAGCCGGCTTGCCTGCCGGCGTCTTCAACGTCGTGCCCGGCTATGGGCATGAGGCGGGCGAAGCGCTGGCGCTGCACATGGACGTGGATGCGATCGGCTTCACCGGCTCCACGCGCGTTGGCCGGCGCATGTTCGAATACGCCTCGCGCTCCAACCTCAAGCGCGTGTACAACGAACTGGGCGGCAAGTCGGCCAATCTGGTGTTCGCCGACTTCAACGATCTGGAACGGGCTGCCGCCACCGCCGCCGGTTCGATGTTCTTCAACCAGGGCGAAAGCTGCAATGCCCCGTCCAGGCTGTTCGTGCAATCGTCCATCGCCGACGAATTCGTCGCCCGCCTCACTGCGCTCACGCCACGCTACATGCCCGGCGACCCACTGGACGAGCGTACGGTAATGGGCGCCTTGGTGGACGCCACCCAGTTGTCTACCGTCATGGGCTATATCGAGGCCGGCATGGGCGAGGGCGCCCGCTGCCTGGTCGGCGGCAACCGCGCCCGCGGTGGCAGCGGCGGATTCTATGTGGAACCCACGCTCTTCGATCGGGTGGACAACCAGATGAAGATCGCCCGCGAGGAAATCTTCGGGCCGGTGCTGTCGGTGATCCGCTTCGACACCGAGGAGGAGGCGGTCGCCATGGCCAACGACAGCAGCTACGGTTTGCAGGCGGCGGTGTGGAGCAGCAACCTGGACCGCGCCCACCGCGTCGCGCGTGCCTTGCGTGCCGGCACCGTGCATGTGAACCAGTACGACGATGACGACATCACCGTGCCCTTCGGCGGCTACAAGCAAAGTGGCAATGGCCGCGACAAGTCGCTGCATGCGCTGGAGAAGTACACGGAATTGAAGACGACCTGGATTCGTCTGTCGATGTGACCAACCTGGTGATCGGACGGAGTCGGTCCGCGCCAGCCGGCCGGCGGCCGGACCGGTCGCTGCCGAGCAAGGAGCGGGCATGACCCCGACCGTAGCCGATACCATCCGGACCCTGCGTGAGCAGGGTGTGCACAGCCTGTTTGCGCAGTTCGCCGACATTCATGGCATTCCCAAGGGCAAGTTCGTGCCACTGGAACGCCTGGGCGACGTGGTCGAACACGGCGCTGGTTTTGCCGGCCCGTCGATCTGGGGAACGGGCCTGCCGCGCCACGGCGCGAGCAGCGAATACTACGGCCGCGCGGTACTCGAGAGCGTCCAGGCGATGCCGTGGATGCCGGGCTACGCGCGGGTGGTGCTGGACGGCTTCGTTGCCGGAGCGGCGTTCGAGTGCTGCCCGAGACAGGTGCTCAAGCGTCAGGTCGCGCGCCTGGCCGCGCGCGGCTGGCGGCTCAATGTCGGCATCGAACCGGAGTTCTTCCTGTTCCGCCGCGACCCGCAGGGGCGCCCGCTGCCTCTGCCGCTGGATCCGCTGGATACCCTGGACAAGCCGTCCTACGACTATCAGACCCTGTCACGTGGTCGCGATTTCTTCGATCGCCTGATTCCCATGCTGGAGTCCCTCGGCTTCGGGTTGGAGCAGATTGATCACGAGGACGCCAACGGCCAGTTCGAGATCAACTATCGCCACGACCACGCCCTGGCCGCCGCCGACCGCCTGATGTTGTTCAAGATGGCAGCGCACGGCGTGGCCGAGCAACTGGGGCTGGTGTTCAGCCTGATGCCCAAGCCTTTTGCCGACCAGCCTGGCAGCGGGCTGCATTTCCACCTGTCGCTGGAGGACGAGGCCGGCCGCATGGTCATGGCCGACCCGGCCGCTGGCGAGCGCTTACACCTGTCCGTTCCCGGGCAGCAGTTCCTCGCCGGGCTGCTCCATCACGCGGGTGCGCTGACCGCGCTGTGCGCGCCGACGGTGAATTCGTACAAGCGGCCGTGCGCCGGTGCGGCGCGTTCCGGCAGCACCTGGGTGCCCGGCCTGGCCTTGTACGGCGACAACAACCGCAGCACGCTGGCGCGCATCACCGCTTCGCGCGTCGAATGGCGCGTGCCGGACGGCACCTGCAACCCCTACCTGGGGATTGCCGCCATCATCGCCGCCGGGCTGGACGGCGTGGAGCGCGCCCTGGACCCGGGCGAGCCGGTACTGGAAGATGTGGGCGAATGGTCGGTCGAGCGCCATGCCAGCTACGCCGGCGCACGTTTGCCGGCGACCCTGGCCGAGGCCATCGCCGCGCTGGAGGCCGACGAGCGCTTGCGGGCGGCGCTCGGCGAGCCGGTGTGCGCGCAGTTCATGACGATCAAGCGTCAGGAATGGACGGACTACCGGCGCCGCATCAGCGAATGGGAGTTCGCCCACACGCTGTCACGGTATTAGGGAAGCTGATTCATTCCGCACCGTTCGGGCTGGGCCTGACAGGCCCTGCGGGTGCCCGCGTAGCGCCGCGGGAGGCGGAGGCGACACCCACTCTCAGCGACGCTCCCCTCAGCCGCCGCCGGTGAGTGCGCCGAAGATGCGGAAGCCGGCGATGTAAGTGGCCGCTGCGGACCCGACCGTGCTGAACAGGAACACCAGGAAGATGCGGGCCACACGGTTGCGCCACCAGCCGCGCAGCGAGGTGATTTCGTCGCGCAGTCTGTCGAAGTCGCTCATTGGCGGCGGGCTGATCGTGGTCTGCACTGCGGCGGTGACCATGCCGGCGCCTATGGTGGGGTTGAGCGAGGTGAACGGGGCGGCGACGAAGGCCGTCAGTATCGTGAGCGGATGGCCGCGTGCCAGCAGTGCGCCCACGGCGGCGAGGGTGCCGTTGATCAGCACCCACTCGAGCACCAGTTGCCAGCCCAGCTCCGGGCCGCGCGCAAAGCCGATCGCGAAACCCGTCAGGATGATCGCCACGATGGCCCACGGCAGCACCCGGGTAAACAAACCCTTGGGGGGCAGGTATTCGAGTTCGCGCCGGGTTTCGACCGGGTCATCCTGGTCCGCAAGGCGTTCGGCGAGCCCCTTGAGATGCCCGGCGCCGATGACCACCAGCACCTTTCGCGGCGCCTGCTCGGCCACCAGTTCCTTGAGCCGTGTCGCCATGTAGCGGTCGCGCTCGCCGACCAGCGTGGTGTAGAGCTGGGGTGTGGTTTCGGAGAACTCCGTAAAGCTGCTCTCCAGCATGTCACCTTGCTTCAGGCGTTCGATTTCCTGTTCGTCGACCTTCTCGCGGGTGAGAAAAGTGCCCAGCACACCGGTCAGCAGCGTCCACCGCTGGTACCAGGGCACGCATCGCACCAGCCGCTTGACGGTGACGCCGATGTCGCGGTCGACCAGCCAGATCGGCAGGCCGCGGTCCAGGGCTTCGTCCACCGCCACCCGCATTTCACCGCCGGGCTCGACGCCCAATTGGTCGGCCAGCCGCTTCTGATATGCGGATAGCGCCAGCTGCGCCGCCACCATGCCAGCCCGCCCGGAGCGGATCACCTGCAGTAGATCGAGTTCGCGCCAGTCGTGGCGATCGGTCATGTGCTCGAAGCGCGGCTGGCACAACTCCACCGCGACCGCGTCGAAGTCCCCTTCGGCCAGTGCCGCCCGCACGTCCTCCGCGCTCTGGCGCGAGACATGGGCCGTGCCGAGCAGCACGATCTCGGTGTCCCCGAGGCGCACGCTGCAGGTGGGCGCACTGTGGGCGGCGGGCTTGGACGGGGCGGCACTCAGGGTATCGGACATCAGTATTCGGGTTCGCAACCAAAACCCGGAATGATACGACAGGCGCGCCGCCATCGCGCGGTTCCCGCGAGCCGGCGCGCGCGGGCGCTCAGGCAGTCGGCATCGGTACGTCGACAGTCGGCGACGGGACGAGGTTCGCCACGGCCGCGGCTGCGCTCACGCTTTGCTCGACTGCATCGAGGAAGTCCTGGCCCCAGCGGTGGATGTCGTTGTGCTGGACGCTGGCGAACAGACCGCGCAGCCGGGCCTGACCCTCGCGGGCGCTCATGGTGATGCCAAAGTAGAGCTTGTCGCGCAGGTCGCTCGGATCGTGCGGGTTGGTCAGTACGGCACCATGCAACTCGGCCGCAGCCCCGGCGAACTCCGACAACACCAGCACGCCCTTGCCCTCGATCAGGCCCTGCACAGCGACGAATTCCTTGGCAACCAGATTGAGGCCGTCGCGCAGTGGGGTGATCCACATCACGTCGGCCATGGCGTAATAGGCCACCACCTGCTCGAACGGGAACGGCCGGAAGAAGAACTGAACCGGCGTCCAGCCGACGTTGGAGAAGCGCCCGTTGATGCGTCCCACGGCCTGCTCGATCTGCGTCTGCAGGCTGTCGTAGATGGTCATCTCGCTTGCCGCAGGTACGCAGATCGCGAGCAGCGCAACCCGGCCATGCAGTTCGGGGTTGTCCTCAAGCAGCGCCTCGAAGGCGAGCAGCTTTTCCAGCGTGCCCTTGGTGTAGTCCAGACGCTCTACCGACAGAATCACCCGGATGCCCGCCAGTTGCTGGCGCAATTCGGTCATCAGACTGCGGGTGGCTTGCGCTTCAAGTGCCCGGCTGATGCGGCCGACGTCCAGCCCCACCGGGTGGGCGCCCAGCCCGATGCGCCGGCCATGCACGCGGATCGCGCCGCTCATCTCGTCCAGCCCGACAGCGCAGCCGTAGGTGAGGAAGCGCGGGGCGCAACTGCGCGTCTCCAGCACTTCCACCGGTGCCACGCCGCGCACCACGTCGACGAAATTTTCCGCCTGGCGGGGAATATGAAAGCCGACGTAGTCGCACTGCAGCAGGCTACCGATGATCTCGCGCCGCCAGGGCAGCACGTTGAAGACGTCCGCGGACGGAAAGTAGGTGTGGTGGAAGAAGGCGATCCTGAGATCGGGACGCAGCTCGCGCAGGTAGGCCGGCACCATCCACAGGTTGTAGTCGTGCAGCCACACCGTCGCACCGTCGGCGGCCTCCTCGGCGGTGCGCTCGGCGAACAGCCGATTGACCTTGACGAATACCGCCCAGTCCTCTTCGCGGAACACCGCACGCTCCCAGAAGGTATGCAGCGTGGGCCAGAAGGCCTCCTTGGAGAAGCGCTTGTAGAACACGTCGACGTCGTGCTTGTCGAGGGCCACGCGGGCGGCAACCAGGTTGGGGTAGTGCTCGCGGTCGACGTCGGTATGCGTCTGGAAGGGCAGGGCCAGACGCGGGTCGTGAATCGACCACGCCACCCACGACCCGCGCCTGCCGTCGCCGAAGAAACCGAGCAGGCTGGGAATGATGCCGTTGGGCGAGGTGGGGCGATGCCGGGTCACCACTCCGTTGTGTACCCGCTCCTCGTAGGGCAGGCGATGATAGACCATGACGAGATCGGAGCGGCCGCGCGCATCCAGCGTGTTGAGGGCCGCCTCTATGCCTTGCGGACCCAGAAAACCGAAGTGGCTCAGTGCTTCCAGTATCCCGCCGCAGCCGCTGCGCAGCGAATGAAACACCCGGGCGCGGTCGCGCGTGGCGGCAATCAGCGCCGGCTCGGATTCGCCGACGCAGACGCCCTTGAAGCCTTCCTCGAACATTGACAAGTCGTTGAGCGTGTCGCCGGCCACCAGCACGTCCTGCGGCGACATGCCAAGCCAGTCCACCAGGCGGCGCAGGGTCGCCCCTTTGTTCACTCCAATCGGCAGGATGTCCAGATAGCGTCCGGCCGAGTACAACACTTCGCAGCCCAGCGCCTGGGCCGCCTCATGGATGCCTTCCGGAATCGCGTCGCTGGCGCAAAAATACGAGCAACGCCGCTGCTGGGGTACTTCCTGGCGCTCGAGCCCGACGAAGCGCTGCATGGCCTCGGCCACGCTGCGTTCGCCCGGCCAACGGGCGTCAATCTCGTTCTGCAGCGGTTGCACGGCCAACTGGCCACGCCCTTCGACCACCGTGCCGCCGACGTCGGCGATGATGTAGTCGGGGGTGGGAATGGTGGGGTCGGACAGCAGCGGCAGCACCACTTCCAGACCGCGGCCGGTGACGAACACTAGTTTGATCTCGGGGTGGCCGGCAATCAGTTGATACAGGCGGATGCGGTGTTCGGGGTTGCCGGCGAGAAAAGTGCCGTCCAGATCGGTTGCGAGCAACATGCGGTTTCTCCTGGTTGTCGAGACGCCGACGCGCAATGGCCGACAGCTGTGGGTATTGCGGATTTCACGACAGCCGCGGCGTGAAGGGCGCGGCTCGCGGATCGAGCGCTGGTCGTGCCGCCGGCTCGGGTTGGCCGCTCGGGTCGGCGGCACGACCAGCGTGTTTCAGGCGGCGCGCGAGCCGGCCTGCAGTGGTTGTGTGGCGGTCGTTGGCGTGGCCGCAGCGTCCGCATCGGGCGCCGGGCCGTCGCCTGCGGCGTCGGCCGCCATCATCTCCAGTGCGGTCGGCGAGGTACGCAGCATCGGAACAAAATGCGCCGCTTCTTCGACGATTTCGTCCCGGCCGTGGCGCGATTGGTACAGCGCGAACAAGGCCGCCGGCGTGAGCATGGCGGCGAGGTAAAGCGGAAACGCCAGCGCGCCCAGCCCGCTCATCGCCATGCCTGCGAGGGCAGGGCCAAACGCGGCGGCCACGCCGTGCAACATCAGCAGGGCGGCGTTGCCGGGCAGGATCTCCTCGTGGCGTAGGTGGTCGATGAGGTGTGCGACGACCACCGGGTAGACCGCGAAGGCCGCGCCACCGAAAAGTACCGCACCGACGGTGAGCGGCAGTCCGAGCCCACCCAGGATCGCCATCAGCAGCCCGCCCGCGGCCGCCAGCGCGCAAACCACTGCCAGGGCCAGACGCCGGTCGAGGCGGTCGGACAGGCGGCCAATCGGCCATTGCAGCACCGCCCCGGCGAGAATCGTGACGGTGATGAAGGTGGCCACCGCACCCGGCGCCAGGCCCATGCGTCCGGCGTAGACCGCGCCCAGCCCCCAGAACGCCCCCATTGCCAGGCCGGAGCACACCGCGCCGACGACGGCCGCAGGCGCGGCCGACCATACGCGTCCGAGCGACAGACGCGGTGTGTCGACCAGGGCTGGCGGGGGCAGGCGGGTGGCGACCACTGGCATCAGCGCAATGCAGACGAAAATGGCGGCGACGGCGAACAGGGTGAAGTCCGCGGGCGAGGCAAGGTGCAGGAACTGCTGTGCTCCGGCCAGTGCAAGCAGGTTGATCGCCATGTACACCGCGAACACCTGGCCGCGCCGCGCGGCCGGCGATTCGCTGTTGAGCCAGCTTTCGATGACGGTGTAGAAGCCGACCAGGGCCACGCCGGTGAGCACCCGCAGCACGATCCAGAACACGGCGTCGACGATCAGCGCATGGAGTAGCGCACAGGCCGTGATCGCCGCTGCAAAGAAGGCGAACGCGCGCACATGGCCCATGTGGCGGATGAGACGGGGGGCAATCAGCGTGCCGATGAAGAACCCCGCGAAATAGCTCGAGCCGATCAGGCCCAGAACCGTGTCGCCGAATCCCTCCAGACCGCCGCGCAGTGCCAGCAAGGTGTTGAGCAAGCCGGTGCCGAGCAGCAACAGTGCGATGCCTGCAAGCAGCGCGCCGATGGGGATGAGGATGGGGATCACGCGGTGAACACCTCCTGTTGAATGTATTTGTACAAACAGGATACCGCAGTGCAGCAGCGAGGGCCAGCCCGGGTCGTCCCCAATCCTCTCAACTTAGCACTTTGTCATTGACTTAAGATGGGACTTTCACGCGCCCAATTTCGATGCGATAATACCACTCTAACTCCTTGTTTAATATAGGCTTTTCTATGACGGCCT
>JBKBMG010000067.1:0-24963 GCA_046295975.1 Rhodocyclaceae bacterium
GTTCATGGACTTCCCCTTTCGGACGGATTGATGAGAGTTCGCGCTTCCCATCATGGCATTCAGGTGCCGATTACCGCAATGCGGTCAGGCCGGGACGGGGAAGTCCCTTTCATTCGTTAGAGGGCATGGATGGCAGCGTGCATCAGGTCGGCCTCGACATCGCCCGCCTGTCGCCTGAGATGGCGCGGTATATCGAGCGCCTGGCCGCCGTCCCGGAAGGGCCTGCAAGGTCCGGGACGGCTTCGCGGTGAATCAGTGCGCCTTGTACCGCATCAGTCGAAGTCCACGGTGACCGACATCGACAGCGTGCGCGGCGCGCCGGCGACCAGGCTGGAGCGGGCACTCTCCCAGTAACGCTTGTCGAAGACGTTGCTGAGACCGGCGCGGAACGTCGTGGCCTGTCCGGCGAATGCGGTCGTGTACCGCGCACCCAGATCGAAACGGGTCCAGTCGGGGACCTTCTGGGTGTTCGCCGCATCGAGGTAACGCGATCCGCTGTGCACCGCCCCCGCCGTCAGGGTGAGGCCGCGGGCGTAAGGAAGGTCCCACTCTCCGCGCAGGGTCGCGACCCATTCGGGAACATCGGTGGGGCGCTTGCCCTGGTTCACGCCGTTCTGGGTGCGCACCATGCTCGCACTAATGTGTGTAACGCCGCCGATCAGGCGCACGCCCGGAACAGGCTCGCCAAAGCCTTCCAGCTCGATTCCGCGGTGGCGTTGTTCTCCGTTGATGGCGAACACGTTGGTACCTGGATCGGTGATGCCGGATGGCCGCGTGATCTCGAACAGCGCGACGGTGCCGGCAAAACGGCCGATGTCGCGTTTGAGACCGATTTCTGTCTGCTTGCTCTTGGCAGGATCGAAGCTCGCGCCGAAGTTGGCCGCGGTCGCCGGTGGCGACGGGGCCTCGGACAAACCTTCGATGTAGTTGGCGTACAGCGTCGTCGTTGGGTCGAGCTTGAACAATGCCGCCGCCGCCGGCGTGGTGGCGGAGCGGTCGTAGGTGGTCGTGCCGGTCAGCAGGTTCTCGTTGCGCAGGTTTTGCCGTCGGATGCCGAGGGTCAGTTGCAGGCGGTCATCGAAAAACCCGATGGTGTCGGCGATGGCCAGCCCGCTGGCCGTGCTCTCGTCCTTGGTATAGCTCGGCGTGACGCCGTCGAAGTCGGGCCGGGCGTAGTTCACCACCAGGTCGTAGATGTTCGAGATCGCCCCGCTGCCGGCCACGCTGCGGCCGGAGTAGTCCATGCGACGGCTGGAGCGGTAGTAGTCGAGCGCGAGACGGTGCGAGACCGGGCCGGTGTTCAGACGGCCGGCAAGCTTGAGGTCGTAGGTCCTGAAGTCCCGGGTGAACGGTGCGAGCCGGTGGGCACCGGGTTCGCGCAGGTCGCCGGCCGGGTTGAGGATGGTCGGGGTGAAGGCGACATCCTGTACTTCCCGGTAGCGCTGCCATCCGTATCCGGTGCTGACGGTCCAGTCGTCGTTCAGGTCGTATTCGGCGCGGAGGATATGGAAGTCGCGCTCGGTGTCGGTATAGGACCACGGCGGGTTGGGATTGGTGCTGCCATCCGGCGCTTTCGGGACGCTCGACGTGGGGGCGAGCGCGTAGCCGACGAACATCGGCGCGTCATCGCCCTGTTTCTGATAGTTGAAGTTGCCGAAAAGACGTAGCCGGTCGCCCTGGTAGTCGAGCGAAACGCTGGCCAGCGTCGCCTGCCGGCTGTTGTGGTCGAGCTGCGTGCCCCCTTCCTTGTGCGCGACGTTCACTCGGGCGCCCAGGCGGTTGTCCGGCCCGAAGCGTCGACCGACATCGAGGTGTCCGCCGGTATGGCCGCCTTCGAGATAGCTCAGCGTCAAGCTGGTGATCGGCGCGTCGGTTGCCCGCTTGGGGACGAGATTGACGATGCCGCCCACGCCACCAAAGGGCGGTACGCCGTTGAGCAGGGCACTCGGCCCCTTGAGCAGTTCGATGCGCTCGAGTTGCTCGATTGCGTCGCGGCGGATCGATCCCAGGCCGAACATCCCGTCGTAGGCGCTATCCCAGCTGAACATGTCGAAGCCGCGGATCTTGTAGCCGTCGCGATGGTAGTAGCTGCCCCCCAGGCGCGTGACCGACGGACTGTATTCGAGCACTTCCGCAACGGTGGAGGCCTGACTGTTGCGGATCAACTCCTCGGTGTAGCTGGTCTGGCTGAACGGCGTATCCATGAAGCGCCGGTTGCCGAGCAGGCCGACCCGGCCACCGCTGGCGACCTGGCCGCCGGCATAGGCAGCGGGGGGCGCGCCCACGGTATTGCCCGACGCCGTCACGCTGACCGTCGGCAGCGTCGGGCCACCGGTCGATGCCGGCAATCGGCGCAACACCCAGCGGCCTTCGGCTGTGGGTAAGGCTTCGAATCCGCTTCCGGCGAGCAAGCGGGAAAAGCCCTCGGTAACCGTAAAGTTGCCCTGCAAGCCGTCGCTGCGGAGGTCGCGTAGTTGTCCGGCATCGAAGGCCAGGGTGACGCCGGCGGCGCCGACATAGAGGCTCAGCGCTTCGGCTAGCGGGCCGGAGGGGATGCGGTATTGCCGACTTGCTTCGGCGGCGGATCCTGTGGGTGTGTCGGCGGCGTGGACCGCTTGTAGCGCCAGGCCGGCGCACAGCAGCGCGGCGTGGATCGCTCGGAGCCGTCTGCGCGGGTGGGGTAGGGTGTCGTGCATCATGTCGTCTCGTTGAGTGAAGGAATCGATCGGGAGATCACTCATGGAGACGGTCGAGACCTTGCCCAAGTGCAAATCCGCGCGCATCGGACCTAATGTGGATCAGTTGATGCGCGGGCGGACGCGCGTCCAATAGGGGGTGAAGCGCTCGATGCGCAGGGGGAAACTGTCGGTGAGCGCCGCCAGGGCCTGATCGATGTCGTCGACCGGAAAGGCGCCGGAGACCTTCAGCTGTGCGACCGCAGGGTCGCAGCCCAGGTGGCCGGTGCGATAGCGTGACAGCTCGGCCAGTACGTCACCGAGTGGAAGGTCGAGCACGACCAGGTGACCGTCGACCCAGCTTGCCGCGCCGGGGCGGACGGGCAGGAGCGGACTGGCGTCGCGTGGAGAAAAGCTCAGGCGCTGGCCGGCTTCCACCCGCAGGCGAAGCGCGGGGGCGTGCAAGAGGCCGACCTCCACTGCATCCTCCAGCACGGTGACTTCCGTTCGTTCGTCTTCGATCCGAACGTTGAAGCGCGTGCCGAGCGCGAGGATGCTGCCGTGGGCGGTCTCGACGATGAACGGGCGGGCCGGCGACAGCACGTCGGGCCGCGTGGCGACCAGCATCTCGCCCGCGTGCAGCCGGACGAGGCGCTGCTGCCGGGAGTACGCCACGTCCGCCGCACTGCGGGTGTTCAGCGTGAGCTGCGAACCGTCGGCCAGTTCGAACTCGCGGCGTTCGCCGGCCGCCGTACGGTAGCCGCTTTGCCATACGTGCCACGGCGCCTGCCATGCGAACAGTGTGGCGCCGCCGGCCACTGCGATGGCTACCAACCCGCGCAGCACCGTGCGCCGGCCGGGCGCGGCGAGTGTCGACACTGCCAGCCGTCCCGGTACGAGTCCGAATTGTCCGCAAACGCGCTCGACCTTGCCCCAAGCCGAGCGGTGGGCGTCGTCGGCCGCCAGCCAGTCGCGCCAGGCCTGTTCGAGTGCCGGGGTTGCGGGTTCGGCGCGCAACCGGGCATACCACCGGGCGGCTTCGTGGACGGCTCTAGCCTCGTCGGGTGGCGTGACCGTGCGGTGCGATGGGGTCACGGCAGCAGCAGGCAGCAGTGCGCCATGGCGCGCGCCACGTAGGTATTCACCGAGCGGACCGAAATGCCAACCCGGTCGGCGATTTCGGCATAGCTCAGGTTGTCGCACTGGGCGAGCAGGAAGACCTGCTTGACCTTGGGGCCGAGCCCGTCGAGCAGGCGGTCGAGCTCCAGCAAGGCCTCCTTGAACAGCGCCTGCTCTTCAACCGAGGGCTGCTCGCCCTCTGGCAGTGCGGCCAGCGCATCAAGGTAATTGCGCTCGATCTGCTGACGGCGGAAGAAATCGATCGTCAGGCGATTGGCGATCGTGGCGAGATAGGCGCGGGGTTCGCGGATCTGCGCCTCGGCCCGGCTGAGCATGAGCTTGACGAAGGTGTCCTGCATCAGGTCCGCGGCCTGTTCCGGGCACCGGACCTTGCGGCGCAGCCAGCCGCGCAGCCAGCCGTGGTGGCTGGCATAGAGTTCGGCGACGGGATCGGACGAATGGCTGGCGTGACTCAAGGCAAGCTCCTGAAACGGATTGCATCTTCCGGCTGGCTTGCCCCGACGGGCTGGCTTGCGGGTTAATCAAGAATGGTTCTTATTCTCCACGTATGTCCGGGTGGGGTCAATGACCCGGCCGAGGGCGTCCGATGTGACGGTCAGTCCTGTGAACGGCCCGTGGAGTCCGCTGCTCGGCGTGCGAATCGTGCCGACGAGGTTTGCCTGGTGTCGCCCAGGTGCCGACCGGCGTGCAGGGTCGGGCTTGGTCCACAGGCGCTGCGAAGTGTCACCGGCAGGCGCGAGCGCACCGTGGTGCACTTGCGGCTCGGCGCACGTGGGCCCTTGGGGCATAATCACCGTTCATTTTCGACCGGATAGGTTGTTTCCATGGGATTGTTCCTGCAGATTCTGCTTGCGGTTGCGCTGGTCGTCGCGCTCGGTGTGGTGCTGGCGTACTTCTGGGCGCGGCGCTGGGTGCGGCGCAAGGTCGCCGACCTGTCGGAAAACGCCGAGATACTCGATCTGGCGCAGCAGCGCGTGCCGCGGATCAGGCTGACGGCCACGGACGTGCCCGAGGACTGCTGTGAAAGCCTGAGGGAGGCGTGGCCGAAATGGCATGCGCTGGGTTTTCGCAAGATTGGTGATTTCTCGGACCGGAACGGTGGCTTCCTGGTGTTGCGATTGGCGGCCCACGTCGAGCAGCGGCTGGGGCTCGCGCTGGGCGAGACCGAGCAGGGGCAGCCGGTATCGGTGGTGTTCGCGCTGACCGATGGCAAGCGCTTGGTGGCGTCGGCGGATGGTCTCGGGCCGGCACTGAGTTCGTCGTCGGCCGAGTGGGTGCTGGACGACGGCCAGGCCCCGGCTATGCGGGTGGGGTTGATGCAGGCCCGGCTGGGTGAGGTGGCATTGCGCGCCGTCGATCCGTCCATGGTCAAGTCGGTGTTCGAGCGCGCCTATGCGTTGGTGATGGATGCGGAGATCGCGGCAGGGCCGCCGACGCGCCAGGCGATAGAGCTGCGGGCCGCCGAGCGGGGCAGCGTGCTCGATGCCGAGCGCGCTGAGATCGCCGAGCGGATTGGTTACGACGCCTGGCGCTCGCGCATGGAAGAGGCCGCCCTGGACAACTGGCGGCGTGCCAGCAAAGTGGACGCGGTGACCTGGGAACGGCTCGACGGTGACGTGCACGTGGTCGACCGGGTGATCCGCGTGGAGGCCCTGCGCAATTATCTGTGCCACGACGAGCAAAGTACCCGGCTGTTCGATCAACTGCTGTCGCAGGGACATACCGGCCCGCAGTTGTATCGCGAGGTGCAGGAGCGCTTGCCGGTGGCGGCGCGCCGCGTATGCATAGGCGAGGTGCGCCGTCCGGTACGGGCGATGCTGTTCGCGTCGCCGGAAATGCCGGCGGGCGAGTCCGACCTGGGCGCGCGCGCGCATGGCTATGAAGGGCAGGGCGAAGATGGCCGCGTGTTGCGCGGCAGCGTGCTCGCCAACGATGCGTCCGATGCCCACGCGCAACTTCAATCGATGGGCGTGGCTTCCGCCCGCGTCGTGACCGAGCCTTCGCCGGGTGTTCCCGACTCAGTGCTGAACATTGATCCGCGTTCCGCCGCGCTGATGGTGCGTGCGGCGCGGGAGCCGGTACCCCTGGCGGTGGTGCGCTCACTGGGCGCGTCGGTGTGGATCTGGCTGCCGCCGCTGCTGCTGCTGGGGTGGTCGCTTTCGGACGGTGGCCCGCTGTCGTGGGGCGATTGGCTGATCATCGGCTATGCTTTGCTGGCGGCCGCGGCCATGGTGGTGCTCGTGGCGCCGATGCTGCTCTACAACCAGATGGCGCGTGCCAAGCTGCTGGGGCAGTGGCGCCGCGCACGTCTCTGCCTGGCCTTGCTTAGGCGGGTGAATCTGCTCGGCGGAATTACGCGTGCGCAATTGCTCGCGGAGCGTTGCAAGTTGCTCGCTGCCGAGGGACATCACGCGGAAGCCCTGGCGTTGTGGCAGGAGCACGAGGCCGACTTCCCGCCCGATCAGTATCTGAGCGAGCTCGCCCAGATTCATGACGCTGCTGGCGACACCGACGCGATGATCGAAGTGCAGCGCCAGACGGTGGAACACAGCACCGCCAAGGCCATGCCGCGGGTGGACCTGGCCATGTCGCTGGTACGCTACCAGCGCGCCGCCGATGAGGCAGAGCGGGTGCTGGGCGCGGTATCGCCACGCGATCTGTCGGAGTTGGTGCTGAGTGGATATCACTATACCCGCGGCATGATTCTCGCCGAACGCAACCAGCACGGGCCGGCCTTGCGGCACTACCAGCAGGCCATCGAGCATGCCAGCGGCTATCGTGGGCAGCCGCTCATCGCCGGGCTGATTGCCGAGATCAATGGCTACGTTGCGCTGTCGCTGCGTGCGGCGGGCGAGCCGGAGCGTGCCGATGCGTTGTGGCGCACGGTGCTGCCGGTGCTCAATGGCAGTGCGTCCAGTCACATGCTGATTCTTCGCTACGAGGATGCGATGCACTGACCACCAGGGCGTGGCCTCCCGTGGGGGGCGTGAATTTGGTCCGGTCAGTCTGAAACGGCGGCTTTCGAGCCGCCGTTGTCGTTCTCGGACTGCGCATTGCGGACCATCGTGGTGGATACAACCCGGGTGGGCATCTCTACGGGATATGTAACAAAATGTGTAAACTGGGGCTTTTTCGCGCGCTCGAACGACATGTCCACTGAGAGCTTGTGATGTGAGCGTGCCGCCCCGGATGGGCGGGCGACGAAGCAGGCTGCACATGCAGCACGCCTTCTCACGAGCTCGCAGACGCTGCGAGACCTGCGGCCCCCTCAGGGCTCCGCAGGCGGACGCCGTCGATCCGTCACGAATGCACGAACTCTCGCCGAGGCCGCCCATGCCCTCCACCGCGCTCCCCTCCGACATGTCCCTCACTTCCGCCCCCAGGCCCATGGCCTTTCCATCGGTCGATACCGCAATGGCAGATGCGCCGGCCCGCCCGGCGTCCAACCTCCGCGCTCAGGCGTCCCATGCGATGGCCGATGTGGCGGCCGGTGAGGTCCGCGAGGTCGAGCCGCGCTTCGTGCCGGCGCGCGATGCCTTGCTGCGCGTGGGCTTGCGCATTACCCAGCCGCGTCTGCGGGTGTTGAGTCTGTTTCTGGAGCGGCCGAGCGGCCCGCTGTCGGCCGACCAGGTCATGCGTCTGCTGGTGGAACGCGGCGACAAGGCCTCGCTGTCCAGCGTGTACGCGGCACTGCGACAGCTTGACGGCGCCAAGCTGCTGGCCAGCCGCTTCGACGATGGCTGCCGCGTCTACGAGGAAGCCGGCAGCCTGCCCAGGGCACGCGTGGTGTGTCCAGCCTGCGGAGTGGAGCACGTGTTCCGCGATGCCGGCCTGGATGCATTGTTGCGCCGCATCGTACGTGAGCACGGCTTCGACCTTGTCGACTACAAGGTGCTGGAGGAAGGCATCTGCAGCCAGTCATGTGGCTGCGGTCCGAAATGATCGCGGCCCGGCAATCCGGGGCAGGGTCGGCGCGTATTCTGCTGCTGACGGTGGTGCTGGCTGCGGCCGGCGTGGTGGGTGGCTACGCATTGTTGCGCGACGACGCGCAGGCCGAACCGGCAGCGCCTTTCAATCCTTGGACCGGTCCAGTTCCCATCCGCACTGTAGACGCCGTGCGTGCCGAGTTGCCGGTTACGCTGCAGGCGGTGGGGACGGTGGTGCCGCTGGCGATGGTGACGGTCCGCGGCAGGGTGGACGGGGAGCTCAAGCGCTTGCTGTTTGAGGAGGGGCAGGAGGTCGCGGCTGGCGAACTGCTCGCCGAAATTGATCCCGCGCCATACCGCGCCAGGTTGGCGGAGGCCGAGGCGGAGCAGGCTCGCAACACCGCACGCCTGCGCAACGCCGAGCGCGAACTGGCGCGTTTTCGGGCGCTGTCGGCACAGAATTCGGTTGCCCGCCAGCAGGTGGACACGCAGGAGGCGACCGTGGCCGAGTTGCGCGCGGTCATCGCGGCCGACCAGGCACGCGCGGACGACGCGCGGTTGCAGTTGTCGTGGACCCGGGTACTGGCACCGATAGGCGGGCGGTTGGGCCTGCGCGAAATCGATGCCGGCAATCTCGTGCGCGCGGCCGACGCGGCCGGCATCGTAAGCATCGTCCGGACGCGACCGATCTCGGTGTTGTTCAGTGTTCCCGAACACGCGCTGCCGGCGGTGCGTGCGGCGTTGCGCGTCGGAGAGACCCCGGTGGTCGAGGCGCGCGATCGAGATGACCGTGTGACGCTGGCCGTCGGGCGTCTGCGAACCCTCGACAACCAGATCGACACGACAACCGGCACGCTGCGCCTCAAGGCCGAGTTCGCCAACGAGGACGAAGCGTTGTTTCCCAACCAGTTCGTCAACGTTCGGGTGCAGGTCGGGGCGCTGGTCGATGCGGTGTCGATTCCCGTCGATGCGGTGCAGTATGGTGCGCGTGGCCCGTACGTCTATGTGATTTCGGACGGGCGTGCCCGGGTGCGCGAGGTGACGCCCGGTCCGGGTGGCGGCGGACGTGTGGCGATCGAGCAAGGCCTGGCACCCGGGGAAGTCGTCGCGCTGGAAGGTCTGGACCGCCTGAGGGATGGACGGGAGGTGTTGCTGGTTGCCGACGATGCACCGCGGGCGCCGTTGGCGGCCGATGCGCCGATGTCTCCCCATGGCGCGGTGCTTGCTCCGGGCGGCGGTTGATCGGGCATGAATTTCTCGCGTCCGTTCATCTTGAGACCGGTGGCGACCACGCTGTTGACCGTCGCCCTGGTCATCAGTGGTTTGCTCGCCTGGCGCATGCTGCCGGTGGCGGCGCTGCCGAGCTTCGAATACCCGGTCATCCAGGTGCTTACCTTTCGTCCGGGAGCCGGGGCCGACGTCGTCGCACGAACCGTGACGGCGCCGCTCGAGCGGCGGCTCGGCCAGATTCCCGGCTTGCGCCAGATGTCGTCGAGCAGTTCGGGCGGGGCTTCGGCGATTACGCTGCAGTTCCTGCTCGACGTCGACATTGGTGTCGCCGAGCAGGAGGTGCAGGCCGCCATCAACGCCGCCTCCAGCCTGCTGCCCGACGATTTGCCGACGCCGCCGGTGTATCGCAAGGTCAATCCGGCCGATGCGCCTATCCTGACGCTTGCGGTGTCATCCGACACCCTCCCCTTGCCGGTGCTTTACGACCTGGTCGATACCCGCGTGGCGCAAAAAATCGCCCAGGTGTCGGGGGTTGGCATGGTCAGCCTGATGGGCGGTCAGCGGCCGGCGGTGAGAATTCAGGCGAATCCACGCGCGCTCGCGGCGCACGGGCTGACGCTGGAGGCCCTGCGCGAGGCGATCGCGCAGGCCAACGCCAGCCAGCCCACGGGCAGTCTTGACGGGCCGTACCGCTTCGTGATGATCGAGGCCAACGACCAGATCCGCTCGGTCGAGGCCTATCGCCAAGTGGTGGTCGCCTGGCGCAACGGTGCGCCGTTGCGGCTGGGCGATGTCGCCACGGTCGAACAAGGCCCCGAGGATCGTTTTCTTGCTGCGTGGTCGGGACATTGCGGCGCGCAGTCCGCGGATGACTGTGCTTCCGGCGGGGCACGGCAGATGCCGGCCGTGCTGGTGAGCATCCAGCGCCAGCCCGGCGCCAACGTCATCGAGGTGGCCGACCAGGTGCGGGCGTTGCTGCCGCAGCTCACCGCGACCCTGCCGACGGCGGCGGATGTGGTGGTGCTCAACGATCGCACCCGTTCGATCCGGGCCTCGGTGCGTGGCGTGCAGCAGGAGTTGCTGTTCGCGATCGCACTGGTGGTGCTGGTCACCTTCATCTTCCTGCGCCGTGTCGCGGCGACGCTGATCCCGAGCGTCGCCGTACCTTTGTCGCTGGTCGGGACCTTCGGCGCGATGTACCTGGCTGGCTTCTCGCTCAACAATCTCAGCCTGATGGCACTTACGATCGCAACGGGCTTTGTTGTCGATGATGCCATCGTGATGCTTGAGAACATCGCGCGCCACCGCGAGGCGGGCGAGACACCCTTGGCCGCGGCACTCAAAGGGGCGTCGGAGATCGGCTTCACCCTGCTGTCGCTGACCTTGTCGCTGATCGCGGTGCTGATTCCCTTGCTGTTCATGGGCGATGTGGTCGGTCGTCTGTTCCGCGAGTTCGCGATCACCTTGGCGGTGGCCATCCTGATCTCACTGCTGATATCGCTGACACTGACCCCGATGATGGCGGCGCGCATGCTGGGTGACCGACAGCGGGGCGCACCGGTCGAAGCGGTCCGACCGGGTGTCTTCGACCGGGTACTGGCGGTCTATGCTCGATGGCTCGATCGTGTGCTGGCGCATCAGACGCTCACGCTAATGGTGTTGGTGGCCACCCTGGCGTTGACCGCGGGGCTTTATCTCAGTGTGCCCAAGGGGTTTTTCCCGGTTCAGGACAGCGGTGTGATCCAGGTCATCACCGAAGCGCCGCCGACGGTTTCGTTTGCGGCGATGGCCGAGCGCCAGCAGGCCCTGGCCGAAGTCGCGCTGGCCGATCCGGATGTGATCGGCCTGTCTTCCTTCATCGGGGTTGACGGCAACACCACCACGCTCAACAGCGGTCGAATGCTGCTTGAACTGAAGCCCCACCGCGAGCGGCGTGCCGATGCGGCAGAGATCGGCCGCCGGCTGTCGGTCAGCATGGTTTCGGTACCGGGTATCGTTGCCTGGCTGCAACCGGCCCAGGAACTGTCGGTCGAGGACCGCATTGCGCGCACGCAGTATCAGCTTACCCTGGCGACACCGGACCACGACCAGCTCGAGGATTGGGTGGGGCGCGTGCTCGATGCCTTGCGTATCCGCCCCGAACTGGCCGACGTTGCTTCGGATCTGCAGCGTGGCGGACGCGAGGTGTTCGTCGACATCGACCGCGACGCGGCGGCACGGCTTGGGGTGAGTGCATCTGCGATCGTCGAAGCGCTGCACTCGGGCTATGGCCAACGCCAGGTGGCGACCTTGTTCACGCAGGCAAGCCAATACCGCGTTGTACTGGAGGTGGCGCCGAGTCTGGCCACGGGGCCGGCGGCGCTTGGCGCGTTACATGTTCCGGCGGCCGACGCCACCCCGGTGCCACTGTCGTCGCTGGCGCGCTTTTCGGAGCGCACGACTGCGTTGGCAATCCACCATCAAGGCCAGTTTCCGGCTGCGACGATTTCCTTCAACCTCGCCCCCGGCGTCTCGCTCGGCGCCGCGGTCGAGGCGATCGAATCGACGGTTGCCGCCATCGGCCTGCCACCTTCGGTGGAGATGCGCTTCCAGGGCGCGGCCGAGGCGTTCCGGGCGTCGCTCGGCAACACCTTGTGGCTGATTCTCGCGGCGGTGGTGACGATGTACATCGTGCTCGGCGTGCTCTACGAGAGCACCGTCCATCCGCTCACCATCCTGTCCACCCTGCCGTCGGCGACGGTCGGCGCGCTGGCGGCGCTGCACATCACCGGGCGGCCGCTCGACTTGATCGCGGTGATCGGCATCGTGCTGCTGATCGGGCTGGTGAAGAAGAACGGCATCATGATGGTCGATTTCGCGCTCGATGCGCAGCGTCGCCTGGGCCTGGCATCACATGACGCGATCCGCCGCGCTGCGCTGCTGCGCTTTCGCCCCATCCTGATGACGACGCTGGCAGCGCTGGTGGGCGCGCTGCCGCTGATGCTGGCGGGTGGCTCGGGTGCCGAGCTGCGCCAGCCCTTGGGTATCGTCATGGTTGGCGGACTGCTGGTGAGCCAGGTGCTGACGGTGTTCACCACGCCGGTGGTGTACCTCTTCTTCGACCGCCTGACTCGACGCACGGTGGCGAGCGGCGTGCCGCCGCAGATCGTGGAGAAGGCGTGAGGCTGGCGCGGACCTTCGTGCGTCGGCCGGTGGCCAGCGCGCTGCTCGCCATCGCGCTGGTGCTTGTCGGCCTGCTGGCGATGCGGCTGCTACCGGTGGCGCCGTTGCCGCAGGTGGATTTGCCGGTGATCGAGGTCAGTGCGGTGCTGCCGGGTGCGAGCCCGGAGACGGTTGCCGCCACGGTGGCGGCGCCGCTGGAGCGTGCGCTTGGCAGTATCGCCGGGGTTGCCGAGCTGACCGCCTCCACCACCCAGGGGGCGGCGTGGGTGAAGCTGAGTTTCGAGCTCGATCGCGACATCGATGCTGCCGCACGCGAAGTGCAGGGGGCGATCAATGCGGTGCGCGGGCAACTGCCGGCCGGCATGCCCGGCAACCCGACGTATCGCAAGGTCAACGCTTCTCAGACGCCGATCATGGTGCTGGCGTTGTCGTCACCCAATCTTGCGCCGGGGACGCTCTACGACCTGGCTGCGACGGTGCTGGCGCAGAAGATTGCGCAGGTGCCCGGCGTGGGCGAAGTCGACGTCGGCGGCAGCGCCTTGCCGGCGGTGCGGGTGCAGCTCGATGCCAACGCCCTGGCCCATCATGGCATCGCGCTTGACGAGGTGCGCCGCGCAATTGCCGATGCCGATGCGCTGCTGCCACTGGGTGTGCTCGAATCCGGCGCGCTGCGCTGGGCGGTGGGCGGCGGGCCGGATCTGCGCAATGCCGCCGACTATCGCGCGCTGGTGGTCCGCCATCGTGACGGTGCCATGCTGCGCCTGGGCGACGTCGCCTCCGTCAGCGACAGCGTCGAGGACCGCTATGCCAGCGGCTATCACAACGACGCCCCGGCGGTGTTGCTCACCGTCCGGCGCAGGCCCGGCGCCAATGTCGTCGCCACCGTCGATGCCATCCACGCCGAACTGCCGGCCTTGCGCGCACTGTTGCCGGCCGACGCCGCGCTCGGCGTGGTGGTAGACCGCTCACCGGGCATTCGTGCCTCACTTGCCGAGGCAGTGCGCACGCTGTGGATCGCGGTCGCGCTGGTGGTGCTGGTCGTGGCGCTGTTTCTCGCCGACGCACGGGCCGCCCTGATTCCCAGCCTGGCGGTGCCGGTGTCGTTGATCGGCGCCTGCGCGGCGATGTACTTGCTGGGGTTTTCGCTCAACAACCTGTCGCTGATGGCCTTGATCGTGGCGGCCGGCCTGGTCGTCGACGACGCCATCGTGATGGTCGAGACCATCGAGCGCCACATTGCCAACGGCATGCGCCCCGTCCGCGCGGCGCTTCAGGCGGCCGACGAGGTCGGGTTCACGCTGGTCGCGATGAATCTTGCGCTGGGCGTGGTGTTCGTCTCCATTCTCTTCATGGGCGGGGTCGTCGAGCGCCTGTTCCGTGAGTTTTCATTGACGCTGGTAGCCGCCGTGGCGGTGTCGCTGGCCGCCTCGCTGACGCTCACGCCCAGTCTTGCCGGACAGCTGCTGCGCCCCCGCGCCCTGCGCCAGCCGGGTGGCTTCGCCCGCCACGCGGCGGCCGCATTCGCCGCCGTGCAGCGCGGCTACGCGGTCAGTCTGGGGTGGAGCCTGCGCCACGGCGTGTTGGTCGGGCTGCTCTTCGTGGGCGTGGCGGCGCTCAACGTCCATCTGTACATGATTGCGCCCAAGACCATGCTGCCGCAGCAGGACACCGGGCAGATTCGCGGTCTCATCCGCGGCGATGACGGCTATTCCTATCAGGCCATGCAGCCCGCCATCGACACCCTGAGGCAATACCTGCTGAGCGATCCCGCCGTGATCGACATCGTGGGCACCAGCGGCGGCAGCGGTGGCGTGAGCAACTCGTGGGTGATGATGCGGCTCAAGCCGCGCTCCGATCGAGGCGAGACCTCCTCAGCGGCGCTCGATCGCATCCTCCGCAACGCGCCGCCGGTGCCCGGCGCCATCCTGATGCTGCACGTCGACCAGGACATCACGCTGGCCTCGCCTTTCGGACAGAGCGGGCACGAGCAGCTTCTGCTCGGCGACGACCTGCCGAGCCTGCTCACCTGGACGCGCCGGCTCGCCGACGAAATGGAGACACTGCCGGAACTGATCAACGTGGACAGCTTTGGCGACGATGGCGCGCAGCAGGTGGTCATCGACATCGACCGTGAGGCGGCCGCCCGTCTCGGCATCGACATCGAGACCGTCGGCACGCTGCTCAACAACGCCTTCTCCCAGCGCCAGATCGCCACGCTGCACGGCCGTCTCAACCAGTATCGGGTGGTCATGGAGCTCGACCCGCGTCACACCCGTGACGTCGGCGTGCTCGACACCTTGCAGGCAATCACCGCCGACGGCAAGCGGGTGCCGCTGTCCGCCTTTACGCGCTACCACAACACCTTGACGGGTGACCGCGTCTTCCACCTCGACCAGTTCGCCGTGGCCGGCGTCAGCTACGACCTTGCACCGGGGGTCAGCCTGCAGCAGGCCCGCAGCGCCATCGACGCCACGCTGGCGCGCATGATGCTGCCGGCCGCGATCGTCCCGCGTGCTGGTGGAGAAGGGCGCAGCCTGCAGGCCGCCTTGCGCGACCAGCCGTGGCTGCTGCTGGGCGTCGTGATTGCGGTCTACCTGGTGCTGGGCGTGCTGTACGAGAGCACGCTGCATCCGCTGACCATTCTGTCCGCGCTGCCCTCGGCTGGTGTGGGCGCGCTGCTCGCGCTGCGCGTGGCCGGCATCGAATTCAGCCTCATCGCGCTGCTCGGCCTGTTCCTGCTGATCGGCGTGGTGATGAAGAACGCCATCCTGATGGTGGACGTCGCCATTGCCGGCCAACGCCGTCTCGGTCTCGACCCGCGCGCCGCCATCCAGCGGGCCGCGCTGCAACGCCTGCGCCCCATCCTGATGACCAACCTGGCCGCCTTGCTGGCCGCGCTCCCCCTGGTGCTCGGCACCGGTGAAGGGGCCGAGCTGCGCCGCCCACTCGGCGTGGCCATCGTCGGCGGACTGGCGCTGAGCCAGTTGCTGACGCTGTACACCACACCGGTCATCTACCTGATGCTGGACCGATTGCGGCTGATCACGACCGGCAAAGGGCACGCGCCGGTCAGCCGGGACGGGACGCTGCGCGGGAGCCATTCGCCCCTGCCGTGATTCAGGGCGATCTGGTCACCTGGTGGTCACCTGGTTCTGGCCGGACGCGAGGCGCAGTACGCGGGTTGGTGATGACTGTCCTGCGACGGAGCTTCCGACCTGGTGGTTGAGCCGCTCGGTCCATCCTCACATTCCCTCAGAATTCGTGCGTCGCGGTCAGCATGAAGTTGCGCGGAGTGCCGAATACGTTTCCGCCGCCATCCCAGCCCACGCTCTGGTAATAGCGCTTGTCGAACACGTTGTTCACGTTCAGGCGGAACTCGGTTTGTGGCGTCAGACGGTAGGCCGCGTTCAGGCCGATGATGGCATACCCGGATTGCTGAATCCGCGCATCATCGCCCGACTCGATCCGGTCTTGGGCGTACAGGCTGCCGCCAATGCGCCACTGGCTTAATGCGTCGGGCAGGCGGTAGCTGGTCGTGAGCTTGAGTTGGTGGCGCGGCAGGCTGGGGTCGAACAGCCTGCCGACATTCGAGGCATCGGCGTCCTTGGTGAACTTCGCCGCCACATAGGTGTAGCCGGCCATGATCTGCCAGTCGGGCGTCAGCGCGCCGCCGACTTCCAGCTCCACCCCCTTGCTTTCCACCTCGCCCGAGGCGCGCTTGCAATAGCCCCACGTGCTGCCCGGGCAGGGGTTGGGGCCGCTGAGATCGTCCACGGCACGGTTTTGCTGACGCACCACGAATACCGCCAAGCTGGCATTGAGCCGGCCCTCGAAATACTCGCCCTTGATGCCGGCCTCGTAGTTGGTGCCGGTGATCGGGTCGAGCAGTCTGCCGCTGCGGTCGTAGCTGCCCTGTGGTTCGAAGATCTCCGTCCAGCTCACGTAGGCCGAATGACGGTCGTCCAGATCGTAGATTGCGCCGAGGTAGGGCGTGATTTCCTGATTGACCTTGTAACGCGTGTCGTTGCGGTGATTGTCATGCCTGTACCAGTTGATGCGCGTGCCGAGAATGATCTTCAGCGGATCGGTGATGTTCAGGCGTGTGGCCGCGTAGACGGCCTTTTGGCGAGTGGTCGTGTCGATGCCCCATAGTGTCATGTCGATTTCCGGCCGGCTTGTCGCGGACGAATCCCAGTGGTAGGGATCAACCTCCGGCCCGGCCGCGGTCCAGCTGTAGGCCGCCCAGCCGCCCCAGTTGAGGTTGTCGAGGGTGCGAAGGCTGGCGCCCAGCATCAGCTCGTGGGTGCGGCCGAACAGCAAGAACGGGCCATCGAGTGACAGGTCGTAGCTGTCCTGTTCATTGTCCAGCCGGTAGTGCTGGGTGCTCTGGCGCAGTACGCCACCGTTGTAGTACAGGCCGGTGAACACCATGTCCTGTTCGGGGCGTTTCCATACCGCTGTGGCCTTGGCCTGCCAGCCCCCGGAAAAGCGGTGGCTCAGTTCGGCAAAGAGTGTGCGGTCGGTCTGCTTCCAGTAGTCGAAGTCGTTGATGAGGTTGGTCGAGCGGCTCAGGCCCGGCAGGAAGCCGCCATCAGGATCGGTGGGCAGGCTGGGCAGGATGCCGTCGTTGTCCACCTTGCGGTAATGAAAGCCCAGGGTGGCCATGGTGTCGGGCGTCAGGTCGGCTTCGAGGATGCCGTAGAGCTGATGGTTGCGGTCGTGGGCGGCGTCGTAGAACTTGTCCGCATCCTGCACAGTGGCCACGGCGCGGCCGTGCAAGGTGCCGGCCTGGTTGAGCGGTCCGGAGGCGTCCAGCGCAAGGCGGTAGTTGTCCCAGCTTCCGGCGCCGACCGAGATGCTGCCCCGGGGCTCGGCGGTGGGGCGCTTGCGTACCAGATTGACGGCGGCCGACGGCGTGCCCGCGCCGGTGGTCAGGCCGGTTGCGCCGCGCACGACTTCGACGCGGTCATAGATGTCCAGGGCGTCGTTGTCGGCGTTGAAGGTGCCGTTGGCGCCGGTGCTGATCGGTACGCCATCGAGCAGGACGTTGGATAGGGTGAAGCCGCGCGCACTGAAGTTGCCGGAATCACCGACGTGATAACCCTTTTGAACGACCAGACCGGTGATGTTCTGCAAGGCGTCGTCCAGCGTGGCGAGCCCCTGGTCGTCGATCTGCTGGCGGGTGAGCACGCTCACCGACTGGGGCGTTTCGCGCAAGGAAAGCGCGAGCTTGGTCGCGGTATTCATGTTGCCGGTGGTGTAGCTGCCGGTGCCTTCGGTCGTACCCTCGCGGACGGTGTCGGCGGTCACCATGACCGGCGCCAGTGTCGCGTCGCCCTGTTGCCCGGGCAGTTTGTACAGCGTGTAGCTGCCGTCACTCCGCGCCTGTACCGCCAGCCCCGTCCCCTGCAGCAGGCGGGCAAGGCCGGTATCGACATCGTGGTGGCCTGTCAGCCCCGGGCTGTGCAGATCGGCGGTCAGGCTGGTGGAGAAACTGAGCAGAATGCCGGCTTCGCGGCCGAAGCGGTTGAGCGCGGCTTCGAGCGGGCCGGCGGGGATGTCGTAGCTGCGTTGGAGCGTGGCGCTGGCCGGCTCGACGGCGTGTGCCGGCCGGCTGATCAGTGCCGGGGCAAGGCCGAGATGGGCGATGGCCAGGGCCAGCAGACTCAGGCGGGGCAGGGCGCGGTGTGACATCGGATGTCCTCGTGGCGGGTGAAATAGGGTTGCTTCACCCGGTATGTCCCACGAGAAGGAAAAGTAGACCACGTCGCGTGCGGCCTGCGGATCAGGTGGCCGGATGCAGCGTGACCCAGTAGCGCGTGCGGGTGTCGATGCGCACCGGCAGGCTGTCGCGCAGGACGTCGAGGATGCGGTCGGTGTCGGCCAGCGGGTAGGATCCGGAAACCTTCAGGTCGGCGATCTCCGGCGCGCAAGCGAGTCGGCCAGGGCGATGGCGGCCGACTTCGGCGAGAAATTCGGCCAGCGGCATGCCGCTGGCGACGAGCATGCCGTCGCGCCAGGCCACGGCGTTGTGGTCGACGGGTACGGGTCGGGCGTCGATGCCCGGGGCAAAGCGCAGCTGTTCACCGGCATGCAGGATGAGGCGGGGCAGGGCGGCACCCGCCATCTCGATGGCGACGCTGCCCTCGAAGACGGCAAGCTGGCCGGCGTCCGCCAGCAGGCGCACCGCGAAGCGTGTGCCGACCGGGCGCAGCGCGCCGTAGCGGGTGAGCACGACGAAGGGGCGCGCGGCTTCGTCGCGGTGGGTGTGGATCAGGATTTCACCCCGGTGCAGGCGTAGGTGCCGATGCTTGGCGTCGAAACGCAGATCAACCGCGCTGTCGCTGTTGAGCGACAGTTCGCTGCCATCGGCCAGGGTCAGCGTCCGCCGTTCGCCGACCCCGGTGCGCAGGTCGGCCAGCCAGCCGGTGGTGTCGCGGCCGTGTTCGCTGTGCAGCCACAGTCCGCCGCTGGCCCCGACGGTGACGAGCGCAATCAGCAATTCACGACGCCGGTGGCGCGGGCCGCTCAACAGCGCCTTGCGCACAGGCGGGGCATTGTCGGCCACCTCACGCAGGCGGGTGTTCACGCGCTGGATATGCGCCCACGCGCGGCGGTGTTCGGGGTGTTCCGTCAGCCAGTCGGCAAAGGCCTGGCGCGGGGCTTCATCGTTGCCCGCCTCCTGCAGTTCGAACAGCCACTCGACCGCGCGTTGGGCGATCTCGGGGGCGATGTCGGTGGTGGAGGCCGGAACGGGCGGAGGCATGTCAGGCGATGTCGAGGGCGAAGTAGCACAGCGTGCCCGCCCGCGTCAGATAGCGTTTGACCGTGGTGACGGAAACGCCCAGCTCGGCGGCAATCTGGGTCTGGTTGAGACCGTCCAGCTGGGAGAGCAGGAAGGCGCGCCGCACGTCGTTGGGCAGGGTGGCGAGCAACGCGTCGATCTCGAGCAGTGTGGACACCACGAGCTGGCGTTCTTCCGGGGAGGGCGCCAACGCTTCGGGCTGCAGCGCCAGGGCCTCGAGGTAGGCGTGTTCCAGGTATTCTCGCCGCCAGTGGTTGGCCAGGACGCGCTGCGCGATCGTCGTCAGAAACGCGCGGGGCTCCTGGATGGCGACCGGTTCGTCGCGGTTGAGCAGACGCACGAAGGTGTCGTGGGCGAGATCGGCGGCGCGGTGGGAGCAGCCGAGCCGGCGCCGCAGCCAGGTGTGCAGCCAGCGGTGGTGGTCTGTGTAGAGCTCGGCGACGGGATGGGCTGACACAGTCAACTCCGGCAGGAGAAAAAGAGGTTGGCTGGCTGCCCGGGGTTTCTCCCGTGCTTGGCTGGCTGTCGAGAATGGTTCTTATTTTGCTGTCGAAGCGGACGGGCGTCAATGCTGTTTGGCAGGACACCGGTCCTTGGCGAGCGACGGGGCGTCGGCTGTAACGGCCCCTGCCGACGCCGGCCGTCGGTGGATGTTGCCGGATGCGCGCGGATGGGGGCGGCCAGTCATTGACCTCGCGGCGACGCAGGCGGAGCAACCCGCGCCGGGTCGCCCGGGTCTGCCGCAGAATTGCGGCGGAAGTGCGGGCCATGCCCGTTGCCACTGAATAGAACGAATCGAACGATTCGTTTAGAATCAAACCCATTGTTCACAAGGAGCCCGCCATGCTGACTTATACCGCCAATGAAGCCAAGACGCGCTTTGGCGAATTGCTGGATCGGGTGCAACGGGAGCCTGTTCAGGTTGCCCGTCACAACCGGGTGGTCGGCGTCATGGTTTCGCCGGAGGACTACCAGGCCATGCGTGCCTTCTATGCCGACCGCTTGCAACGGACGATGCAGCAAACCGCCAGCGATGCCGCAGCCCAGGGCTTGAACGAAGCCGAACTGGAAAAATTGCTGGCTGATGAAAGTTGAGCGTGCCGTTGTCGACAGCAATGTGCTGATCAGCGCGGCCCTGTCGGCGGGATCGGTGCCCGCCCGCGTCACCTTCTGGCTGCTGGCGCATGGCTGTCTGCTGTTTTGCGATGAAACCTTCGCGGAACTGGAAACCCGCTTGTGGCGCCCGAAGTTCGATCGCTACCTGAGCCTGGAAACCCGCCGCTTGTTGCTGCACGATCTGAGCGCCGTCGGCGAATGGATCAAATTGCCGGAGCGGAATCGGCAAGCCTTCAGCCGGGACCCGGACGACGACAAATTCGTCTGGCTCGCGCTCAGCGCCGGCGCCGACTGCCTGATCAGCGGTGACCGCGATCTGCTCGATCTCACCCAGCCCGAGGGGCTCACCATTCTTTCGCCCGCCCAAGCCTGGGAAGTGATGGCGGCAAGGGTGGAAGAATAGTTCTGGGGAATTTCACGGGGCGAGCGCTGGGGAATGAAAAACGCCGGCAGGGGTGAGCCGGCCGGCGTTGCTGAGGAGGCTGCTTTCAGAAGCTCGCGTTTGGTGTCAGCGGCGCGCTGCGATGCCGGCCAGCTGGTCCAGCTCCGGCATGGGCATCACCAGCACGCCTTTGCCCTTGGGGATGAACACGAACTCCTGCCCGGCCTCCCAGTGCTGTGCTTCGTGCACGGCCTTGGGGATGGATATCTGGTATTTGCGGGAAAGCGTGGCGGTGGCGGCCATTGTCGTACCTTCAATGCGTCGATCACGATTTGGTAAGAATACACAGCCTCGCCATGGGAGAGCACGCTTCTGGCAGATGTCTGTGCCATGCCTCCGACTGGGGATTCGGGTCAAGCCGCTGACCGCAAGAACCCGGACTTTGGCCCACTGCCCCCTCTCAAGTACAGGTTATTTAGGGCCCGCGGACGGCGGGCGGGGGCGGGAACGTGACGGTGCTGCGTTACCAGCGGTAGCCGACGGATGCGATGACCTTGCGCGGCTCGCCGTAGAAGCAGTCGTAGGTGCACGAGGCGACGTAGGTCTTGTCGGTCAGATTCGTGGCATTGAGCGCGAACCGCCACGGTCCGGTGCTGTAGCTCACCATTGCATCGAACAGCGTGAAGGCGGGTACTTTCGCATCGACCCAGATGCCCCGTGTTGCGTCGACGTAGCGGACCCCGGCGCCAGCCTTCAGACCGGGCAGGCCGAAGGCGCCGAAGCTGTAATCGCCCCAAAGCGAGAACTGGTTGTATGGCACGCCGCCGGAACGCTTGCCTTCCTCTTCGGGCGTCAAGGGGCTGCTTTTGGTAGTCTTCGCGTCGGTGTAGGCATAAGCCGCGATGAGGTTTGCGTGTCGCCCGATCCTTGTCCTGGCTTCCAGTTCCACGCCGCGAGAGCGGACTTCGCCGTGCTGGATCGAGGCGTTCGAATCCAACGGATCGCTGACGAGGACATTGGCGCGCGTGAGGTCATACACCGCCGCCGAGAGCATGGTATCGCTGCCCTTGGGTTGGTAGCGCAGACCCAACTCCCATTGCTCGCCGCGCGTCGGTTCGAAGCTGCTGCCGTTGCGGTCTGTGCCCGATTGCGGTTCGAAGGACTGGCTGTAGCTCGCATAGGGGGCCAGGCCGTTGTCCGCCAGATAGACCAGACCCGCGCGTCCGGTGAAGGCGCTGCTCTTCTCGTTGTCAGCGGTCACGTCATCAGTAAAGAACGCTCTTTCGTCATAACGTGTCCAGTCATGCCGGCCGCCCAGCAGGGCCACCCACTTGTCGGCGATCTTCATCTGGTCCTGGGCGTACAGGCCTATTTGTTTTGTTCGTGTTCTTGACGAAAAGGAAGCTAGCTCGGGCTCTCCCAGCGCGCCGCCATACACCGGCGTATATAGGTCAAGAGCTTGTGCCGTGCGGTTGTACCGTTCCGTTTCATGCCGCTGGCGGGTGATATCAAAGCCGATGAGACTGGTGTGTGCGATGCCCCCTGTGGTCCAGTTGTATTGGAGCGAAGTGTCCGCGACGACGGCGGCGGAACGATCCTCGCGGTCCTGCGCGCCGCGGAACAGTGTTGCCCGCTGGTCGGTATCGAGACCCCAAGTCCATATGGAGTCGTATGTGTTCTCCGCATTGAAGTAGCGTAGGCTGTGCCGTAGTTGAAGTTGGTCGTTGAAGGCGTGCTCGAAGAGATAACCGATCGAGTAGCGGGTGAGGTCGAACTTGTCGTAATCCGGCTCACCGACGAAGCGGCCTCTTGGAATCCGGCCGTTCGGATTGGGCAGTACAGTGCCGGTCGCCGGCAGGCCATAGGTATACGCCGTGCGGTCGCGCTGGTACTCGGATAGCAGGGTCAGGGAGGTGGCGGCCGTGGGTTGCCACTTGAGCGCCGGCGCTATGAAGGTCCTGTCGTCCGGCACGTGATCCACGGCACTGTTGCTGTCTCTATGAAGGCCGGTCAGCCGATAAGACCATACACCGTCTTCGGTCAAGGCACCGCCGAAGTCGCCCGAGACCTGTTTGCGGTTGAAGGATCCGACCGAGACGTTGAGTTCATGCACCGATTCGAGCGTCGGCCGCTTGCTGACGGTGTTGATGATGCCGCCCGGCGCTGCGGTGCCGTAGAGGACCGACGCCGCCCCCTTGAGAACCTCAATGCGCTCAAGGCCATACGGCTCCTGGCGTCCGTTATAGGGATTGACGGTGTACTTGGTGCCGTCGCGATAAAAGCTGCCGGACTGCGGGTCCATCTGGAATCCGCGCAGGATGAAGGTGTCCGCGGTTCGGTCTTGCGCCTCCCAACGGGCCGCTCCCGCCGTGTAGCCCATCGCGTCCATCAGGCTGTCCGCCTTGCGCGTTTCAATCTCTTTGGCGCCAACCACCGAAATCGACTGCGGCGTTTCGATAATCGGCGTATCCGTCTTCGCACCTGTGGCGCTGCGCGTGGCGACATAGCCCGGGACTGGCCCCCAGGCGCTCTCCTGTTCGGTATTTGCTCGTACGGTTACCGGCGCCAGCGTCGCATTCCCTGATGCCGCCGGCAACTTGTACAAGGTATAGCTCCCGTCCCCCCGCATTTCGGCCGCCAGCCCTGTGCCATGCAGCAGGCGTTCCAGTGCCTGGCGGGGGGTGTAGCTGCCGTTGAGGCCGGGGCTGTTCAGGCCCTCGGTCAGGGCCGGGTCGAAGGACAGGGCGAGGCCGGATTGGATGGCGAAGGTGGCGAGCGTGCGGCCGAGGGTGCCCGCGGGCAGTTGGTAGGTGTGGGTGGTGTCGAGCGCGGACGGGTGGGCAGTCTGGGCCACTGCCCCGGTATTGAGTGCAAGCCCGAGCAGGGCGGTGGCAAGGGCGTGGTGCAGCGGGCGGCGGGTGAAGTTCTGGCGGGGATTCCGGTGAAGGTGCATCGTATTTTCCTTTCGTGGCAGGCAGGGTTCTGTCTGCTTGCCAACCGGGCACCGGAAAAAGGGTCAGCGTGCGAAAACTTTTTAACGCCGTGCGCTCAGGCTCACCCACAGACCGCCCAGGCGCTGGCGGACGTCGAGCGGGTGGGTGGCGGCGAGCATGGTCAGCGAGCGCTCGGTGGCGGCAATGTCGCCCACCGGGAAGGCGCCACTGATGCACCAGTCGGCAACGTCGTCGGCGCAGTGGATGAGGCCCTGGCGGTAGCGCGAGAGTTCTGCGGCGAGTTCGCCGAGCGGCATGTCGTCGGCGAGCAGCATGCCGCGCGCCCAGGCGCTGGCGTTGTCGTCCGCCGCTTGCGGCGGCGTGGTGGCATACTCGCCAAAACTGGCTTGCTGGCCGGATTCGAGCACGTAGGCGGCATTGTCGGCCCGGGCCGGCGCGATGCGCACACGGCCGGTGAAGACGGTCACGCGGGTTTGATCGTCGTCCTGGCGGACGCCGAAGCGGGTGCCCAGCGGGCTGGCCGTGCCGTGCCGGGTGATGACCTGCAGCGGCTGGGTGGCCGGCGCGTCCCGCCCGGTGGTGACGAGGATCTCACCGGCGCGCAGCAGGATCAGCCGGGAATCGTGCTCGAAACGCAGGTCCACCGCGGTGGCGGTGTTGAGCGTCAACTGTGTTCCGTCGGCGAGCTGCAGTTCGCGGCGTTCGCCTGCCGCGGTGCGGTATTCGGCAAACAGGCCCTGGCGCTCGAGCTGGCGTTGGGTCAGCCAGGCCGTGGGGAGCAGGCCGAGCAGCAGTGCCAGCTTGCCGACCTTGGCCATGGCCGCACGGCGGCCTTTGCCGCCGGTACGGCCCAGGGTCGGCAGGGCGAGGGCGGGCGGCACGGTGCCGAGCTTGCCCAGCAGTCGTTCGGCGCGCGCCCAGGCGCGGGCGTGCTCGGGGCTGCTCGCCCGCCATTGTTCGAAGGCGGTGGGGTCGGCATCGCCGTCGCGCAGGCGCAGCAGCCAGTCGGCGGCTTCGTCGAGGGCCTGGGCAGAGAGGGGGGGTGGAGGGGGTGACGGAGGGAGCGGGGGATTTCACGGCTGGTCGTCCGGCAGGTGCGCCAGACAATGGCGGAAGGCCTGGCGCAGGTAACGCTTGACGGTACGCAGCGAAATGCCGAGTTGGGTGGCGATGTCCTCGTACTTGAGTTCGCCGACCTGGGCGAGCAGAAAGCTTCGTTTGACCAACGGTGGCAGCGCGTCGAGCAGGGCATCGAGTTCCTGCAGGGTTTCGAGGATCAGGTAGCGCTCTTCTTCGGAAGGTACGACCGCCTCCGGCAGCGTCGCCAGCGCGTCGAGATAGGCCTGCTCCAGGGCCTGGCGCCGATACCAGTTGACCAGCACGCCCTTGGCGACGGTCGTCAGGTAGGCGCGGGGCTCCCGGATCGCCGGAAGCTCGCCATTCTTGAGGATGCGCACGAAGGTGTCGTGGGCGAGATCGGCGGCGCGGTGGGAGCAGCCGAGCCGGCGCCGCAGCCAGGTGTGCAGCCAGCGGTGGTGGTCTGTGTAGAGCTCGGCGACGGGATGGGCTGACA
>JBKBMG010000068.1:0-24359 GCA_046295975.1 Rhodocyclaceae bacterium
CGGACCGATCGACGCCGAAGGCGTAGCTGACACTACGTCGAGGCGGCGCGAGGGAGTACGGCGTGCCACGGCGAGTGCATCGGCACCCGCAGCAGGGATGGTGTGAGAAATGCGGGCTAGGTACGTTCCCAATACCCCGGCGCGTGGTAGATCTCCCGCAGGTACTCGATGAAGCGTTGCACCTTGGCGGGCAGGTAGCGCTGCTGCGGATACACGGCCTGGATGTCGTAACTCGGTGCTGCAAACGCGTCGAGCACGGTCACGAGTTCGCCACGCTTGAGTTCGGCCTGGATTTCCCAGGTGGAGCGCCAGCCAATGCCCAGGCCTTGCTTGACCCAGCCGTACAGGAGCTCGCCGTCGTTGCAGTCCAGATCGCCATCGGCGCGCACGGCGAAGGGCTTGCCGTCGCGGACGAAGGTCCAGCCGCGCTGCTGCCCCCCTTGCAGGTTGAAGGCCAGGCAGTTGTGGCGCGCCAGATCCTCGGGGGTCTCGGGAACGCCGTGGGCCTCGAAGTAGGCGGGCGTGCCGCAGACCACGCGGCGATTGGGAAAGAGGCGCACGGCGACATAGTTGGGGTCGGTGACTTCGCCGATGCGGATAGACATGTCATAGCCCTCGCGCACCAGATCGACGACGCTGTCGGTGAGATTGAACGACAGCCTGAGCTCCGGATACCGGGCTTTGAACGCAGGCGCATGCGGCGCGACATGGCGACGCCCGAAGGCGGCCGGTGCGGATACCACCAGGTGGCCGCGCACCAGGCTGCGTCCCTCGGCCACGGCCTGCTCGGCGGCATCGAAATCGCGCAGCAGTTGGCGCGCCTGTTCCAGGAATTGCTCGCCCAGGTCGGTCAGCGTCAGGCCCCGGGTGGAGCGGTGCATCAGGCGCACCCCCAGGCGGCGCTCCAGCGCGTCCAGCCGGCGCCCCATGACGACCGGGGTCACGCCTTCCACCAGGGCGGCGGCGGCAAAGCTGCCCCTCTCGGCCACCAGCACGAAGCTGCGCAGTTCGGTGTATCGGTCCATTCGATATAAAAAGTATCGACAGAATTGCATGCTGCGCCAATTCCAGACCATCTTCAAGCTCGATAAGCTCGAGGCCATTACAAATTCTATCGATCCAAAGGAGAACGCAATGGCCAGAATGAGAGCAATCGACGCCGCCGTGGCGGTGTTGCGCCGCGAGGGCGTGGAGGTGGCGTTCGGCGTGCCCGGTGCGGCGATCAACCCGTTGTACTCGGCGCTGAACAAGGACGGCGGAATCCGCCACGTGCTGGCGCGCCACGTGGAAGGCGCCTCCCACATGGCAGAAGGCTATACCCGCGCGCGCGCCGGCAATATCGGCGTGTGCATCGGCACCTCGGGGCCGGCGGGCACCGACATGATCACCGGCCTGTACTCGGCCTCCGCCGACTCCATTCCAATTCTGTGCATCACCGGCCAGGCGCCGCGCGCACGCCTGCACAAGGAGGACTTCCAGGCGGTCGACATCGAGTCCATCGCCAAGCCGGTGACCAAGTGGGCGGTGACGGTGCGCGAGCCGGGCCAGGTGCCGCGCGCCTTCCAGCAGGCCTTTCATCTGATGCGCTCGGGCCGCCCCGGGCCGGTGCTGATCGATCTGCCATTCGACGTTCAGATGGCGGAGATCGAATTCGATCCCGAGACCTATGCCCCCCTGCCCGCCTACAAGCCCGTCGCCACCCGGGCACAGATCGAGACCGCCCTCACCCTGTTGCTGCAGGCGGAGCGCCCGCTGATCGTGGCCGGCGGCGGCGTTGTGAACGCAAATGCGGAAGCCAGCCTGGTCGCGTTTGCCGAGTTGCTGGGCGTCCCGGTGATCCCTACCCTGATGGGCTGGGGCAGCATTCCCGACGACCATCCGCTGATGGCCGGCATGGTCGGGCTGCAGACCAGCCACCGCTACGGCAACGCAAGCATGCTCGAATCGGACTTCGTGCTCGGCATCGGCAACCGCTGGGCAAACCGCCATACCGGCTCGGTGGACGTGTATACGAAGGGGCGCACGTTCGTGCATGTGGACATCGAACCGACCCAGATCGGCAGGGTGTTCGCGCCGGACTACGGCATTGTGTCTGACGCGGGCGCGGCACTCGCGCTGTTCCTCGAGGTGGCGCGGGAATGGCAGCAAGCAGGACGGCTGCGCAATGGCCCCAGCAGGGTGGAATGGGCGGCGCAGTGCCAGGCGCGCAAACGCACGATGCTGCGCAAGACGCAGTTCGACAACGTGCCGATGAAGCCGCAACGGGTGTACCAGTGCATGAACAACGCCTTTGGCAAGGACACCTGCTACGTCAGCACCATTGGCCTGTCGCAGATTGCCGCGGCGCAGTTCCTGCACGTGTTCAAGCCGCGCCACTGGATCAACTGCGGTCAGGCCGGCCCGCTGGGCTGGACGATTCCCGCCGCCCTGGGGGTGCGGGTGGCCGATCCATCGCGCCGCATCGTGGCGTTGTCCGGCGACTATGACTTCCAGTTCATGATCGAAGAACTGGCCGTCGGCGCGCAGTTCAAGCTGCCCTACCTCCACGTGGTGGTGAACAACGCCTACCTCGGCCTGATCCGTCAGGCGCAGCGCGGCTTCGATATGGACTACTGCGTCGGGCTGGCATTCGAGAACATCGGTTCGCCGGAACTGGACGGCTATGGCGTGGATCACGTCGCCGTGGCCGAAGGCCTGGGCTGCAAGGCGATACGCGTGCGCCGGCCCGATGAACTTGCCGCGGCCTTCGCGCAGGCGGACGAATGGATGGCACAGTATCAGGTGCCGGTGGTGGTGGAAGTGATTCTGGAACGCGTGACCAACATCGCGATGGGCACCGAGATCGATCAGATCAACGAATTCGAGCCCCTCGTCGAGCGACCGGAAGACGCACCCACCGCAATCGCCCTGCTCGATTGAAGCCCGCCCGAACCGGCCCCAAACCCGCGCCCAGCCCGCGCCGAACCCGCCCCTCAAACCCCGTCGCGGCACACGCCGCGCCCGCTAATGCAGGAGTCACCCGATGCCACGTTTCAACGCCAACCTGACCATGTTGTTCAACGAGGTGGACTTTCTCGACCGCTTCGAGGCCGCCGCCCAGGCCGGCTTCGAAGGCGTGGAATGCCTCTTTCCCTACGCCTGGGACAAGCAGCAGATCGCCGAGCGGCTCGATCGCTTCGGTCTGAAACAGGTATTGCACAACCTGCCGGCCGGCGACTGGAATGCGGGCGAACGCGGCATTGCCTGCCACCCCGGGCGCGTGGGCGAGTTCCAGGACGGCGTCGGTCGGGCGATCGAGTACGCCACCGCGCTCGGCTGCACCCAGCTCAACTGCCTGGCCGGCATCGCCCCCCCGGGGGTGGCGCCCGAGCGGCTGCGCCAGACCTTGGTGGACAACCTGCGCTTCGCCGCGGACGCACTCGGCAAGGCCGGCATCCGCCTGCTGATCGAACCGATCAACAGCTATGACATTCCCGGCTTCTATCTAAACCGTACCGCCCACGCGGCCGAGCTGATCGACGCCGTCGGTTCGGACAACCTCTTCATCCAGTACGACATCTACCACGCACAGCGCATGGAGGGCGAACTGGCCAACACCATTGCGCGCCACCTCGCGCGCATCGCCCACATGCAGCTTGCCGACAACCCCGGGCGCCACGAGCCCGGCACCGGCGAGATCAACTACGCCTGGCTGTTCCGCTTCATCGACCAATGCGGCTACGACGGCTGGATCGGCTGCGAATACAAACCGGCCGGCACGACCACGGACGGCCTGGACTGGCGGACGCGGCTCGCCTCGGGCGGCTGAGATCACCCCGCGGCCCCCGCTCCCCGCTCCCCGCCCCCCGCCCCAACACCATTCACACCAAGACGGAGACAAACCCCATGGCAAACATCGGATTCATCGGCCTCGGCATCATGGGCACCCCCATGGCCAAACACCTCATCGACGGCGGTCACACCTTGTTCGTGCATACCCATGGCAAGGTGCCCAAGCCCATCGCGGAAGCCGGCGCGACCGTGTGCGAGCACTCGGCGGACGTCGCCCGCCATGCCGATTTCATCATCATCATGGTGCCCGACACCCCCGACGTGGAAGCGGTGCTGTTCGGCGACCACGGTGTGGCCCAGGGGCTGTCGCCGGGCAAGACGGTGATCGACATGAGCTCCATCGACCCCATCGCCACCAAGCGCTTTGCCGAGCGCATTGGCGAACTGGGTTGCGACTATCTGGATGCGCCGGTGTCCGGCGGTGAAGTCGGTGCCAAGGCGGCGACCCTGTCCATCATGGTGGGCGGCAAGTTCAGCGCCTTCGAAAAAGCCCGGCCGCTGTTCGAGTTGATGGGCAAGAACATCACCCTGGTCGGCAAGAACGGCGACGGGCAAACCTGCAAGGTCGCCAACCAGATCGTGGTCGCGCTCACCATCGAAGCGGTGGCCGAGGCGCTGGTGTTCGCCGCCAAGGCCGGCGCCAATCCGGCCCGCGTGCGCGAGGCGCTGATGGGTGGCTTCGCCGCCTCGCGCATCCTCGAAGTCCACGGCGAACGCATGGTCAAGCGCCAGTTCCAGCCTGGCTTCCGCATCGGCCTGCATCAAAAGGACCTCAACCTCGCGCTGTCCGCCGCCCGCCAGATCGGCGTCGCCCTGCCGGCCACCGCCAACGCCCAGACCTTGTTCAATGCCTGCGTCGCCCACGGCGGCGAGGCCTGGGACCACTCGGCGATGGTACGCGCGCTCGAAAACTTGGCAAACTTCGAAATCAGCCAGTAGCACCGGCCGGCGCCACCAGGCATGGATGACACCATCGCCCGGTGGCGCCTCCGCCCTCATCGAACCGCCGTGCCGCAAACGCCGCAACGCCACACACCGGTTCGATGAGGCCGATCCAGAGCGCCCCCGCCCCCACGCCCCACCCGACGAGGAACCCCCATCATGCAGACCCGCCCCTTTCTCACCCAGGACGACGCCCACCGCATCGGCGACGCCGCCATTGCCGAAGCCGTGCGCAACCGCTGGTCGGTCACCGTCGCCATCTGCGACGCCGGTGGCCACCTGATGTGGCTTCAGCGCATGGACGGCGCGCCCTTGATGAGCGCCCAGGTGGCGCCGGAAAAAGCCCGCACCTGCGTGCTGACCGGCAAACCCAGCAAGGCCTTCGAGGACATGGTGAACAACGGCCGCTATGCCGCCTTGTCCATGCCGGTAGTGCCGCTGGAAGGCGGAGAGATGATCGTGGTGGACGGCTGCGTGGTCGGCGCAGTAGGCGTCTCCGGTGTCAAGGCGGGCGAGGATGCCCAGGTTGCGCGTGCCGGCGTGCATGCCATCGGTGCGCAATGTACACTTGGCTGATGCATAAGGCAGGCGCCCGCCGGTGACCCGGCACCGCCTCGCCCGCATCCCATGTCTGCACCGGCATCGCCATCCGCACCCGAACAACACCTCAGGAGACACTGCATGCGTCGCAACCGCCAGGCCCGCATCCTCGCCACCCTCGGCCCCGCCAGCTCCACCCCCGAACAAATCGACAGCTTGTTCGCCTGCGGGGCCGACGTTTTCCGGCTGAACTTCAGCCACGGCACCCATGAGGACCACGCCGAGCGGTATCGCGCCATCCGCGAGATCGAAAAGCGGTCCGGACGGCCGGTCGGCATCCTGCTCGACCTTCAGGGGCCTAAGCTCCGGGTGGGCCGCATCGACGGCGGCCGCACCGTGCTCGAACCGGGGACGGCCTTCCGCCTCGACCTCGACCCCACCCCCGGCGACGCCCGTCGCGCCCCCCTGCCGCACCCCGAAATCTTCGCCGCCCTGCACGCCGGCACCGACCTGTTGCTGGACGACGGCAAGATTCGCCTGCGGGTCCAGACCTGCGGACCCGACTTCGCCGACACCCAGGTCGTGGTCGGCGGCCCGCTGTCCGACCGCAAGGGGGTGAACGTACCCGGCGTGGTGCTGCCGATCTCGCCGCTCACCGAAAAAGATCGCGCCGACCTGGAATTCGGCCTGCAACTGGGCGTGGACTGGGTCGCGCTGTCGTTCGTGCAACGCCCCAGCGACCTGGTGGAAGCACGCAAGCTCGTCGGTGACCGAGCGTGGATCATGGCCAAGCTGGAAAAGCCTGCCGCCATCGAACAGCTGGACGCCATCGTCGCCGAGGCCGACGGCATCATGGTGGCGCGTGGCGACCTGGGGGTGGAACTGCCGCCCCAGCAAGTACCCGTGCTTCAGCGGCGCATCATCCGCGCCGCCCGCCGCGCCGGCAAACCGGTGGTGGTCGCCACCCAGATGCTGGAATCAATGATCCAGTCGCCCGTGCCCACCCGCGCCGAGGCCTCCGACGTGGCCACCGCCATCTACGAAGGCGCCGACGCGGTGATGCTGTCGGCCGAGTCGGCCTCCGGCCAGTACCCGGTCGAAGCGGTCACCATCATGGATCGCATCATCCGCGAGGTCGAGGCCGACCCCGCCTGGCGCGACGCGCTGGAAGCCACCCACAACCCGGCCGAGGCCAACACCCCGGATGCCATCTGCTGCGCGCTGCGGCGCATCACCGAACTGCTGGCACCCGTCGCCACCGTCGCCTACACCTCGTCGGGCTTTTCCAGCCTGCGCGCCGCCCGCGAACGGCCGGCCACCCCCATACTCGCGCTCACCCCCCAGATCACCACCGCCCGCCGGCTGGCACTGGCGTGGGGGGTTCACGCCATTCCCTACGAAGAAATCCACGACGTGAACGAGATGATCAGTCACGCCGTACAGGCTGTCGTCGCCGGCGAATTCGCCCGCGCCGGCGACGAGATCGTGGTCATCGCTGGCATCCCCTTCGGCCACAGCGGCACCACCAACCTGCTCCACCTCACCCGCATCCCGGGCTGAACGCCAAGGTCCAAGGTATTTCCGCTGAGTGGGCGTCTCGCGCGACGCCCGCCCGGCGCGACGCACCCAGCGCTAAACTCTGGCCGCACCCGCGCTTCTTGGCGGGCGGCTGAAGCCATCTTCCATCGAAGACCGCCCATCGTCCGGAGCGGTGCCGCCGCCCTCAGGCGACATCGCAGCGGTCGGTTCCGCATGTATCCGGATTTTCCCGGATGCGCTGCCCTCCCCTTGTTTCAAGCGCCCCTCCGAACACCCCGACTACGCAAACAGCATGCCCTGAAGCCCGGTTTTTTGCGGTTTCTGGCAACATCCACAGCACCAACGTGACTACTATATCTAGTATCACGAAAATTGTTGCACTACCGTGTATTTTGTTATCCATCTGTTTTTATTGATTTTTATTTTTTTGCCTTATGCCAATTTACCGGCTATGCTTCGCACATTCCAGAGCATTGCCTGCAAACCATTCCGAACCATAACGGAGGCCATCGAGCGATCATGAGCGCGAAATCCCAGTCCACATCCAAGACCAAGGCCGACGCCAGCACACTGCTGCCGCAGGAAATCTGCGCCGAAGTGCTGATCGAGAAGTACGCCAAGGGCGAGGAAACCAGCATCACCGAAGTGCGCACCCGCGTGGCGCGTGCGCTCGCTGCGGTCGAAGCCGAAGAAAAACGGGCCTACTGGGAAGCGCGCTTTCTCGAAGCGCAGGAAATGGGTTTCGTACCCGCGGGGCGCATCAACAGCGCCGCCGGCACCAAACTGCAGGCGACCTTGATCAACTGCTTCGTGCAGCCGGTGGGTGACTCCGTTACCGAATCCATCGAGGGCCGTCCCGGCATCTACACCGCGCTCGCCCAGGCGGCCGAAACCATGCGCCGCGGCGGCGGCGTGGGCTACGACTTCTCCAGCATCCGTCCCAAGGGCGCGCTGGTGAAGGGCACGCAGTCCAACGCCTCCGGCCCGGTGTCCTACATGCGGGTGTTCGACCGCTCCTGCGAAACCGTGGAATCGGCCGGCGCCCGCCGCGGTGCGCAAATGGGCGTGCTGCGCTGCGACCATCCGGACATCGAGGAATTCATCCACGCCAAGGACCATGGCGACCTGACCAACTTCAACATCTCGGTTGGCGTCACCGACGACTTCATGAAGGCGGTGGAAAAGGACGGCTACGTCGAGTTCAAGCACCGCTCCGAGCCGGGTGACGAGTTCAAGGCCACGGGCGCCTACCAGCTCGACGACGGCATCTGGGTGTACCGCAAGGTGCGCGCGCGCGACCTGTGGGACCAGGTGATGCGCTCCACCTATGACCATGCCGAGCCGGGCATCCTGTTCCTGGACCGCATGAACCAGGACAACAACCTGTACTACTGCGAGACCATCGAAGCCACCAACCCCTGCGCCGAACAGCCGCTGCCGCCGTACGGGTGCTGCTGCCTGGGCTCAGTGAACCTCACCCCGTTCGTGAAGAACCCGTTCAGCGACAAGGCGGAGTTCGACTTCGAGGGCTTCGGCAAAGTGGTCGACGCCGCCATCCGCATGCTCGACAACGTGCTCGACGTCACCCACTGGCCGCTGCCCGAGCAACATGCCGAGGCGCAGTCCAAGCGCCGCGTCGGCCTTGGCTTCACCGGTCTGGGCGACACCTTGATCATGCTTCAGCTGCGCTACGACACTGTCGAGGCGCGGGTGATGGCGACCAAGATTTCCGAGTACATGCGCAACCGTGCCTACCTCGCCTCAGTGGAACTGGCCACCGAGCGCGGCGCCTTCCCGCTGTTCAACGCCGACCTGTACCTGTCCGGCGGCAACTTCGCGTCGCGCCTGCCGGCCGCAGTGAAAGAGAAGATCCGCAAACACGGCATCCGCAACTCGCACCTGCTGTCGATCGCCCCCACCGGCACGATCTCGCTGGCCTTCGCCGACAATGCCTCCAACGGCATCGAACCGCCGTTCTCCTACACCTACACCCGGCGCAAGCGCATGGCCGACGGTACCTTCAAGGAGTACGCGGTCGAAGACTACGCGTGGCGCCTGTACCGCCACATGGGCGGCGACGTGAACAAGCTCCCGCCGTACTTCGTCACCGCCCTGGAAATCTCGGCCCAGGCGCACAAGGACATGGTGGCGTCGGTTGCTCCGTACGTCGACACCTCCATTTCCAAGACGGTGAACGTACCGGCTGACTACCCCTACTCCGATTTTGAGGATCTCTACCTCACCGCCTGGAAGGCCGGCCTCAAGGGCCTGGCCACCTACCGCCCCAACAGCGTGCTGGGCGCGGTGCTGTCGGTCACCCCCAGCAGCGAGCAGAAGCAGCCGCAGGATGTCGAGATTTCCGACGCCAACCGCCGCCTGTCCATCAAGAGCCTGCCTGCACCGGTACTGTCCAGCCTGCGCTGGCCCGGCCGGCCGGAGCTGCCCGACGGCAACATGGCGTGGACCTACATGCTCGGCACCCCTCAGGGCGAGTTCGCGCTGTTCGTCGGCCACATCGAAAACAACGGCCAGGGCAATTTCCCCTTCGAGGTGTGGGTGAACGGCGCGGATCAGCCGCGTGGCCTGGGTGCGGTCGCCAAGACCCTGTCCATGGACATGCGCGCCAACGACCGTGGCTGGCTGGCGCTCAAGCTCGAGACCCTGGCCCGCACCATCGGCGAGAAGTCGTTCGAAATGCCGTTCCCACCGCACGGCGAGAAGAAGATGTTCCCGGGCGTGGTCTCGGCCTTCGCCCAGGTGGTGGGCTACCGCTGCGAGAAGCTCGGCGCCCTGGACGCCGAGGGCATGCCCACGCCGGTGCTCGACACCTTGTTCAGCCTGCAGGAACCCAAGACCGGCACCGACGGCACGCTGTCCTGGACGGTGGACATCTCCAACCCCGCCACCGGTGAGGACTTCGTGCTGGGCCTGAAGGAAATCACCCTGCCCGACGGCGTCACCCGTCCCTACTCGGTGTGGTTGTCCGGCAACTACCCGCGCGCCCTGGACGGCCTGACCCGCATCCTGTCGCTGGACATGCGCGTCATGGACCCGGCCTGGATCGGCATGAAGCTGCGCAAGCTGCTCAACTACCCCGAGCCCCTGGGCGATTTCATGGCCTTCGTGCCGGGCACCAAGCGCCAGCAGAACTACCCCAGCACCGTCGCCTACATCGCCCAATTGATGATCCATCGTTTCGCGATGCTGGGCGTGCTCGACGAAAAGGGCTACCCGACGCGCGAAATGGGCATTCTGGAGGCGCCGCACAACGACAGCGACCCCGAAGTCATGCAAGGCTCGCTGTGCACCGAGTGCGGAAACTACTCCGTGATCCGCAAGGATGGCTGCGATTTCTGCACGGCCTGCGGTGCGGTGGGCACCTGCGGCTGACGGCCCTGCCCCGCCGTTTCTCACCATTTCGCACCATTCCGCGCCACTCTGGCCGCGGAATGGCTCGCCCGGCGGGGATGATCCGTGTCTGAACTCAGACTCGTTCAGTTCTACTATCTCGGCACGCCCCTGTTCCTGCTACTCGATGTGCTGCTCGGCCTGGATCTGCGGGCAGCCTTCCTGGAGCAAAGCGGGGCGCGTGTTGCGTGGTACGCGCTGTGCACCGGCCTGGGCCTGATCGCGTGGCGCATTCCCGCGACTGCGCCGTTTCTGGGCCTGGTGGAAAGCGCACTCAACTTCCTGCTCCTGTGCCTGGCCGTGATGCTGCCAATCATGGCGCCGATGCTTGAAGAAGGCGGACCGGCCGGCCTCTACGGCACGCGTCTGCTCGCCTTCCTGCTCATCGGGGGCATGTGCATCACCAGCTTCCATCTGGCCATGCGCCAGTTGCACGACCGCCGAGCGGACGGACGATAGCGCGCTGCGCCGCGCGTCGCTGTTGCCCACCCTCGGTGCCCGGAGGCCGTCGGACTTGAGACTGATCTACTCCGGCAACGGAATGAACTCGACCTCGTCGCCCGGCACCGTCGGAAAACGCCCTTCGCGCCAGTCGCTGCGGGCCTGTTCGATGCGCGCCTTGCGGCTGGAGGCGAAGTTCCAGTCGATGAAACGCTTGCCGAGCGATTCGCCGCCGATGAGCGCGATGCGGGATTCCGCAGTGGCGGTCACGACGACGCCCGGCGCGCTGGTAAGCACGGCCAGCGCGTGCTCGGGAATCTCCACATCCTGCGCCTTGAGCGCGCCCTGCGCGACGTAGAGCGCGCGTTCCTCGGCGTCCGGCAGCAACAGCGTCTGGCCCGGCTGCAGATGGGCCTCGACGTAGAGCGTATTGGCGAACACGCGTACCGGCGAGGCCTTGCCATAGGCACTGCCCATCATCACCCGCACCGGCACGCCGTCGACGTCGAGCGCCGGGATGTCGGCCGACGGATAGTGATGGAAGGCCGGTTCGACTTCCTCGTCCGCTTCCGGCAGCGCCAGCCACAGTTGCAGGCCGTGCAGGCGGTGGGGCACGGCGGTGACTTCCGGGCGCTCTCGTTCGGAATGCACGATGCCGCGACCGGCGACCATCAGATTGATGTCGCCCGGACGGATGGCCTGCAGGCTACCGAGCGAGTCGCGGTGCAGGATCTCGCCCTCGAAGAGATAGGTGACGGTGGCGAGGTTGACGTGCGGGTGCGGGCGCACGTTGATGCCCTTGCCGGCCGGGAAGTCGGCCGGCCCCATGTGGTCGAAGAAGATCCACGGGCCGACCGTCTTGCGCTGCGCGGTGGGCAGCAGACGGCGTACCGAGAAGCCGCCGAGATCCTTGTCGCGTGGCTGCAGTACGAGTTCGATCGCATTACAGCCCCGGGTAGCGGCGCATTCGTATTCGAGTTCGGTCGTGGTATTGCTCATCGGCGATTCCTCCTTGTGGTATCGGCGCGCGGACGGGTTTTCAGCGGTAAAGCCATCGGGCGACCATCCGAGTGTAGTGCGGCATGATCACATAGACCATCAGAGACACGATGCAGCTTGCCACCAGCAACTTGCCGCCGAGCATCGCCGCAAGCCCTTGCCAGCTGCCAAGCAGCGGCGACAGTGCCCACGGCACGATCACGGTGAGCGGAAAGATCGCCGACAGCGTGAGCAGGAACTGCTTCCAGCGTACCGGCGGCTTGACGGCCGGCGGCGCGAACCAGAAATCCAGCCCGGTCTGGATCACGTAGCGATCGCCCCGTTCGAGCGCATGCTCGATGCGCTGCAGGAATTCGCGCCGCACATCGGACTCGATCCACGCCCGCAGCGCCTCGACACCAACGAAGCGGATGATGACCGTGTACGTATCCTGGCCGCTCACCGGGCGGACAACGTCGGTGCACAGATAGCCCGGAAAGCGTCGGCAGGCCTCGCGGATCGCCAGCAACCAGCCTTCGTACTCGTCGCGGGCATCGCGGCGCGGTTGATGCACGATGATGCCGGTCACGGTCTCGTCCGGCGTCGCGGCGCGTTCCGGTTGCGCAGGGGTCGTCATGGCGGGCTCACTGTTGCCAGGGGGAGGGAGCGTCGGGCGCGCCCGCGCGGATGCGGGCACGCCCTGATGCTAACGCTTACTTGTCGCCCTTGAGCGCGAAGTAGCTGGTCATCAGGTTCTTGTAATCGGGGATGTGGTTGGCGAACAGCGTGCCCAACCCCTCGATGTCGTTGCGCCAGTCGCGGTGCAGCTCGCAGGCCACACCGAACCAGGTCGTCAGTTGCGCACCGGCGGCGGTCATGCGATCCCACGCGGAGTGGCGGGTCAGTTCGTTGAAGGTGCCCGATGCGTCGGTGACGACGAACACGTCGAAGCCCTCCTCGATCGCCGACAGCGCCGGAAAAGCCACACACACCTCGGTGACCACGCCGGCGATGATGAGCTGCTTCTTGCCGGTGGCCTTCACGGCCTTCACGAAGTCCTCGTTATCCCACGCGTTGATCTGGCCGGGGCGGGCGATGTAGGGTGCATCGGGGAACACGGCCTTCAGCTCCGGCATCAGCGGGCCGTTGGGGCCGTCCTCGAAGCTGGTGGTGAGAATGGTGGGCAGGCCGAAGTACTTGGCGGCATCCGCCAGCGCCAGCACGTTGTTGTTGAAGCGGTCGGGCTCGATGTCGCGCACCAGCGACAGCAGACCGGCCTGGTGATCCACCAGCAGCACGGCGGCGTTGTGCTTGTCGAGTTTGACGTAGGGTTTGCTCATGGCCTTCTCCTTGTTTGCGCTCTTGGGGTCGGGGTGCCGCGCGTGCGGCGGTGTGCGCCCCCGGCCCGTGCGGGCCGGGGAGCGGGTTCACTGCGCGGTTTCTGCGGACTCGGCACGCGGAATGCCGCCGAAACGGCCGCTGTTGAAGTCGTCGATGGCCTGCGCGATCTCGGCCTCGCTATTCATCACGAAGGGCCCGTAGCCGACGATGGGTTCATCGATCGGCTCGCCGGCCAGCAGCAGCACGACGGCCTCGTTGTTGGCCTCGATCGAAACGCCGGACCCGGCGCGGTCGAGCACCACCAGTTGCCCGTCGCGGGCCAGCGTGTGGCCGTTCACCTGCACAGTGCCACGCAGGACCACGACCGCGGCCGTCCAGCCGTCGGGCAGCGGCAGTTCGGCCGTGCCGTCGCGCGCGAGGCGCAGATCCCACACGTACATCGGCGTGAAGGTCTTCGCCGGGCCGCGCTTGCCGTCCAGTTCGCCGGCGATGATGCGTGCCGAGCCGGCACCATCGGGCAGCGGCACCACCGGGATGCGGTCGGCGGTGATCGCCTGGTAGCCCGGCGGCGTGTACTTGTCGCGAGCCGGCAGATTCACCCACAGCTGCACCATCTCCAGCTCACCGCCGCTGCGTGCGAAGCCGTCGCCGTGGAACTCCTCGTGCAGGATGCCGGCGCCAGCCGTCATCCATTGCACGTCGCCCGGGCCGATCAGGCCACCCTGGCCGGTGGAGTCGCGATGCGAAACCTCGCCGGCATAGACGATGGTCACCGTCTCGAAGCCGCGGTGCGGATGCTGACCGACGCCGCGCTGTTGCGCGGTCGGCTCGAAGTGCGCCGGGCCGGCATGGTCGAGCAGCAGGAACGGGCTCAGCGCCTTGCCGTGGCTCTGGTAGCTGAACAGCGAGCGCACCGGAAATCCGTCGCCCACCCAGTGGCGATGCGGCGTGCTGTAAACACCCTGGACGCGTTTCATGTTGGCCTCCTTGTCCTGTTCGTATTGCGTGATGTATGGCGTGATGTCACTTTAGTTGTGGAACATGAAAGCCGGAAGATGGCAAAATTCAGGCTCAGTGTCCTACCAACAGGACAATGAACCCGTGAAGAGGGGGCATGCATGGATGACCTGAACGATCTCTACTACTTCGCCCGCGTCGTCGAGCACGGCGGCTTCGCTGCCGCCGGACGCGCGACCGGCGTACCGAAATCCAAGCTCAGCCGCCGCATCGCCCTGCTGGAGGAACGTCTCGGCGCACGCCTGTTGCACCGCTCGACGCGGCATTTTTCGGTCACCGAACTGGGGCAGACCTTCTATGAACACTGCCGCGCGATGCTGGTCGAGGCCGAAGCCGCGCACGAAGCGGTCGAGGCCACCCGCGCCGAGCCCGCCGGCACGGTACGCATCAGTTGCCCGATCACGCTGCTGCACGTGCATGTCGGCACTATGCTCGCGGACTTTCTCGCGGCCCATCCGCGCGTGTCGCTGCACCTGGAGGCGACCAACCGCAAGGTGTCGCCGGTCAGTGATGGCGTCGATCTGGCGATCCGGGTGCGGCCGCCGCCACTGCCCGACAGCGATCTGGTGCTGCGCGTGCTCGCCGACAGCACTCAGTGCATCGTCGCCAGCCCCGCGCTGATCGAGGCGATCGGCCGCCCGGGCGGACCGACCGACCTTGCGGCCTTTCCCAGCCTGTCGCTCGGCCCGCCGCAGGATGAACACATCTGGACGCTGATCGGCCCGGACGGCACCGAAGCCGCCTTGCATCACCTGCCACGGCTGATCACCGGCGACATGGTCGCGCTGCGCCACGCGGCGCGCGCCGGTGTCGGCATCGTGCAGCTACCGACGCTGATGCTGCGCGACGATCTGGCCGGCGGCACGCTGGTGTCCCTGCTGCCGGACTGGGCGCCGCCGCGCCAGCTCATCCACGCCGTCTATCCATCGCGCCGCTGCCTGCTGCCGGCCGTGCGCGCGCTGATCGACGACCTGGCGGAACGCTTTCAGGCGCTGGAGGAACCGTGAGCCGCGGTCAGCGCCGCAGCCACCACCACGCAGCCCATGCCGCCACCACCGGTATGCCGAACAGCACGGCGTGGATCGGCAGTTCCTGTGCCATCGTGTAGCCATGCGACAACCCGGTACGCAGATTGAACCCGCAGGCCACCAGCCACACCAGCGTGAAACCGCCCACGGCCGCGGTTCGCCACGCCGAGGGGGCGAAGCGCAACACCCCGGCTGCCAGCAACAATCCCACAACGACGAGAATCAAGGTACGCATATCCGCTCCTCAGGGCCGCCCGGGCCGGGTCACATCATTTTTTCCAGGTGGCCCGATGTTGCCATGGCCGTGGGCATGGGCATGATAGCGAGTCAATCGTGGCCACCGGCGACAAGGTTTCGTGACAGCTTCTCGAGCCGTTGCCGCAGATCGCCCGGCGCGAAGAAAACAAAGGTGTTGCCCTGCTTGATCCTGTCAAGTAGACCGAGGTTTTCAAGTCCGAGCAGATCCGCCCGGGCGGTCTGATAGACGACGCCGTGAGCCGCCTCATGCCCAGCCACGCGATACGCTTCGCCTGGCTTGCGCAGGGCGTGCGACAGCAGGGCGATCTGCCTGTGATTCAACCGCCCGCCACCGATACTTCGCAGCAGAGCGAGACCATCGCGTTGCTCCAGCGTCTTGCGCGCAAGATAGTCATACAGCGCGGCAATGGCGCGGCGGATCGTCGTCAGCTGTTGCAACACGAAGTACGTCGTGTCGTTACCGTCGCTCTCGGTGTGCAGGTAGGCTTGCAGATACTGCCGCGGCGCACGGCGCAGGAACTGCGAGATCGACAGGAACTCGGTCAGCCAGTAGCCGCTGCGCGCCATCGACCAGTAGAACAGTGCGCGCGCGGTGCGGCCATTGCCGTCGACGAACGGATGGTCATAACCGATCATGAAGTGCAGCAGGATGGCCCGCACCACCGGATGCACGAACGGTGATGCATCGATGCCGGCGTTCGCGAACGCACACAGACGCTCCAGCCGCTCCGGCAACTCGGCGTGGTGCGGCGGCTCGTGCAACAGCGTACCGTCGCGACGGTCGACGACATTGACATCGTCGCCGCGACGCAACCGCCCGGCTTCCGTCGGGTCGTCCAACGTCCCCAGCGTGATGATGCGGTGCAGTTCGAGAATGCCGGCCGGCGTGATCGGTTCCGCCCCCAGCGCGCGCACATGCTCCATCGCACGGTAGTTGTTGAAGATCATCGTTTCGCCGGGGTCACGCGGCTGACGCCGTTCACGCAACATGGCCTCAGCCACCCGGCGCGTGGTCGCGGCACCTTCGAGCTGGCTGGAGGTGATCGACTCCTCGATCAGCGAGTGCAGCAGATAACGCTCCCGACTTTCATGAATCGGCGTGGCCTCGGGGCTGCGGATGTGACCGGCGGCATCGCAGTCGATATGATGCAGGTCGATCAGCACCGGCTCCGGCGTCGCAAGCCGGAAGGGGGCGCCGGAGCGATCGTGCAACGGCAACGCCTGCAATAAGGGCTGACGCCCCAACCATACCGCCAGCCACCATTGCTCCAGACTCAAGCCTTCGGGCGGCGGCCGATGCCGCAGTTCATCCCAATGCAGATAGCGTCCCGCAGGCAAGGCGGTGACATGCGCGAACACGTCGCTCATCGCCTTGCCTTTCGTCTGGCGTAGCAGACGATGCGGATCGGGGGGTGGCATCGGAAGACGCATCGTTTACTAATTCGGATATGAATTAGTAGAAAGTATAGAAAGAGTCGCTGCAATGTCTACTAATTAATAATAACTTTAGTAGACATTCAATGTGTCACCCACGCCACTGGCCCGGGCTCAACCAGTCAGCAGATCACGAGGCAATCGATGGGCGGCCACGCGCCACCCCCGGAACCAAAACCCGGCCGCCCATTCGAAGTCGCCATGGATACCCTCACCCACGCACTTTCCGGCGCGCTGGCCGGACGCCTGCTCGCGCTCGGTCCGCGCAACGCCGCCAACCGCCGACCGACACCGCCGGTGTGGCAGACCGTCACGGTCGGCACCGTCGCCGCCGCTTTTCCGGACATCGACTTCGTGCTCGGCTACGTATCGGAAATGGCGTATCTGCGCGGCCACCGCGGCGTGACGCATTCGCTGATTCTGCTGCCGCTATGGGGTTTGCTGGTCGCCTGGCTGATGGCCGGACTGTTCCGGTTGGTGCGCCGTCGCGACAGCAGCGCCCCACCCGCCGGCTGGAAGGATTTCTACCTCGTCGCCTGCGTGGCGATCTTCGTGCACATCGTCGGCGACCTCATCACCTCCTTCGGTACGATGATCCTGGAGCCGCTCTCCGACCGGCGATTCAGCTTTGGCACGACCTTCATCATCGATCTCGGCCTCAGCGGCATCCTGGTGGTTGGACTGATCGCCAGCGCGATCTGGCGCAACAGCCGCGTTCCGGCGTCGCTCGCCGCGCTGGCGCTGGTGGCCTGGATCGGCAACAGCGCGATCGCGCGCGGCGAGGCCATCGAGGCCGCACGCGCCCACGCCGAGCGCGCCGGCATCGCCGTCGTCGCGCTGGACGCGATCCCGCGGCCGGCCTCGCCATACAACTGGACCGCAATCATCTTCGATGGCACGAACTACCACTACGCCCATCTCAACACCCGCCGCAGCGAACCGCTCGTCGCCACGCCGGACGATCATTTCATCCGCCGCTTTTCCGCACCCTACCCGCCCGTACACATGGCGCAATGGCAGACCGCGCCGCAGTTCGGGGACGAAGCTGCCACGGCACTTGCGCGCGACGTTTGGGAAGCGGACGAGTTCGCGTTCTTCCGCTGGTTCGCCGCCTTTCCCGTGTTCGACGAAATCGACCCGCCCGACGGCCCATATGGCACCTGCGCAAGCTTCCGCGACCTGCGCTTCGAAACACCCGGCCGTGGCCGCACGCCGTTCCGCTTCGGGCTGTGCAATGGCGGCGGGGAATGGCGCATGTTCGAGCGGGCGGCGGAAGGGCTGCGCTGGGTGAGTGAGTGAAACGCACCTATGTCCTTTGCGACTGGCTGAACGAGTTATTCACCTCCCATTGCACGCCCTCCAGGAACTGGCTTGAACCTGATTCGAATACGGTTGGCATGTTCAATCTCACCTTTTGCCCCCGCCTCGAACACCAAGATCTTGACTCCCGCCCCACCCTCACCGCTGACCCTTACAGCTAACTCCACTTCGCACTCGTCGAATTGCATCACAGGATAGCCGCGCTCCCTTGCATGCTCATCTGCTGCAATCAGCTGATCGGAGACATGTTTAATGACTTCTGCCAACTCTATACCCGATGCGAGGTTCATCATCATTCCTATATGTGAACATGACGTCGCTGAACTGTCCGCTTGCCACCTGCCACCGAATCATGGCGCCGTAGGCGGCATTCCGGCAACTAGCTTGAGTTCATACTCCGCCCGCAGTTGCAGCCAACGGTCCCAGAATGGCTCGGACGGCGCCGTGCCAGCAAGCCGCGCGACCAGGATGTCGAGGTGGCCGTGCCAGCCGGAGCTGACGTCGAGCAGACCTTTGCGGTCGGAAATGCGCTGATGGACAAGCGTCAGCAGCACCTCATCGCCCTGCGGCTGCAGCTCGAACGACACACCACCCTTTTCGCCCCAGGTGATTGCCAGCCTGCGCGGCGGTTCAAGCTCGGTAATCGTGCAGCGCATGCGGTGCTCCTCACCGAAGTCTTCGGGTTTGCGGCCGGGCGGATCGGTGAGTTCGTCGTTGCGCCAGACGAACTCGAACGCAGCACCGACCCGCATCTCCATTTCGCCAGCCGCCAGCCACGTGCGGCGCAACTCGCTTTCCGTGAGATAGGCCCACACCCGCTCGACCGGGCCAGGCAGCAGACGCTGGATCTTCAACGTAGCCGGGGCGATCAGTTCGCCGTAGGCTTCCAGGGTGGCGTGTTCGCTCATCGTTCATCTCCTTCGGGGGGCGGGGGTTGGCCGGCATCCGCGGCGCGGAGCAGGCTTTCGAGCACATCCAGACGCCCGGTCCAGAAGTTCTCGTAGAAGCTCAGCCACTCGTGGGCAGTGGCGAGCGGTCCGGGGTCGAGCCGGCACACGTGGGTGCGGCCGCGTATCTCGCGACGAATCAGCCCGGCCTTCTCCAGCGCCTTGATGTGCTTGGACGCGGCCGCAAGCGAGATCTCGAAGGGTTCGGCAAGCTGGCCGACCGTTCGCTCGCCCTGCGCGAGCAGGCGCAGCATCTGCCGGCGCGTCGCATCGCCCAGGGCATGGAACACGGCGTCGAGAGGGGATAGATTTAATTCAACCATGAGGTTGAATTTAGGCACACCCGAATAAAAAGTCAACCATCTTGTTGAATGTTTTCGCGATCAAAGACCCGCTTGTGCCACATCACCTCAAGCACTTTCGCTTCAGGCAATATGAGAAGCCCGCCCGACCACCCGGAGTGCCCCCATGGCCACCGAGATCCGCCAGATCGGCCCGCACGACATCGCGCTGATGCACGCCCTGCTCGCCACCTTCGGCGAAGCCTTTGGCGATATGGACACCTATAACGCGAACCGTCCCGACGACGCCTACCTGCAGCGCCTGCTTGGTGGCGACACCTTCATCGCGCTAGTCGCAGTGGAGGACGGCGCGGTCGTTGGCGGACTCGCCGCCTACGAACTGCCCAAGTTCGAGCAGGCCCGCAGCGAGATCTACATCTACGACCTCGCCGTCGCCACCACCCACCGACGCCAGGGCATCGCCACCGCGCTGATCGAACAGCTCGGCAAAATCGCCGCAGCCCGAGGGGCCTACGTCATGTTCGTCCAAGCCGATACCGGCATCGAAGACGAGCCCGCGATCGCGCTCTACAGCAAGCTCGGCACGCGGGAAGAAGTGCTGCATTTCGACCTTCCGGTGGACGGATGGGCGAAAAAACGATGACACCCCAACCGGCGTGCGGCGACAGACGCCCTCCTCCTCAAATCGCCTCCGTTGTACAGGCAGGGCATCATGCCCCCCTTCGATCGCTCACAGGCGCGTGCCGCGCCATCAGCTCGGCGATCCAGTCGATGAAGACACGCAGTTTGGCGCTGACATGGCGGTTCGGCGGGTACGCGACGTATAGCGGCATCGGGTCGAGGCGCCAGTCTTCGAACAAGGGGACGAGTTCGCCCCGCGCCCGATGCGCGCGGGCCATGTAGTCCGGCAACCAAAGCACCCCCATGCCGGCCAGTCCGGCTGCGAGATAGGCGTTGCCGTCGTCAACCGCGACGACGTAACGCCCCGACACCTTGAGGCTTTCTCCATTGCGGTGCATGGCGTAGGGAAAGGTCTTGCCCGAACGTGCCCAGGTGAAGCCCACGACGTGGTGAGGCGGGCCGGCGAGTTCGCCCGGATGCGACGGGGTGCCGCTCCGCGCCAGGTAGTCCGGCGCGGCATACACCCCGAGTTGCAGGTCGCCCACGCGCCGTGCAATCAACGACAGATCGGTGAGTTCGCCACCACGCACGACGCAATCCACACTTTCGCCAATCAGATCCACGGTCCGGTCACTCACGCCCATGTCGAGTTGAATGTCCGGGTAGCGGGCGTGGAACGCGGGCAAGGCGGGCACGAGCACCAGACGCGCCAGCGGACTGGGAACGTCCACCCGCAGCCGCCCGCGGGGCACGGCCGAGGCACTGGAAAGACTGGTCTCGACGTCGTCCATGTCGGCCAGCAAGCGCAGCACACGCTCGTAGTACGCGGCACCGTCGGCGGTGACATTGACCTTGCGTGTCGTGCGGTTGAGCAAGCGGACACGCAGGCGCGCCTCCAGTTGCTGCACGAGTTGCGTCACCGTCGTCTTGCTCATGTGGAGTGTTTCGGCGGCCTTGGTGAAGCTGCCGGTTTCCACCACCCGGACGAACGCCTGCATGGCATGGAATCGATCCATCTCCGCTCCTGAGCTGTTTGATTGTTTGGATTCTACAAACAGTCTTGGTCAGGGTAGCGCGTTTATCACCCAGACCCGGCCACGTAAATTGCCAACACGACCACCACGGTCGGCTTAACCCCTTGACGGAGATCTCCATGGCAACACGTGACGCAGTCTTTCCCCCCGGGCGCCAGGCGCTTTACGAACGCAATCGCTACTCGCCCGCAATCCGCTCCAACGGCCTGCTGTTCGTCTCTGGACAAGTCGGCAGCCGCGAGGACGGCACCCCCGAACCCGACCTCGAGAAGCAGGTCCGGCTCGCCTTCGAGAACCTCAACGCAATACTCCGCGCTGCGGGATGCACCTTCGACGACGTCATCGACGTCACCGTGTTCATCGTCGATCCGGAATCGAGGTTCGAGACGATCTGGAAGGTCGTGCCGGAGTACTGGGGCGACGCCCCGTACCCGACGCTCACCGGTGTCGGCGTGACCTGGCTCTTCGGCTTCGATTTCGAGATCAAGGTGATTGCACGACTGCCCGCGGGCACCCACGACTGATCCCGCCCGGAACGCATCTCCATCCCCCCGCCCCACTGCGGTGCATCGTTGTCGGGGCACTCGCCGCTTCGGGGCATGTTGTCGTGACGTTCGCCCTGAACCATGCACGCTGCAGCGCAAGCTCGCGCCACCGCCACTCGACAACGGCCTTGCTGCACTGCGGTATGCGTCTTGCTAGATCCCCTCCCATACGCTCATCCGTCACCCGGGAGGTGCTTGATGCCCACCTACAACCATGTACTCAATGGCCGAACATGGCAATTCCGCGATCTCGCGGAGTTGCTCGCCAAGGCCACGCCCTATCGCTCCGGCGACGTGCTCGCCGGGGTGGCCGCCGACAGCAGCCAGGAGCGCGTCGCGGCGCAGATGGCACTGGCCGACCTGCCCTTGACCACCTTCCTGAACGAAGCGGTCGTGCCCTACGAGGACGACGAGGTCACCCGACTGATCATCGATCGACACGACGCTGCGGCGTTTTCCACCGTGCGCCACCTCACCGTCGGCGATTTCCGCAACTGGCTGCTGTCCGACGCTGCCGACGAGGCAAGCCTGCGCGCCCTGGCACCGGGCATCACACCGGAAATGGCAGCTGCGGTCTCCAAGCTCATGCGCGTACAGGATCTCATCCTGGTCGCGCGCAAGTGCCGGGTGGTGACGCGCTTTCGCAACACCATCGGCCTGGCCGGACGGATGTCCACCCGCCTGCAGCCCAACGACCCGACCGACAACCCATCCGGAATTGCGGCCAGCCTGCTGGACGGCCTGCTCTACGGCAGCGGCGACGCGGTGATCGGCATCAACCCCGCCACCGACAACCTGGCAGCCGTGTCGGCCTTGCTGCACATGCTCGACGAGGTGATCCGCAAGTACGAAATGCCCACCCAGTCGTGCGTGCTCACGCACATCACCACCACCCTCGCCGCCATCGAGCGCGGCGTGCCGGTGGACCTGGTCTTTCAGTCCATCGCCGGCACCCAGCGCGCCAACGCGAGTTTCGGTATCGACCTGGCCTTGCTCGCCGAAGGGCGCGAGGCCGCGCTCGCCCTGCAACGGGGTACCGTGGGCGACAACGTGATGTATTTCGAAACCGGCCAGGGCAGCGCCTTGTCAGCCGGCGCCCACCACGGCCTGGATCAACAAACCTGCGAGGCGCGCGCCTACGCGGTGGCACGCGCGTTCCACCCCCTGCTGGTCAATACCGTGGTGGGCTTCATCGGCCCCGAATACCTTTACGACGGCAAGCAAATCATCCGCGCCGGCCTGGAAGACCACTTCTGCGGCAAGCTCATGGGCGTGCCCATGGGCTGCGACATCTGCTATACCAACCACGCCGAGGCCGACCAGGACGACATGGACATGTTGCTGACGCTGTTGGGCGCCGCGGGCTGCAACTTCATCATGGGGATTCCCGGTTCGGACGACGTGATGCTGAACTACCAGACCACCTCCTTTCACGACGCGCTTTACGTCAGACGGGTGCTCGGCCTGCGCGCCGCGCCGGAGTTCGAACAATGGCTGCGGCGCATGGACATTTTCGACGAAGCTGGCTCGCCACAGGTGGCCGACCGCCTTCCCGCCCCGTTTGCCCGCAGCCTCGCGGGCGCACGCCAGCAGGCCCTAGCATGAGACACGACACCCCCGTTTCACGCCCCGCAACAATGCCGCAACCGGTCTCCGCGGCGCGCGACCACCCTGAGCAAACGGACACCCCAACCCCGGTGGTCGAGAACCCCTGGGCCTTTCTGCGCCACTACACCACGGCCCGCATCGGGCTGGGCCGGGCCGGCACCAGCTTGCCCACCCGTCATCACCTTGCCTTCCAGCAGGCGCACGCACAGGCGCGCGACGCGGTGCATACGCCGCTGGACGTCCCCGAGCTGCGTGCCCAACTCATCGCGCTGGGGGTGACGCCTGTGCACCTCCACAGTGCCGCCCCCGACCGCGCCACCTACCTGCAACGCCCCGACCTCGGCCGTCGCCTCGCCCCGGCGTCCGCCGAAGCCTTCGCAGGCGTACTTGCCGCCGCAGCCACCACCAACTCGAAACCCCCCGCCGGCAGCGACGCCACACCCGGGTTCGACGTGGTCTTCATCGTCGCCGACGGATTGTCGGCGCTCGCCGTCCAGCGTCATGCCGCCGCGCTGCTGCGCTACGCACTCGCCGAATGCCCCGCCGAATGGCGAATCGCACCGGTGGCCGTGGTCGAGCAGGGGCGGGTTGCGATCAGCGACGACATCGGCAGCCTCGCGCGGGCACGGCTCGCCGTCATCCTGATCGGCGAGCGCCCCGGCCTCAGTTCGCCGGACAGCCTGGGCGTCTACATGACTTACGCCCCCGCTCCCGGCAACACCGACGCCAACCGCAACTGCCTGTCGAACATCCGCGAAGCTGGCCTGAGCTACGAGGACGCTGCGCGCAAGCTTGGCCACCTCATGCGCAATGCCTGGTCGCGGCGGATGTCCGGCGTGCACCTGAAGGACGAAACCACCACGGTCGACGCCCTCACGTCCGGTGGCGCTCCGTCGCGCGGCGCCAACTTCCTGCTGCACGAGCCAGACTAGCGCTTGCTCGCAAGGCCCCTGGCGGTCGGAGCGGCGGACCGTCACGATACCCCGCCGATTCCTGGAACATGCCCTATGATGGGTATGTGAAACGGTTTCGCACAGGCGTTCGCCGGGGACCACGCAAATGAATGAGGCTGCCTGGAAGCAACTGCTCAAGCAGATTTGCGACGGCTACGTACCCCGGCGGCCACTTCAAATTCCTCCATCTGTGGCCAGGTCAAATTCCCCCAGTGGGAGATGACAGGACGGGTGGTTTTTACTCGTTGTCTGAACCTTTCGCAAGCCGGCTG